>PLOR01000029.1 GCA_003142185.1 Bryobacterales bacterium
CAACTCACATACTAGCGACACCTATTTCGGGGTTTGGTAGCCTGTCCCCGAATAGGATGTTATGATGCGAATTCATGCGCGACGTAACTGTAGGGATAGTGGGTCTGGGCAACATCGGTACGGGCACTCTGCAGATTCTGGCGGAGAACGCCGATCAGATCGCTCTCAAGCTCGGGTTTCATCTGCGAGTCGGGGCGGTCTGCGATCTGTTGATCGATTCCAAGCAGATTCCCGAATCGCTGGGATCGGTTTTCAAGACCAACGACTGGCGGCGGTTGATCGAACATCCGGGCCTGGATATCGTGGTCGAACTGGTCGGCGGGACGACCATCGCCGCTGAAGTGATCCATGCCGCCATTGCGGCGAAGAAGTCCGTCGTTACCGCGAATAAGGAACTGATGGCGTTGCGCGGCGCCGAGATCTGGGAGCGCGCCATCGAAGCCGGAACCAACGTGGCCATGGAGGCCAGCGTGGCGGGCGGGATTCCGATTCATGCCGTGCTGCGCGAAGGCATCTCCGGCGACCGCGTGGTGGCGCTGCTGGGCATCCTCAACGGCACCAGCAACTACATCCTCACCGAGATGGAGCAGCACGGCTCGCCGCTCGAAACGGTGCTGGCCGAGGCGCAGCGGCTGGGATTCGCCGAGGCCAATCCGAGCAACGATATCGATGGCTTCGACGCGCGCTCGAAACTGGCCATCCTTTCCGCGTTGGCCTTCGGCGAGAAGATCACGCCGGCGGACATTTTCACGGAAGGGATTCGCCGCCTCTCGCCGATGGATTTCCAGTATGCCCACCGCCTCGGCCACACGATTCGGTTGCTGTGCGCGGCGCGGCAGACGCCGGAGGGGCTGATCCTGTCGGTGCGACCGGCCCTGATTCCCGAGACCGCCATTCTGGCGAGTGTACGCCACTCCTACAACGCAATCTGGGTGCAGGGGACCTACGGCGAGGACACCTTCTACTACGGCCGCGGCGCCGGCCCGAGGCCCACCGGCGTGGCCGTGGTGAGCGACCTGATGCGCGTGGCGCGAGAGATTCTGAGCGGCAGCCCCACGCGCGTCTCGCCGTTCGCGCATCAGCGCCTGGGTATATACAAGCCGATCCCCGTGACGCTGCAAACCCGCTCCTACTACGTGCGGTTCCGCGTGGTCGACCAGCCGGGAATCATCGCCGCGCTATCGGGCATTCTGGCCGCCAAACACATCGGCATCGAGGCCGTGCTCCAACTGCCGCACGAGAACAAACTGGACCTGCCGTTTGTGATCACGCTCGAACCCACCACCGAAGCGGCGGTGCGCGATGCCGTCGCGGAGATGTCCAAGCTCGACTTCCTGTTGGAACCGCCGCTGGTGTTGCCGATGGAACCGCCGCTGTAGCGGGTTCGAAACACCGCAACCATGGGACTATTCTCTCCGGCGCAGGTGGTCGGATACATCGCTCTTGCCCTTGGCATAACGGCCTTTCTTCAAAAGAGCGATGACCGTCTGAAGTTTTTCAACGCGACTCAGGGCTTGGTTTACGCTCTGCATTTCGTTCTCTTAGGGAACCTTCCCGCTTCCGCCAGTTCGTTGATTTCGTCATTGCGCTCGTTCCTGGCGCTGCGATACCGGTCGTGGTTGCTTGGCGCGGCGATTGTAATTGTGAACGTCGGCATGGGCGCGGCGTTCGCGAGAAACACAGCCGGCTGGTTACCCGTAATCGGTTCGTCGATCGCGACCGTCGCGATTTTTACGATGCGCGGCGTTCCGTTTCGAGCCGTGCTGCTGTCGAGCACTCTGCTGTGGTTGGCCAACAATATCATCAGCGGATCGATCGGCGGCACATTGTTGGAGCTGGCGAACGCGACCATCAATATCTCAACCATGATCCGCATGGTCAGGTCGGCGAGGGCTCAGTCGCGGCGCCCCGATGAAACGCAATTGGCGCGACTTTAGCGCGCTATAAGAGGCGGCGTTGCAGCGAAATCGCCGGCCGCGCCCTCAGGCCTACGCCTTGCGCAGGGCCAGTACCGCGTTCAGGCCACCGAAGGCGAAAGAATTCGAAATCGCCCACTCGACTTGCGCCTGGCGCGCCTGGTTGGGGATCACGTCGAGGTCGCACTCCGGGTCGGGTACGTTGTAGTTGGCGGTGGGCGGCAACACGCCGTCGCGCAGCGCGAGCACGGTGGCGACGCACTCCAGTGCCGCAGCGGCGCCGAGTGCATGGCCATGCATCGACTTGGTGGAACTGATCGCCAGCTTGCCGGCGTGCGCGCCGAACACCGCGTGCAACGCGGCGGTTTCGGTGGCATCGTTGGCCAGCGTGCCGGTGCCGTGGGCATTGACGTAGCCGATCGCCTCCGGCGCCAGGCCGGCGTCGCGCAAGGCCGCGCGCATGGCCTTGGCCGCGCCATCGGCGGAAGGCTGCGTGATGTGGCAGGCGTCGGCCGACATGCCGAAACCGGCGATTTCGGCATGAACGGTGGCCCCCCGGGCGAGCGCGGCCTCGAGCGGTTCCAGCACCAGCATGGCCGCGCCTTCGCCCAGCACCATGCCGCGCCGGTCCTTGGAGAACGGCCGGCAGGTCTCGGGCGACACCACGCGCATGGCCTCCCACGCTTTGAGAATGCCAAAGCTGAACGGCGCTTCGCTGCCGCCGGCCAGGGCCAGGTCGGTTATCCCGTTGCGCACCATCCAGAAGGCCTGGCCGATGGCGTGGCCGGCCGACGAGCACGCGGTCGAGATGGTGTAGCTGGGACCGGTGATGCCGAACTCCATCGAGATGTGGCTGGCCCCCGCGTTGGCCATGGTCTTGGGAATGGTCAGCGGGTGGACGCGGTTCAGGCCCATCTTGTAGACATCGTGGAAACCGACATCCTCCGTGCTCTGCCCCCCCACGCAGGAGCCGGTGATGATGGCCGCGGTCTCGCGCAGTTCCGGCGTCCATTCGACGCCCGCACAGGTGACGGCTTCGCGCGCGGCGATTACGGCGAACTGCGCGAAGCGGTCCATGAAATCGGCCTGCCGGTCCTCGAAATAGCCCTGGTGGCTATAGCCGCGAACCTCGGCGCCGTTGCGAAAACGCAGTTGCGATGCGTCGGTGGATTCGATCGGCGCGATGCCGGAACGGCCCTGGCGCAACGATTCGGCCACTTCGGCGGTGGTCCGGCCGAGCGCGCAAATGGCGCCCAGCCCGGTGATGGCGACGCGGCGCATGCCTTACTGGCCGGCCTGCGTTTCCGCTGCCGCCGCTTTGGCCGCCAGCAATTTCTCCACGCCCACACACATGTCGCGCACGCCACGGACGCTGCGCACGTCGTCGTCGGGAATGTTGATGTCGAATTCGTTTTCGAGCGCGAACAGAATCTCCACCGCGTCCATCGAATCGATTCCCAGTTGCTGAAAATCGCTGTCGATGGTGACCGTCTCCAAGGGAATCCGCTTGGAGGAGGAGATCGATTTGCGAACCCGTTCAATCAAGTCGTCGGACATAAAAGTTGGCTTACCGTTTCTAATTTGTAGCCCCGCTCCAGCAACAGGGGGACCAGGCGGCGCACGGCCTCGATGGTAGCGCCGATATCCGGCTGCGTGCGGAGTTCGCGACCATCGTGCAGGCACAGAATCGCGCCGTTGGACACGCGCCCCGCCATTCGTTCGACGATGGCCTCCGCCCTCAGATTCCAATCATAGCCCATTGCAGTCCACATGACGCCCTTCAGGCCAAGCCGCCGCTGCGCGCGCCCGATGCCGAACCAGCGGACGCCATAGGGCGCGCGAAACCAAACGGGCCGCGCCCCGGTGTGCTCCAGGATAACCTGTTGCGCGCGCTCCATGTCGGCTTCGATGAATTTGGCCGAGCGGAAGCAGCACAGCGGGTGGTTGTATCCGTGGTTGCCGATCTCGTGGCCGGCCTCCACCACTGCGCGTACCACGGCGGGCAGGCGCGCCACGTGGAGACCGCACGGGAAGAACGTGGCCAGCGCACCGTGCGTGGCAAGCATCTCCAGAATGCGCGACGTGCCCTCGCTGGGGCCGTCATCGAAGGTCAATGCGACCGCCCGCCGATCGCGCGGTCCGCGCCACACCGACGGACCGAACACCGCCGAGCTCCGCCCGCGCACCGCCCACACCATCGCGCCCACACTACAAGCCACGGACCCGCCGGCAATCGGAAGCGCGGAAATCATAACCTCCTATTGTAAAGACAAGCGCGGGTCGTAAAGACTAGCGAGGGTTGGATCATGGTGCCCCGTGGCGCGGGCCGTCGGCCTGCAGAGCCGAGAGTCATCTCGGCTTTTCTTTCTTTTCTGCCTTTTCTCCGCGAGATTCTTTACCGCAAAAGCTTACTAATCTCTCATGGATTTCCAGCACCACCGCCGTCTTCCCCACATCTACCCGGAAGGCAAGCCTCTATTCATCACCTGGCACCTCCACGGCAGTCTCCCGCACAGCTCTTACCCGCCGCCAGGCAAACTCAATGCCGGGCAAGCTTTTGTCTGGATAGACCGGCACCTCGACGCGGCCCGCAGCGGACCGCTCTATCTCAAGCAGGAGCCAATCGCTCAGCTAGTGATTGCATCCATCCGGTACAACGCCGAACAATTGCAGCACTATGAACTGCACGCCTTTGTGGTGATGGCGAATCATGTGCACCTGCTGGTGCTGCCGCGAGTAAATCCTAGCCGGTTCCTGCAAAGCGTGAAGGGTTACACCGCGCGCGAAGCGAACCGGTTGCTCGGACGCACAGGCCAGCCATTCTGGCAGGCCGAGTCGTACGATCACTGGGTGCGTGACGATCGGGAATCGGACCGCATCAGGGCGTACATCGAGAATAATCCGGTGAGGGCGGGGTTGGTGGCCAACGCGGAAGATTATCCATGGTCCAGCGCGGGAAGAAAAGCCGAGATGACTCTCGGCTCTGCAGCCTCGACAGGCCGCGCCACGGACGGTGTTGGACCGGAGGCCTCGGTAGTCGGGTAGGCTGGTAGGGAATTCGTTTGTCTCCGGAGTCAGGACGTTGCACTCTATTCCGGAACCAAAGGGAAGGAAACGTTGGTGACGAAATCCGCCCTCGCCGCTAAGCGCCGCCAGCAGCCTGACCGAGACCGCAAGCTCCAAGAAGCCCATAGACAGTGGGAGGTCGGCAAGCTGACATCCGCATTTCGTTTGTTCCTGGCCGTCGCCAAAACGGGTGATGAGAGTGCCCAACTCAACCTTGGAAACTTCTATAGCGAAGGAATAGGAGTGAAACCGAACCCTGCAAAGGCGCTGTATTGGTACCGGCGGGCATACAGGCGAGGGTACGGGTGTGCGGCCAGCAATATCGGCGTCCTTTTCCGCGATCAAGGAAGGCTAAAGCAATCGCTCGCGTGGTTCGAGCGGGCCGTTAGGCTGGGAGACGGCGATGCGAACCTGGAAATCGCGAAGATCTACCTCCGCCGGAACGAACGCGCGAAGGCAACTCAGTATCTGAAGCAAGCTCTAAGAGTCAAACAAGACGACATTACGGAGGGGTCAAGGGAGGAAGCCCAACATCTGCTGACGCAGTTAGGAACTCAGCGACGAACACGGGAATAACACGCACCCCCCCGCTCACCCCACATACCTCGCATACAAACTCCGCGCTACCCCTGGGTCGCTGGTGCCTTTGATGATGGCGCGGCCGTCGGGGAAAACGGTTGGTTCGTAGCCGCTCGTGGCGCGGGCCGTCCGGCCTGCAGAGCCGAGAGTCATCTCGGCTTTTCTTTCCTTTCTGCCTTTTCTCCGCGAGATTCTTTACCGCAAAAGCTCACTAATCCCTCATGGCCCGCTCACCCCACATACCGCGCATACAAGCTCCGCGCTACCCCAGGGTCGCTGGTGCCTTTAATGATCGCGCGGCCATCGGGGAAAACGGTTAGTTCGTAGGGCGGGATGAGGAACCGCAGGGCGAATTCGCTCGAGCGGACTTCGCCTAGCGGCTCCAGGCGCGCGCGCAGCTCTTCTAAGTCGATGGGGCCTTCGCGCTCGCGGACCTGCATGGCGTCGCGGCCGCACATGCGCACCGGGGGGCGGGCCGATTCTTCCAAGTAAGGAAACTCGCGGCGCGCGCAGGTGGGGCAATCGGGGTCCGGCGGCGGACCATCGATCTGGCGGATTCCGCCTTCCCACACATCGATAGTGGTGATCCGTGGTTGGACCAGATCAGCGTGCCCGCTCAGGATCTTCAGCGCATCGGCCACTTGCAGCGATGCCACGGCGGAGACGATCGCGTTCAACACGCCGGCGGTTTCGCAGGTCGGCTGCGGGCCGGCGGGAGGGTCGGGATAGACGCAGCGCAGGCACGCGGTGTGGCCGGGAATCACAGGCATGGTGATGCCGTAACTGCCCACTGCGGCGCCGTAGATCCATGGAATGCCGCGGCTCACGGCAAAATCATTAATCAGGTAACGCGTTTCGAAGTTGTCGGTGCCGTCGAGGATCACCCCGGCGCCGCTCAGCAGGTCTTCGGCGTTTTCCGCCGTCAGATCCGCCACCACGCCGCGCACCGCAACCGAGGAATTGATGCGCTCCAGCCGGCGCGCCGCGGCGACCGCCTTGGGCAATGCTTCGGCGGCATCGGCTTCTTCGAACAACCACTGGCGATGGAGATTGGCGGGCTCGACGTAATCGCGGTCGATGATGGTGAGCCGGCCGACGCCGGCCCGCGCCAGCGCGGCCGCGTGAAAGCTGCCTAGGGCACCGCAGCCGGCCACCACCGCGTGGGCGCGCAGCAACGACTCCTGGCCAGCCTCGCCGATGCCAGGGAAGAGAATCTGCCGCGAGTAGCGCTGGCGCTCGGCTGGGTTCATTTCAGTGGCTTCCCGGTTCGGGGATGGGAGCTTCGGTTGCCTGTAGGGCTTGAGGCGCGCCAAGAAAATACGCCCGCAAGCGGGCGTTGGCAAGCTAAAGCATGCCCCACCAATGCCATCAGGCGCCGGCTTGCATGCGTGTGGCGGCCGGGCCGGGCATGCCCGGCCCCTACAGGGAGCTGCGAATTCGGGATTGAAGGCCGCGCCATTTCTGGTGCCGGCGGATTGAAGACAGGCGACAAAAAACGATCGTCTGTCCTACCTGGGGACGCGTTTTTCGGAATGCGGGGAGGGGCCTTTTTCATGTCGCGCACTCATGGTAACAAACCTGCTGTAAACCGCTTACGCTATCATGTTTCTGGTGCGCCGCCCGTTCGCCAGCGTCTCTCGAATCGTCGTGCTATCCCTTGCCGCGCCAATGATTTTGCTGCATGGGCAGGACGCTTCCTGGGAGGGCAAGCGGATCGCCGCGATCCAGTTCGAACCGAGCCGGCAACCACTCGACCCGGCTGAAATCAACCAGATCCTCCCCTTAAAGCGGGACCAGCCATTGCGGCTGGCCGATGTTCGTGCCAGTATCGAACGTCTCTTTGCGACCGGCCGGTATGCGGATATTCAGGTGGATGCGGAGCCATACCAGGACGGCGTGGTGGTGCGTTTCGTCACCAAGAACAGTTGGTTCATCGGTCACGTGGTGGCGGGAGGCAAAGTCTCCAACCCTCCCAGCACGGCGCAGCTTGAAAACGCGGCGCAGCTTGATCTCGGGGCACCCTACAAGGAAGCCGGCGTGACCGCGGCCGAGGCCGGCCAGAAGAAGCTGCTGGAATCGAACGGCCTATTCCTCAGCAACGTGCGGACGGTGCTCGATTGGGACAACGACTACCAGCAGGTCAACATCCGCTTCGAAATCGAGAGCGGCGTCCGTGCCCGTTTCGCCGCGCCCACGATCCATGGCAACGTCCAGCTCGACCGCGCCAGCGTCGTGCGCGCTACCCGGTTCCAGCGCTGGATCATTCACACCTGGAAGCCGATGACGCAGACGCGGCTGCGCGCGGCGCTCGACAGCGTGCGCGCGCTCTACGCCAAGGATCATCGGCTGGAAGCCAAGGTGACGCTGGAAGATGTGAAGTACGATGCGGCGACCAATCGCGCCGCGCCGGTGCTGGCCGTCGACGCGGGCCCGCGCATCCGCCTCCGCGCCATAGGCGCCAAGGTCTCCGAGCACAGCCTGGGGCGCTTTGTGCCGATTTTCGAGGAGCACTCGGTGGATGTCGACCTGCTTACCGAGGGCTCCCACAACCTGGAAGACTACTTTCAATCCAAGGGCTACTTCGATGCCGAGGTCGAATTCAAGCAGCAGGGCGTGATCAACGACCAGGCCAGCATCGACTATCTGATCAACCTGGGTCCGCGGCACAAGCTGGTGTTCATCGGGATCCAAGGCAGCCGATATTTCTCCACCGAGGACATTCGGGAGCGCATGTTCCTGCGCACCGCCTCATGGCTGCAGTTTCCGCACGGCCGGTACAGCGCCGACCTGCTGCGGCGCGACGAGGATTCGATTGTCAGCCTGTACCAGTCCAACGGATTCCGCGATGTGAAGGTGACCGACCGGCTGGACGACCGCTATCAAGGCCACCTGGGCGAGCAGGCGGTGTGGATCACCATCGACGAGGGCGCACAAACGTTCGTCAACAGCCTGGCCGTGGACGGCATCGAGCAACTCGACAAAGCGAAGATTCTGCCCCTGCTCAGCTCGGTCGCGAATCAGCCGTTCAGCGAGTTCAATATCGCGGTGGACCGCGACGCCATCCTGGCGCAGTATTACCAGAACGGCTTCCCCAACGTCACCTTTGTCTGGAGTTCCAAGCCGGCCGCGACGAATCGCCTGGATGTGCACTACACCATCCACGAGGGTGGCCGCGAGTTCGTGCGCCAGGTTCTCTTCAATCCCGGCGGCCTGGCGCACACGCGGCCCAGCCTGGTGTACCGTAACCTGAAGCTCAACCCCGGCGATCCGCTATCGCCGACTGCCATGGGCGAGACGCAGCGCCGTCTGTACGAACTGGGCGTCTTCTCGCGCGTCGATATGGCGATTCAGAATCCGGATGGAGAGACGGATCAGAAGTACGTGGTCTACGATCTCGAAGAAGCGCGGCGCTATTCGCTGTCGGTGGGCGTGGGCGCCGAATTCGCGCGGATCGGCGGCTGCATGTATTGTCTGGACGCGCCGGCCGGGCAAACCGGGTTTGCGCCGCGCATTTCGCTGGGCATCACGCGTTCCGATTTGTGGGGCATCGCGCACACCCTGAGCCTGCGCACGCGGTTCTCCACGCTCGAACAGCAGGCGATTCTCAGCTACGATTGGGCCCGTTTCCGCGGCAACGACAAGCTGCTGCTTACCTTCACCGCCCGTTATGACGATTCCAAGGACGTCCGCACCTTTTCGTTTAAGCGCGAGGAAGTCTCCACGCAGTTGAAGCAGCGCGTCAGCAAGCCGATCACGCTGCTCTACCGCTACACGTACCGCGCGGTCAACGTGAATCAGGCCACGCTGAAGATTTCGCCCGAGCTGATCCCGTTGCTTTCGCAACCGGTCCGGTTGGGCCTCGTTTCCTTCAACCTCATTCAGGACCGGCGCGACGATCCCCTGGACCCGCGCAAGGGCGTCTACAATACGCTCAACGTGGATTTCGCCGAACACATTTTCGGTTCCGAGCGCGATTTCGTGCGCTTCCTGGCACGCAACTCCACATATTCTCCGCTGGGCAAGAAGCTGGTGCTGGCGCGCTCGACCGAGATCGGCAACATCGCCGCGTTCCATTACAGCGGGGGCGGGGAGGATGCGGTTCCGCTGCCGGAACGCTTTTTCGGCGGCGGCGGATCGTCCGATCGCGCCTTCCCCGAGGACCAGTCGGGACCCCGCGACCCGGAAACCGGCTTCCCCATCGGCGGCAACACCTTGTTCTTCAATCAGACCGAGCTGCGGTTCCCGCTGATCGGAGAGGATATCGGCGGCGTGCTGTTTCACGACTTCGGCAACACCTTCACCGGCGCGAGCGACTTTTCCTTTCGCGTGAAGCAGGAAGGCCTCAAGGACTTCGATTACATGGTGCACGCCGTCGGCTTCGGCATCCGCTACCGCACGCCCATCGGTCCGTTCCGCGTGGATCTGGCCTACAGCATCAATCCGCCGCGCTTCTATGGCTTCAAGGGGACCGAGCAGGATCTGGTGAACGCCGGCGTCAACCCGTGCCAGGCTGCCGTCAACCAGTGCACCCAGCAGAGCGTGAGCCATTTTCAGTTCTTCTTTTCCATAGGACAAACGTTTTGAAGAGGAAGATCCAGTTGCGATCCGCCGCGCCTATCGGCATGGCGCTTCTGGCGCTGGCCGCCACGCTCGCGGCCACGCTTGCTTCCGGCGCCATCATCGACCGCATCGCGGTCACGGTGGGCAACCGCGTGATCACCTCGAGCGACATCGAGCGCGAGATTCGCGTAACCGCGTTCCTGAATGGACAATCGCCGGATTTGAGCCCGGCGAGCAAGCGCGCCGCGGCCGAGCGGATGGTGGAGCAGAGGCTGGTACGCCACGAGCTGGAGACCAGCCGCTATCCGGTGCCGCAGTCCGCCGAAATCGAGCCCACGCTGGCTGCTTTCGAGCACCGCTACTATCCGGCCAACGCCGATTATCGGCGCGCGCTGGCTCAATACCGTATCGGCGACCAGGATGTGAGGGACGCGCTGCTGTGGCAGCGCACACTGTTGCAGTTCGTCGATGTGCGCTTTCGCCCCGCGGTGCAAATCACCTCCGAGGAGATCCAGAACTATTTCGACACCGTGCTGGCGCCGCGGGTGCGCGCGGCCGAGCCCGGGAAAGCGGTTTTGATCGACGACTATCGCGACCAAATCGAAGACACTCTGGCGGGCCAGCGCGAAGACCGCGAAATGGATAACTGGATGCGCGAGGCGCGGCGGCAGACGCCGATTGTCTATCACGACGAGGCGCTGCAATGAAACACCGATTCCTGTGGATGGCCGCTATTGCGGCCGCGGCTTTGCTGCTGGCGGCGGTGGCCGGCGTTTTGGTGCTGCGCAGCGAATGGTTTCGCGGCAAGGCGCGCGCCTGGCTGGTGAGCTCGATTGAAACCGCTACCGGCGGGCGCGCCGAAATGGGCGCGTTCCGATTCGACTTCGCCACCCTGCGGGTGGAGGCCGATTCCTTTGTCCTGCACGGCACCGAGCCCGCCGGCAAGCCGCCGCTGTTTCGCGCCGCCTCCATCGCGGTGGGGGTGAAAATCATTTCACTGGTGAAGCGCGATATCGACATTCGCTCGCTCGACGTGGAAGCGCCGCGGATCTGCCTCATCATCGATGCGAACGGTCGCACCAACCTGCCGCAACCGAAAACCCACAGCCGGCGCGGCAACGCCATGGCGACGATTCTCAAGCTCGCCATCGGGCGTTTTCGCGTGCAGCACGGAGAATTTCAGGTGGAATCGCACGCGAGCGTGCCATTCGCGACGCAAGGCCGGAACCTCGATGCGGCGCTGGCCTACGATGCCGCCGGTCCGCGCTACCGGGGCAACATCGCCATCGAGCCGCTGGAGTTCGCCGCTCCCGGCATCGCTCAAACCGACTTCGCCATCACCGCGTCGTTCGCCTTGGAACCCAATCGCATCGAGGTCACCGCCGCCAGCCTCGCTGCCGGCAAATCGCGGGTGAGCGTGGCCGGGCAAATCGAGAACCTGGCCGCCCCGCACGGCCGTTTCGAGTTTCAAGCGCGCCTGGATAACGGCGATGCCGAACGCATCTTCGAGACCAAGCTGCTCGAACGGGGCACGGCGGAGGTTGCTGGCAGCGGCGTTTGGCGCGGCGGCGGTGATGTTTCGATCACCGGCCATCTGGCCGCGAGCGGCCTGGAATATCGCGATTCGAGCATTCGATTGCACGATTTCACGGCTACCGGCCCTCTCACTTCCGATTTGCGCAGTGTTACCGTGCGTCCGATGCGGCTTTCCGGCGGGGCCGTGCTGAGCGGGCAATCGTTTCCCGTCGAGGCGCACATCGCCGCGGCCGTGCTGCGCGGCGTCGATCTGGAATTGCGCCAGGTCTTGATCGACACGTTGGGCGGCAACTACACCGGCGCCATCGGACTGCGCGCCTTCAATCGCTACACGGTGAACGGCGCCGTGGCCGGTCTCGACGTGCGCCGCGTGGCGAGCCTCGCCATCACCGCGACGCTGCCCTGGGACGGCACGGCGGGCGGCTCGTTGCAAATGGAAGGCTCGTTCCACAATCCGCGGACACTGCACTTGATTACCGCGCTCGAAATCGGGCCGGCTGCGGCGGGCCCGCCGGTCGAAGGCGAAGTCACCGCGGATTGGGATTCGCCGAGCGGCATCCTCGATCTGGGGCATTCGCGGCTCAGCCTGCCGCACTCGCGCGTTGCGATCTCGGGCGCCGCCGGCCGCGAGCTGAGCGTCCACCTGGAGACGCGCGATCTCAGGGAACTGCTGCCGGCTCTGGGCGAGCGCGCCGCGGCGCTGCCTGTGAAGCTCCACGGCAGCGCGGCGGTATTCGATGGAAAAGTGATCGGCAGCCTGGACCATCCGCAGATCCAGGGACGCGTGCAAGCGGGTGCCTTCACGTATGGAGACCGCACGTTCGATTCGTTCGACACCGCGGTCACGGCCGCGCCGGAAAACATCCGGCTCGATCATGCCACGCTCAGCCGCGGGGGCGTGCGGGCGCAGTTTTCGCTCGCCGTGGCGCTGCGCGATTGGGCGGTGAGGGACGGAGACGATATCTTCGGCAACGCCACCGTCCATGACGCGCCGGTCGCCGAGCTGGTCGTGATGGCCGGTGGCGCTCCGGCATCGGCCACCGGTACGCTCAACGCCGCGGTCGCGATCACCGGCGTCACCGGCGATCCGATTGTGCAGGCCGATCTCGATGGCACACATGGCGACATAGAAGGAGAGCCTTTCGACCGCATCACCGGCCATGCACGCTACCGCGCCGGCACGATCGAGTTTTCCGCGGGCGAGATTCACGCCGGCGCCAAACAGATCCGCCTGGACGCCAGCTTCGCCCACTCGCCAGGCCGGTTCGACACGGGCGCGCTGCGGTTTCAGATCTCGACCAACGCCATGCCAATCGAGCAGGTTCATCTCCTCGAAGCCGCGCGGCCCGGCGCGAAGGGCACAGCCCAGGTGCAGGCGCGCGGCGCTATCGACATTGTCCCTGCGGAAAACGGGCGGCCGGGATTCCGCGTTCACGATTTGCACGCTGAAGTCACCGGCAAGAAGCTACAGTTGGCCGGTGGCGATCTGGGAGACGTGCGTCTCACCGCGGAGACCGAGGGCGGCGCGTTGCGGGCGCACCTGGAATCGGACTTCGCCGAATCCTCGATTGTCGGCGACGGTCAGTGGCGGCTGGCGGACGATTACCCCGGCAGCGCCACCATCCGATTTACCAAGGTGGATCTGGCCCAATTGCGCGCGTGGCTGGCGCCCGCCGGATCGCTGGCCGGTCTCAACGGCGCGGCGGAGGCCTCGCTGCGCGTGGATGGCCCGGCGCTCAACCCGCGAGCGATGACGGCGGAGTTGCGCATCGGGCGCCTGGAAATCGCGCCCGCGGCTTCCACCGGTCTCGCGCCCGGCGCCTTCGCGCTGCGCAACTCCGGCGATATCGTCGTCACCATGGCCGGCTCGGCGGTCACCGTGGCGTCGGCGCGGTTCACCGGGCACGATACGGATTTCAGCGTTACCGGCCGCGTAGCGCTGGGCCAGAAGAACCCGCTCGATCTGCGCGTGGACGGCCACGCCGACCTCGGTTTGGTGCACGATCTGGACCGCGGCCTCACCGCCTCCGGCGTGCTGAAAGCGAACGCCAGCGTGCGCGGGACTCTGGCCGCGCCGCAAGTCGCCGGCCGCGTGGAATTCGCCGGTGCGGCGTTCAACATCAGCGACGTCCCCAACGGCATCTCGAACGCGAACGGCGTCCTGCTGTTCAACGGCGACCGCGCTTCCATCCAGAGCTTCACCGGCGAAACCGGCGGCGGCAAAATCGAGCTCAGCGGTTTCGCCGCTTACGGCGGCGATGGGCCCACCGTGTTTCGCCTCCACGCCACCGCGCACCAGGTGCGCGTGCGCTATCCGGAAGGCGTCAGCACGGTGGCCAACGCGGACCTGCGTTTCAGCGGCACCACCGCCAGCAGCATTCTCTCCGGCACCATCACCGTGCTGCGCACCGGCTTTAATCCACAATCGGATTTCAGCTCGCTGCTGGCGCAATCGTCCGAGCCTGTGCGCACGCCGGCGGCGCGTCCCGGCCTGCTCGGCGGCCTTACTTACGATATCCAGGTCTCGACAGCGCCGGATATCCAGGTGCAGAGTGCCCTCACCCAGGACGTCCAGGTAGAAGCCAACCTCCGGCTGCGCGGCACTTACACCAGCCCCGCCGTGCTGGGCCGCGTCAACATTACGCATGGCCAAGTGGTCTTCTTCGGCACGCGGTACAACATTTCACAGGGTTCGGTCTCGTTCTTCAATCCGGTCAATGTGGAGCCGGTGCTGGATATCGATTTGGAGACCAAGGCCCGCGGCATCCAGGTCACGCTCAACGTTTCCGGCCCGCTCAGCAAACTGAACCTGACGCCGCGCTCGGACCCGCCGCTGCAATTCGGCGAAATCGTGGCGCTGCTCGCCACCGGCCGCACACCCACCGACGAAGCGTCGCTTTACGCCGGCGAGAACACCGCCGCGCCCGCCTGGCAGCAGTCGGCCGGATCGGCGCTGTTGGGCGAAGCCATTTCGAGCCCCGTCACCGGCCGCTTGCAGCGCTTCTTCGGCGTCAGCCGCCTGCGCATCGATCCCACTCTGCCCGGCACCGAATTCAACGGGACGGCGCGCGTCACCCTGGAGCAGCAGGTGACGCCCGACATCACGTTCACCTACATCACCGATGTCACCACCAGCAACCCGCAGGTGGTCAGCGTGGAATGGGCCTTCGCCAAGCAGTGGTCCGTGGTGGCGCAGCGCGACGAAAACGGCCTGGTCGGCATGGACATTCTTTTCAAGAAACGGTTCTGAGATGGCAGACTCCGCGAGTTGCCGAGGTGGCGCACGCACTCGTGCGTGCCGTGTCGAGACTTTTCTCGACACCTGCTCGTGCGTGGGAAAACCGGGCGTCGGCACGAGTGCCGGCGCGGCACGCACGAGTGCGTGCGCCACGTCGATTGAACCGGTTATTTCATGACAGGCCCTAACGTTTCGAAACCGGGCGTGCCCTGGCTGCGATGGGTGGCAGTGCTGATTCCGCCGGCGTTGCTGCTGGCCTTCCCGCCCTCCGGGCTAACCGCAAAGCAAGATCATCTGCTGGCGGTATTCGTGGCCACCATCGTCGCGTTGGTAGCGCAGCCGGTGCCGATGGGCGTCAGTTGCGTGGTGGCCATGACCGTGCTGGCATTGACCCGCACGGTGCCGCCGGTGCAAGTGCTTTCCGGTTTCGCCAACGTCACCGTGTGGCTGATCTTCACGGCCTTCCTGTTTTCCCGCGCGTTCACGCAGACCGGCCTGGGCAAGCGCATCGGCTACCTGTTCATCCGCCGGTTCGCGCGCACGCCGCTCAGCCTGGGCTACTCGCTGGCCGCCGCTGACCTGGTGCTGGCGCCCTTCATCCCTTCCGATACCGCGCGCGGCGGCGGCGTGATCTACCCCATCGCACGAAGCGTGGCTCTCGATTTCGGCTCCGAGCCGGGCGGACCGACGCGCTCGACGGGCGCATTTCTGATTCTGGTTTGCTTCCACACCACTTATGTGGCCTCGGCCATGTTTCTCACCGGCATGGCCGCCAATCCTCTCATTGCCGATTTCGCCCGCCAGTATGCTCACGTCGAGCTGACTTGGGTGCGTTGGGCCGAAGGCGCCATCGTCCCCGGCCTGTTGACGCTGACGATTGTCCCGTGGCTGCTGAAGCGATGGTGCCGGCCGGCCATCCGCGATACCGCTCCGGCGCGCGCGTTTGCCGCCGCGGAGCTGGCGCGGATGGGCCCGCTTTCGCGCCGCGAGAAGTCGCTGGTGGCAATCATGCTGGCGGTGATGGCCGGATGGGTTACCTCACCCTGGCACGGCATCCCCAACACGTTCGTCGCGCTGGCTGGCCTTTCCGCGATTCTGCTGGTTCGGGTGCTGGCCTGGGACGATCTGCTCGACGAAAAGAAAGCCTGGGACGCGCTGATCTGGTTCGCGCCGCTGATCATGATGTCGGACGAGCTTTCCCGCGGCGGCGCCATCGGCGTGCTCTCGCATTCGCTGTTCCGCGCCTATGCCAGCTTGCCCTGGATGTTAGTGGGGCTGGCGCTGGCGGTAACTTATCTCTACGTACACTACGGTTTCGCCAGTATGACGGGACACATCATGGCGCTATATCCCGGCTTCCTGGTGGCGATGCTGGCCGGCGGCGTGCCGCCCATGTTAGCCGCGCTGGTGCTGGCTTACTTTTCGAACCTCAACGCCGGCCTAACTCACTACGGCACCGGCTCAGCCCCGGTGTATTTCAGCGGCGGCTATGTAAGTCAGTCAGATTGGTGGCGGCTAGGATTTCTTATTTCGTTAGTCAACCTAGTGATCTGGCTGGGAGTGGGGTTTTGGTGGTGGAAGGCGGTGGGGCTGTGGTGAGAGAAGGTGCAGGTTGCGGCTAGTGGAACAACCAGAAAGCGAATGGAGCCTATAGTTTGAGATGAAGCGATTTCTCGTGTCGCAGATGTTGCTCGCGTTTCTCATGTTCGGCGGATGCTCGCATGGACCCCGCGTTGCTTATGGGCATCTCACATACAGTGAACTGATTGAGCAATCCCCGATAGTCGTGGTTGGCCTTGTTGAACACAAAGAAACATATTGGAAAGAGCGGAAACGCCAAGGCAGCGAAAACGGCCTCCCTATCTTCTGGTATCACGTCGAAGTACGAATCGAGGTGGAGAACATGTTGCGGGGCGATCTGAGCGCGTCCCCCGTGGATTACACTTACTGGGTTCCGGCCGGTGCAAAGGCTGGAGAGTGGAACAGCCCCCCGGGAGGGGGCTCGTTACGTCCATTTCTTGCGGCGGGAAGGTGCCGAACTTCGGTCAGTCGTCGATTTTTGGCCATCTTCAATCCGTGTGACGACTGGCCGACACGGCACACTCGATCAGGCGGGAGGGCTGCCGCAAGCCATTGCCCGACTGCTACTGCAGCCTGGCGAGGATTTTGATGCCGAGCGCTTCGACATAATCCAGGCTCTTGGGCACGCGTCGCTTTTGGTTGGCGAGCCGGCGGCTCTAGCTCTGGTGCAGAGGAGCGATCCCCGCATCCGAACGCAGGCTTGCGAAGTATTCAAAGGGAGGCCCGAGGCAGATCGGCTCTGCGGTGAGTAGCTTAGCTGAACCCCCTACTGCCGTCTCGCCTCGCGCTGCAGCCACTCGTGCACCAGCATCTTGAGCAAGGTCTGGTAACCGATACCCTTGTGGCCGGCGACCTTGCGAGCTTTGGCGAGATCCGGCGCGGGTAACCGCAGCGCGATCTGCACGCTGCTCGCGCGGTACAGGCCAGACACTATCGGCGAACCCTTCCGCCTCTTCGCGGTTCCCGCGGCAGACTGCCGTTTGAGAAACTCCCTACCCTCCGCGCCCCGCCCACCATTTCGCTTCCGCGTCCTCGTTCCTGAGCTTGAGCAGTTTCACGACGCTTCAATTGTATATGCCGCGGATGACAGCCGTGGCGGGCTAGCGGTTTTCCTTGAGCCAGATCCCGATCATCTCCGAGAGATCGGCGAAGTTAAGGTTCTCGCGCTGCCGATTCAGTGTCGTGCAGAGAGCCGGAAGGTCAGCCGTGAATCGGTTGTATCGTCTCACGATAGCGGCGCCGCCGGGCAGCAGTTTTCGCTTCGACACGGTGGCAAGCCAGTTTCTAACTTCGGTGATTGCCTGCTCGTGATTGCCGCTGTGGGAATGGATGTCCTGCCCAGCGATGTCCGAAATGAACTTCTGGTACCGATAAGGTTCGAAATCGAAAATGATGCACACCTTCTTCCGTTGGCGCTCGTCCCCGAACCGCTTGCACCCGAGAAACAACCCGAGTTCGAGCGGCATGTTGAAACGTGGGAGCCCGGTTTTCTCGTCCAAGCGGACGTTTGAGATGTCGTGAATTCCGTACCGGCATTCCTCAATGATGCGCTGGATCTTCGCCAATCGGACTTCGGCGCCGTCGTCGAATTCGCGCGCCGAGCGGGCTACAAACCCCAGGCCGTAAATGGCGAAGACGATGGCGTCGAAGATGGGTTTATAGGAGCCGTCGAAAGGGCAGTTAATGAAGACGTGATTAAGATGAATCGGAGTCGGCACCAATCGGCCTTCAAGCGGACGCGAGGCGCTCCAGGACGAGTTTTGAAACCGCTCTTTCGATGTTCTTCGTTCCCAGGCTGCTCTTCACCGGAGACTCTTGGATCTTCGGCAGACCACGCACTTCGGATACGGCAATTCGACCGTTCTTCCCGTGGACAACAATCTGGCCCGACGCACGTTTCCTGACGATAGTGCGAGCGTGAAAGAGTGCTTCCTTCTGCGTTGAGAAGAACGCACCTGCCTTCACGCTTCCCGCGCCCTTGACGACCCAGCCTCTCTCGGACGGGAACACATGTATTGTCTCAGTCATCGGCTCTGTTCCGATTATACCGGACCCGGTCTTCAAGGACCGACGGCAATGCGCGTCACGCTTCCCCCCATCACCCGCTCCAGCATTTCCGGTATCTCGAAACCCCGCGGTTTTGTTGGGCTCGGTCGCGGCGCGGAAGCGGGCGTAGGCGACGGGATCTAACAACTGGTCGACGGCGGAATCGACGAGGCGGAGGTTATCTAACACGATGCCGACGCCCTGCCAGCGGACCCAAGCAGCGTTGTAGCGCCCTTGCGGCAACGTCCAGGCGTTGCAATCGACGATCGCCGGCAGGCGCATGAATACGGCCTCCGAAATGGCGAATCCACTCTTCTGACCGGCGAAAGCTCGATTGGGCTACTGTGTCTTCGCGGGCGCCATGGGGGGTTGCGGCTGGTTGGCGGTCTTGACGACGTCCTGCTTGGTTGGCATTTGCGATGTATCCCATCCGCCGCCCAGGTTCACCACCAACTGCACGCTGGCTTCCAGGCGGCGCGTCAGCAGGTCGATCTGGGTTCTTTCGGCGGCCAGGTCAGTGCCCTGTGCGGTCAGCACGGTGAGATACGCCGTGGTGCCGGCCTTGTACTGCGCAGTCGAGACCGCCAAAGCGCGGTCGGCGGACTTGACGGATTCATCGGCGACCACGGACTCGTCCGCCAGAACGCGTAACGTGGAAAGGCTGTCCTCCACCTGCTGGAACGCGGTCAGCACGGTCTGGCGGTACGCGGCCACGGCGGCATCGTAGGCGGCCAGGTTTTGGGTAACCTGCGCGCGGCGGCGGCCGGCATCGAAAATGGTCTCGGCCACGGTGGGGCCGACCGAGAAGAACCGGCTGGGCCAGCTTAGCCAGGTGGTGATGCTGGAAGACTGCAAGCCGGCCGTAACGGCCAGCGTGAGCGCGGGAAAGAAGGCCGCCTGGGCGATGCCGATCTGTTCGTTGGCGGCGGCTGCCAGCCGCTCGTTGGAAGCGATGTCGGGGCGCCGCTCGAGCAACTGGGATGGCAGCGCGATGGGCACCGGCGGTGGTGGCGCCCTCAGGCTCAGGGCGGCGATGGTGACCGCCGCGGGCGGCTTGCCGGCGAGCACGGCGATGGCGTGCTCCAGTTGCGCGCGCGTCACGCCGAAATCGACCAGTTGGGTCTGCGCCGCGTAGAGTTGCGCTTCCGCTTGGGCCACATCCAGGTCGGATGCAATACCGCCGGCGAAGCGGTTGTGCGTCAGCTCCAGATATTCGCTGTAGGACTTGACGGTGCGCGTCAGCAGATCGACATCGCCATCCAGGCCATGCAAGGCGAAATAGTCCTGGGCCAGCTCGGATTGGTAGAGCAGCCGCGCGTTCTCCAGGTCCGCGGCCGACGCTTGCGCCTGGGCGGCCGCGGCGGTCACGCTGCGCCGGATGTTGCCCCACAGGTCCGGCTCCCAGGACGCGCTGATGGGCAGGCTGTAAAACGTCTTAAGCCCAGACGCCGCCGTGGCTGCGCCGGGCGCCGAGCCCGCCTGAGTGCGCGATTCGGTGATCGAGGGCGCGCTGGACACAGTGGGGTAGAGCCCGGAGCGCACGATCTTCACCGCCGCGACGGCCTCGCGGTATTGGGCTTCGGCCTGCAACACGTTCTGGTTGTCGATGGCCACCTGCTCTTCGAGCGCGTTCAGATCCGGATCGTTATAGATCTCCCACCACTTGCCTTTGAGCTGGCCGTCGTTGGGCTGCGCCTGCTTCCAGCCCTGCGCTTCCTTGAAGTCCGCCGGAGGCTGCTCCTTGAACGCCGGCGGCACAACCGCGGCGGGCTGCCGGTACTTGGGTCCGGGCGTACATCCGGCCAACGCCAGCACGCCGGCCAGCGCCGCCACAACCGATGGCTTCCTGCGTTGCATTCCGTGTCCTTCAAGCCTCCGATACGATCACTTGGGCCTCGCGCCCGCGAACCCGGTTCCACCAGCGCTGCAAACGGTCGAAGTAGAGATAGACCACCGGCGTAGTGTACAGCGTGAGCGCCTGGCTGAGGACCAGGCCGCCGATGATGGTGATGCCGAGCGGGCGGCGCAGTTCCGACCCCACGCCCCTGCCGAATGCCAGCGGCACGGCGCCCAGCATGGCCGCCATGGTGGTCATCAGGATGGGGCGGAAGCGCAGCAGGCAGGCCTCGAAAATGGCGTCGCGCGCGTTCTTTCCTTCCAGCCGCTCCGCCGCCAGGGCGAAATCGATCATCATAATGGCATTCTTCTTGACGATGCCGATCAGCAGAATGATGCCGATCATGGCGATGACGGTCAAATCCGTGTGCGTAATGGTCAGCGCCAGCAGCGCGCCCACGCCGGCCGAAGGGAGCGTGGAAAGAATCGTGATGGGATGAATGTAGCTTTCGTAAAGGATGCCCAGCACCAGGTACACGGTGAGCAGCGCGGCGCCGATGAGGATGGGTTGGTTGTCGAGCGACTGCCGATAAGCCTGCGCGGTTCCGACAAACATGGTTTGAATGGTGGGAGGCAGCCGGACCTTCTCGGCAGCGGCCTGGATGGCGTCCTCCGCGTCCCCGAGAGCCACACCCGGCCGCAGGTTGAACGAAATGGTGATGGCGGGAAAGAGGCCCTGGTGGTTAACCGAGAGCGGGGCGGTGGCCGGGGCGAATTGCGCGAAGGCGCTCAGAGGCACCTGGGCGCCGGAGGGCGCGCGCACATAAATATTCCGCAGGATCTCCGGGTTCTGCCAGTAGACCGGCGCCACCTCCATCACCACGTGGTATTGATTCAGCGGCTTGTACATGGTCGAGACCTGGCGCTGTCCGAACGCGTCGTAGAGTGTGTTGTCGATCAACTGCGGCGAAATGCCGAAACGCGCCGCGGTGGCCCGGTCGTAAGTCACCAGCGATTGCAGACCGCGGTTCTGTTGGTCGCTGTTGACGTCGACGATGATCGGGATTTTGGCTATTTCCTGGAACATGCGCGGCGCGTACGCGGTCAGATCGTCCAGGTTGTCGCCGCGCATGGTGTATTGATACTGCGCTGCGCTGTTGCGGCCGCCGACGCGGATATCCTGGTTGGCCTGCAGGTAAAGGGTGGCGCCCGGAATCCGTCCCAGCTTGGGCCGCAGCCGCGCAATCACCAGGTCGGCCGAGATTTTGCGCTCCGCCAGCGGCTTCAGCGCGATGAACATGCTGCCGGTGTTGGTCGACCCGCCGCGGCCTCCACCGGTGAAGCCGTTCACCGCGTCCACCGCCGGATCGGCGGCGACGATGTTCACCATGGGCAGCAGGATCTTGTTCATCGCCTGGAACGAAGTGTCCTGGTCGGCCAGAATCTGGCCCGAAAGGCGGCCGTTGTCCTGCTGCGGGAAGAAGCCCTTGGGCACTTTCATGAACAGCCGCACGTTGAGGGCGACAGTCACCAGCAGCACGCACAGCGTGATGAACTGATGGCGCAGCACGAATTGGAGCGAGCTGCCGTAGGCGCCGATCACGCGCTTGAAGCCGCGGTCGCTGGTGCGGTAGAGCCATCCGTGATCGGTGTGCTCCCTGAGCATGTGGGCGCACATCATCGGCGTGGCGGTCAGCGACACCACCATGGAAACCACGATGGCCACCGAAAGCGTCACCGAGAACTCGCGGAACAGACGGCCCACCACGCCGCCCATCATCAGCAGGGGCAGGAAAACCGACACCAGCGAAATGCTGATCGTCATCACCGTGAAGCCGATCTCCTGCGCTCCCTTGAGCGCGGCCGCAAAGGGCTTCATTCCCATTTCCAGGTAGCGGGTGATGTTTTCGATCACCACGATGGCGTCATCCACCACGAAGCCGGTCGAAATGCACAGCGCCATCAGCGACAGGTTGTCCACGCTATACCCCAGCAGGTACATGACGCCGAAAGTGCCGATGAGAGAAACCGGGACGGCCACGCTGGGGATGAACGTGGTGCGCGGGCTGCGCAGAAAGAGAAACACCACCAGAATCACCAGCAGGATGGAGATGATCAGCGTGCGCTCCACGTCGCGCACCGAGGCCCGGATGGTGGTGGTCTGGTCCATGGCAACGGTTACGTCGATGGCCTGCGGAATAGAGGCCTTCAACTGCGGAAGAGTGGCGCGAATCCGGTCCACGGTATCGATAATATTGGCGCCGGGCTGGCGGAAAATAACGACCAGCACGCTGGGCCTGCCGTTCAAGTAGCCGGCGTTGCGCAGGTCTTCCACCGAATCCACCGCCTCGCCCACATCGGCGATGCGTAACGCCGTCCCGTTGTGGTAGGCGATCACCATGGGCTGGTAATTGGCCGCTTTAAAGATCTGGTCGCTGGCGCCCACCTCCCACATTCTCAGGCCGTCGGAAAAGTGGCCTTTCGGGGTGTTGGTGTTGGCGCTGTTCAGGATGGTGCGCACCTGCTCGAGGCCGACGCCGTAATTCGACAGCGCGTCCGGATCGAGCTCGATGCGCACGCCGGGCAGCGCGCTGCCGCCCACGAAAACCTGTCCGACTCCGGGAACCTGCGATAGCTTCTGCGCCATGATGCTGGAGGCCGCGTCGTACATTTCGCCCTTATCGAGAATGTTGGAGGTGAGCGCCAGCATGAAGATCGGCGCGTCGGCCGGATTCACCTTGCGGTAATTCGGGTTGGAGGGCAAGTTGGTCGGCAAATAGCCGCGGGCGGCGGCGATGGCGGCCTGCACGTCGCGCGCGGCTGCATCGATGTTGCGGTTCAGGTCGAATTGCAGGGTGATGCCGGTAGAGCCGAGGCCGCTCGACGAAGTCATCTCCGTGACCGACGCGATGCGGCCGAACTGGCGCTCCAGCGGCGTGGCCACCGAGGTAGCCATGGTCTCCGGGCTGGCCCCGGGCAGGCTTGCGCCCACGTTCACGGTCGGAAAGTCCACCTGCGGCAGCGGCGAGACCGGAAGCAGCCGGAACGCCACGCTGCCGGCCAGCGCGATCGCGACCAGCAATAGCGTGGTGGCGACCGGCCGGCGGATGAATGGTTCGCAGATATTCATGGCTTACCGCGCCGCCACAGGCTCCTGGCCAGCTTCCAAATGGTGCTCGCTCTTGTGCGAGAAGCGCCGCGCCAGCCGGTCGAACCAGAGGTAGATCACCGGCGTCGTATAGAGCGTCAGCATCTGGCTGAAGATCAGGCCGCCGATGATGGTGATGCCGAGCGGCCGGCGCAGTTCCGATCCCACGCCCGTGCCGAAGGCCAGCGGGACGCCAGCGAGCAGCGCCGCCATGGTGGTCATCATGATGGGCCGGAAACGCAGCAGGCAGGCCTGGTAGATGGCCTTCTCGGGTTCCATGCCCTCCTTGCGCTCCGCGTCCAGCGCGAAATCGATCATCATGATGGCGTTTTTCTTCACGATCCCGATCAGCAGCACGATGCCGATCAGCGCGATCACGCTGAAATCGCTGCCGCAAATGTGGAGAGCCAGCAGCGCGCCCACGCCCGCCGAGGGGAGGGTGGACAGAATGGTAACGGGGTGAATGTAGCTTTCGTACAGCACACCCAGCACGATATACACCGTCACCAGCGCCGCCAGAATCAGTACCCACTCGTTGGCCAGCGCCGCCTGAAAGGCCTGCGCACTGCCTTGAAACGCGGCTTGAATGCTGGCCGGCAGGCCCAGTTGGTTCTTCAGGCGGTTCACCCCGTTTACCGCGTCTCCCAACGAAGCGCCGGGCGCCAGGTTGAAGGAAAAGGTCACTACCGGGAACTGGCCCTGATGGTTGACGGTGATAGGCACGGAGGTCAACTCCACCCGGCTGAAGGCGCTGAGCGGCACCTGGCCGCCGGTTGGAAAGACGCTGGCCGAGGCGATTGGCGCGCCGAACACGGCGCTCGATCCAGCCGTGGAACTGGCGTTGGCCGCGGTGCTGGCCGAGGCGGAAGGCGCCAGGTTGGACGGCCCGCTGGCGACGGCGGCGCTCGAAGACCCGCCGGAAACCACGCCCGTCGAGCCCGAAGGATAGCCAGTGCCGGTGCGGATATACAATTCGTTCAGATTTTCGGGGTTGCGCGCGAATTCCCGGGCCACCTCCAGGATCACGTGGTATTGGTTCAACTGCGTGAACATGGTGGAGACTTCCCGCTGGCCATAGGCGTCGTACAGCGTCTGGTCGATCGTGGCAGGCGTGATGCCGACCCGCGCCGCGGTGTCCCGGTCGAATACCACGCTCGCCCGCAGCCCTTGCACCTGTTGGTCGCTGGCGACGTCGATCAGATCGGGCAGCCGCCTCATGCCCTCCAGCATGCGCGGGGCGTAGACGTTCAGCTCGTCCGGGCTGGGATCTTCCAGCGTGTACTGAAACTGCGTGCGGCTCACCCGGTCGTCCACGCTGATATCCTGCACCGGTTGCATGAAAAGGGTGATGCCGGCCACCTGTTCCAACGCCGGCTGCAGGCGCCGGATCACGTCGCTGGCCGAGCCGTCGCGCTGGTTGAGCGGCTTCAGGTTGATCAGCACCCGCCCGCTGTTGAGCGTCGTATTGGTGCCGTCGATGCCGATGAACGACGACAGGCT
The DNA here is from genome assembly GCA_003142185.1 of Bryobacterales bacterium. Lineage (GTDB taxonomy): Bacteria > Acidobacteriota > Terriglobia > Bryobacterales > Bryobacteraceae > Bog-375. The sequence goes on from PLOR01000029.1 coordinate 25,007, forward strand.
ATCCACCGCCGGGTCTTTCAGAATCACGCCGGTAAGCGACCGCTGCAGCCGCGACATCTCGGCGAACGACACGGTCTGCGCGGCTTCGGAAACCCCCTGGATCACGCCCGTATCCTGGATCGGGAAGAAGCCCTTCGGGATATAGATGAACTGCAACACCGTCACCACCAGGGTGGCGATGGCGATCAGCAGCGTGATGGTCTGGAACCGCAGCACGAATCGCAAGGTTCTGCCGTAGAAGGCGATCACCGCGTCGAAGGCGTGCTCGGAGGTGCGGTAGAACCATCCCTGCCTTGCCTCGGGAGTGTGCTTCAGCAGCTTCGAGCACATCATGGGCGTGAGGGTGAGCGACACCACCGCCGAAACCAGGATGGTCACCGCCAGCGTGACGGCGAACTCGCGGAACAGGCGGCCCACGATGTCGCCCATGAACAGCAGCGGAATCAACACCGCGATCAGCGAGATGGTCAGCGACACGATGGTGAAGCCGATCTGCGCCGAGCCGCGCAACGCGGCCTCGAGCGCGCTTTCGCCTTCCTCGATGTAGCGGGAAATATTCTCGATCATCACGATCGCGTCGTCCACCACGAATCCGGTGGAAATCGTGAGCGCCATCAGGGTCAGATTGTTCAGACTGTACCCCAGCAGGTACATCACGCCGAAGGTGCCCACCAGCGACAGCGGCACCGCGACGCTGGGGATCACCGTGGCGGCCAGGTTGCGCAGAAACAGGAAGATCACCATCACCACCAGCGCCACCGTCAGCATCAGCTCCAGTTGCACGTCCTCGACCGAGGCGCGGATGGTGTTGGTGCGGTCCGTCAGGATGGTCACGTCGACCGACTGGGGCAGCGAGGCGGTGAGCTGCGGCAGCAGCCCCTTGATGCGGTCCACCACCGAAATGATGTTGGCGCCGGGCTGCCGCTGGATGTTCATGATCACCGCCGGCGTGCGGTTCATCCACGCCGCCTGGCGCAGGTTTTCCGCCTCGTCCTTCACCACCGCCACATCGGAGAGCGTGATGGGCGCGTTGTTGCGGTACGCGATGATCAGCGGCTTATAGTCGCCGCTCGACAGCAACTGGTCGTTGGCGCCGATCTGGAAAGACTGGTGCGACCCGTCGAAGTTTCCTTTGGCCAGGTTGACGTTGGCGGACAGGATCGCACTGCGCAGATCCTCCAGGTTCATGCCGTAGGAGGCCATCTGCGTCGGATTGGCCTGGATGCGCACTGCCGGCTTCTGGCCGCCGCTGATGCTCACCAGGCCCACCCCGGCCAGTTGCGAAATCTTTGGCGCCAGGCGCGTGTCCGCCAGGTCCTCCACCTTGGTCAGCGGCAGCGTCTTGGAAGTCAGCGCCAGTGTCAGGATGGGCGCGTCGGCGGGGTTGGTCTTGCTGTAAATCGGCGGCGCGGGAAGATCGGCGGGCAGGAAAGTGCCGGAGGCATTGATGGATTGCTGCACCTCCTGCTCGGCCACATCGATGTTCAGGTTCAGGTTGAATTGCAGCGTGATGACCGAACTGCCGTCGGAACTGGTCGACGTCATCTGCTGCAAGCCGGGCACCTGACCGAATTGGCGTTCGAGCGGCGCGGTGACCGACGAGGCCATCACGTCTGGGCTGGCGCCCGGGTAGAACGTCGCCACCTGAATGGTGGGGTAGTCCACTTCGGGAAGCGCCGATACCGGCAACTGCTTGTACGCCACCGCGCCCGCAAGCAGGATGCCCACCATCAGCAGCGAGGTTGCGACCGGACGAAGAATGAATGTCCGGGACGGGCTCACTGCGCTTTTCCTCTGCCGGCCTTTCCCGTGCCGCCGCGCCCGCTTCGGCCGCCTTGGCCGCCGCGGCCGCCCGCCGGTTGCTCTCCGGCGATGGTGGCGACCACCTTGCTGCCTTCGTTCAGCTTGTCGACGCCTTGCATTACCACCACATCGCCGGCGTCAAGGCCCGATACCACTTCGGTTTGATCTCCCTCGCTGGTGCCGGAGGTTATGTTGCGCACGGTCACGGTGGAATCCGGCTTTACCAGGTATACGTACTTGTTGTCGCTCGTGATTTGCACCGCACCGTTGGGAATCAGCACCACGCCGTGCTTTTGTTCCACCAGCAGCCGCACGTTGACAAACTGGTTGGGGAACAGAGCGTAGTCCTTGTTCGGATAGATCGCCCGCAAGCGCAACGTGCCGGTGGTCTGATCGATCTCATTATCGATGGTAGCCAGCATGCCTATGGCGAACCTCTTGCGCATGTCGCTAAACGTTCCGGCGTCGCGGTCCCAGGCTTCGACCGACAACTGCTGGCCGGCGCGGTAGCGGGTCAGCACGATTGGCAGCTTATCCTCGGATATGGTGAACACGACGCTGATCGGCTGAACCTGGGTGATGACTACCAGGCCCGCGGCATCCGAGGCATGCACGATGTTACCGGCGTCCACCAGGCGCAAACCGACGCGCCCGGTGATGGGCGACGCGATGTGGCAGTAGACCAGGTTGAGCTTGGCCGCATCGATCTGGCCTTGATCCGACTTGACCACTCCCTCGTCCTGCGCCACCAGCGCTTTCTGCGTGGCATATTGCTGCTCGGGAACGGCGTTTTGCTTCAATAGCCCCGCGTAACGGCTCAGGTCCACGTTGGCGTTGGCGAGCAGCGCCTGGTCGCGCAGTTGTTGGCCCTCAGCCTGTTCCAGCGCAACCTGGTAGGGGCGGGTGTCGATCTCCACCAGTGGAGCGCCCTGCTGCACGATATCGCCTTCCTTATACTTCACCTCCATCAACTGGCCATCCACGCGGCTCTTGATGGTGACCGTGCTGAGGGAGGTGACATTTCCAAGCGCTTCCACGTAAACCGAAATATCGCCCTTCTTGGCGCGCGCGGCTACCACTGGCGTGATGCCGGCGCCCCGGCCGCCTCGTCCCCCGGAACCCGATGTGGCAGGCGCATTGCCCGCACCGGAATTGCCGCCAGCGCCCGATCTGGGCCAGTAATAATAAGCGATTGCCGCACCGGCGGCCAGCAGCACCAGCAGCCAAAGCCAGCCCTTGCCGGATCGGGCCCTGTGCGGAGGGTCTTCCGGTTGCTGCGGAGGAGCGCCAATCACCGGCGCGGAGGAGGTAGATTCACTCATCGAACGCTCAATCTCTTGGCGGCCCATTTTGAGGCGCGCTTCGTCTTCATATTCAAGTAAGTCATTTCACAAATCGGCCGGGCCGCCATTTACCAACATAGCGCTATAGGCAGAAAGACAAAGATAGCATCGGGTCGCTTTCGCTTGCTTAAAATGGCGACAGAACGCCCTGGCAGGTTACCGCAAAACCAAATAGCCCTTTCGAGCTGTGGTGGGGCGTGCTTTAGCTTGCCGGTTTTTTGGCTGGGTCGCAGCGGGTAATATTAACTCATGCGAATCCTCGCCGCCTTGTTGCTGGCTGGTTGTGCCGCCGCACAGCCGCCATTCACTCTCGACCGCGTTTTGAGCGCCGCTTTTCCCAGCGGGCTCACCGCTTCACCCTCCGGCGGCAAATTCGCCTGGGTCGAAAACGCGCGCGGCGTGCGCAACATCTGGGTGGCCGAAGCGCCGCGCTATCAGGCGCGCCAAATCACGGCCTACACCCAGGACGATGGTTATGAGCTGGCCGGCCTGGTTTGGACGCCGGTTGGCGATGCGATCATCTACACGCGCCTCGAGGGCACGAACCGCGCCGGCGAGTATCCGAACCCCGCGCTCGATCCGAAGGGTACCGAGCAGGATGTCTGGCTGGTGAGCCTCGCGGGTGGCACGCCGCGCAAGATCGGCGAAGGCGATTCGCCCGCCGTGGCACCGCGCGGCGGCCGCATCGCGTGGATTCATAAGGGCCAGCTCTGGTGGGCGCCGGCCGACGGCAGCGCGCCAGGCGTGGCCCTCAAGACGCGCGGCCAGTGCGCCGGCCCGGTCTGGTCGCCCGATGGAACGCGTATCGCATTTGAGAGCGACCGCGGCGACCACGGCTTCATCGGCGTTTACGATACGGCGTCAGCCACCCTGCGCTACCTCGACCCGAGTACCGATAACGACCGCCAGCCTGCCTGGTCCCCCGACGGCCGCAGCGTGGCCTTCGTGCGCATTCCGTCCGCCGGCGTACGCGGCCCACGCGAGCCCCGCCGCGCCGGCGAACCCTGGTCCATCCGGGTCGCCTCGTCCGAAACCGGTGAGGGCCGCGAAGTCTTCCGCGCCCGCCAGGGCCCCGGCAGCGTCTTCCGCGAAATCACCGGCGTCAGCCAGATTCTGTGGGCCGGATCGCGCCTGGTCTTTCCCTGGGAAGCCGATGGCTGGACGCACCTTTATTCCATTCCCGCCGCCGGCGGCGATCCACTCCTGCTCACGCCCGGCGCGTTTGAAGTGGAGGAGGTTGCCCTGGCGGCCGAAGGCCGCGAAGTGTTTTTCAATTCCAATCAGGGCGATATCGACCGACGCCATCTTTGGAAAGTCGCAGCTTCGGGCGGCGCGCCGGAAGCGGTCACCCAGGGCGACGGCATCGAATGGGCGCCCACTCCGGTCGCCGATGGCTCGCTCGCGTTTCTCCGCTCCGATGCGCAGCACCCCGCGCACGCCGCCATCCGCATCGGCGCCGACGTCCGCGACCTGCATCCCGAATCCATCCCAGCCGATTTTCCGGTTGGCCAAATGGTGACGCCGCAGCAGGTGATTTTCTCGAGCGCCGACGGTCTCGCCATCCACGGTCAGCTTTTTCTGCCACCGAAGCGGAAACCCGGCAGCCGCGCGCCCGCGATCGTCTTCTTCCACGGCGGCTCGCGGCGCGAGATGCTGCTCGGCTGGCATTACATGTATTACTACGCGAACGCTTACGCGATGAACCAATACCTCGCCAACAGCGGTTTCGTGGTGTTGTCGGTGAATTACCGCAGCGGCATCGGCTACGGCCTGGATTTTCGAGAAGCGCTGCGCTATGGCCCTGCCGGCGGCAGCGAGTATAACGACGTGCAGGGCGCCGGCGTGTACTTGCGCTCGCGTGCCGATGTCGATCCGGACCGAATCGGCGCCTGGGGCGGCTCCTACGGCGGATACCTCACCGCCATGGCGCTGGCGCGCGCCTCCGATCTGTTTCGCGCCGGAGTGGATCTGCACGGCGTTCACGATTGGGCCACCGAGCTCGAAATCCCGCCGGCCGCGCCCGATTACCAACTGGCGTTCGAATCGTCGCCCATGGCGTTCCTCTCCACCTGGCGCTCGCCCGTGCTGCTGATTCAAGGCGATGACGACCGCAACGTGCAGTTCAACCAGACCGTGAAACTGGCCGACGCGCTGCGCCGCCAGCACGTGGAAGTGGAAGAACTGGTCTTCCCCGACGAGGTGCACGATTTTCTGCTCTACCGCACTTGGCTGGCAGCCTATCAAGCCGCCGCGAGCTTCTTGGATCGCAAGCTGAAGTAGTAGGCCCGTGGCGCGGGCTGTCAAGCCTGCAGTGTCGGCAGTCGTGCCGACATTTCTTGTTCGACCTGTCAGCCCCGGCGCAAAAGAAATGTCGAGACGACTCTCGACACAGCAGGCCGGACGGCCCGCGCCACGGCGGCAGGCACGAACTTACAGCAGCCGGACCAGATGCGACGCCCCAATTGCCAGCAGCGCGCCGATCGCCGCCCCGGCCAGCACGTCGCTCAAGAAGTGCATGCCCAGCAGGATGCGCGAAGCCGCCACGCTGACGGCGCAGAATAGCAGCCCGATCGCCAGATCGGGGTAGAACATGGCCAGCGAAACCGATACCGCAAACGCCGTGATGGTATGCCCGGAAGGGAAGGAGAACTGGTCGGGCGGCAGCAGATCGGCCCAACAGTGGGGCTCGCTGGGCCGCTTGCGATGGGCGGTCTTCTTGAGTTTGAGGAAGAGCGCGATTCCGATGCCGGCCGCGAGGCCAGCCGAGCCCACGGCCATGAACCGGTGCTCGCCGCCGAACAGCAACAGCATCGCGCCCAGCGCATACCACAGCCAGCCATCGCCGCCGCGCGTGGCGCAGATCATCCACACGCGGATCCAGCGGGGCGCGGACCAGCGGTTCACCCGCCGCATCAGACTATTGTCGCGAAGGGAAATAAACGTCCACATCGCCTCTCCGGAGAACGTCATGCGGCCACCTCCGCGATGGGTGTGGCCCCGCATCCGGCTTCTCTGAGCGCCCGCAGCCGGAGGTAGCGCGCCATCCACCAGCGCGCAAACACGCTCTCTATACAATAGTTTGCGAGTATTATCGCGGGAACCGCAACTCCCAGCGCCGCCACCGGTGCCGTCCATGGGTTTTCCCGCACCATGGAACGGCCGATCGAGAGCACGTCGCGCATCAGTTTCCAAATCCCGCCGGTCTCACCGCGCACCCTGCCCTGGCCCATCCGCAGCGCATCCAGGAACTCCTCCTTGGAGCGCGCCCGCGGCGCCACCGTATATGTGCAGCCCACCGAACCCATCGCGTGCGCGTCGCTGCCGCCCACTTCCGCCAGTGCCGCCCGGTCCGCCAGCGCCGCCGCGTTGCTGTTGGCGCGTGCCAGCATATGGCCGTTGCGGGTTTCGAGCGCAGGGAAGGCGGTTTCAAACAGCAGAAAATCCTCCGGCGCGCGCCTCCCCGTCAGGCTGGAAAAGACGTGATTGGCGCTGAAGAACAGGTTGCGGCCGTCCAACCACCGGGCCAGCGATTCGAAATCGTGGCGGCGGCGCTGCAACTCCACATGGTCGCGCTCCGTGATGTCGTAAACGCCAACATGCAACTCAGTGCCGCTCGGCAGCTTGCAGGTCACTTCCTCGCTCAAAAAGAAATCCGGCTTGGAGCGCAGCGTCACCGCGGCATCGATGGAATCGTGATCGGTCACGGTCACCAGGTCCATGCCGAGCCGTTTCAGCTTTTCATATACGGCCAGCGGATCGTTGTAGCTCTCCCGGCAGACCTTGCGTAGAACCGGGATGGTGCACATGCCGGAGTGGCGTGTATGGACGTGCAAGTCGCACCGCATACTTCTTTTGTAGAATTGAAACGGCTACAACTCGGTGACACCACCAAAAAACATCGGTTAATCGTCCTGTTTTTTATCACTTGAGTTGCGCAGCGTGACACAATCGAAATGTTGAGACGGCTGGAACTGGTGTATTTCGACGCCGGCGGGGGCCACCGCGCGGCGGCCAACGCCCTGCGCGAGGTGATGGAGCGCGAACACCGCCCGTTCGACATCCAGCCGATGAACCTGCAGGAACTGCTGGATTCGATGGACGTGTTTCGCCAGCTCACCGGCCTGCGCCTGCAGGATCTCTACAACCTGACTCTCAAAAAGGGTTGGACTCTCGGTTCGCCGCAGCTCATGGTGGGAATGCACATGGTGATCCGCCTGTTCCACCGCAAACAGGTGAGGCTGCTCGAAGCGCACTGGCGCGCGAGCCGCCCTGACCTGGTGGTTTCGCTGGTGCCCAACTTCAACCGCGCCATCGGCGAGAGCCTGCGCCGCGCGGCGCCTGGCACGCCGCTAGTCACCATCCTCACCGATCTGGCCGACTATCCGCCGCATTTCTGGATCGAGCGGCAGACGCAGTACTTTATCTGCGGATCGGACCGCGCCGTGGAGCAGGCGCGCGCGATGGGCCACCCGGCAGAGCGCGTACTGCGCGCATCGGGCATGATCCTCAGCCCGCGCTTCTATGAAATCCCGGCCGTAGGCGCGGAAGAGCGCGCCGCGGCGCGCCGGGCGTTGGGCCTCGATCCCGCTACGCCCGTCGGCCTCGTGCTGTTCGGCGGCCAGGGCGCGGCAGTGATGCTCGATATCGCCCGCCGTTTGCCCGACCGGCAACTCATCCTCATCTGCGGCCACAATCAGAAGCTGCGCGCGCAACTGGAGCGGTTGCCGCGCCGCGCCCCCGTTTTCATCGAAGGCTTCACCAAGGAGATTCCCCGCTACATGCAACTTGCCGATTACTTCATCGGCAAGCCCGGCCCGGGCAGCATATCGGAGGCTGTGTTCATGCGCCTGCCGGTGATCGTCAACTGCAACGCCTGGACGCTGCCGCAAGAGCGCTACAACACCGTTTGGGTGCGCCAGCAGGGCGTCGGCATCGTGCTCGATAATTTCCGCCACGTGCGATCCGCCGTCGACCGGTTGTTAGAGCCCGGCGCCTATGCCCGCTTCCGCGCCGCCACCGAAGCCCAACAGAATCGCGCCGTATTCGAAATCCCGGAGCTTTTGGAGCGGGTGATGGAGCAGGAATGCGGCAAATGAGCGGGCCCGCACCGCGCCCGCGGCTCTACTCGATCCAGCCGCCGCCTAGCACCAGATCGCCGTCATAGAAGACGGCGCCCTGGCCGGGAGTGACGGCGCGCTGCGGTTCGGCGAAGACTACTTCGACGCATCCCGGCTCGGCGGCCGGATGAAGGGTGGCCGGCGCGGCCTGGTGCTTGTTGCGGATCTTGACCGTGGCGGCGACCGGCCCTTCCGGTGCGGCAATCGAAATCCAATTCACGTCCCGCGCGACGAACTTCCCGCACAACAGTTCCTCATTGCCCCCCACCGTGACGCGCTGGGTTGCCGGGTCGGTACGAATCACGTAGAGCGGCTCGCCGGTCGCTAGCCCCAAGCCGCGCCGCTGGCCCACCGTGAAATGATGCACGCCCTGGTGCTCGCCCAGCGTGCGGCCGTCGCTCGAGACGATCGGGCCGCGCGTGTGTGGCGGCTCCACGCCGGTCTCCTTCATGTACGCGCTCAGGAACGCCGCGTAATCGCCGTTGGGAACGAAACAGATTTCCTGGCTGTCGCTCTTTTCAGCCACCGCCAGGTTGAAGGTCCGCGCCAGCTCGCGCACCGCGGGCTTGGCCATCTCGCCCAGCGGAAACAGCGTGCGCGCGAGCTGCGGCTGGGTGAGGCCGAACAGAAAATAGGTCTGATCCTTGGCGGGATCCACCGCGCGCAGCAACTGGTACCGGCCGCTCGCGTCGTCGTAGCGGACGCGGGCATAGTGCCCGGTAGCCACCTGCCGGGCCCCCACCGCATCGGCCATCTCGAGGAAACGGTCGAACTTGATGTAGTTGTTACAGAGCGTGCAAGGGATGGGCGTGCGGCCGGCCAGGTACTCGGACACGAACGGCTTCACCACGCGTTCCTCGAACTGCTCCTCGAAATTGACCACGTAGTAGGGAATGCCGATCTGCTCCGCCACGCGGCGGGCATCGTAGACATCTTCGATCGAGCAGCAGCGGCCGGTGGGAGCGTGCGGCGCCAGATCGGGCAGCCGCCGCTGGTTCCAGAGCTGCATCGTCAGCCCGACCACGCTCTTCCCCTGGCGGACCAGCAGCGCGGCGACGGTGGAGCTGTCCACGCCGCCCGACATCGCCACCGCAATCGGCGCGCCGTGGTTGGGGACGAGCTCAGGCATGGACCGAAACCGAAATGCGGCGCAGGTGTGCCACCGAGGCTTCCAGAGCAGCGGCGAGCCCATCCACCTCGGCGGCGGTGTTGGCGCGGCCCAGCGAAAAACGCATGCTGGCGCGGGCGCGATCCGCGTCCAGGCCGATGGCGGTGAGGACGTGCGACGGTGCGATGGCGCCGCTCGAGCAGGCGGCGCCGGTGGAAACGGCGAAGCCGCGCAGGTCGAGCGCGATCACCAGCGCCTCCCCATCCACGCCATCGAATTGAAGGTTGCTGGTGTTGGGGACGCGGCTCCAACGCGCGCCGTTGATGCGGGCGCCGGAGATGCGGCCCAGCACCGTATTTTCGAAGCGGTCGCGCAGCCCGGCGAGGCGTTCGGACTCGGCCGCCAGAATGCGGCCGGCCAGTTCGGCCGCGGCGCCCAAAGCCACCGCTCCCGGCACGTTTTCCGTGCCCGGCCGCCGCTCCCGCTCCTGGTGCCCGCCGAACGCGAGCGGCGCCAGGCGGGTTCCCTTGCGCACGTACAGCGCGCCCACGCCCTTCGGCGCGCATAGTTTGTGGCCGCTCATGCTGTATAGATCGGCGCCCAGCGCGGTAACGTCCACCGGGATCTTGCCCAGCGCCTGCACCCCGTCCACGTGCAGCGGAACCGCGGCCTCGCGGGCAATGCGGCCGATCTCGACGATCGGTTGGATGGTGCCCAGCTCGTTATTCGCGTGCATCACCGAAATCAGCACGGTCTCCGGGCGCAGCGCGGCGCGCACATCGTCCGGATTCACCACGCCCGCCGATCCCACCTTCACCCGCGTCACCGCGACGCCTTCCCGCTCCAATTGCGCGCACGCGCTCAGTACGGCGGGATGTTCGATGGCGCTGGTGACGACGTGCTTCGTTGCAGCCTGGGGTGGACCAGGCGCCGAGCGCACCGCGCCCAACACGGCCAGGTTATCGGCTTCGGTGCCGCCGCAGGTGAACACCACTTCGCTCGAATCGGCGTGGATCAACGCCGCTACCTGACGCCGCGCCGCCTCCAGCCGCCGCTTCGCCGCTTGCCCGAAATGGTGGATGCTCGACGCGTTACCATACACTTGATCGAGACACGAGATCAGCGTCTCCAGAACTTCGGGCGCGACGGGAGTGGTGGCGTTGTGGTCGAAATACGAGTGCTGCACTTGGTTCCATTTTAGCAATGCGCAAACCGATCGTTACGCTCACCACGGATTTCGGCCTCCAGGATCACTATGTGGGCGCCATGAAGGGCGTCATCCTGGGCATCTGCCCGCAGGCCCAAATCGTCGATATCAGCCACGAGGTGAAACCCTTTCAGATCTCCGAAGGCGCTTTCCTGCTGGCCCAAGCGTATTCCTGTTTCCCTCCCAAGACCGTGCACGTCGCCGTGGTGGATCCGGGCGTGGGCACCGCTCGGCGGGCGATTCTGCTGGAAGCCGCCGCGCAGTATTTCGTGGCGCCGGATAACGGCGTGCTCGCCATGATCTACTCGGCCCAGCCGCACAAGGTGCGGGCGATTTCGAACCAGCGCTATTTCCGCCAGCCGGTAAGCCGCACCTTCCACGGCCGCGATATCTTTGCTCCGGTGGCGGCTCACCTGTCGGCGGGCCTGGCTGCGCCGCGCCTCGGCAAGCGGATCGACGACTACCTGCGGCCCGGCTTTCTCAAGCCGCAGCGCACCGGCAAGCGGACCTGGGCGGGGCAGATCCTGCACATCGACCGTTTCGGCAACCTCGTCACCAATTTTCACGCGAGCGATTTTCCGGATCTGGAGGCGCTCAACGTCTGCGTGGCGATTGGCCCGCAACAGGTCAGCGTGGTGGCGCGAAACTATGACGAGTGCGGGCCGGGCGAGTTGTTTCTGATCGTAGGCAGCTCCGGGTACGTGGAGGTTTCCCTGAATCAGGCCTCCGCCGCACGCGCCATCGGCTGCGAAACCGGCGCGCCCGCAGAGTTGATGGTGTGGTGATTGCGCGCCGCGCTCCGAATTTGACCGCTGACAATGCCCTGTAACACCGCCGTAGTTAGCGGGTTCGCAATTGGACGATAATAGTAACTTATGCGGGGTCGCTTTCTTACCTTTCTTACCTGCTGGATACTGATTGGCATGGCTTTGCCCGCCGTTGCGCAGCCGAATCGCATCACCTCTCACATTGATAACAGCCGCACGGTGGTGCTGAGCGGCCGGACGCTGCGGCTTGCTAACTCGGGCAACGACGCGGGTCCGGTGGAAAGTGGTTTTTCCCTTACCGGCATTACTCTGTCGCTGGCGCGTTCGGCGGCTCAGCAGGCGGACCTGGATCAACTGCTCCTGGCACAGCAGAATCCCGCATCCTCTGATTTCCACCAATGGCTTATGCCGGAGCAGTTTGCCGATCGCTTCGGCGCGAGCCAGAGCGACTTAGCGCAAATCCAAGCGTGGTTACGGGCGCAAGGCTTCGCACTCGGTTACACGGCGCGCAGCCGCACTTATGTATCTTTCAGCGGCACCGCGCAGCAGGTTCAGAACGCGTTTCACACCGAAATTCATCGCTATCGCGTGGGCGGGCAGATGCACTACGCCAACGCGAGCGATCCCTCCATCCCGGAGGTGCTGGCGGGTCTGGTGGCCGGTCTGCGCGGCCTCGACGATTTTCATCCCCAGCCGCTGGTCCGGGAGGCGCCGCCGCAACTCAGCGGCAGCCGCGGTTCGCACAATCTCGGCCCTGGCGATTTCGCAGCCATTTATGACGTGACGCGGCTGTACAACCAGGGCATAGACGGTACCGGACAAAAAATCGCGGTAGCGGGCCAAGCCGCCATTTCGACCAGCGACATTACCGCGTTCCGCAACAAGTTCAACCTCGGCCCGCCGAATCTCCAGACGGTGTTGGTGCCCGATAGTCCAACTGAGTTCGGGGGAGCCATGGACGTGCTGGAAGCGGACCTGGATATCGAGTGGGCGGGGGCGGTGGCGCCCAAGGCCACCATCGTGTACGTATTCGCGCCGGACGCGTGGGATGCGGCAGATTGGGTGATCGCCGAAAAACTGGCGCCGGTGCTGAGCTTCAGTTTCGGCTCCGGCTGCGAGTTGTACGATCTGATCTTTATGACGGACTGGCGCGCCACCGTGCAGCAGGCCAACGCGGAGGGCATCACCATGCTGGTCGCCTCCGGCGACATCGGAGCCGCCGAGTGCGAGTTTCTGGACAACCCCTACCCTGTGATCGCGCAAAGCGGGTTGGGTGTGTCAGAGCCGGCTTCGATTCCGGAAGTCACTGCCATGGGCGGTTCCGAGTTCAACGAAGGCAGCGGCACTTATTGGAACGCCAGTGGCTCGGCCCTGGGCTACATACCGGAGATGGCGTGGAACGATACCGCACTGGTCGCCGCCTTCTATGCCACCGGGGGCGGCGCCAGCCTTTATTTTGCCCAACCGCCTTGGCAGACCGGTCCCGGAGTGCCAAGCGATGGATGGCGGCATCTGCCCGACTTGTCGTTTCCGGCCTCCCCCGTTCACGATCCCGTCTACATTTACAGCGGCGGCTCCGCCGGGCTGGTAGGCGGCACATCCTGCGCGACGCCGATGATGGCCGGCGTGCTGGCGCTGCTGAACCAGTACCTGGCCCAGACACACCCAGGCCTGGGAAACATCAACCCGGCTCTTTACCGGATGGCGCAGAGCGCACCGCAGACATTTAACGATATCGTCGTCGGCGACAACATGGTGCCCTGCGCGGTTGGCTCGCCCGATTGCGTCAACGGTTCGCTGGGATGGGCGGCTGGCCCGGGATACGATTCCGCGACCGGGCTGGGCTCGGTCGATGTCTACAATTTCGTTCAACAGTGGAGCAGCGCTGCGCCGGTCAATGCCTCCGTGGTGGCTTCCATTAACAAGGACCCGGTTTCCCAGACTGCGCCGGATGCGAGCGGCAATAGCTGGCAGTTTCAGTTGCGGCTGACCGAAGAAGCCGGCATCGGCGCCACGCTCACCGGCTTCACGATTAACAGCACCGACTATTCTTCGCAGATTGCCACCCTCTTCGGCACTGCGTCGATCCCGGCGGGGGGCTCGATTTCTGCGTCATACGGTTTCCAGAATCTTCCCAATCCATCCAACGTGGTCTTTGGTTTTTCGGGCGTGGATGCGAGCGGCGCCCAATGGAGCACTTCGCTTACGGTTCCATTCCAGGGCCCGCAAACGCAGATGACCGTGGGCGGCATCAGCAACGCCGCCAGCGGCCAGCAGGCTTACGCACCCGGCATGATCCTGAGCGTGTACGGCGCGGGGATGGGCGATTTCGCGCAGGCAGCGGGCGCGACTCCGCTGCCGGCGATGCTGGCTGGGTTCGAAGCGTGGGTCAATAATGATGCCAATGGTGCCACTCTTGAATCGACGCCGCTCTACTACGTTTCACCCAACCAGGTGAATCTGCAGATACCTTACGGGATCACTCCCGGCCCGGCCACGCTCTCGCTCGGCGGACCCTGGGGCGGCGTTAACTTCAACTTCACGGTTTCCGCCGCGGCTCCCGGCATTTTCATGTTCGCCGATGGCAGCGTTAACCCCTCTAACACCGCTCATGCGGGAGACACGGTGGTGATATACATTACCGGCGACGGCGCGTCCAGCCCGCCCCAGTTGGCCGGCTGGACGCCCTCGAACAACGGCGTGGTGCCAGTGCCGCAGCAGACGGTGTCGATAACGGTGGGCGGCATTGCCGTTGCGCAGCCGTTTGCGTTCATCGGCATTCCAAGCTGGTCGGTGGGAGTGACGCAGATCAACTTCAGCATCCCCGTCAATATTCCGGCCGGTCCTCAACCGGTGGTGGTGACGGTCGGCTCCGCCTCGAGTTTCCCGGCCACCATCACGATCCTGCCATAGTGTGGCGTGCAGTTTACCGTAACCGGCCGGGCACAGGCGCGCGTCTAATGGGTTGTCTGCGTCCCCGAGGGCTGTCCTTAAAACTGCTAACCAACGAGCACTGCATATGATTAAGCCACAATGTTGTCTCGCCCTTTGGGCGATCCTGGGAGCGGCATCGCCTGCGCTATTGGCACAGCCGGACCGCATCACTTCGCGCATCGATAGCAACCAGTCCGTGGTGCTGACCGGGCGGGTGCCTCGGCAGGCCACCGCTCAAAATGACGCCGGGCCGGTTGAGAACAGCTTTCCCATCTCCGGGATAACCCTGATGCTGAAACCCTCCGGGGCGCAGCAGGCGGACCTGAACCAACTGCTGCTGGCGCAGCAGGATTCGACATCGTCGAATTATCGCCAGTGGCTCACGCCGGAGCAGTATGCCGACCGTTTCGGGGGCAGCGCCGGCGATCTGGCGAAGATCACGGCGTGGCTGGAATCGCTGGGCTTTTCCACAGGCTACATCGCGCGCGCCCGCAATTTCGTCGCGTTCAGCGGCACGGCGCAGCAGGTCGCCAACGCGTTCCACACCCAGATTCACCGCTACACCGCGAACGGAGTGACGAACTACGCCAACGCGACTGATCCTTCCATTCCCGCCGCGCTGGCAGGACTGGTATCCGGAATTCGCGGGCTCAATAATTTCCGGCTCAAGCCGCGCGTTAGAAAAGTGCAGCCCAAGCTTTACGAACCCAGCCTAGGGGGAATAGTAGTCGGACCCACCGATTATGCGACTATCTATGACGTCAAGCCACTCTACACCGAGAGCGTCAATGGCACCCTCATCAATGGCGCCGGCCAGAAGATCGCGATCGTAGGGCAATCGGCAATTCAGGCGTCGGATATCACCAGGTTTCGCAGCGCCTTCGGCTTAGGCGCAGCGAACCTGACGCTGAAGGTGGTGCCTTACAGCGCGACGTATCCTGACGGCGGGAGTCCCGGGATTGTGGGAGGGGACGAGACTGAGTCCGACCTGGACATCGAATGGTCGGGGGCTGTGGCGCCCAACGCCACGGTTGTTTTCGTTTATTCAGGTGACGTATGGACGTCTGCCCAGTATGCCATCGATCAGAATTTCGCCCCGGTGCTGAGCATGAGCTACGGCGCGTGCGAGGAATTCGATCTGGTCGATCTGGATTCCGAGCGCGGCTCTGCGCAGCAGGCCAACGCGGAAGGCATTACGATGCTGGCTGCCTCGGGCGACTCCGGCGCCGCCGATTGCGACAACAACAACCCTCCCAACCAGGCCCCCCCATCATTGGCCGAGGGCGGGTTGGCGGTGGATGCGCCTGGTTCTTTTCCCGAAGTTACTTCGATGGGAGGCACACAGTTCAATGAAGGAAGCGGCAACTATTGGCCCGGTGGCGCGGCTAACGGCTACATTCCCGAAACGGTATGGAACGACAGCCCGGTGTTCGGTTCCATCGGCGGTGGTGGCGGCGGCGCCAGCGTTTACTTCACACAACCGCCATGGCAGAACAACCTCGGGCTGAACGACGGAATGCGGCACGTGCCCGATCTTTCCTCTGCGTCCTCCGACAACCATGATCCCTTCTATATGTACACGAGCGACAACTCGTTTGGGCCGGCGGGCGCGATCGGGATCGGCGGCACATCGTGTGCCGCACCCAGCATGGCCGGCATCATAGCGCTGCTCAATCAGTACCTGGTAGCCACCGGCGCCATCAAACAGCCCGGCTTGGGCAACATCAACCCGACCCTGTACGCACTGGCAAAAACCCAAAGCAGCGCGTTTCACGATATCGTGACCGGCAACAATATCCAACCCTGCGCCGATTCGCCCGATTGCGTCAATGGCTTCCTGGGCTGGTCGGCCGGCCCAGGTTACGATTCGGCCAGCGGGCTGGGCTCGGTGGATGCTTACAACCTGGTTCACGCGTGGAACACGGCGCTGGCTACGCAGGCGCAAGTGGTCGCCTCCCTCGACCAGAATCCGGTGTACGAGACCGGCACCAACGTGTGGACCTTTAAGTTGACACTGACGGAAGAGGCCGGCGTCGGCGCCACGCTCACCGGGCTCACCATCAACGGTGCCAGCTACACGCCTTCGCAGATATTCAGCACCGCGGCCATTGCCGCGAACGGCTCGATTTCGGCATCCTATAGCCTGCGAAATCTTAACGTGTCCAACGGGCCGGTCGGCGTCGTCTTCGGCTTTTCGTTCGCGGGTGCGAACGGCGCCACATGGAGCACCACGATGACCGTTCCGTTTGCAGGCCCCCAGCCCCTGTGGGCGATCGGCGGCTTCAGCAACGCGGCCAGCGGACAGGTGTCATTTGCTCCAGGCATGCTGATCAGCGTGTACGGCTCGGGAATGGGCAACTTCGCACAAGCGGCCACCATTATTCCCGTGCCCGAATACATGGCTGGATTCGAAGCTTCGGTCTCGGACCAGTACGGCGATTATGAGCCGGCGCCGCTCCTTTACGTTTCGCCCAACCAGGTGAACTTGCAGATCCCTTACGAAATTCAGCCCGGGCCGGGAGCCACGCTGGAGGTGGGCAATCCCTATACATACGCCAACATCAATTTCACCGTTTCCAGTGCCGCCCCGGGCATATTTTCGTACGGCGATACTAGCCCCGTGAGGAGCCCGATCGGCTCCGGTTCGGCTCGTGCCGGGCAAGACGTGGCGATCTATGTGAATGGCGTGGGCCACGTCAGCGTAGATCCCGATGATGGCTCCACGCCGCTGGCCAACAGCAACCCCTCGCCGCTGCTGCCCGTATCAATCACCGTGGGTGGCATCGCGGTCGCGAAGCCATACGCCTACATCGGCATCCCGAACTGGTCGGTGGGAGTGACGCAAATCAACTTCACCATTCCCGGCGGCGTGGGGACCGGGCCGCAACCGGTGGTGGTGACCGTCGGCGGCGTTCCCAGCTTGCCGGCGAATATCACGATTACGCAGTAATCGTGCGCACGCACTCGTGCGTCGGCATATCTGCCGACGCCGGCCGCCCTAGGGCGAAGAAACGTCGAGAAGAATCTCGACGCGGCAGGCAGGACCGCCTACGGCTCGCTCTGGCCCCTGAATTGCGACCTTTTACCCGGTGTTGTCTTTTTCAACTGCCGGAGGAGCGGAAGGGGGTTATTTCACCCAAACTCGGGGGCATATGGCACAAATTGAGGAGCTTCGGTTGCACGAATTCACATCTGGTCTTACCCAGGACCAGGTCGCGAGTCTCGCAGCGCTGGCCCATCCGGTGGAATTCGAACCGGATGAGTTGATTCTGATGGACGGCCAGCGCTCCACCGCCTTTTACCTGGTGATCTCGGGAAGCGTAGCGGTCGAGTTGTGCGCGCCGCAATACACGGTAGTGGTCCAGGCTCTGGGAGCGGGCCGGGCCTTCGGATGGTCGTCCCTGCTGGACTGGCACGACACGCTGTTTCAGGTGCGCGCGCGGGAGCGCACCATGGCGCTGCGCCTGGAAGGCCATGCCCTGAAAGAGCTATGCCGCACCGACCCCGCCTTGGGAGTTGAGATCTTGCGGCGCACGTTGCAGGTGGTGGCCGGACGGGTGAAGGCCACCGAATTCCGGTTTGCCGAAATGTGCGGCGTACGTGTGGAGGGGCCGCGCGCGCAAGCGCTTCGGCGCGCGGACAGCCGCGTGTTATCATAAAAAAGTTACCAGCATCACTTCATTTCCCGAGGTCAAATCCAGTTGGCTTTAGTCGAAGGTTGCCGGCACGCTCTCGAAATCTCCATCCCGGCAGCGGAAGTGGAAAACGAGACTACGCGCGTTGCCGCCGACGTCCAAAAACGCGCCAAGCTTCCCGGCTTCCGTCCCGGGAGAGCTCCCTCATCATTGATTCGCAAGCAGTTTGCCGGTGACATCCGGCAGCAGGTGTTGGAGAACCTGATCCCCAAGACGCTGCAAAAGCAGTTCGAGGCCGAGAACCTCAACGTGGTCGGCACGCCCGATATCAGCGACGTGCACTTCCACGAAGGCGAACCGCTCCACTTCAAGGCCGAGTTTGAAGTGGTGCCGAACATCGAGCTCGGCGAATACCACGGCATCGAAGTGGCTTATAGCGATCCGGAGGTCACCGAGGAAGACGTTGCCAAGCGCATCGAGGAACTTCGCGAGCAGAAGGCCGAGTACCTCAACGTGGACCCGCGCCCGCTCGACAACGGCGACTTCGCGGTGGTGGCTCTGGAGAGCGTCTCCGGCGTGGAAGGCGAGCCGGTCAAGCAGGAAGAAATGGTGCTCGAAATCGGCGGCGCCGATACATTCGACGCCTTCACCGAGAACCTGCGCGGCCTCAGCCCCGAAGACGAGAAGGAATTCGAAGTTACCTATCCGGAGAACTACGGCGCGGCGCGTCTGGCGGGAAAAACCGTGAAGTTCCACGCCACCGTTCGCGGGGTCCGCAAGAAGGAACTGCCAGAGATCAACGACGAATTCGCCCAGGATCTGGGCGATTACCGAAACCTCGAGGAGTTGCGCGATGCCGTGCGCAAGAACATTCTGGCACAGCGGCAATTCGAGGCGCAGCAGGCGGCCAAGGACAAAATCGTCGAGGCGCTGGTGGACCAGCATGGCTTCGCTGTCCCCGAGACGTTCGTCGACCGGCAGATTCGCACCCGGGTCGAGCAGAGCCTGCGCGCCATGAATGCCGACGGCATGGACCTGAAGTCCCTCAAGCTCGATTGGGCCAAGGTGAAGGAAACACAGCGCGACAAGGCCGTGCGCGAGGTCAAGGCTTCCTTGCTGCTGGCGCGCATCGCGGAACGGGAGGCGATTCACGCCACCCGCGACGAGGTCGATAAGGAAGTCGAACGCCTGGCGCGCATGCAACGGGAACCGGTGGCCGCCCTGCGTATAAAATTTGAAAAGGATGGCACTCTAGGGCGTATCGCCCACCATATTCAGACGGAGAAAACGCTCACTTTCCTGTTCGAACAGGCGCGCAAGACTGCCTGACACTTGGGATAGCAGTACTACCTTCATTGCTAAGAGAGCCGCTTCAGGTGATAATAGAAATAGCATTGGGTGACTCGTCTTGCCCCCCCGGGGGTTCCGGGGACAAGGCGGCACCGCCGGAGTCGCGGCGGAAGAGGAGATAATTGCGTGAAGCGTGCCGGATCCGACGATGCTTTACGATGTTCGTTCTGTCATAAGAGCCAGGACGTAGTCGGTAAGCTCATTTCCTCTCCCAGCGACTATCCCCGTGCGTACATCTGCGACGAATGCATCGCTGTCTGCAACTCGATTTTAGAGGATGACAAATCCGAGCCTGCCGGAGGCAGCCCCAACAAGATCCCCAAGCCATTGGAAGTCAAGGAGTTCCTCGACCAGTACGTGATCGGGCAGGATGGCACCAAGAAGAAGCTGGCGGTGGCCGTGTACAACCATTGCAAGCGCATCCACATGAACCGCTTGCGCACCACGGAAGTGGAGCTGCAAAAGTCGAATATTCTGTTGATCGGCCCCACGGGAACTGGCAAGACTTTGCTGGCCCAGACTTTGGCCAAGATCCTGGACGTGCCCTTTGCCATTGTCGACGCCACGACACTCACCGAGGCCGGCTATGTGGGCGAGGATGTGGAGAACATCATCCTCAAGCTCCTGCAGGCCGCCGATGGCGATGTGCAGAAGTGCCAGCAGGGAATCATTTATATCGATGAGATCGACAAGATCTGCCGCAAGGACGAGAACCCGTCCATCACCCGCGACGTCTCGGGTGAAGGTGTGCAGCAGGCGCTCCTGAAGATCCTCGAAGGCACGGTGGCCAACGTTCCCCCGCAGGGCGGACGTAAGCATCCCCACCAGGAATTCACGCCGGTGGATACCACCAATATCCTCTTCATTTGCGGCGGCGCGTTCGTCGGCTTGGAGAAAGTCATCGGCAAGCGTGCCGGCAAGAAATCGATCGGGTTCATGCAGGAAGAGGACAAGGGATCCAAGCTGACCGGCATGAGCGGGCGCCGCGATATCGACCTGCTCTCGCACGTGCAGCCCATCGATCTCATCAAGTTCGGTTTCATCCCCGAGTTCATCGGCCGTCTGCCGGTCACCGCAGTGCTGGAAGATCTCGACCGCAGCGCCCTGATCCAGATCCTCACCAAGCCCAAGAACGCCATCGTCAAGCAATACCAGAAACTATTCGAGTTCGAGAACGTGCGGCTGCGATTCTCCGACGATGCTCTCGATGCGATCGCGGATCTCGCCATGGAACGGAAAGTCGGAGCGCGCGGGCTGCGCATGATTCTGGAAGACCTGATGCTCGACCTCATGTACTACCTGCCGTCCTACAAGAAGGTCCGCGAGTTTCAGGTCACCAAAGACATGGTGCTGGCGCAGAAAATCAGTCTTACACTGCTGGAGAAGGCAGGCTAGCCTTTCTACCGGCTAGCGCCGTTCCAGCTTATTTGGGATAATCTTCTCAAGCCACCCATCGGCGCCGGAACGAGTGTGTACTGGCGAGAGCGGTAAGCTTTAGCGTCCGGCGAGCGGTGGTTGCAATTCAGGCATCTTGGGTTCGGGAGGGCTGAACCTGTCTTGTTGCGGGGACGGGGGCCTGGCTGGTTCGTCCGGGGGGACAAAAAATGCTCACTTCAAAGGAAAAATCCGATACAAAGCGTCTGCCGATGATGCCCATCCGCGACGTGGTCATCTTTCCCTACATGATGACTCCGTTCGTGGTGGGCCGCGAGCAGAGCGTGCGAGCGCTCGAAGAGGCTATGGCGGGCGACAAAAAGATCTTTCTCGCCACCCAGCACGATGCCTCCATCGACGACCCCAAACCCGACGAAATCTATACCGTTGGCTGCATCGTCAACATCGTACAGAGCCTCAAGCTGCAGGATGGCAACATCAAGGTGCTGGTCGAAGGCGTGGAGCGCGGCAAGGTGGTATCGGTTTCCGGCGACGAAGGCTTCCTCCGCGTGGTGCTGCGCACGGCCTTCTATAAAGTCGAGCCGGGCCCGCAACTGGACGCGCTCATCAGCCGCGTCACCGGCCTGTTCGACCAGTACGTGAAGCTCAGCCAGAACCTGAACTACGAGCAGATGATCGCGGCCATTCGCGTGGACGATCCGGGCAAGCTGGCGGATACGGTGGGCGCCAATCTGCAGCTCACTATCGAAGAGAAGCAGGAGCTGCTCGAAATCTTCGACCCCGTCGAGCGGCTGACTCGCGTGGCCGAGATGCTCGATATCGAAATCGAAAAACTGAATGTCGATCGCACCATTCAGGGCCGCGTGAAGCGCCAGATGGAGAAGGCGCAAAAAGAGTATTACCTCAACGAGAAGATCAAGGCCATCCAAAAAGAACTGGGGCGCGGCGAAAAGAGCGAAGTCGACGAGCTGAAAAAGCGCATCGAGACCGCCGGGATGACCGCGGATGCGCTCGAAAAGGCCTTGGCCGAGTTGAAGCGGCTGGAGAACATGCCGCCCATGTCGGCCGAATCCACCGTCAGCCGCAACTACCTGGACTGGCTGCTCGCGGTGCCGTGGAAGAAGAAGTCGAAGGAAATCCGCGACCTCAAGTTCGCCGAGAACGTGCTCGAAAACGACCACTACGGCCTCGAAAAGATTAAAGAGCGCATCCTCGAATTCCTCGCCGTGCGCCGCCTGGTGAAGAATCCCAAGGGGAGCATTCTGTGCTTCGTCGGGCCTCCCGGCGTGGGCAAAACCTCGCTGGGCATGTCGATCGCTAAAGCCACCGGCCGCAAATTCATCCGCCTGTCGCTCGGCGGCGTGCGCGACGAAGCCGAAATCCGCGGCCACCGCCGCACGTATATCGGCGCGCTGCCCGGCCAGATCATTCAGATGATGAAGAAGGCCGGCACCCGCAACCCGGTTTTCATGCTCGACGAAGTGGACAAGATGTCGATGGATTTCCGCGGCGACCCTTCGGCGGCGCTGCTGGAAGTTCTCGACCCCGAGCAGAACTTCATGTTCGTGGATCACTACCTGGATGTCGAGTACGATCTGAGCCAGGTTTTCTTTATCGCCACCGCCAACGTGCTGCATACCATTCCGCCGGCGCTGCAGGACCGCATGGAAACCATCCGCCTTCCCGGCTACACCGAGCTCGAGAAAATGGAGATCGCCCGGCGCTTCCTGGTGCGTAAACAGATGGAAGCCACCGGCCTGACCTCCGGCCAGATCGAATTCGACGATACCGGCATCAATGGCCTGATCCAGTACTACTCGCGCGAAGCCGGCGTCCGCAACCTGGAGCGCGAAATCGGCAATGTGTGCCGCAAGGTCGCCCGCCAGGTGGTGAACGCGCAGGGCGGAAAAGACAAGAAGGCGCCCGCCAAGGCCGTGATTGACGGCGACAAGCTGCCCGAACTGCTTGGCCCCTGGAAGTTCCGCGACCTGCTGGTGGAAAAGAAGAACGAAGTCGGCGCCGCGGTGGGCCTGGCGTGGACCGAAGTCGGCGGCCAGCTCCTCACCACCGAATGCACGCTGATGGAAGGCAAAGGCAAACTCACCATCACCGGCAAATTGGGCGAGGTAATGCAGGAATCCGCGCAAGCCGCCATGAGCTACATCCGGTCCCGTGCCACCACGTTCGGCCTGCCGCGCGATTTTTACCGCAACCTCGACGTGCATATCCACGTTCCCGAGGGCGCCATCCCCAAGGACGGTCCTTCGGCCGGCATCACTCTGGCCACCACCATTTGCAGCGCACTAACAGGCATTCCGGTGCGCGGCGACGTGGCCATGACCGGTGAAATCACCCTCCGTGGCAAGGTGCTGCCGATCGGCGGATTGAAGGAGAAGTTGATGGCGGCGCACCGGCACGGCATACTGGAGGCAATCGTCCCGCGGGAGAACGAGAAGGATCTCGCGGACATTCCGGACGCCATCAAGAAAACCATGAAGATCGATTTCGTGGAGTCCATGGATCAGGTTTTGAAAATCGCGCTGGAGCGTGAAGTGGTGGCTTTGCCGATGGCGCCGGTTGCCGCCGTCGACCTGCCGGCCATGGAACAGGGTCTGGCGCATTAGGAGCCGCTTGGAAACTTCGCCACTGCCGCGGCCGGCGTTCGCTATCGGGAGCGCCCCCTTGCGGGTGCGGGAAACAGGCTACACTATAATTGACATCCGAATTTGTAGTTAGCGCCGGTTCCGCGGACCTGTTTCCGCGAGACCGGCTGCCGGAAGTCGCGTTTTTAGGGAGAAGCAACGTAGGGAAATCCAGCTTGATTAATGCCCTAACCGGGCAGAAACGGCTGGCTTTCACCAGCAACACACCGGGCCGGACACAGACCATCAATTTTTATCGCATCGACGGAGCGTTCTATTTCGTCGATCTTCCCGGATATGGTTACGCCCGGGCCCCTCTCCGGCTTACGCTGGAGTGGAAAAAGCTGATCGAGCAATATCTCGAAACTAGGGGAACCTTAAGATTGTCCTGCCTGGTCCTCGACCCCCGCCGCGGATGGATGGAGCACGATCTCCAGTTGAAACGGTGGCTGGAGGAGCGAGGCAGGCCGTATCTGGTAGTCGCCACCAAGATCGATAAGTTGAATCAATCGGAGCAAGAGCACGGCTTACGCAACATCCGCCAGGAAGGCGCGGAGCCGCTGCCGTTCTCGGCCGCCACCGGCCGGGGAGCGAGGGAAATTTGGCAAGCAATCACGAAGACACTCCAAACACGGTAGGCAACGTCCCACCGCAGGAAAAACCCACCGAAAAGCAGCCCGCCGCCATGGCGCCCCCTGCCCACGAAACCACCGCCGCCGCCGAGGGCGCGGGAAACGGTGCGCCCGAAGCCGCCGTAGAGAAAACCGAGGCTCCCGAGCGTCCGGCCAAACAGCACGGCGAACGCCCGCCCAAAGCCGCCGCCGTGGCGGCGCCGCCGAAGCCCGAACCGCCCAAGCCCGAATCGGACGCCAAGCCCACTGACGGCAAACCGGCCGAGCCCAAACCGGAAGAGGCCGCGCCCCCCTCCGGCGCGCATCTCAGCGACACCGGACCCGGCGCGCAGCGGCGCAAACATGCCGCGCAGCTCGCCAAGAACGGCACGCCCACGCTGGACCTGGTCGAACTGAAGGACATGAGCATTCAGAAGCTCAACCAGGTCGCCAAGGATATGGGCATTTCCGGAGCCGCCGGCCTGCGGAAACAGGAGCTCATCTTCAAGATCCTCCAGACGCAGGCCGAAAAATCGGGCCTCATCTTTTCCGAGGGCGTGCTCGAATGCCTGCCCGACGGCTTCGGCTTCCTGCGCGCACCCGAATACAACTATCTGCCCGGCCCGGACGACGTCTATGTTTCGCCCTCGCAGATCCGGCGCTTTGACCTGCGCACCGGCGATACCATCTCCGGCCAGATCCGCCCGCCCAAGGAAGGCGAGCGCTACTTCGCGCTGATCAAGGTCGATGCCATCAACTTCGAGCCTCCCGAGGAAGCCCGCAACAAGATCTTCTTCGACAACCTCACGCCGCTCTATCCCAATGAGCGGATGAAGCTCGAAACCACGCGCGAGAACTTTTCCGGCCGCGTGATGGATCTGCTGACACCGGTGGGCAAGGGACAGCGCGGGCTGATCGTTTCGCCGCCGCGCACCGGCAAGACCATGCTGTTGCAGGCCATCGCCAACTCCGTCACCACCAACCACCCCGAGGTCACCCTCATCGTGCTGCTGATTGACGAGCGCCCCGAGGAAGTCACCGACATGCAGCGCAGCGTGCGCGGCGAAGTCATCAGCTCCACCTTCGACGAGCCGGCCACGCGCCACGTCCAGGTGGCTGAAATGGTCATCGAAAAAGCCAAGCGGCTGGTCGAGCACAAGCGCGACGTAGTCATCCTGCTCGATTCCATCACCCGCCTGGCGCGCGCATACAATACCATCGTTCCGCCCTCCGGCAAAGTGCTCTCGGGCGGCGTCGATTCCAACGCCTTGCAGCGCCCCAAGCGCTTCTTCGGCGCCGCGCGCAATATCGAGGAGGGCGGATCGCTGACCATCATCGCCACCGCGCTCATCGACACCGGCAGCCGCATGGACGACGTGATTTTCGAAGAGTTCAAGGGCACCGGCAACATGGAAATCCACCTCGAGCGGAAGCTGGTGGATAAGCGCGTTTTCCCCGCCATCGACATCAACAAGAGCGGCACCCGCAAGGAAGAACTGCTGCTGCCCAAGGAAGAACTGAACCGCGTCTTCATTCTGCGCCGCGTCCTCAATCCGCTATCCCCGGTTGAGACCATGGAACTGCTGCTCGACAAGCTGGGCAAGACGCGCAGCAACGGCGAATTCCTGTCGTCGATGAGCGGCTAGCGCCAAGACCGTGGAATTCGATGCCGTTGAGAAAACCACCCCTGCATTCAGGCGGGAGATGAGAAGGCTGCACAAAAAAAGGCGGCGGGAGTCGAGCTCCCGCCGCCGAGGTTAGTTCCCGAAGAAATCGGGGTACCGAGTTTAGGTGATGTTGAAGATGATGGTCACCTCACCGGTAAGGTTGGGTGTAGCTGCTGTGTCGGTGATGGTGAATGTGACCGCTGTTACCGAGTTCGCAGCGCCGGAACCTGGGGTACCCGTGATGGTTCCGTCGCTGTTCAGCGCCAAAGTGCCCGGCAACGTTGGCGATGCGCTGTTGCTGGAAATCGCGTAAGTGTAGGTGGGGCTAGCGCTCCCCTCGCTTCCCACTATGGCCAGGGTGCTCGCCGCAATTGTTGCGGTATTCGCGCAATTGTAGACGTAAACGGGGTTGGCCTTAGCGCCGGTCGGGCCGCTGGTCGCGTCCGTGACCGTGCCCAGCAGTCCCTGGACCACGCTCAGCGTGACACCAGTGGCCTGGCTGAAAACCGAATTAGATGAAATCACGACCGGCAGGGACGCGGCCGTGCCAGTCACGGTGCCTGCCCCTGAGGCGGTGTTGATGAGGGTTACGGTGGGAAGCTGCACATTAATCTGATACAGCCCCGCGACCGCACCATCC
The DNA here is from genome assembly GCA_003142185.1 of Bryobacterales bacterium. Classification (GTDB taxonomy): domain Bacteria; phylum Acidobacteriota; class Terriglobia; order Bryobacterales; family Bryobacteraceae; genus Bog-375. The sequence continues at coordinate 51,226 of PLOR01000029.1, forward strand.
ACCCAGCCGGCATACTGGAGCGTAGCAGTCGCTCCCCCGATCTTAACCGTAGGAAGGTCGGCACTCGCCGGGGTCGCGCTTGACAGGCACGGCGGAAGACTCGGGATCAGGCTGCCCTGCATCACGAGTCCGTCGTTGGAAGCCAGCGCCGAGCCGGCCGGGATGGTCCCATTGACGGCAGCCAGGTAGTTAGCCGCCGTAATGCAGTTAGCGGACCAGGTCCCCGAAGCCCCTGTGACGTCGGGCGAGCCCAGGCCTGTAACATAGAGCATGATGCTATCGGAGTCGTTAGCGCCGGTCCTGGCGATCGCCGGAGCAGTTGTGGTGATCAAGGCATAGGTCGGCGCCACAAGTGCCGCGGCGGCGCCCTGTCCATCGCCATTCACCGTGAAGACGCCGGGATCGGTTTGGACAACCGTCACGGGATAGGGTTTACTCTGAAGCAGGGTCCCACCCGTACCGTAACCGAAGCTCACAATGATGTCGACCACGGTGCCGATGTGGGTTGAGAGCGCCGCGGGCGCGATCAGGTTGATCTGGCCGTTGGTGGCAAACAGCAGCGGGGCAACTCCGATTGCCGATCCCGCCGCAGAAACGCCGTGGGGGAAGAAAGTGACGCTGAGGTTGCGCGGATTGGCGGCGGAGGACGGATCGGGACTGAGCGCGGTCAGATAGCGAAGAGTTGTCGGGTCCGTCTGTCCGTACAGAACCGCGTTCGCGCCATTCGCCAGGCAGCCGGTGCTGCCGGAGACGCAGAAGTTCGTCCCGAAAATGCTCAGGATATCGTAGGGAGCCACGGTCGGCAGGGCCGGCGCAACTGCCTCGGCGTATGACGAGGCGCTGGTAACCGCCTGCACAATCGGACTGGTGCCGATGCTGAGTTGGAAAGTACCGCTGGCGCCAGTGCTGTTAGCCGGCGTGGGAGTGGAGCAGGTGGTTTGCGCGACCGCCGGGTTGCAGACGGCCAGGGTTACAGTCGCGTTGCCGGAAAAGGGCAAATTCGGATCGGCCGAAGCTGGCACTGTAATGGTCAGGTTGATGGCGGAGGGTAAGACCGTGCCGATGGCAATCGCGGCATCCGGCACCATGAGCGACCCGCCCGTGGGGACAATTCCCACTTGCGTACCAGTCCCGCCTGGGACGAATCCGGAACCGCTGATAACCATGTTGAATACGGTCCCGGCCGCGGCGGTTGGCAGGCTCGCAGGAGTGATGCCGGTGATCACGGCGCCTGGAGACAGGACGTTTACGTTAATCGTGACAACGCACGATCCTCCGACACTTCCGCACGCATTAACAAGAGTGTCAACCGGGGCGATGGTGACCGTCCCGATCAGGGTAGTGCCGGGCGCGGCGGCGCCGAAGACCGATTGCAGGAACGTCACTTGGAGCGGGCTGCCGAAACTATAGGCCAGACCTTCTCCCCCAGGAATGCTGACTTGCGGATTCAAGCTGGTTGAAGTCGCGCCGCTGGAGAGTGCGACGGTATAGGCGATCGGCGCGTCGCTCGAAACCGGCGTGATCAGGGTCGTCGGAAGGGCCGTTCCCCATGTCCAGTTAATGGTCACCGGGTTGGTCGTTCCCCCGACGATCGACATCGTGGCCGCTGGGTTACTCACCTGGAGGGTGACCTGTATCGTGCAGTCCTGTGCGCCGGAGACCGTGAGGTGAACGGTTGCCGAGTAGGTGCCCAGGGCCAGCGTTTTGGCCCCGCTGCTCACCGCGAAGGTGATTACCGCGGTCCCGCCGCCGGTGACGCCGGTGAAGCCGCCGCCGGCGGTGGTCGCACTGAGCCAGAGTGGGACAGTGGCTGTGTTGATTTGGAAGTACGTGGCGGAACTTGCCGTAATCGTACTGGTTGCCGTACTGGAAGGGCTGGTGCCAGTCGTGTACGTCAATACGGTCGGCGCGGAAGCCGTCAACGGGTCTGCGACGCCGACGGTGACGACGACCGGCAGGAGTTTGTCCGACGCCAGGGGACTCGTCAAATGAACCGCATAAGTGGTGGACCCCAGGGACAGTGCGCCGCATCCGGCCGCGGCTGTCAGTGTGAAGGTTTGCGCCGCGACCGCGGCCGTCACGGGCGTCGTAGATGTTCCCGCACTACCCGTCACCGTGAGCCAGCTAGGCAGCGCATCGTTATTGCCGGCGGAATTACTTACGTAGAACGGCGTTCCACCGGTGGCGGTGGACGTGACCTGGACGGCCTGGTTTGACCCAGTGTACGTATACGGCGCGCTGCCGGCGCTCCTGGTGCAGGTGAGGGTCACCGGGCTGGGCGTAGCTGCCAGGGCGGTCCCGGAATTCGTAACGATCAGGCTTAGGTTTACGACGAGAGCCGTACCAGTCGTTGGAGTGAACGTAACTGTTCCGGTGGTTGTGCCGACAGTCATGCCTTTGCACCCGGGAGTGGCGCTGAAAACGAAGTTCGTGGGCGTGGGATTCGCACCGACCGACGCCGAGCCGGGAAGCGCGATGAGGCCCGTCAGCGTGCCGGAAAGCGTCGGCGTAACATTACCGTTGCTCACCGACACGGACGCCAGGGCAATCGTCACCGGGGGAGCCCCGATGAGCGTGTCGCAGGTAAGGTTAAGCGCAGTTGGGTTGGATGTCAGTGTAGCGGTCGCTGCTTGCAAAGTGCCCGTGCAGATGACCAGCGCGAGGATCGCAAGGAGCACCTTGAGAAAACGTGCTTGAGACATATGTGTGTTTTTTCTCCTTATGTTTACCCACGCTGAGTGCCTGGGTACATTCACCATATCGGTGTAGGCGAGAGATTCTTCAGAGCAAGGCCGCGTTTTTCGCGAGCCGAACCGTGTGCGCGACTTGAAAGAGGGCGGACACGCAGGTCCTTTGGTACTGGCAAGCTAAAGCGTGTCCCACCGGTACCCCTGCTTGTCCGGCGCGAGATTCTGCGCTACCTATAAATAATGTCCACCACGCGCGATGACATACGGTATGCGCTGCGCTCCATGCGCAGAAATCCCGGATTCACTGCCGTCGCCGTCGCTTCGCTGGCGCTCGGTATCGGCGTGAATACCGCCATCTTCAGCCTGGTGGATCAACTGCTCCTGTGGTCCGTTCCGGCGCGCGACCCCGGCCAGCTCGTGAATATCGAAGGAGGCCGCAGCGACACGTACCCCTTCTATCGCGAGTATCGCGACCGCAACCAGGTCTTCTCCGGAATGCTCGGCACTGGCCATCCGTTGCCTGCCGGCGTCCGGCCGGAGGGAGCGCCGGCGGTGGAAGTCGGGCATGTCTCCTACGTGAGCGGCAACTACTTCCAGACTCTCGGGGTTGGTGCCGCTGCGGGCCGGGTGCTGATGGACTCGGACGACGTGAAGCCTGGCGGATCGCCGGTCGTCATCCTTTCCTACGATTATTGGCAACGCCGTTTCGCGGGCAGCCGCAGCGTCATCGGGCGTAAGTTTGCGGTGAACGGATTCCCTCTCGACGTTGCCGGTATCGCCGAAAAGGGTTTCGGCGGGCTCTTCAACGGTTATCGAACGGACGCTTACATTCCGTTGACCATGTTTCCGCTGACCACGCCTGCGGCCGCGTCCATCTGGAACACGGCGGGCGTGCGATTGCTCAGCTCCGTGGCACGCCTGAAGCCGGGAGTCTCGATGGAGAAGGCGCAGGCCAACCTGCGGGTGATTTGGCCGCAGGCCGCCGACGCGGTCAACGACGCGGCAGTGAAGGCTGGCCGGGGCGCCAGGAAATTCGCCGGAGAAGATAAGCCGACTGTCACACCCGGCGCGCGCGGCGTGTTTTCCGACCGAATCCAGGCGACGGATCCGCTGGTAGTGTTGATGGCAGCCGCCGGCCTGGTCTTGCTGATTGCGTGCGCCAACATCGCTAATCTGCTGCTGGCGCGCGCCGCCGGACGCCGCAAGGAGATCGCGGTCCGCCTGGCGATGGGGGCCCGGCGAGCGCGGCTGGTCCGCCAACTGCTCACCGAGAGCCTGGTTCTGGCCGCCATGGGCGGAGCCGCCGGATTCGCGCTGGCGCGCTGGAGCGTCGCGGCCATCGCGGCGGCGCATCTCGTCAATTCCGACCTGCGCCTGCAGCCCAGCCTCACGCTGGCGGCGTTCTCCGCCGGGCTGACGCTGCTGACGAGTGTTCTTTTCGGCCTGGCGCCCGCTCTGCGCATCACTCGCGTGGATCTGGCGCAAACCACCAGGGAGAGCGGCTCTTCGTCTACGGGATCTCGCGTTCGGCTCGGCAAGTTCCTGATCGCGGGGCAGGCCGCTTTGTCGCTGGCGCTGCTGGTGGGCGCGGGGCTCTTTATCCGGACGTTGCGCAATCTGGAGAACGTCGATCTGGGTTTCGATCGCGATCACGTTGTGCTGATTGACGCCGATGCCGCCCACGCCGGATACAGAGGCCACCGGCTGCGCACCTTCTACGATGAACTGCTGGAGCGCACGCGTCATCTTGCAGGTGTTCGATCCGCCGGCCTGGCCGGGATGACGCCGATGGGTGGGCTCTCGATGTCGCGTTCCTTCTCGGCCGAGGGGTACCAACCTCATCCGGGCGAACGCATGGTTGCAATGTCTAATCCGGTCACCCAGGGATACTTCGCGGCGTTAGGAATCCCACTGCTGCTCGGCCGCGATTTCCTGCCGGAGGACGAACCATCACTTACCCCGAGGGACAATATCTTTGCGGCCCTTGGCGGGATGGGCGGAGGCGGCAATGACACTTCGGTTAACGCATCTCCCATCTGTATCATCAACGAATCGCTGGCCCGCCATCTCTTTGGCGGCGCCAACCCGGTGCGGCGTCATCTCAGCTTTGACGACGTTTACTCCGCCGAAGCGGCGGTCGAGATCGTCGGCGTAGTGAAGGACGTCCGGTATTTCGATGTTAGGAACGCCGATGACGAGGGCGCCATTTATATACCAAGCTGGAGTCACGGCGCGGAAGCGCGCTATCTCGCCGTGCGGGTTGCCGGAAGCCCGGCTCCCGTGATTGCGGCGATCGGGCGGCAACTGCGCCAGATGGATCCGAACGTGCCATTGCTCGCGAGCGACAGCATGGCAGACAGCGTGAATGCGAATCTCAAACACGAGCGCATGATCGCGTACCTGTGCGGCTGCTTTGGCGCGCTCGCGCTGACGCTGGCCGCGGTGGGTTTGTACGGGGTGATGGCCTATGCGGTGGCGCAGCGCACCAGGGAGGTCGGGATACGCATGGCGCTCGGCGCGCGGCGTCTCGACGTCATCGGGATGATCGTGCGCGAAGCGCTGGTTCCGGTTCTCTTTGGTGTTGCGATCGGCATCGCCGGCGCGCTGGCGGCGACTCGCGTGATATCGAGCCTGCTATTCGGCGTCGCGCCGCGCGATCCGCTCTCGTTTATTGTCGCCGTGTGCGGGATGCTCGCCGTGGCACTGCTGGCAGCGGCAATTCCCGCGCGCAGAGCCAGCCGGGTCGATCCCGCGCTCGCCCTCAGGTATGAATGAGTCGTTTAGACGCGGCGCACGCACGCACTACTGCGTGCGCCACAGGTACAATGGCGCCTACCGCCGGAACGCGGCGCGGCCGGCGAATCGCGAGTGCCCTTGCAGCCGCTCTTCAATGCGCAGGAACTGGTTGAATTTCGCTATGCGCTCGCTGCGGCAGCCCGAACCCGTCTTGATGTGGCCGGCGCTGGTGGCGACCGTCAGATCCGCGATGAAGGTGTCCTCGGTTTCGCCCGACCGATGGGAGACGAAGCATCCGTAGGCATTGCGCGCCGCCAGTTCCATCGTGTCCAGCGTCTCGGTCACCGAGCCGATCTGGTTCAACTTGATGAGGACGGCATTCGCGAGTCCCTTGTCGATTCCCTGCTGAAGGATCTTCGCATTGGTGCAGAAGAGATCGTCGCCCACTAACTCGATTTTGTTTCCGAGAGCGACCGTCAGATTGCGCCAGCCATCCCAGTCGTTCTCGCCCATACCATCCTCGAGGAGTACGATCGGGTATTGGTTCACCCAAGACTCCCAGATTTTGATGAGCTCATCGGAGGTAATTGGCTTCTTAGTGGACTTGAAGAGCACGTACTTCCCGTCGTCCCACATTTCACTGGCGGCCGGGTCGAGGCAAATCGAGATATCGGTGGACGGCTTGTAGCCGGCTTTGGTGATCGCTTCCAGAATCAGTTCGACGGCTTCTTCGTTCGATTTCAGGTCGGGAGCGAAACCACCTTCATCGCCCACGGCGGTCGAGTATCCTTTGCCGTTCAGCACCTTCTTCAGTGCGTGGAAGGTCTCGATGCCCATGCGGATCGCCTCGGTAAACGATGGCGCGCTGTGTGGCGCGATCATGAACTCCTGGAAGTCGACGGTGTTGTCGGCATGCTTGCCGCCGTTCAGCACGTTCATGCACGGCACGGGAAGCGTACACGCGTTGGCGCCGCCCAGGTAGCGGTACAAAGGCAGTGAGTGAGCGCTGGCCGCGGCGCGCGCGGTTGCCATGGACACGGCGAGAATTGCATTGGCTCCCAGTTTCGCTTTGTTGGGGGTTCCATCGGCATCGATCATCGCCTGGTCGATGGCTCGCTGGTTGGTCGCATCGTGCCCGATCACGGCATGGGCAAGTTCCTTTCTGACGTGGCCGGCAGCCTTGGTGACGCCCTTTCCGCCATACCGCTGCTTATCGCCATCGCGCAGTTCGACGGCTTCTTTCTCTCCCGTCGATGCTCCCGAAGGAACCGCCGCAACGCCGACCGCGCCGCCATCCAGCACAACCTCGGCCTCAACTGTCGGATTCCCGCGGGAATCCAGGATCTCACGACCCACAACGCTTACGATTTTGGTCATCTATGACTCCTTGTGACTTGCGAATGAAGAAACTCCCACCAGACGGCAGGAGCTATCGGAACCGGTTGCCCGGAACGGCGAAAAGGTGACGCTCCATCACCCGGCGCTCTCGAAGCTCGACTATAACTCATGGCGCCGGCGCGGGCAACACGGCCTGTAGGAAGAAAAACCGGCAAGCTAAAGCGTGCCCTACCAACGCTCAGCGGGACGCGCGTGCTGCGGCCACAACCGCGTCAAACGCCGGTTTGGGCTTTCCCTCGCGGTCGAACAGCAGTGGATAGTTGGTCCTGCCTCTCGCCGGAAAGTCGTTCAACCAGGAAGTGCGGTCGGTAACGCCCCAGAAAGTCACTCGTGTGATGGCGTCGCGGTGCTTCAAAAAGACGCCAAACAAGGCCGCATAGCGATCCGCCAACGCTTGTTGCTGCGGGGCGGGCAACCCGGCTGTGTATGGGTTGGAATTGGCGCCGCCTTCGGCTCTGGCGGAAACATCGGCGCTCTGGTCGCGCCGCACGCGAGGCAGCACATCTACGTCGAGTTCGGTGATATTCACCTTGACGCCCAGCGCCTGAAACGCGGCGATGCTCGCATCGACGTCTTCGACGCCCGGCCAGTCCATGCGGTAGTGCCCTTGCAGGCCGACGGCCGTGACCGGTATGCCCTGGGCCAGCAGCTTGCGGATCAGCTCCACGCCGCCTTTCCGCTTGGCCTCGTTTTCGAGCGAATACTCGTTATAGTACAACTCAGCCTTGGGATCGGCTTCGTGGGCGTATTCGAATGCCTTGGCGATGTAGTCGTCGCCGATGATGCGCTGCCACTCGGACCGCCGCAGCGTGCCGTCCTCATTCAGCGCTTCGTTGACCACGTCCCAGCCTCGGATGCGCCCTCGATAGCGGCCCACAACCGCGGCGATATGGTCGTGCATTCGGCGCAGCAACTCCTCGCGAGTGACGGGCTGGCCCTTGTCGTCCTCAAATACCCAGCGCGGCACCTGGTTGTGCCAGACCAGACAGTGGCCGACGATGAACATGTGGTTCTTCTCGCCAAATTCAACGTAGCGGTCGGCCGGATCGAAGTTGAAACCTTGCGGCGTGGGATGGACCCGCTCCCATTTGAGATCGTTTTCAGGGGAGATGGTATCGAACTGGGCCTGGACCAGCGTCGCTCCGCCGGCATCGCCACCGGTGAAGACCGCCTGATGAATCGCCGCGCCAATCCGGAAAGAGTCGTGAAACGCTTCCTTGAGCGTGGTCTGCGCGCAGAGCGGCAAACACACACTGCCTGCCACCAGGGCCGCGAGGACAATCGACTTGTAAGACATGATTTTCAATTTCGCCTCTATTGCGGGAGCAGTTACGCTCCTGTCTGGAGTTTCTACATTTGAGCGTTAGGCGGCACCTGGCCGCGCAAACCCAAAGCTCGTGTCTTGTATCAGGGCACGGCTTCAGCCGTGCCTCAAAATGCAGCCATCATGGGGCTTTAGCCCCTGGCTGGTCTTCGTAATAGCGAAGAACGTATGCTCCGAACTCACGATCCTGTCCGGGCGGGCATAGCACGCAGGTTTGGCCATTACCAGGGGCTAAAGCCCGATTCCTTACTGTGACTCAGCGGCACGGCTAAAGCCGTGCCCTGATACACAGCTAATCATATCCCCAAGCGCTCGGAAATGCAGAAACTCGAGCCGGGCGGGTTACGCCCCCGGCGTTTCCTGCGGCGCGAACTTCAGCCGCCGCTCGGCCAGCTCGTCGGCAATCTCCTGGTTCTTCGCTCGCGTGATCGGATAGAAGATCAGGCAGACGGCCGTGGCAAAAAAGGCTAGCCCCGAGTAGATGCTCGCCACCAAAAGGATGCCTGCCAGCGAGTGGGCCGTCTGCGTGGCGTTGGGCACATAGCCGTACGCCTGGAAGAGCCAGCCGGCGATGGCGCCGCCCAGCGCGAGCCCGAGCCACAGCGCGAAAACCACCGCCGAGGTCACGGTGCCCGTCGCGCGGCGGCCCGTTTTCCATTCGCCGTAGTCGGCAACATCGCCCATCATGGCCCACAGCACCGGGCAGGAGCAGCCGAACGCAAACTGGCGCAGAATCTCCGAAGCGAAGATGAGGGTTGTTCCCTGGGTTGGCAGAACGAAGAGGACGGCGGCGAGAATGCCCGTCAGCACCATGCTCGTAATGAACAGACTCCGCTTGCCGAATCGCGCCGACAGTTTGGACGAAACCGCGACGCCGACCAGCAGCGAGGCCAAGCCGAAGCCATTGAACCAGCTAAAGAGGTTCTGGTCGTGGGCGGCGTACTTGAAGAATGGAAGCATGACGCTCGACCGCATCACGATCGCGATGAAGTAGAACATGGTCGCCAGGAACAGCGCGATCCAAGGCCCGTTCTTGACCAGGTCGGCGAGGTCCTGCCCCAGCGAGCTCTTTTGCTTCGGGTCCGGCTGAATCCGCTCCTTGGTAGATGCGAAGGCGACGATGAACAACACCCCACCAATCACCGAGAAGAGCCCCATCGTCAACTGATAGCCCTTCGCACTGTTGCCATGGCCGGACCAGGCGATCATCGGCACCGCCAGGCTCTGCACGATGAACCCCGCGGAGTTGGCGAAGATCTGCCGCCAGGAGGCGATGCTGGTGCGTTCGTCCGGGTCGCCCGTGATCACGCCGGTCAGCGAGGCGTAGGGCACGTTGTTCACCGTGTATACGATGCGCAACAGAGCGTACGTTACGTACGCGTAGATAATCTTGCTGCCCGCGCTCAGGTTCGGCGTGGTGAACGTGAGCACGCCCATGATGCCGAACGGAACCGCCGTCCACAACAGGTACGGGCGGAACTTGCCCCACCGCGTGTTGGTGCGGTCCGCGATGGCGCCCATCACCGGATTCAAAACCGCCGCACAGAGGCCAACCACCAGGAACAGCGTCCCGGCTTGAGCCGGCGTCAGCCCGAAGGTGTCGGTGTAGAAGCTGAGCTGCAACGCCAGCATCGCCTGGAAGACGAAGTTAGCAGCCATGTCGCCGAGGCCGTAACCGATCTTTTCGGAAAGCGAAAGTTTCTGAATCATATGTGCCCCGTTTCTTGACGCCGCCACTCGCGGTTGCGGGCCTACTTCGTCACCGTCAGCGTCACCTTCTGAAGATCGGCATCGCGCGAAGAATTGCCGACCATGATTTCGAAATCTCCGGGTTCCACCCGGTATTTCATATTCACGTCCCAGAATGCCAGCGACTCGGGCGTGATCTCGAACCGTACGGCCGCGGTCTGCCCCGGCTCCAGGTCGACCCTGCGGAACCCTTTCAACTCTTTCACCGGCCGCGTTACCGAGCTGACCAGGTCGCGGATGTACATCTGCACCACTTCGCTTCCCGCCCGCGCGCCGGTGTTGGTAACATCAGCCAGAACTTCCGCCGATCCGGTGGACGCGATCCGCCGCTTCGACAGCCGAACGTTGCTGATGCTGAAGGTCGTATAACTCAAGCCAAAGCCGAATGGGTAAAGCGGGGTAACATCGTCGAACAGATAGCCGCGGCGGGCGGACGGTTTGTAGTTATAGAAAGCCGGCAGGTGGCCCGCCGAACGAGGCACCGAGATGGGCAGTTTCCCGCCGGGGTTGTAACTCCCAAATAGCACGTCCGCCACGGCAGTGCCGGTTTCCTGGCCCAAATACCAGCACTCGAAAATGGCCGCCGCTTTTTCCGCCACGCGCTGGATCGAGTTGGGCCGGCCATGGAACAGGAACACAATCACCGGCTTGCCAGTTGCGGCGATAGCTTCCACCAGTTCCTCCTGCCTGCCGATGAGGTCGAGGTTGGGGCGGTCGCCCATATGGTTCAGATTCCAAGCCTCGCGCGAGGTCTGCTCATTGCCGCCGATCGCCAGCACCACGACGTCGGCCTTGCGCGCGACTTTGACAGCTTCCGCAATCAGCTTGCGGTCTTCCACCGGGTCGCTCGGAAGCACTTCGTCCTGATTCCACGAGCCAGGCTGCGTGATCTTGCAGCCTTCGCTGTAGAGCACCTTCACGCGCCGGCCCGCTTTGGCCCGGATGCCTTCGAGCACGGTAACCTCGGTTTTGGGCTTGCCGCTGTAGCCGCCCAGCAGGCTGCGGTTGCCGTTGGGGCCGATCACCGCGATCGTCTTAATCGCGTTCAGATCGAGCGGCGCTATGCCGCCTTCGTTCTTGAGCAGCGTAATCGAGCGGCGCGCCGCCTCGAGCGCCAGCGCGCGGTGCGCGTCGCAGCCCACGATGCGATCGGCTTCCGCCGGGTCCATGTACGGATCGTCGAACAGGCCGAGGAGAAACTTCCAGCGCAGCATGGGCTCGACCATTTCGTCGAGTTCCGTTTCCTTCAGCACGCCCTTGCGCACCAGCTCGGTCAGATGCAGGTAGCAATCCGGCTCCGGCAGTTCGATGTTGATGCCGGCCCGCACCGCCAAGGCGCACGATTCCTTCTTATCCTTGGCGACGAAATGCCCATGCGTGTCGGGACGGTAGCCGAGCTCCCAGATCGCGTAGTAATCGGATACCACGAAGCCTTTGAAACCCCACTCCTTGCGCAGAATATCGCGCATCAGCCAGCGGTTGGCGTGTGACGGCACGCCATCAACCTCGTTATAGGAGGCCATCACGCTGATGGCTCCGGCCTTGTGCAGCGCCTGCTCGAAGGGGAACAGGAAGGTCCCCCGGATGACGCGCTCGGAGATGTCGGCCGGAGCGCAGTTCATGCCGGATTCCGGCTGGCCGTGGCCGGTCATATGTTTGAGCGTGGCGATGACGCGCGTTTTGTCCCGGAAGGATGCGTCGCCCTGAAATCCACGCACGGCGGCAATGCCCATCCGCGAGGCGACGTACGGATCTTCGCCGTAGGTCTCTTCGACGCGGCCCCAGCGGGGGTCCCGCGCCACATCCACCACCGGCGTCAGCGCCTGGTGGGCTCCGCGCAGCCGCGCCTCGAGGGCGGTTATGGTGAACAGCGACTCGACCAGTTCCGGATCGAAGCTGGCCCCCAGCGCAATCGGCTGCGGGAAGCTGGTGCCACCGATGGCCGCGTGGCCGTGGAGACACTCTTCGTGAAAGATCACCGGGATGCCCAGCCGGCTGTTCTCGACGAAAAACTTCTGGATGGCGTTGGTCAACTCCGCCATCCCGCGCGCGTCCTTGCCGCCGCCCGCGTCGCTGGGCCGGCCCACCTGGCCGATGCCGCGTCCGTGCCGGAAGGCCTTCCTGGCTTTGGCGAAATCGAAATTGCCATCGGCATCCACCAGCTTGGCGGCCTTCTCCTGCCATACGCACATCATCTGCGCGGCCTTCTCTTCCAACGTCATTCGCGACAACAGGTCGCGTACGCGCTTCGCCACCGGCAAATCGCGCTTGCGGTAAAGAGGCACACTCGGGCTCTTACTCTTAGTTGGTGTTTTCATATATGCGGTCTCGTAATCATGCTGATGGCAGTGCTCGTGGAAGCCGGGCCAAGGCATGCCTGGCCCCTGCGGCCGGGCCAAGGCCGGTTCGCGAGGGAGCGCCGTGGGCAGGCCGTTCCAACTCGAATTTGTTCTAACCTCAAACTATAATCAGATGGCAAATAAAAAATGCAAGTCGCGCTCGTACGCCTGGTTGCGCCTGGGCCGGCCTGACGCTGGCTCACGAGCACACACCGAAATCATTCTCCAACACCAGAGCCACCGTGCCGCGCAACCGCGCCACGCCGCCTTCGCGGGCGGGAATCAACTGCGGGGCCATGCCGCCAGGCAACACCTGCTCCAGGATCTCCGGCTCAATCACCGCTTCAAAGCGCTTCCAGGACCGCGTGAGGTCGCCGATCACCACGATTCGTTCGGGCGCAAAGCCGGCTACCAACATGCGCATGCCGCGGCCCAGGTGGTAGGCCATGGTCTTCAGAGCCTCCTCGGCCCGCCTGTCTCCCTGATCCGCAAGACTGAGCAGGTCGAGGAAGCTCAATCCGGCGGACTCCGAACCAGATTCCTGGTAGTACCGCAGCGCCGCGCGATTGGAGGCAAACACTTCCCAGCAGCCGCGGCGGCCGCACCCGCAGAGCGGACCCTGCGGATCGAGCGGCACATGGCCAAACTCCCCAGCCATTCCATTCACACCTCGAACGATCTGGCCATTGAGCAGGATTCCCGTGCCGACGCCCTCGGAAACCGTGACCACCACCAGGTTGCGAACCTGTTCCATGTGGTCGAACCACACGGCCGCTAACGCGCAGGCCGTCGCGGCGTTTTCGATTTCCACTTCCAGGCCGGTCGCCTTCATCAGCGGCGTGCGAATATCCACGTCGCGCCATCCGAGATTCGGCGCGAACACAAGCCGGTTCGACCCAGGGATGTAACGGCCCGGCACGCTGACCCCGATGCCTTCGATCTTCCTGCCCCGGCACGATGCGACGATGCGTTGGATGACTTCGACCAGACGGCCCAACGTGAACTCCGGGTCCGGGGTGGTGACGATCGCCTCCTGCGAGACGAACCTCCCGTTGGCGTCCGCCAACGCGACCGTGATCTGCGCCGGACGGATGTCCACACCGATCATCACCCGCTCGTCATTGAGGCGCAGGCGGGTGGGCCGCCGGCCCCTGGGCAAGCGGACGGTGGGCCCGGTCAGCACCCAATTCTCCTGGATCAACTGGTCGACGATCAGGGATATGGTGCTGCGTTGCATCCCGGAAACGCGCGCCAGGTCGGCGCGCGAAATGGGCTGGCGCTTGCGGATCAAGTTGAGGACGATGCGCCGGTTGATATCGCGGACCACCTCGCTCGAAGCGCCCTGGGACCGACTTTTGTCAGTTACCGGCATTCCGTTTCGGTCGCGACTTGGAATCCGCCTGTTCCCGCCTGGAACTTCACTGAGCCTTCTTGCCGGTCCATTCAATGGACTGGCCGCCGCCATCGCCGGCTCTTTCGGAAGTGAGGTGCAGGTCGGAGCCGCTGACCTTCCCTTTGTAGCTCAGTTTCAGTTCCGTTCCCTGAAGGTCGGCAGTGATAGTGAACGACAGGTTGTCCCCGTCCACTTTCCCGTCTGTGATGGTCGACTTGCCCAACATCGTGCTGGTGGTTTCTCCGGTGAGCTTGTTTCCGTCCACCTTGAAGACGAAGGTTCGCTCCATCGTTCCGTTTGGGCCCTCTGCCGTCGCTTTCCAGGTGCCGGCGATGTCCGCGGCCATCGCTGCCACGGCGAACGCTGCCATCAGAATTAACACACGCTTCATCGCACCATTCCTTTCCCCATCATTCTTGCATCTTTCGCGCTTCGCGGCGGGCGCGCCGCGGCGTCACAGCTTCACCGCCAAAGCCATGCCGTCGCCCATGGTGGCCATGCTGAGCGCGATGCGCCGGTCGGATTGCAGGTGGCAGTTGAACTCGCGGATGGCCTCGGTGTCGGCATCGTGGTTCGCGGGGTCGGCTACAGTGCCGTGGAACAGAACGTTGTCGGCGGCGATCAGCCCGCCCTGCCGCAGCAGTGGCAGCGCGCGCTCGTAGTAGTGAATGTAGTTGCCTTTATCGGCGTCGATGAAGATGAAATCGAAACTGCCGGTGTGACCCTCGTCGATCAGAGCGTCCAGCGAATCGAGCGCCGGAGCCAGCCGCAGCTCGATTCGATCCTCCACGCCGGCGTCGCGCCAGGTTCGCCGGGCGATCCGCGCGTATTCTTCGCTGACATCGCAGACGATGAGTCTTCCGCCCGGGCGAAGCCCGAGCGCAATCCAGGCGGAGCTGTAGCCCATGAAGATGCCGACTTCGAGAGCTTTGCCAGCGCCGGTCACGCGCGCCAGCAGGTGCAGGAACTGGCCCTGCTCGGGCGCCACTTGCCACGAAGCGCGCGGGTCGTTTTCGGTCGATTCGCGCAGCCTCCGCAGCGCCTCCGGTTCGCGCAGAGTGACATCGCGCACATAAGCCAGCACGGAATCGTCGAGCGGGGTCTGGGTGCGGGACATTGGTCGATTTTACCGCGGGTGGACAGTGGTGACTTTGCCCCTCGATAAAACGCTTGACGTGTACGGTGCAACCGTACATACTGAGATCATGAAGAGATGACATGCAACTTGTCCGCTTTCGCAACAAGGGGTTAAGGCAACTCCACGAGGATGGGAACGCCAAGGGAGTGCCTCCCGCGATGGCGGACAAGGTGCGCAAGCTTCTGTTCGCCCTCGAAACCGCCGAGACCCTGGACCAACTCGGCCGGTTTCCAGGCTGGAAGCTGCATCCGCTCAGAGGCGACCTGAAAGGATTCTGGAGCCTGACTGTCACCGGAAACTGGCGGTTGATTTTCCGCTTCGACGAATCGACGAACACCGCCAGCGATATCGATTTGATCGATTACCATTAGGAGGCCCGCAATGCTCATGAAGAACCCGCCCCATCCGGGCGACCTGATCAAGACCGAGATCATCGAAGCCCTCGGCCTCAACGTGTCGAAGGCAGCGGAGATTTTGAAAGTGCGCCGCGCCACGCTCTCCGACCTTCTTCACGGCAAGGCCGCGCTGACGCCGGAGATGGCCCTGCGCATCGAGAAGGCGTTCGGCCCGGACATGGACCACCTTCTGCGCATGCAACTCGCCTACGACGTGGCGCAAACGCGGCAACACTCCAGAGACATCGCCGTCAAGCGGTATGTCCCGGCGTGAACGGGTGCGCCGGTGACGCCTCACCGTGCCGCCACGTTGAAGCCTTCCACCACCACGCTCGGTTTCTCGCCGCGCGTATCGGCATCGGCCAAATCGATGACGATGGTGCGGCTCTCGCCCGGCATCAGCGCCACGTAGTTGTCGCTATATAGCGCGGGCAGAATGCGGTCGCCGGTCTTTTCGCGCACCGCTTTGACGCAGACCATGAGCGCTGGCGTCGCCGAAACGTTATGCAGTTCGGTCGAGAGACGCCAGCGCCCGTCGCGCTGCTCCATGCGCGTCGCGGCCCCGACATTCGCCTGGGCCAGCGTGCGCAGGGCGCGATAATCGCCGTCCTCCAGGCCGCGCCAGTAGAAATTCTCCGAAACCGTTTCGCCCTGCCGCGAGAGCTTCAGCCGCAGGAAATGCACCGCGGTCAGCCCGGCCGGGTATTCCATCTTGATGCAGGAAACCGTGCTGTCCTCCGCGCTATCCACCGGCGCGGTCTTTTCCCAGCGCACGGAGCCA
The DNA here is from genome assembly GCA_003142185.1 of Bryobacterales bacterium. Lineage (GTDB taxonomy): Bacteria > Acidobacteriota > Terriglobia > Bryobacterales > Bryobacteraceae > Bog-375. Next base: position 67,169 of record PLOR01000029.1, read on the forward strand.
TCCAGGTTCAGCACTTCCACGCGCGCCGTCAGCCCGCGCGCATCGCCGCCCGAATAGTTCACCACTTCGATGGTTTCGTCCGCCGCATTCCATTGAATGTGCAGCGGCTCGGCCCCCTTCTTACTGCCGAAGTACCCGGCGCCGGGATTGAAATAATAATCGTAGGTCTGCCACAGCAGCGACGGCCATGCCGAATGGCTCATCCAGATCAGCATTCCCATGCGATAACGGCTTTGCGATTCGAACATCGCCCGATAGATCTCGTAATCGAGAAACTGCGCCAGCTCGACGAACTCCTCCACATTCTTCGCCCCGCCGTAACTCTTCTCGATGTGCCTGAAAACCGAGCCGGCGGCCTGTGGTTCCCTGGGGCCGAGATCGTGCTCACCCCAGGTGCGGTTGGGTGGCCAGAGCGCGTCTTCCGGCATCATGGCGCGCAGGCTCTCCATGGCGGGGATGTTGGGCGAGCCCATTTCGCTGTGCAGCTTCGACTTCGCCAGGCTGCCGAAATATGCCTTCAGCGGCATCACTTGATATGGGCCGCCGCCGCCCACCACGCCATCCGCCGAATCGGAAATGTAGTGGCTGCCGGGCGCCAGTTCGCCGAGCGCCTGACGAATGCCATCGTCTATCACGGCTGGCGGGTAGCCTTCATTGCGGCCGCAATAAAGACCGATGGAAGGATGGTTGCGAATCCGCAGCACGGTGTCGCGAACGTTGCGCAGGAACATCGCCGGATCGTCCGGATCGGGGCCGTCCCAAGGGTTCGCCAGCCAGAACTCCTGCCACACCACGATCCCGTAGCGGTCGCAAGCCTCGTAAAAAGCGTCGTCGCCGGTTTGCCCCACCCAATTGCGGATCATGGTGAAGTTCATGTCGCGGTGATAGCGTACCGCCGCGTCGTATTCACGGGCGCGGTAGCGCAGCAGGTCCTCGCTGAAGCCCCAATTGCCGCCGCGCGGCACGAAGCGCCGTCCGTTAATAAAGATGCGCAGCGCGCCGCCTTCTTCGCTGTACGTGAACTGGCGCACGCCGGTCCGGAACTGCTTCGTATCGGACGCCTGCCCATCGGCGGCTTGGAATTCGAATTCCACCACGTAGAGATTCGGATCGCCATAGCCATTGGGCCACCACAATTTCGGATTTCGCAGCCGCAGCTCCGCGTGCGCGGCGGCATCCAGCTTCACCGTCTTTGCCGACGATGCGGCCACCATGATGGGCATTTCGAACGCGACTTCTCCAAAGCGCACCCGCAGCTTGCCCGCCACTGGCCGAGGCTCGTGATTGTGCAGCGTCAGTTCGATACCAACGTCCGCGCGCGAGATATCGGGCAGCGGCAGGCTGGTCGAAACCAGCGGATCTTCGATCGTCACCGGCCCGCTCCCAGTCAGGTACACGCTGTTCCAGATGCCGGTGTCGCGGCCGCGCACGGCCGGCATCCAGTCCCAGCCAACCGACGAGTGAAACGTCGGGTTGTCCGCGCCCAGCGCTCCGCCGTTGCTGCCGAAGCCCAGGACTGTCTTCTCTTTGGTCGATCCCGGCGTGCGGTTCTTTTCGATGCGAACGGCCAGCGCGTTCGCCTGGCCGGGGCGCAGCTTTCCCGTGACGTCGAACCGGCCGCGCATAAACGCCCCTTCGATGCGCCCCAGCTTCTCGCCGTTCAAATAAACGTCCGCCTTCCAGTTGATGCCGTCGAAATTCAGCCAGACGCGCCTTCGGCCGAGTGCGGCCGGCGCCACGAATTCATCGCGATACCAGAAATCGGCGCAGAAGAACGAATCCGAAATCAGGTTCTGGTTGTCACCGTAGTTCGGATCGGGAACCGCGCCCGCGTTCAGGTAACTGGTAAGCACCGTGCCCGGAACCGTTGCAATCAGCCAATCGCGGTCCAAAAATCCGGGCCGTGAAATCGCCGCGCCATCCGCCTTGACCAGCGATTCGCGTTCCACCCGCCAACGGCCGCCGGCGAGATTCACGCGACCGCCGGTCTCGGTGGCGGCAGCCGGATGCGCCACCGGTAGCGGCCCTCCGCGTCCCCACACTTCCATTTCGCTGAGGATATAACCCTCGGGCGAAGCCGGCTTGGTCATCCGCAGCCGCACGTAGCGAGCCTGCGCCGGCTCTGGCAGCCGGATCTCATCGATAGCGCCGGCCGCGTTTGGCAGCGGCGCCAGCGTGCGCCAGTGAACCGCGTCGTCGGACGCCTCGACAGAGCCTTCGGCCGCTCGGCGGATCCAATCGAGCTTCACGCGATCGAACGTACACTGCGCACCCAGATCGACATACACCCACTCTTCACCGCTGCCTGCGCTCATCCACGCGCTCGAGAAATCGTATGGGCCGCCGAGATCGAGCCGCCGTCCGCCGCGAAAGAATGCGACCTCGCCGACGCGCCAGCGCAGCGGGCGGCCGCAGCGCAGTTCCACGCGGTAATACCGGCTGCGGACCGGCGCCGGCAGCGCAATCGACGGCTTGAACTCGCCGGTGGTTCGCAGCCTTCCGGCATCGCGCCGCAGCTCCCGCCATGTCTTGCCGTCCTCGGAACCGGAGAGGATCAAGCTCCACTCCTGGTTGTCCGACGAAGGCGCCGAAGCGTCCACGTCCACCCGGTCCACTTCCGGGGCCGCACTGCCGCCGAGGAATCCGATATCCACCCAGACGTCGGTGCCTCTCAGGTCGGCGCTGGTGGTCCAGTTGTGATCCAGCACGTTCTCTCGCTCATGCTTCACCAGCACGCCATGCTCGCTCGAGGAGACCACCACCCAGCGCGGCAGTTTGGTCTCGACGATGCCGTCCGTCACCAGTTGCGCGGTCAGGTTGTAATCGTAGCTGCTCGATTGGTACGCCGCGCGATGAAGCGCCAGGTTGCGATACGTGGCGCCGTCCACGCGGAACGTGGGCGCGAAGTTCTGTTGCGGGTCGCCCGGATAAACGCCGACGCCGAGCGTGTACTGCTGAGCGCCCAGCGCCAGCGCCGCCGCGAGGAAAGGAAGACAAAGCCTGAACATTTGGCCGGGACTCCAGGGCCCGGATGATTTGCGAAACGCCAGTATATAGCCGCGCACGGCAGGACGGTAGGACGGACGATCGGTTTTTGTCGTCTGTCAGGTTTTCGTATTTTCGCGGCACGACAGACCACGAAAGACGATGGTCTGTCCTACCTACTGCCCCGGCAGCAGCACTACGAACTTGCCCGCAATCACGCGGGTGGGAAAGGCGCGGTACAGGTTCAGCCGCGCATCGTCGCCCAGGCAATCCAGGCACGCAATGGCGCATGCCACGGCGGCAACCGAGGGCGCGTAGCGGCGCGAGACGTTATCGACGCCGGTGTGCACGAACTGAGCGTCGGGACGCGCCTCGCGCACCAACGCCTGCAACGGATACTCCAATTGCAGATTGTGGATGTCGATCCCGATGGTCCTGCATGCGGAGCCTTCGAGCGCGCTGGCTGCCGCGAAATAGCTGGCCCGGTTTTCCCAGTGAGTCATGTCGGCGAAATACTGATTATCGCGGCTGACGCGCAGCACGCTTCTGGGGCCGCGCAGCGGGCGCACCCAGTTTTCGATCGCGGGAAGGCGCGCGCCGCTCAGCAGGAACAGACAGATCGCCAGTTGAATCCATAGCGGGCGCAGCCATCGCCAGCCGAATTCTTCCACCACGGCCGCCAGCGGCGCGCCCAGCACGAACAGCGGCAGTTGATAGCGCGCCACGAACGGCGCCCATTTGAGATACGCGCAGAACACCACGAAGCCGCACACCAGCGCCAGCGCGTAGACGGCGCGGCGCCGGTCGCGCGCGCGGAGAGCGCGCCAGGCGAGGATGCAAGCCACCACGGCCAGCAGCAAAAGGTGCCAGCGGTTGGGCGCGTTGGTTTCATGGTTCGCGTTGCGGGGAGCCTCATACACGCTCCACCGCGTGGTGGTCGCCGGATCGTTGACATCGATTCCCAAGTCGCGGTGCGCCGCCAGCACGAAACCGTAGACGCCCTGGTTCCAGCGGCTGCTGCGCCCGCCAAGTTGCTCCGCCGCGTGGCGCAGCATGTTGGAAACCGTCTGCTTCCATCCGTAGGTTTCATTGCGCCAGCGGAAAAGCCCGTCGCCCTGCGCCGAATCAAACCCCATCACGGAGCCGCTCAAATCCCAATTGCGCCAATAATGCGGCAGATTCACCGCCAGCGCGCAGACCAACGCCGCGATTGCCAGGGGCGCTGCGCGCCGGCGCTGCCGCCACACCGCGGGCAGCAGCACGGCGGCGATGGGCCATGGCAAAAACAGGTACGCCGTCGCCTTGGTGAACAGCGCCAAACCCACCGCTGCGCCCAGAAATAGAGCGTCGATGAGAGAAGGTTGGCAGGCGAAAGCGCCTGCCCCACCTTCCTGCGCGCCCTTTGTGGGACAGGCGCCCCGGTTTTCGGGTCCGATGCGGATTTCGCCTGTCAACCTTTCCAGGTTTTCCCGCCACTGCAGAGCGAAGTAAACCGCGGCCACCGCCCACATCGCCATCACGTAATCGTTCTTGGCGCCGGAGGCTGCCAGAATTCCAGCCGGCAACGTAGCGCAGAACAATGCGGCGATGGCTTGCCCCCTGGCCCGCGCGCCGAGCAAACCCGCGACCGCGGAAGCGCCGATCATGCACCCCAGCGCCGCGAACCACTGTCCGAAGTTGACGAACCAATCTCCGCCCGCCAGCAGGTACCCGTCGAGCATCCAATACTCCGCCATCGGCTGCAGCATGATCTGCGTGAGATATGGCGTTGGAAAAAAGCGAACGCTGCCTTGCTCCGCCCAATACACCACGCGTGGCATGTGGTACGCCATGGCGTCGGTGCTGTTGGGTGGGCTGTACGCAGCCGTGACACCGGTGGCGATGACGATGGCCAGGCAACCGACAATCGCCAGCAGGATGATCGCGTCGACCCGCGGCCGCATGCCCCGCCACGGCGCCGGGCGACGCGTACGCCAGCCGCGCGCGAGTGCTGCCAGCAGTGCCACGCTCCACACAGCAACCATCGGCCCGCGCCGCAGCAGGCCAAACGCACTAAGCATTTCCGTCGCCAGCACAACGGTCAGGCCGAATGCCACCGCCGCGCGCAGAAAGCGGTCGCGCCAGCCGTCTGCCGCGGCCGCCGCCCACCACAGTGCCGCAAACGTCGCCGGCAACAGAAGAATGAATGCCATTGCTGGGTACCATCATAGGGCTAAAAGCATGCCCCACCCACGGCACACACAGTATTGGCGGGGCATGCTTTAGCTTGTCCGTTGCCACCTGTTAGACTCTAGGCTTGATGACGATGCCTGAATCGGCGGGGTTGTTCATGGCGGGGCTCATCGAGCGCGCCCGCAAACTGAAAAAGACGATTGTGTTCCCCGAGGGCGGCGACCCGCGGGTTCTCGAAGCGGCAGCACGGCTGGCGCGCGAAGGCGTGGCGCGGCCCGTGCTTATCGGCGCCAAGCCCGGCAACGCGCCCGAAGGCGTCAAATTCGTGGATCCGGCGGCCTCGCCCGCGGTCGCGCGCTACGCCGCCATCTATTATGAGCGCCGGCGCGCCAAGGGCATCACGCAAGTGGAAGCCGCCGAAATTGCGCGGCGTCCGCTCTACTTCGCATCGCTGATGGTCGCCGCGGGAGATGCCGATGGCAGTGTCGGCGGCGCCGCCAACAGCACCGCCGAAACCGTGCGCGCGGCGCTCCACGCGGTGGGGCCGCATCGGCTGGCGCGGCTGGTTTCGAGCGTCTTCATCATGGCGCTGCAAGATCGGTCGCTCGGCCACGATGGGCTGATGGCTTTCGCCGATTGCGCGGTGGTGATCGATCCGGATGCCGGGCAGTTGGCCGATATCGCCATCGCCACGGCGGAGACGACGCGCGTGCTGCTGAACGCGGAGCCGAGAGTGGCGCTGCTGAGCTTTTCCACCAAGGGAAGCGGGAAGGGCGAGGCGGTCGACAAAATTGTCGAGGCGCTGAGCATCACCAAGGCCCGCGCGCCGGATTTGAACGTGGATGGCGAACTGCAAGCCGATGCCGCGGTCTCCGAAGTCGTCGGCCGATCCAAGGCGCCCGGCTCGCCGGTGGCCGGCCGCGCCAATACGCTGGTGTTTCCCAATCTCGAAGCGGCCAATATCGGCTACAAACTGGTGGAGCGGCTCGGCGGCGCCATGGCCATCGGGCCCTTTCTGCAAGGCCTCGCGAAGCCCGCCAACGACCTTTCGCGCGGCTGTTCCGCGGAAGATATTTTCAACGTGGCCGTGGTGACGGCTCTGCAATCGGAGAATGCCGGCTAGGGAGGCGGCTATGCTGCCGTTCCGTCTGGTCTATCACGAACGTTACGACCTGCACTTCGGCGATCACGTCTTCCCTTCGAAAAAGTTTAAGTGGCTGCACGACCGCATGCTGTGGACGCGGTTTGCGGTGAAAGAGGACTTCGTCACTCCGGCGCCGGCCGCCGACGAAGACCTGCTGCTGGCGCACGACCGCGCGTGGATCGAAAAACTCTCCAACGGCACCCTCAGCTATCAGGAGATTCTGCAACTGGAAGTTCCCTACTCGCGCCACCTGGTGGAAGGCTTCTGGCTGGCGGCCGGCGGTTCCATGCTGGCGGCGCGGCTGGCCCTCGATGACGGCATCGGTTACAACCTGGGCGGCGGTTTTCACCATGCCTGCCCGGATCACGGCGAAGGATTCTGTGCCATCAACGATATCGCCGTCGCCGTGCGGCGCGCGCAGCGCGATGGGCTCATCGAGCGCGCCATGGTGGTCGATTGCGACGTCCATCACGGCAACGGCACTGCGGCCATCTTCGCCGGCGATGCTTCGGTGTTTACGCTCTCGATTCACCAGTACAACAACTACCCCGCCTATAAACCGCCCTCCAGCCTCGACATTGACTTGGACGATGGCGTGGCCGACGACGAATACCTGAACCGCCTCGGCAGCGGGTACCGCCCCGCTCTCAAGATGTTCCGTCCGGAGCTGATCCTCTACGTGGCGGGGGCCGACCCGTTTTTCGGGGACCAGCTAGGCGGCCTCTCGCTGACCGTCGACGGCCTGCGCGAACGCGACCGGCTGGTGATCCGCGCGGCGCTCGAAGAGGGAGTTCCCGTCGCCATCGTGCTCGCCGGCGGCTACGCCCAGAGCGTGGAAGATACCGTAACGATCCACGCCAACACGGCCGAAGTGGCCAAAGAAGAACTGGAGAAGGTGGGGTACCGAAAGAAAGGCGCGAGGTAGGACAGACGATCGCCTCTAGTCGTCTGTCAAGCGGTTCCCTGGCGACGCGCGACAGACGACGGAAAGCGATCGTCTGTCCTACCGAGTGCGGCCTCGCAGCAGGCTGGCCGGCCCGCGCATAAATGACAAACCCGGCGGAAGCATTTGCCTCCGCCGGGCCGCGTCGTTCTAATTTGACCCTGTATTAGTAACTTCCTGGTCCCCTTCTGATCGGGGCACCGACTACTATATCACTGAATGGTGGCCTTGCGGATGTAGTCCAGCTTGGGGAACTGCGGCTGCAGGTACGCGTTGCCCTGGCTTTCGATGAGAGGCTGTTGGGGCGCTTCGCCATAGCCGGGGTAAATCGTGTCCACCGCGTCCATTCCCGAAGTCACCGTCCCGAACGGCGCGAAGCCTTGGCCGTCGAGCGACTGCGTGTTGTCCACCAGGTTGATGAACAACTGCGTGGTGCGTGTGTTCGGCCCCGCCGTGGCGTAGACCAGCGTGCCGCGCAGATTGTGCCGCAGCACCGGATCGTCTCTCAGGTTGGATTCCTTCCACTTGCGCGTCACCGCCGGATCGCCGGCAATGCCGAATTGCACGATGAAGTTCGGCACCACGCGGAAAAAGCGGGCGCCATCGAAGTAGCCGGACTTCACCAGTTCGTAAAAATGATCGGCGCCAATGGGCGCCCAATCGCGATGAACCTCTGCCACCACCGGGCCCTTGGTGGTGTCGAAGGTCACGTTGAAAGTGGCGGGCGCGCGCACCTGAAACGAGGCCGGCGCCTCCTGTTTTTGCGGCGCGGCGGCTTCCTGTTGCGGCGCGGGCTGTGACGCCGGCGCATCCGCGGCCGGCTGATCTTTCTTGGGTTCTCTCGACGAGGAGCACCCGGCCAGCGCCACCGCACCGGCCGCGACCAAGGCAATCCACAGTGACATTCGCATTGAGCTTTCAGTATGCCATGCTGAAGGGGGTTCGGGGATTGTGGCCTGCTACGACGATTTCGCCTGGTTCTACAACCGCTACTGGAGCGAGGAATTTCACTCCGCGGCCTTCCCAATCCTGGAGCGCATCTGGCTCGACCGCCTGCCGCCGAAGGCGCGCATTCTGGATGTCTGCTGCGGTACCGGCTATTTGGCGGCGCTGCTCGCCGCGCGCGGCTTCCGCGTCACCGGCCTCGACGTTTCGCGGGAGATGCTGGCCTACGCCCGCGCCAACGCGCCCGCGGCGGAGTTCACCCTGGCCGATGCCGCGAGCTTCCACCTGCCCGGCGCCTGCGACGCCGCCGTTTCCACTTTCGATTCGCTCAACCACCTGCTGGAACCGGCGGCGATCGAGGCCGCCTTCCGGAACATCGCCGCCGCCCTCCGCCCGGGAGGCCTGCTGGCCTTCGACATGCTCCTCGACGAAGCCTACCAGACGCGCTGGGGCGAATCCTTCGCGCTGGTGCGCGACGACCACCTGCTCACCATCACCGGCGCCGCCTTCGACTCCCACTCCCGCATCGCGCGCATCACGGTCACCATGTTCCGCCTGCTCGAAGGCGCGTGGCAGCGGTCGGATGTGACGGTCGAGGAGCGCTGTTACTCGCCCGATGAGATTTCGGACGCCCTCGCGGCGGCCGGCTTCGGCGAGCTGCTCTGTTACGATGCCGGCGACCTGGGCATGGCCGGCCAATTGGGCGAAGGGCGGACCTTCTTCGTCGCCACCAGGCTGGACTGAAGCGACGCGCAGGCCGGGGGCCTGCGCCACTCTTGCTACGCCGCCCGGCGGCGCTCGAAGTTGCGTAAATAGGCGGCCATCATCCGGTCGGTCACTGGTATGTGATTCTGCAGCCAGCCCGCCAGGTACTGGAGCATTTCGGCTCCGGCCTTCCGGTCGCCTTCCTCGATGCGCTTGATAAACCGCTTCGCCTGGCGGCGCGCGCCATCGTGCTGCCCTTTATGCCACGCGAACGCGTCATAACGGCTGTCCCGCATCAAGCGCTCTTCGTGTGCGAAGTGAAGTTGCATCTGCGAAACGATCGACTGCAGCGCCTCGTTGCGCGCCCGGGGCGTGCCCGAGTCCAGAGCCGTCGCCAATTCGTCAACCAGCCGGAACATTGTCCGGTGCTCGGCATCGATCTCGGGAATGAAGATCGTGTAACCGCCGCTCCGATGAAATAAACCCATGTATTGAGTCTACAATAATTTCAGAGTTTCAGAACTTTTGTCGGAAAATCCGTGGCGCGGGCAGTCTTGCCTGCAGAGTCGCCAGTCGTGGCGACTTTTCTTGGCGACGACAGAGTGTCGCCCGCGCCAACAAAGAAAAGAAATGTCGAGATGACTCTCGACATGGCAGGCAGGACTGCCCGCGCCACGCGCCCGAATTCAACGCTCGTGCATCTCGTCCCGCGACCAGCGAATTACGCCGCGCGTGCCCAGATCCGGCGCGCTGCGGACGCGATTGAGGAACCGCTCCTTGGCTTTGGCGGTCTCCTTGTCGCGTCTTAGCGTGACACTCTTGTGGTCGCTCACAGTTTTCAGTGTCTCACAGCCAGACGCGACGCCGCTCACACAACCGTTTTCTTGGCTTCGTGAATCTCTTGCAGGCTCCAGACGCGGATGGGATCCCGCAAACGGGCGGCCACGGCATCGGCGGCGGCGCGGGCGCCGCTCATGGTGGTGATGCAGGGGACGCGCGACATCACCGCGTTTCGCCGGATGGCCTTCTCGTCGAGAAACGCGGGCGCGCCGGTGGTCGTGTAGATCGCCAGTTGCACGCCGCCGCCTTTCAGCAGGTCCACCGCGTTCGGCCGCCCTTCGTTCACCTTGAAGATGGTCTTGCAGGTGAGCCCGGCGCCGCGCAGTGCAGCCGCCGTGCCGCGCGTCGCCACCAGTTGGAATCCCTGTCCGGCGAATCGTCGCGCCACGTCCACGGCATCCGCTTTGTGATGATCGTTGACGCTGATGAACACCGCGCCCTTTTCCGGCAGCGGACTGCCGGCGCTGATCTGCGCCTTCAGGAAGGCCTCACCGAAATTGACGCCCACCCCCATCACCTCGCCGGTGGATCGCATTTCCGGGCCCAGCGCCGGGTCCACGCCGGGAAACTTGTTGAACGGGAAGACCGGCGATTTGACGAACACCTGCGGCACCGTCAATGTGCCCGACGTCGCTCCGCCCGTGAGGTGCGCGTAATCCTCCAGCTTGCGGCCCCACATCAGCCCCACCGCGATCTTGGCCAGCGGCACGCCGGTAGCCTTGCTGACGTAAGGCACGGTGCGCGACGCGCGCGGATTGACCTCCAGCACGTATACCGTGCCGTTTTGAATCGCATACTGCACGTTCATCAGGCCGATCACGTTCAGCGCCCTGGCCAGCCGCACGGTGTAGTCTTCGATGGTGCGGATATTCTGCTCCGCAAGCGATTGCGGCGGCAGCACGCACGAGCTGTCGCCGGAGTGCACGCCGGCCTCCTCGATGTGCTCCATGATGCCCGCGATCAGAACTCCGCCGCCCGAATCGGCGAGCGCATCCACATCCACCTCCGTGGCGTCTTCGAGGAACCGGTCGATCAGCACCGGGCGGTCCTGGGAGAACGTCACGGCCTCGCGCATGTACTGCCGCACCATCTCTTCGTCGTAGGCGATCACCATGGCGCGGCCGCCCAGCACATAGCTGGGCCGCACCAGCACCGGGAAGCCCAGTCGCCGCGCCACCGCGCAAGCTTCCTCGGCATTGGTCGCGGTCCCGTTGGCGGGGCAGGGAATGCCCAGCTCGTCGAGCAGCTTGCCGAAAAGTTTGCGGTCCTCCGCCAGGTCGATGTTCTGCGGATTGGTTCCGATGATCGGAATCCCCAGCCGCTGGAGCGGCAACGCCAGCGTCAGCGGCGTCTGGCCGCCAAACTGCACGATCACGCCATCCGGTTTCTCGGTGTCGCAGATGTTTAAAACATTTTCGAGCGTCAGTGGTTCGAAGTACAACCGGTCGCTGGTGTCGTAGTCGGTCGAAACGGTCTCCGGGTTGCAATTCACCATGATCGATTCGACGCCCATTTCCTGCAACGCGAAAGACGCGTGGCAACAGCAGTAGTCGAACTCAATCCCCTGCCCGATGCGGTTCGGCCCGCTGCCCAGGATGACGACTTTCTTGCGGCTGGAAGGCTCGGCCTCGCACGCGCTTTCGTAATTCGAATAAAGGTACGGCGTGAAGCTTTCGAATTCCGCGGCGCACGTATCCACGCGGCTGAACACGGCGGCCACGCCCAGTGTCTTGCGCCGGCTCCGCACCGCCTGCTCGTCCACGCTCCAGGTTTTCGCAAGCTGCGCGTCCGAGATGCCGTACCGCTTGGCGCGGCGGAACAGGGCGGCGGGCGCGCCGTCGAGCGTGGCCTCGCGCAGCCCGCCTTCGAAATCCACCACCTCTTTCATCTGCCGCAGAAACCACGGGTCGATGGAGGTCATCTCCTGGATATCTTCCACGCTGTAGCCATTGGCCATGGCGAAGCGGACGTAGCCCAGGCGATCGGGCGTGGGCGTGATCAGCTTCTGCGCCACCAGCGCCGGGTCGAATTTTTCCGAGCCGAAAGCCTTGCCGGTCTCCAGGCTGCGGATGCCCTTCCACAGCGCCTGTTTGAAGGTGCGGCCGATGGCCATCACCTCGCCCACCGACTTCATCTGCGTGCCCAGTGTCGCATCCGCGCCGGGGAATTTTTCGAAAGCCCACTTGGGAATCTTGACGACGACGTAGTCGATGGTGGGCTCGAAACAGGCCGGCGTCTTGCGCGTGATGTCGTTCGAGATTTCGTCCAGCCGGTAGCCCACCGCCAGCTTGGCGGCGATCTTGGCGATCGGGAATCCGGTGGCTTTCGACGCCAGCGCGGAGCTGCGCGAAACCCGCGGGTTCATTTCGATGATCACCATCCGGCCGTTGGCGGGGTTGATGGCGAACTGCACATTGGAGCCGCCCGTATCCACGCCGATTTCGCGCAGGCACGCGATCGCCGCGTCGCGCATCATCTGGTATTCGCGGTCGGTCAGCGTTTGCGCCGGGGCCACCGTGATGGAATCGCCCGTGTGCACGCCCATCGCGTCGAAGTTTTCGATCGAGCAGACGATGATGCAGTTGTCGGCCAAATCGCGCATCACCTCCAACTCGAATTCCTTCCAGCCGAGCGCGCTCTCTTCGATCAGCACCTCATGGACCGGCGAAAGCGCCAGCCCGCGTTCCAGAATTTCGTCCAGATCTTCCTTGTTGTACGCGATGCCGCCGCCCGTGCCGCCCAGCGTGAAACTGGGCCGCACGATGCACGGGAAGCCAATCCGCGCCGCGAACTCCTGTCCCCGCTGCAAGCTGTTGATGAGCTGCGATTCCGGCGTTTCCAGGCCGATCTTGCGCATCGCATCCTTGAACAGGAGCCGGTCCTCGGCCTTCTTGATGGCGTCGATCTTGGCGCCGATCAGCTCCACGCCGTATTTTTCCAGTATCCCGGCCTCCGCCAGTTCCACCGCCAGGTTCAATCCGGTCTGTCCGCCTACGGTCGAAAGCAGCGCGTCGGGCCGTTCGCGGCGGATGATCTCTTCCAGATACGGAGCCGTCAGCGGCTCGACGTAGGTCTTATCGGCCAGGTCGGGATCCGTCATGATGGTGGCCGGATTGGAATTCACCAGCACCACTTCGAAGCCGTCGGCCCGCAGCGCCTTGGCCGCTTGCGTTCCCGAATAGTCGAATTCGCAGGCCTGGCCGATCACGATCGGGCCGGAGCCGATGATGAGGATGCGATGGAGATCGTTGCGTCGCGGCATCCGTTATTTTCCCGCCCCCGGCTGGCTCTCGCGCATCAGCTTGGTGAATTCGTCGAACAGGTAGTGCGAATCGTGCGGGCCGGGCGCCGCCTCCGGGTGATACTGCACGCAGAACGCCGGATGCCGGCGATGGCGGAAGCCCTCCAGCGTGTGGTCGTTGAGATTCCAGTGCGTGATTTCCACGTCGTTCGCGTTGAGCGAATCGGGGTCGACCGCGAAGCCGTGGTTGTGCGACGTGATCTCCACTTTCTGTGTGAGCTCGTTGCGCACCGGGTGGTTGGCGCCGCGATGGCCGAATTTCAGTTTGTAAGTCTTGCCGCCAACGGCCAGGCCCAGCAACTGGTGGCCCAGGCAGATGCCGAACACCGGTTTGCGGCCGATCAGCTTACGAATGTTGGCCACCTGGGCGACCAGCGGTTCCGGATCGCCGGGGCCGTTCGAGAGGAAGACGCCGTCGGGCGCGAGCGCGAGCACATCTTCGGCCGAGGTCAGCGAGGGGACCACCGTGACGCGGCAACCGGCCTGCACCAGGCGGCGCAGAATGTTGTGCTTGATGCCGAAATCGTACGCCACCACGTGGTAGCGGATCTCCGCCGGCTTGCCTATCCGCTGCGATGGCGAGCACGGTTCCACCGGCGCGGTCCATTCGTATGGTTCGCGCGTGCTCACCAAGCTGGCCAGATCGAGCCCGGCCATAGTCGGAATCGAGCGGGCTTTCTCCACCAGCTTTTGCGCGTCCGATTCCACCGCCGAGAGAACCCCGCGCATCACTCCGCGGCTGCGCAGATGGCGCACCAGCGCGCGCGTATCCAGATCCGAAACGATGGGCACGCCGCCCGCATTCAGGAACTCTCCGGCCACCGTATCGGATCGCCAGTTGCTCGCCACGGCCGAAAACTCGCGCACCACCAGCCCCTCGATGTAAGGCCGCAGGCTTTCGTTGTCGTCGCGGCTGGTTCCATAATTGCCGATCTGCGGGTTGGTCAGGATGACGATCTGGCCGGAGTAGGAAGGATCTGTGAATACTTCCTGGTAGCCGGTGAGCGCGGTGTTGAAGACGACCTCGCCGGCGCGCTCGGCGGGCGCACCAAAACTCCGGCCCTCGAAGACCGTTCCGTCTTCCAGGGCGAGGATTGCAGTACTCAAGTTAGGCTGTTCCTCCGGGGAGTGGGTAATGTTTATTTTAGCAGGTTGGGAAAAAGCCCGGATCCGGGAACGCGTCCCGGTCGTTACATTGTCCGGGCGCTCCTGGCCGCGCACCGCGATCAGGCGGCGTCCTTCACTTCGACCGCAATCCGCTTTCCGAGTGCCGCGAAGGCGGCCTCAATCTGGTCCAGGCGAGTGTGGTTGGCAAAATCGAACAGCCTGTCCACGGTTGTTTTTGGAATTCCCAACCGCCGGGCCAGTTCCGCTTTTCGCATGCCGGACGCCTGGAACGCGATGTAGAGTTCGGTCTTGAGCGCGGCCATGGCGGGCAATTCGATCATGCGGTACTTGCGGCCCCTCGGGTTACTCGGAAGCTTGATCGGCTTGCCCTCCCGGATTAGGTGAGCGAACATCGTGATGAGCGCGTCCCTGGCCATAGCGAGAGCGTCCTGTTCGTCGTCTCCCTGGGAAATCGCCTCCCCCACATCGGGGAACGTGACGACAAAACCACCCTCTTCGGCGGGTTCGAACAGCGCTGGATACTTCATCTCTATAAGTCCTCAATTCCCAATCGCTTGAGAATTCCGCGGACCGTCCCGGTCTTGAGTTCCTTCGCCGGGTGGCGCGGCATTTCCGTTGCCTTACCCTTGTAAATGACGACGAGGTGCCGCGTGCCCTGCTCGAACGTGCATCCCAGCTTCGCCAGCTTCCGCCTCAGCTCGCTCGCCGTCACGTCCACAGAGTAAGCAAATTTGATTACTATGTCAAGGGAAAAGCACGCCCGGCTTAGACGCGAGAAGGCGACGGGGGACTTCGCTCGCCCGCCGTGTTCCCGTTCCTTTCCTCGCTGGCGCTTGCTGGGTCTGGTGCGTCGTTGTACCATCCGATAGGGGTTGCGGCCCTGGTGGATCTCAAGGTGGTTTTATGCGCATTTTGAATTCTGCACCGAAACTGGTCTCTGCCGCCGTATTTGGTTTCGGTCTCCTGTTGTCCCAAGCGACACAGATTCCGAACTGGTGGTTTTCGGCGGACCCCAAGAAGGTCATGGCCGATCCCCTGTTTCCAGCGCTGCCCCTACTTGAGCGGCAGAAGATCCTCTCCCAGATTGACCCGAAGTTTGCAAAGTTGTCGATCCAGAAGCAAGACCGTTTCCTCTGGAACGCGGAGACAGATTATCTTCCCAAGGCCGAGATCCCCGCCGCAGTCTTCACCTGGACGCCAAACGATGCCAATTCCGCCTCAGGGATTGTGGACTCCGCCTTGACGAGGAGCGTCAGCGGCGGGGGTCTGCGGGTGGAGGCATCGCTGGAGCGGCACTCCTTCTTTTTCAGCCATCTGCGGATTAGCAACAGCCGCGCCACCCCCGTGGAGCTAAGGCCGAAAACGTTTCTTCTGCGCGTAGTCAAGCCGAAGCAGTACACACTGTTCTTCGAGTACCCCAGTCGAGTCTCGTACGAGTTCGCGGCTGCGGCGGCAGACTATAGTCCGGGCTATTACCCTACGGAGCGAACAACCGTTACATCTGGAGCTGGGAATCCCATTGCTCGAATTGATTCACCCGACCCCGTCGCAAGACAGGAGATCGACAAAATGGCTCAGATCGAGCGTGACGGCGCCTTTCAGTATTCCCTCTTGCTGCTGCAGAAAGCGCTCCAGGACGGTGTGGTAGATCCCGGCGCATCCGTCGAGGGCGATGTGTATTTCGAGTCGAGCAGTCTGGCGCGCGAGGCGACAGTTCGGGTGTTCTGCGGCGGATATGAGTACGATCTACCTTTCACCGTGACTAGGAGCCGATAGGCGGTCTTCGTTGATGTGCTCCTTATTGTCCCTTTCCTCGGTAGGTGAGTCTTCGCTTGACACTGTCTTCAGCTGCGGCAAGCGCTTCGTCTGGCGTCGACTGCGGTCCCACGCCGCTGCCGTAGCGCGAATCGCCCGCAACGAGACAGTAAGTTCCGCCATCGCCGCCCTCGAAGATGTGGAAGCCAAAGGTCCCAAGAGACTCGTGCTCATAGACCTCGATGCGATATCGGGAATGGCCCGCTTCAAAGTACCAAGTGCTGACAACTCGTAGGCGTTGGAGTTCCATGCCTAAGGGTACCGCCCTGCTACCTGACCCAGGATCGATGACCGCACACGACGCATTCCTTCTCGCCGGTTTCCTCGCCGCTTTCAAAAACAGGAGCCGTGTTCAGGTGGGCACACGCGGCCCTTACCCCTCCCGTTTTGCGACCCAGCTCCTCAACCCTCTGGATCTCTTGCTGGTTCAGTTGCCTCGCTGCGTCCTCATGGACGGATATCGCCCGAAGCACAAACGCTCGATCGTCCTCGCCGAGCCTGGCGGACTTGTCCTTTAACTCATAAAGCGTGGTGAGCACGTCCATGGGTCCATTGTCCCACGCGTTCCAGGACATGGGCGTAAAGGGGCCAGAGGCATTTTCAGCAGCTCACTTCGGCTGAGCGCCGTTCGAGCCTGACCCCTCGGAATGCCCGTTGCCCAGTTCGCGCAGCACGTCGCCCACCACTTCTTCCTTGCGCTCGGAATGAAACTCGTCGCTCATCCGCCGCAGCGCCACGCCGATCACGTCGCGATGGTGCAGCTTCGATCCCGGGCCCATGCAACTCAGCTCGAGCCACAGCTTGTGCGCCAGCGCGACGTCCTCGGGCCAGAGGCGCGGCGGGTGCGGGCCCAGGTTGAAGAACACTACGTCCTTCTCGTTTTCCAGCACGATCTCGAGCGAAAGGGACGGCCGCGGTTCCGGCAACTGCTCCCAATAGTTGCCTACCAGCGCGCCTTGCTCGGGCGGTGTCAGCTTGGGCGATAGCCCCATCACGATGCGCGAGCTGCGTAGCCGCGCCGCCGTCTGCACCACCGCCTCGTAAGGGTCCGTGCCCGGCACCACCATCAGTTCCACATGCTTGCCGGCCTTTTCCGCCAGCGTCACCACGTGGCTGAATACATTGGTCTCGGCTTCGGAAAAAATCTGCCCGGTATCGAGCGGGTGCTCGCCGGAGGCCGCCTGGGTGACCTGGCGCACCGAAAGCACCACGATGTCCATCCTGCGCGTGTCGGTCTTGTGCAGAATCCGCGCCAGATGCTGCAGCCGGTGAGGATTTCGCACCGCTACCAGCACGTTGCCCGGCCGCACGCCGACCGAGCCCGCGCTCAGATCATCGCGCGTATCCAGTCGGAATTTCTCCATCTCCTCCCCATGCGCCGCCCTGCGTTTCCGGTTGTAGATATCGGACAGCTCGAAGACGATGAAGAAGATTATGGTGAAGCTCACGCCGGAAATGGTCGCCACCTTCTTGGTCAGCACGTTGATGATGGCCAGGCCGAAAAGCGCCACCGTGATCGCCATCAGGCCCAGCGGGATCTCCGTTTTGCCGATATGGAAATTCAGCGGCACCTTCCATTCGCGTTCTCCGGGCTGCTTGTAGCGCAGCACCAGCACCGAAAGCGCCTTCATGGCAAAGCTCCACACCACGCCGAAGGCGTAAGCTTCGCCCAGCATGTAGACATCGCCGCGGCTGATCAGGATGGTGACCAGTTGCAGCCCCACGATCACGTTGATGAGCCGCGAAGTGGTGCCGAACTTCTTGTGCGGATGCCGGAACCAGTCGGGCAGCACGCCGTCTTCCGCCACGCGGTTCAGCACGCCGTTCGAGCCGATGATGGCCGTGTTCACCGCGCCCGCCAGGATCAGCGTGCCCACCAGCACCACGAAGCCATGAAACAGCAGGCGCACCGAAACCGGCCCCACCAGGAACATCGAGAGCCCGCCGATCAGGTTGTCCAGAAACCCCTGGCGCGCTCGGTCCGGGATGATCATCACCGCGAAAAACGAAACCAGCGAAGTGAACATCATGCTGTAGATGAAGATCACGAAGCCCGCGCGTTCCAGGTTCTTCAGCTTGGGATGCGCGATCTCGCGGTTCACTTGCGCCAGGCTCTCCTCGCCGCTCATGGCCAGCAGCGAATGCCCCAGGCCGATCATCACGGCGATGACGGTGATCGAGGGCGCCACCGTCCCCTTCAGCCAGCCCAATGCCTCCGGGCTGAACTTGATGTTGGCGGGTATGGGAAGCGGCACCGGCTGGTAGCCGTTCTTCAAAATGGTGACGATACACCAGACGATCAGGATCACCACCATCACCGTGGTGATCTGCATGATGCGCAGGGCCTTCTCGCTCGATTCATGGATGCCGATGATATTCTTGCGCCAGAAATACACCGTCACCGCCGCCGCAAAAACCGCCGCGAAATATGGCGGGTTGACGTGCAGGTTGGGCATCCCGAGCCGCGGGCCGACTTCATTGATCAGGCCGCCGAGGTATAGCCCCGCGCTCACCGCGCTGATGGGGCCGGTCAGCACGTAATCGAACATCAGCGCCGACACCGAAAACTTGGCGAGCGTGCCGCCCATCGCCTCGTGCACCACTTTGTACACGCCGCCGCGCACGAACATCGAGCAGCTCTCGATGTAGATGGCGCGCACCGCGTAGGAGAACAGCATGATCGACAGGATGAACCACGGCGCCGCTTTGCCGATGGCCTGTTCGGCGATGCCGCCCACGTAGTAGGCTGAGCTCGCCAGATCGCTCAGGACGATCGCCGCGGCCCGCCAGAACGAGATAAAGGACAGCATCACGGTGGTGGCGACCACGACTTTCACCGCCGCCGGACGTTGCTGGTTGGTCACTGAATGGGTCTCTCCCCGCTTGGCCGAAGGGGCTTTGGCGCATTCTGAACACGCCTGCGAGGTGCTGACGGGTTGGAACTGGAAAGCGATCTGTCCTACGTGGGACTGCGCCCCAAACTGGTTTCCCCGCCCCCAAGTGGAGCTCGGCTCCAACATATTAGCATAGGGTGGAGGGGTTGAAATGCCCCAATCCCAGGCAGAATCGCCTGGCGCGCTGGCCCTATCCTGCCGGCGGTCTCGAATTCCGCGGCGGGTCGGGTTAACGCGCTGAACGGGATCTCTCTCCCGGCGTCATTGCTTCCACCAACACGACTCCAACCATCAGCGCGGCAGCCGATGCGACATGTACGAACAGACGGGGAAGCGAGATTTTGACGTGCGCCTCAACCGGGTCCCAGGCGCTGAAGAAGAAGACACACGGATACAGCAACAGCGGCAAACATACCGTTGCGGTCCAAGGATACCACCGCCATTTCTCTCTGTCTCGGATGAGATAAAACAGCGCTGCCGCCGCCAGCGGCCACAGCAGGCTCCAACGTCTCAAGGCGGTCAGTTCTTCCAGCGTCCAAACCAGCAGCGGCCCGGCCCGGTCCACATGAGATAGGAAGATCGCCGGCGTGAAACCCGCGAAATCCGCTTCACGCTGCACCCCCACGCTGCTCAAGAATGCCGACCAACCCAGCCACACCCCAAACCCGGGAAGGATTGCCCAAGCCCCCAGTTTCCAGTTCCGCTCCCTCACAACCAGAGGGGCGATTGCAACCGCGAGGCACAAGAGCGGGACGATGCCATCTGCCTTGGTGAACGGAAGCAGCGCGGCGCTCAAACCCAGCAGCCGAGCCGATTCCATGGATCGGGTTCGCCAGTATTCCGCGCAGTGCACCACCCCACACACGTAGATCGCCGAGAGCGGAAAATCGACGTAGCCGGAAGAGGCGCTGCCTTGACCCATCGCCAACGCCGGCACCAGCAGGAACGGGAGGAGCACGAAGATCCCGGACCAGCGCCACTGTCTGGTCCGGTTTGCCACGGAAAGCAGAAGCAGCGTTACCGCCAGATAGAAATACGGGCCGATCAGTTTGATCGTACTTTGATCCATGCGGCCCAGGAAGCCATAGATCCAGGCTTCGAGCAAAGGCACCAGAGGCGGATAACTCCTGTGAAAGAAGTCATAGTTGCTCGTGTAGTATTGGAGCGGGATCGCCCCGCCGTTCAAGAACGCGACTCTAGCTTTCGATTCCCAGTTGAACAACCCGTCCCACCCCAGGCTTTCGCGGTACAACGCAAGCCAGGTTACGAAACCCATTTGAGCGGCGACCAGCGCAATCACGATCGCCTGGGGAGCGGTGAATCGGCGGAGTCCGGGAAAAGCTGGCAACGCCCAGTTGCGCCTCTTCCACGCGTAGCCTGCCGCACCCAGGCAAATGGCAGTCACCCCGCAGCGCAGCGGTACGCCCTGGATCAGAAATCCCAGACAGAACGAAGATAATGAGACCAGGCCCGCTCCTAATACGAGTGCGGTCCCGCAGACTCCGCAAATGTCAGGCTTCGATTCATGCGAGCGCAACAGCAAGACTACCCCGAGGCCTCCCACAAAGGCGATCGAGAGGGCGACTAACGACAGAAAGATTCCCATGGGTCCGCGCCCTTATAAGGTGAGATAGAGAGTCTGGATGTCACTCGGGTTCCGCCAGCCGCCCAGGGACCGGGATCGGTCTCAAAGAAGATCAGCCCGCCAATTTCGGCGGTACGGGGCACTCTTTCTACTGCGGAAGTGCGGCTCTTACCGGGTTCGCCACAGAAGATTGCCGCGACCGGCCGCGGATACGCCAGATGCGAGATCGTGTAGTACACCCGTAGAGTGGAAGGCTCGCCCGCCGGTCCGACGAACAAGAGACGCTGGTCCGGAGCGTATCTCCGCAAGCTGTTTTCGACGAGCAACCCGGGATGAGGCGCATCCAGCACCCGCAGAAAGGAGTCGGTTGTTTGATATGGCTCCAGTTGCTCGAAGGAACTCCCCCGCAGCGTCGCCCTTGCCATCACTGTAAACGTTACGGCGGCATACAGCGCGCAAAGGCAAATCGCGGACGCCTGGATCGAGGCATTCCGCCGCACCCGCGGCGCACCCCTCTCTTCCTGCATGAAGCCGTAGCGTACCACAGCCTCCGGGTGGCGCCGCGGCCGCGGCATATTAGCATAGGGTGGAGGAGGTTGAAATGCCGCAATCCCAGGCGGAATCGCTGGCGCGCCAGGTCATCGCACGGCTGCGCTCCGCCGGGCACCAGGCCTGGCTCGTCGGCGGTTGCGTGCGCGATTTGCTGCTCGGGGCGAGCCCCAAGGATTTCGACATCTCGACCGACGCGCGGCCGGACCGCATCATGGACCTGTTCCCCCACTCCGGCCTGGTCGGCGCGCACTTCGGCGTGGTTCTGGTGCGCGACGCCTTCGCGCAGGTGGAAGTCGCCACCTTCCGTAACGACCACGAATATGAGGACGGCCGCCGGCCCACCGCCGTGCACTTTGAAACCGATCCGAAGGCCGACGTGCTGCGCCGCGACTTCACCATCAACGGCCTCATGATGGACGTGGTCGAGGGCCATGCCGACACCGTGGGGCAGGCGCTTTCGCCTGCCAACTTCAGCCATGCCGCCACCGGCAACGTGGGGCAGGTGCCCCGGTTTTCGGGTCCGATGCGGATTTCGCCTGCCAACCTCGCGATGCCCGTCGGTGGCGACACTGACGCCGACAATGTGGGGCAGGCGCTTTCGCCTGCCAACTCGCCTGCCAACTTCACAGTGCTGGATTACGTCGGGGGCCGTGCCGATCTCGACGCCCGGCTGATCCGCGCCATCGGCGATCCAGACGCCCGCTTTCGCGAGGACCATCTGCGCCTGCTGCGCGCCGTGCGCTTCGCCGCCCGTCTGGGATTCACAATCGAGCAAGCCACCTTCGCAGCCATCCGCCGCCACGCTGCCCTGATTGCGCGAGTCTCGGCCGAGCGCGTGCGCGATGAGTTGGTCCGCATCCTCACTGAAGGCGGCGCCGCCTATGGCCTGGACCTGTTGGACGAAAGCGGCCTGCTCGCCGTGCTGCTGCCCGAAGTGACCGCCATGCACGGCGTCGAGCAGCCGCCCGAGTATCACCCCGAAGGCGACGTCTGGACCCACACCCGCCTGCTGCTCGAAAAACTTGATCGCGCCACGCCGACGCTGGCCCTGGGCGCGCTGCTGCACGACGTGGGCAAGCCACCCGTGTTCCGCGTGGCGGACCGCATCCGCTTCGACGGCCACGTCGAGAAAGGCGTCGAAATGTCCCGCGCGATCCTCACCCGCCTCCGTTTTTCTCGCGATGACGCCGCGCAGGTGGAATCGCTGGTGGCGCATCACATGCACTTCAAGGACGTGGGCCGCATGAAAGAGAGCACCCTCAAGCGCCTAATGCGCCTGCCCCGCTTCGACGAGCACCTCGAGCTGCACCGCTTGGATTGCCTCGCCAGCAGCGGTCATCTAGAAAACTACGACCTGGTGAAGCGCAAGTTTGAGGAGATGAGCGCTGCCGACGAGATCAAACCCGCCCCGCTGATCACCGGCGCCGACCTGATCGCCGCCGGCTTCCGCCCCGGCCCGCGCTTCGGCGAGATTCTTTCCGCCGTCGAAGACGCCCAATTAGAACACCGCCTCCGCACCCCCGCCGAAGCCCTGGAGTGGGTGCTGTCGCAGTGGCCGCTGGAAAGCGGGGGGTAGGTCGAGTGCCAACTCGGCGAGTGGAGACTCCGCGGCTAGCTTTGTATCAGGGCACCGGCTTCAGCCGTGCCGCAACACATCGGTAGCCAATGGCTTTAGCCGCTGGGGCTTTTCTGAGCCCGCAGGGGCTGAAGCCCAAACCTTGGGACTGTGTGAGAATGGGATGTGTCATGAGCACGACTGGACTGGCTGTCCACAGGGACGACATCCCCTCACTCGACGGTCTTCGCGCTATCTCAATCGCGCTTGTCCTGGCAGGACATGCAATCAAAGTCGGCCCCCATTCGTTTGCCTTTAGCGCCTTGTGTCTGCACGCAGATCTGGGAGTACGCACCTTTTTTATCATCTCTGGATTTCTCATCACTACCCTCCTACTCAGCGAGCGCTCTCAGTCCGGCAGTATCTCACTGAGAAGTTTCTACATTCGTCGTGCGTTGAGAATCCTCCCGGCCTTCTTTCTATTCGTTGGCTGCGTAGCGCTCCTAAGTATCTTCGGTGTTACGCCCGTACCATCTTGGTTCTGGTTGTACGTCTTGACGTACACGGTCGACTTTGCCCCATTGGGCGTTTGGGTGCTTGGTCATCTCTGGTCACTGTCGGTCGAGGAGCAGTTTTACCTGCTGTGGCCGCTGGTTACAAAGAATGCTAAGCCGAGGACATGCGCGGTGGTAGCGGTCGTCGCAATATTCGCCAGCCAGCTCGCTTATGCTGTCAGCCGGCTCACCGGCGCCAATCTGCCGGATAACGCCTTCCCGTTCGTTTGCGGCCCAATTGCGATGGGATGCTTGCTCGCGATTGGGGCTCGCAAGATTCGAACCGTAATCATCTCCTCGAAGCTCCTGTCTGACAGCCGGATTCTACTTCTTACCTTGCTCCTCATCGCCCTGCTTGACGCTATTCCTACCTACTTCGGAATGATCACGAATTCTCTGTTGACGCTATGCGTAGCACGGCTCGTGTTTATTCCCTCGGGAGTGGCAGGCCGGGTCCTCAATTCTGCGCCATTTGTTCTAATCGGCAAGCTCAGTTATTCGCTCTACTTATGGCAGGAGCTATTCCTGAACCCATTTCATTCGCGCGCCCCAATTTCCACTCCGTTCCCAGTCAACCTTGTAGTTATACTTGCGGTTGCTTCGGCTTCCTACTGGGGACTGGAAGTCAGGTTCGTGGGCCTACGAAAAAAGTTCCGCAAGACACAGCAACCTGTTGCATCTGCCCTGCCCGCCGTAGTGATCCCTGAAGCGAAAGGCGCATTCTAACTTAGCTGGCTACGCCCGACAGAAATTGTGGTGCGAAAGAGAGGTTGTCCGCCGCGGCGTTTGAGCGGGACTAGCTGGCACCCCTCCAAACGGAGCCGCGACCATAGGGAGCGGTCCTTTCGATAGAACCGAATCTGCCGGTCGAAGTCCGGGCGATCGCCAGCTTCAGGTCGTCGCCGTTGCTTCCCTTGGCACCGCCGCGCCCGCCCGCTGGCCGCTCAACCGCTCCATGTACACGTAGATCACCGGCGTGATGTAGAGCGTGAGGAATTGGCTGACCAGCAGGCCGCCCACCACCGCCAGGCCCAGCGGTTGGCGCGCGTCGCCGCCTTCGCCGTAGCCGAGCGCGATGGGCAGCGTGCCGAACAGCGCCGCCACCGTCGTCATCATGATGGGCCGGAAGCGCCGCATGCAGCCCTGCCAGATGGCTTGCTCGGCCGATAGCCCTTCTTTGCGCTTGCCAATCGCGAAGTCGATCATCATGATGGCGTTTTTCTTCACCACGCCGAACAGCATGATGATGCCGACAAACGCGTAGAGGTCGAGCTCCTTGCCGAATATCAGCAGCGTGAGCAGCGCGCCGAATACGGCCGATGGCAAACCGGAGAGAATCGTGATCGGGTGAATGAAGCTCTCGTACAGCACGCCCAGCACGATATAAATCACCAGAATGGCGACGATCAGCAGCAGCGTCAGATTGCGGAAGGAATTCTGAAACTCCTTCACGGTTCCCTGGAAGCCGGTCGAGATGGTGGAGGGCATGCGCAGATCGAGGATGGCTTTGTCCACTTCTTCCGCGGCCTGCCCCAGCGAAAAGCCCGGCCGCAGGTTGAACGACGCGGTCACCGCCGGCAACTGGCCGAAGTGGTTGATGTTGAGCGCGCCCGTCTGCTGGTGCGTGC
This sequence comes from Bryobacterales bacterium, assembly GCA_003142185.1. Taxonomy (GTDB): domain Bacteria; phylum Acidobacteriota; class Terriglobia; order Bryobacterales; family Bryobacteraceae; genus Bog-375. Next base: position 91,915 of record PLOR01000029.1, read on the forward strand.
GGGTGACCGCATCGAGCGGCACCAGCGATCCCTGCGACGAACGTATGTAGAGCCGCGACAGCGCATCCGGCGTGCGCTGGTATTGCTTGTCGAGCTCGAGAATCACCTCGTATTGGTCGGCGGGCGCGTAGATCACCGACGCCTGGCGCTGGCCGAAGGCGCTGTACAGTGCGTCCTGCACCTGCTGCGCCGTCACCCCTAACGACAGCGCGCGGTCGCGGTCGATATCCACCATCAATTGCGGCGCGGCCACCTGCAGGTCGTTGGTGACATCGACGAAACCGGGGATCTGGCTCATTTTGGCGGTGAGCCGCGGCGCCCACTCGTATAGGTCCTTCAGGCTGGGGCTCTGCATGGTGAGCTGATAGGCCGATGCGCCGAACTGGCCGCCCACGGTGATCGGCGGCGGGTTCTGGATGAACGTAAAGAGCGCCGGCACGGCCATCACCCGCGGACGCAGCCCTTCAATCGTCTGGTCGACCGAAAGCGCGCGCTGGGCGCGGGGCTTCATGTTGGCGAAGAAGAACGCCTGATTGCCGCCGATCACGAACGAGCCCACATCCGCGACGCCCGGGTAGGCGCGGATGATTTCCGAAATGGCGCGATGGTGGCGCGCCATGTTCTCAAATGAAATATCCTGCGGCCCCAGCGTGATGCCGAAAAAGAAATCCGAATCCTGCGATGGAATGAAGCCCGTCGGCATGGTCTTGAACAAGTAGACCGTGCCCACCAGCATCAACACCGCGACCGCCAGCGTCACCAGCCGCAACCGCATGGCGATCCCGAGCGTCACTTCGTACCAGCGCGCCATCGCGTTGAAGCCGCCTTCCAGCACGCGGTAAAGGATGCCGTGGCGCGTCTCGCGTTCCGATCGCAGAAACCGGCTGCCCAGCATCGGCGTCAGGCTCAGCGAAACGAAACCCGAAATCAGAATCGCCACCACGATGGTGACCGAAAACTCGTGCAGCAGCCGGCCCACGATTCCCGCCATGAACAGCACTGGAATGAACACCGCGACCAGCGAGAATGTCATCGAGAGAATGGTGAAACCGATCTCGCGTGAAGCCGCGATGGCGGCTTCCATCCGCGACTTGCCCATCTCCATGTGACGCACGATGTTTTCCAGCATCACGATCGCGTCATCCACCACGAAGCCCACCGAAAGCGTGAGCGCCATCAGCGAGAGATTGTTCAAACTGTAGCCCAGCAGGTACATCGCCGCGAAGGTGCCGATGATGGAGAAGGGAACCGCGGCGCCGGGAATCAACGTCGCCGAAATGTTGCGCAGGAACAGGAAGATCACCAGCACCACCACGCACACCACCAGGGTGAGCGTGAATTCCACGTCGTGAATCGACTGCCGCACGGACTCGGAAGCGTCGAACGCCACCGAAAGCTTCACCGAAGGAGGAATCTCCTTTTGGAACTCCGGCAGCAGCCGCTTGATGTTCTCGACCACCTCCACCGTGTTGGTGCCGGGCTGCCGGTTGATGGCCAGCATTACGCCGCGCCGGTTGTTGTACCAGGCAATCAGCTTGTCGTCTTCGACCCCGTCGACCACGTTGGCGAGCTGGTCCAGGCGCACCGGCGCGCCGCCGCGCCACGAGACGATGATCGGCCGGTAAGCCGCCGCATTGAGCAGGCCGCCGCTCGATTCGATGGTGAACGCCTGCTTGGCGCCGTCCAGCCGGCCGGTGGGCAGATTGGTGTTGCTGGAGGCGATCGCCGCCTGCACTTCATCGATGCCGATGTTGTGGACCGCCAGCTTGTCGGGATCCACCTGCACGCGCACGGCGTACTTCTGCTCGCCATAGACCTGCACGCGCGCCACGCCGCTCACCATGGAAATGCGCTGGGCCAGCAGAACGTCGGCGTAATTGGTCACCGTGTAGAGCGGCAAGGTGTCGGAAACCAGCGCCAGGTAGAATACGGGCTGCTCGGCCGGGTTGACCTTTTGATAAGAGGGCGGCCGCGGCATGGTGGCAGGCAGTCTCCCGCCGGCCGCCGCGATGTGAGCCTGGATATCCTGCGAAGCCGCGTCGATGCTGCGGTCCAGCGTGAATTGCACGGTGATCGCGGTGCTGCTCTGCGAATTCACCGAGTTCATCGATTGAATGCCGGCGATGGTGGAGAACTCGCGTTCGAGCGGCGTGGCGACCGAGGATGCCATGGTCTCCGGGCTCGCGCCAGGCAACGCCGCGGTCACCTGGATGGTGGGGTAGTCGACGCTGGGCAGCGCGGCCACTGGCAGCGCGCGAAACGCCACCGTCCCGAACAGCAGGATGGCGAAGCACAGCAGCGCCGTCATGATCGGGCGATCGATGAAGAGGCGAGACAGGTTCACAGTGGCCCCGTTCCCAGCTTGGCTGGATCCACCGGCACGATCTGCGCGCCGGGGAAGATCCGCATCTGCCCATCGGTAACTACCGTCTCGCCTGGCCGAAGGCCGCTCTCGATCACCACCTTGGCGCCCCAGGCTCGGCCCGTCGTCACCGGGCGGATTTCCACGTGGTTATCCGCCTTGACGGCGTACACGAAGTATCCTTGCTGGCCGCTCTGCACGGCTTCGGCCGGCGCCACCACGGCATTCTGGATGGTATCGAGCGTCAACGTGGCAGTGACGAACTGCCCCGGCCACAGCATGCGGTCGGCGTTTTCAAAAGTCGCCTTCAGATGAATCGTGCCGGTGGCGGCGTCCACCGTGTTGTCGATCACCGCCAGATAGCCGTTGGCGGCGCGGCCGGGATCGTCCTGCGATTCCACGCGCACGGCCAGCTTGCGGCCCTCGCCGGCCACACGGCGGATGGCGCCCAGGTATTGCTCCGGCGCCGCGAAGTCGACGAAGATGGGCGACACCTGGTGAATCACCACCAGCGGCACGTCGTTCACCTTCACTAGATTGCCAGCGTGCACCAGCAGGTTGCCGGTGCGGCCGGAAATCGGCGCGCGAATCTGGCAATAGACCAGATCGAGCCTGGCGCGTTCCACCGCGGCCTGGTCGGCATCGAGCGCCGCTTTGGCCGTGTCGATAGCCGCCAGCGTCGAGCGCGCCGAAGCGTTGGCCGCATCCGCGCTGGATTGCGCCTGGTCGTAAGTCGAGTGCGGCGTGAGGCCGCTTTTGTTCAGCTCCGCTTGCCGCTCGGCGTCGCTTTGGGCGAAGCGCGCGGTGGCTTTGTCGCGTGCCAGCACGGCCTCCGCCTGCACGATCTGCGCCTTGTCCCGCTCCACCGCCGCTAGCGCCTGCCGCAGCGCGTCGTCGTATGGCCGCGGATCGATCTCGAACAGAAGATCGCCCTTGGCCACGTTCTGCCCTTCGGTGAAGTGCACCGCCATCAGTTCGCCCGCCACCTCCGATTTGGCCTGCACAATGGCCGAGGCCTCCACCGTTCCCACCACCTTAAGATCGGTGGGAACCGATTCCTGCGATACCTTGGCCACCGACACCGGTACCACCGGCATCCCGGCCATCCCAGGCCGCGCCGCTTGCTGCTTGCAGCCCGTCAAAGCCAAACCCACGGCCAATACGCACAAGACTTTTTTCACAGAATTTTCCCCGGAATTCGCAGTGTATCAGGAACGGGCCCAGGTAGGGCATGCTTTAGCTTGCCCGTGCCACAGCGAAGCATGCGCCAGTCAAATCCCAAGTCGCACCCGAAGTTTCGGCCCTCTGCGCCAATCTTCCTTACAATAAGAACTCGCCGCCATGGACAATCTCACCCACACCGCGATCGGCCTTTTCTTGGCGCGGGCCGGCGCCCGCAAATGGACGCCGCGCGCGACCGCGATTCTGCTCGTTGCATCCAACGCGCCGGACATCGACGTGGTGACCGGCGCCGCCGGCCCGCTCGCCTACCTGCACTATCACCGGGGTCTCACGCACGCCCTTGTCGCCATGCCCGTGCTGGCATTGCTGTCCGTGGTGTTGGTGCGGCTCGCCGCCCGGAAGCCGCTCTATTGGCCGGGGGCGTTGGCGGCCGCGCTGCTCGGCGTGGCCTTCCACCTGATTCTCGATTGGACCAACGTCTACGGCATTCGGCTGCTGCTGCCTTTTTCCGGCCGCTGGCTGCGGCTGGATTCCACCGCCGTGGTGGATCCGTGGATCTGGGCCATTGCGGCAGCCGCCCTGGCGGGGCCGTTTCTGGCGCGATTGGTCGGCTCCGAAATCGCCTCCGGGGGCGCCCAGCCACGTCACCATGGCCGCGGCGCCGCTCGGTTCGCTCTCATCGCCGTGATGATTCTCGATTGCGGCAGGCTGGTTCTGCACGGGCGCGCCGTCGAGATGCTCGAAGCGCGGGTTTATCAGGGAGACTCGCCAAGCCGCGTGGCGGCGTTGCCCAATCCGTTCAACCCGCTGCGCTGGCGCGGCCTCGTCGAGACCCCCGCCTTTTACGCCGTCGCCGATCTCGATGTGACCGGCGATTTCGATCCCACGCGCGCCCTGATCCTCTACAAGCCCGATGCCGATCCGGCGCTCGACGCTGCCGCGCGCACACCCGTCTTTCGGGAATTCCTGCGATTCAATCAATATCCATTGTGGCGGGTAACGTCAGCGCCCACCCTGGATGGCGGCAAGCTGGTGGAGTTGTTCGACCTGCGCTTCGGCACGCCAGAAGCTCCAGGCTTCCAGGCCACCGCGCTGGTGGACGCGCGCCTCCGGGTTGTGGACGCCACTTTCCGTTTCGGCGCCCTGCGCCCTCGCTAAATGAGGCAGGTCCCCGACCTGCCAACGCCGGGCGCAGCCCGGCCGTTTCTTCGTCGCACCTTGTAGGGGCCGGGCATGCCCGGCCCGGCTCGCCTCAACCCCCAGTCACACCCTATCTCCCTCACTAACTCAATCACTTAGCCCGCAAACCCCTTGACGTACCCCTTATCCTTAAGTTGGGACTGTGGCGCCAGGCNNCGTTGCACTCAAGTGGTACTGAACTTCCGGCGCCCCTGAAAGGCATGCGGGGTCCCCTACGGGCAGGACTCTCGACGGAAGACTTTGGATTCCGGAATCTATAACCGCCGGCGGAAAACGGATAGCTATCATTGCCGCCCGCCGGATAACAGCGAGTAAGAAACGAATCGACATCGATATGCTCGCCATCAAAGCGGGCCAATACATCGAAGTTTCTACTCAATCCATCGGGTGGCCGATACGCACGGCGATAAGTCCGACAGCCCGGCCACCCGCAACGCACTGATACTTCTTACCCACTCCTCTCGGCCGAACTGCGCCCGCTGCGCTCAACGGAGCCGCAACCATAGGGAGCGGTTTTTGTACGCCTATTACGTAATCTCCCCTCAGTGCAGCGTGAACCACGTTCGCCAAATCGTATCGACCAGGGCATGCGTGGTGGCGGAAGCCATCAGGCTTCGATGCTTCCGGTAGGCCCAGCCATAAAACCATCCCGCCAAAGTCGCCAGAATCACGTAGCGCCAATTCGGAGCCGGCGCATGACGAATGTGGGAGAGGCCGAATAGGATCGAAGCGCAGGCTTGAGCCAGCTCGCGGGACCTCAAAGAGCCTTCCAACAGATTCTGCAGCAGGCCACGAAAAAACAACTCCTCGGCCATGGCGATAAAAAGGAAGATAGTCAGATAGTCGAACGCGAACGCTCGCGCGCCCCGCCAATGCGAATTCCACGTTATGAAGTGGAGCGCGAAGCCAAGAGGAATCGCGATTACCGTGAAACCGGCCAGAGAGATCAGCGCATCACCGAGGATAACTCGCGAAAACTGGAAGTTATACCCTGAGTCATTCAGTCCGCGGATGATGAGGAACGACCAGGATCCCACCGCGGTCAGGAATAACCGGGACATGAAGTCCAGATTCACCGGGACGTTCCAGATCCCACCGATCTTGCCGAACAGAACCGGCGTCAAAATCCAGAGCAGAATCAACCCATCCTGCCAGTTCATCCTTTCCGAGTGGCGAACCGGAGCCGCGGCAAACAATCCGAAAGGAATCGCCACGAAAGCCAGTAGTCTGCCGCAGGCCCACCAGCGGAAATCGCCCGTACCCGCGGAGTAAATGAGATATGGAAGCAAGAAGACCGCTATCGAACTCGATGCGCCCAGAGGCCCGCGGACATGCCGCGACAACCATTGGCGCGAGACGGCGAATCCCGGCGCCAGGCAAAGGACCACCAGCAGCAACAGACACGCATAAATGGCGACAGCCGGCAGTACTCCAATCGAATAGCGCGGGAACTCGATGATTTCGTACCAGGCGAAGAATAGCGCCAGCGCGGCGAAAAGCAGTGCGAAGGGAAGCCATCGGCGTGATGCCATGCGTTCGATTCCTCTGCCGAATCATCATGGTAACGCGCTGGTCGATGGTGTGCGCCCCGGCTCTGATAGAATCAAAAATACCATCTGGGAATCTATGGTCATGCAAGCCGCACCGCTGGTCGACGGCTTCGGCCGCGTTCACGATAATCTGCGCATCGGCGTCACCGACCGCTGCAACATCCGCTGCTTTTACTGCATGCCCGAGACCGGGGTGGAGTTCGTCGAACGCCGCGAGATCCTCAGTTTCGAAGAGATCGAGCGCTTCGCGCGCATCGCGGTGGGGCTGGGTATAACCAAGCTCCGCGTGACCGGCGGCGAGCCGCTGGTGCGGCGCGGCCTGCCGGTGCTGATCCGGCGCCTGGCGGCCATTCCGGGCGTGCGCGACCTGGCTCTCACCACCAACGGCGTGCTGCTGGAGGCGCTGGCCGGGCCGCTCTATGAGGCTGGCCTGCGGCGTTTGAACGTGCATCTCGACACCCTCGACCGCGGCCGCTTCCGCCAAATCGCGCGCCGCGACGATCTCGACAAGGTGCTGGCCGGCCTGGAGGCGGCGCGCCGGCTCGGCTACACCACCATCAAGTTGAACGTGGTCGCAGTCAAGAACCTGATCGAGCCCGACATCGTGTTGCTGGCGCGCTTCGGCCGCGAGCGCGGCTTCGAGGTGCGTTACATCGAGTTCATGCCGCTCGATGCGCAGAATCTGTGGGACCGCGGCAAGGTGCTGTTGGCGGATGAAATCATCGCCATTCTTTCGCGCGAAATCGCGCCGCTCCAACCGGTGCCCGACCCCGATCCACGCGCGCCGGCCACCGAGTATGCCTTCGCCGATGGCATCGGCAAAGTGGGTTTCATCGCTTCCATCAGCCGTCCGTTCTGCGGCAACTGCAACCGGCTGCGTCTCACCGCCGATGGCAAGCTGCGCTATTGTCTGTTTGCGCTTGAAGAGGACGACGTAAAGGCGCCGCTCCGCTCCGGCGCGAGCGACGAAGACATCGCAGCCCTCATCCGAAGCAACGTGGCGCGTAAGTGGGCCGGCCACGAGATCAACAGCTCTAAATTCGTCGCTCCGCCGCGGGCTATGAACGCCATTGGTGGATAAGGCAGGCCTTACAACCGTCCGAGACCGCACAGCTACGGCGGCCCTAACGCCCCAGCCCGCCAGAGGAAGATCAAGAAGAATCCGAGCACATGGATCGCAAGTAGAATTACTGAGCCAGCCATCAAGATACGCTTTAAGGCCGCTGAGCCAGGCACTGCTACGCCTCCTGTGGGAGCAAAGTCACGGCGCAGAAGGACCATGCTGGAAATCACAAGGCCAAAGCTAGCAATTGAGAATAATGCCCCGGCGAACTGCCGGAGAATCTCGTCATCCTTCAAGTCGTAGGGAATCACCCAACCGATGACAAACATCGCTGGATATAAACACACTGCGGCCGTGAGTGCCCACAATGCCGCTGGGATCTTCGAATGAGGCTTAACGGAGAAGACTTTAGCCCAAGCGACCAAAACGAAGACACCACCGACGAAGATTGCGAAGTCAAGTAATGCAGACACTGCAAGTGCGACACCGAAGCCCACCATAGGGTCCTTTCTACACGGCCGCAGTCCTATTCGTCCGTGACACACCCTAGCGACGCACTCTTCACAAGTCGAATGTACTTGGCCAGCGTGCCGCGATCCGCCTTGTAAGGCGGCATCGTCCAGTTCTTACGCCGGGCCGATAACTCCTCGTCCGAGAGAGCGACGCTGAGCGTGTTCTTCGCGGCGTCGATCGTGATGCGGTCATTACTCCTGACCAGCGCGATCGGGCCGCCCTCCTGGGCCTCGGGTGTCACATGGCCGACGATAAAACCGTGCGACCCTCCCGAGAATCGTCCATCCGTGATCAAGGCAACATATTTGCCCAATCCCGCGCCCACGATTGCCGAAGTGGGCGTTAGCATCTCGGGCATGCCCGGGCCGCCTTTGGGCCCTTCATAGCGAATCACGATCACGTCGCCTTTCTGAATCTCGCTGCGCTCCAGCGCGGCCAGCATCAGTTCCTCGGAGTCATAAACGCGCGCCGGACCGGAGAATTGCAATCCCTCCTTGCCCGTGATTTTGGCAACCGCGCCCTCCGGCGCAAGATTGCCCCGCAGGATCTGGATGTGGCCGACCGGCTTAATCGGCTTCGAGAGCGGATGCACGATTTCCTGCCCAGCTGCGAGCTCGGGCAGATCCTTCAGGTTCTCGGCCACCGTTTTGCCGGTCACCGTCAGACAGTCTCCACGCAACGCCCCCCCCGCCAGCAGCATTTTCATCACCGCAGGCAGTCCGCCCACGCTATGCAAATCCTCCATGACGTACTTGCCGCTCGGCTTGAAGTCCGATAACAGCGGTACGCGGTCACTTACCTTCTGGAAGTCATCAATCGAAAGCGGTACGTTCACCGACCGCGCCATGGCGAGAAGATGGAGCACCGCGTTGGTCGATCCGCCCAGCGCGGAGACCAGCACCATGGCGTTTTCGAAGGCCTCGCGGGTCATGATGTCGCGCGGCTTGATATCCAACTCCAACAGGTTCTTGATAGCGGCTCCGGCGGCAAAGCACTCGGCCAGTTTCAATGGATCTTCCGCGGGCGTCGAAGCACTGTATGGGAGTGACATCCCGAGCGCCTCGATGGCCGAGGCCATGGTATTGGCCGTGTACATGCCTCCGCATGCGCCGGCTCCGGGACAGGAGTTACGCACAATCGCCTGCCGCTCGGCATCGTCGATGTTACCGGCCAGGTACTCGCCGTAACTCTGAAATGCGGAAATGACATCCAGCTTTTCTCCGTTGCGGCAGCCCGCCCGGATGGTCCCGCCATAAATCATCAGCGATGGGCGGTTCAGCCGGGCCATCGCCATGATGCAGCCCGGCATATTCTTGTCGCAGCCGGGGATCGAGACATTGGCGTCGTACCACTGGGCCGCCATCACGGTCTCGATGGAATCCGCGATCAGATCGCGCGACTGCAGGGAATAACTCATACCGTCCGTGCCCATCGAGATCCCGTCACTAACGCCGATCGTATTGAACCGCATCCCCACCAGGCCAATGGCAGTGAGGCCCTCCTTGACCTTTTCGGCCAATTGGAGAAGGTGCATGTTGCAGGGGTTGCCTTCGTACCAGACGCTGGCAATGCCGACCTGCGGCTTGCTCATGTCTTCTTCACGAAGACCGGTGGCATAGAGCATTGCCTGTGAGGCGCCCTGCGATCTCGGTTGCGTGACTCGGGCGCTGAATTTGTTTAATGGAGTGGGCATATTCTTATTATGTGTGACTCGTCCGTTACCTGGGATATCGATTCGACTTAACTGCCGGCTGCCGGCGATCTCTCAATGCGCATGTATTCGACGTCTGAAGTCGCGATCATGCCGGTATCCATCATCTCCTCGACCTCGGGAATCAGCCGCGCCAGATTTTCCGCCGTGTCCACAATCGTCACGACAATCGGTTGATCCTTTCTAATCAGGTGATGGCGGTGGATTTCCGCTGTCTCGCCGAACCCTTCCAGGCCGCGAAATACCGTGGCGCCGGCGATCTTCAATTCCAGGCAACGATTCACGATCGCTTCGTACAACGGTTTCCCCTTATACCGGTCGCTTTCGCCAAAATGCAGACGAAGGATCTTGGCTTTCTTAGTCGTTCGCATGGGAAGACTCCACCGCCGGGCGGCTGTGAACCAGGCGAATCACATCCACATCGGAAAGAACAATGATACCGTCTTGCATCATCGACTCGATCTCGTTCACAGCCTTGGCCAGCTTCTCGTCCGTGTCCACGATCGAGATCATAACCGGCAGATCGTGCGAGAACCCCAGCCGCCCGCTCTTGTGGGTGTGACCCTTGATTCCGTAACCGAGAATGCCGCGATACACGGTGGCGCCCGCAATGTCCATCAGGCGCAAACGCTTGACGATCGCCTCATAAAGCGGTTCGCCCTGCCACTTATCCGACTCGCCCATGTAGATCCGCATCAACCGCGCGGTGCCTCTGGTTTCCGTGTGAGGCCCTTTCGGCGGCGATGGGCGTTCCTTGCTGGCGACTTTGACAACCTGCGTGTCCTGGACTTCAATCACGCCGTCGGTCACCATGTCGTAAAGCGTCGGCATGAGCTCATCGACTTTCGCGGCGGTTTCGATGAACTCGATGCGAATCGGCAGGTGTTCGGTCAGCACCTCGATTTTCGTCGTGTGCATCACCTGGTGGGCGCCGAACCCGGCCATCGCGCGCGTGGCTGTGGCGCCGGACACGCCTTTGTGCAGCAGGAACGTCAGAATCGAGTCGCACAGGGAACCAAAGTGGTGCTGCGTGTCCTCATTGACGAAGATCGTAACCTTCTTGGCCGTGCCCTTCTGCAGCATACCGACTCCTCACATCCATTAACGCCGGGCCAGCATCGCCCCGAACCAGACGGCTATGTAGCCTAACACAACGCTCGAAACGACGTTGAGCATTCCGGCCCACAGCGCGCCGTCCCGCACCGACGTATAAGTCTCCCATTCGAAACTCGAAAATGTCGTGTACCCGCCCAGAAATCCGACCACCAGCAAGAGCCGCCATTGCGGGTCGAGTTGGAATCGTTCGGTCAGCATGGTCATCAGGAAGCCGATCAGGAACGAGCCGGTCACGTTGATGGCCAGCGTCCCCAGCGGGAATTTTCCGCCGAACCGCGTCATGATGGCCGATGCCGCCACATACCGCGCCAAGGCCCCGGTGCCCCCACCAGCCAGCACCAACAAGTACCGCATCAACCCGCGGTCTCCGCAACCAGCGATTTCCGCGCCGCCTCGATCCGCTCCAGGTCCACGCGGAGTTGCGGCGTCCGTTTCTTGCTGCCGCTTCCCACCAGCCGTTCGACCGTAGCCATCAATTCATCCAGGCGCCGCTTGGCTTCCTTTTCGACGCCAAAAAGCGGGACATTGATGCTCTCTTCCCATTGCGTGGTGAGCCGGCTGAGATTCTGCTCCACCAGATAGGGGATGGTACGCGCGAAATGGCGGCGAACCACGGCCTTAATCGTCCACACCGGCAGAATGGGCGACAGCAGTTCCCAGTTTCTATCGAACACCCGGCCGACTCTGATATTGGGTGTGCGCGGCTCGACGGCATCGATTTCGGTTTCCGTCGTCCGCAGCGGCACGCCGAATCCCCGCATCGTGCTATCCGACAAGCGGTCTCGAAACTGTTGCAGCGCGCGTAAGATCTGTTTCCGGGCTGTGTGCCAGGGCTCCAGGAACGAATCGCGATGGCGGACGGAAAGCTCGGTAAGCTCGCCGCGCAAGGCGTCCTCCAGCCAATCCTCGAACGAGCGAAGCATCGTGCCAAGGCTCTTGGTCCATTTCGGAAATTCGCTTTCGAAAGCCTCCAGCAGCGTGCGATCCAGATCGGCCTGATACGCTTCGAGCCGATGGCTGACACTATCGCGCGCTCCCGCCGCGGCATTTTGCACCAGCAACCGGATCACCGCCTTCACATCGGCGAGGGCCTCCTTTTCGCCGAGCAGTTGCTCATTCAGCGCCTCGCGCTCCGACTGCAACATTTCCGCCGATTTGAGACTCAGCGCCAGGTAGTCGTTCAATGCGCACAAGAGCGTGTCCACCTTCCGCGTCAGGATGGAGTCGCGCTCTTCGGCGAATCGCTCCAAGGTTCCGCCGGCAAGCTCGGCTTCGAGCGCCTCCCGGAAGCGCTCAAAGCCGGGCTTCGTCGAATAAGGAAAGACCTGAGGCGTTCCGGGGAAGTTCCTGGAAAGCTGTGCGTGCACGTACCCGGTGACTTCCGCAAGCTCCCGTTCGCTGAGAAGGTCGGCTTTGGTGAGCAGCACGGCGACCTTCGGCGTGTACTGGTAAAGGCTCTTCAGCAGATCGATATCGCGCTGCGAAAGAGGCGGATCTACGCTCACCGCCACCAACGCCAGTCCCACATTCGGCAGCCATGCCAACGAGGCTTCCGTGTTGTGAGAAAGCGCGCTATCGAGACCCGGCGTATCGACGAATTGCAACCCGCGAAATCGCCGCAATTCCGGCAATTCCACGGTGATCAAGCCGACTTCCTTGGCGTTCTCCGGGTTTTCCTTCTCGGAAATGTAGCTGCCAATCACGTCGAGCGAAACTTGCGTGTCGCGGCCATCCCGGTGATGAACGCGCGCCTCTTCGTGGGTGCCAAAGCGGATTACCGTGACTGCGGCGGTAACCGGCACGACACCGACTGGCAGGAAGCTCCGCCCGAGAAAATGGTTCAGGAAACTGCTCTTGCCGGCTTTGAATCGTCCCAGCACGGCAACGCTGATCTCCTCCCCTCCCGACAATGCCCGCGCGCTGGCGAGAAGGCCGGAGAGATCCGAAATATCGTACCGCGCCGCCACCTCGGTCGCCAGGTCCAGCGTCGCCGTTAACGGCGAGTTGCCGGGCATGTGCGTGAATCGCTCGCTCGAATCCGGAGCGTGGGCCGCGCCGTTTGCCTCGGGTTGGATATCTTGTGTTCGCGGAATCATAGCTCTTTATGAGTAGGAGCTATCGTTCCCGAGCCGGGCTCGAGACGGTTGATGGCGGGCTCCATCACCGAAAGTTCAAATGGGATTATAGCGTCTTTCAGTCTGGAGTTGGAAGCTGTCGCCGGCGACGATATGCTTGTATACTCGGCATCGGCAAGTGAGTGCGACAACCCATGTTCGCTGGCTGACCCGCAATGTTGTTGCGATCGGGACCCTCAGTCTGTTCTCGGATATGGGCCACGAGTTGACGACCGCCGTGCTCCCTCTTTTTCTGGCCACGTTTGACGGGGGCGCCGCGGCGCTCGGCGTCATCGAGGGTGTTTCCGATGCCGCTTCGAGCCTATTGAAGCTTTGGATGTCGTACTACTCGGATCGCCTGGGGAAGCGCAAACCGATTCTCGTGGCGGGCTATCTGCTCACGGCCATGATGGGCACCTTCGCGTTCGTCACCGCGTGGTGGCAACTGCTGGCGATCCGAGCGATTGCCTGGATCGGACGGGGAGCGCGCGGGCCTGTCCGCGATGCACTCCTGTCGGAAAGCGTGCCGCCCGAGGCCCATGGCCGGGCTTTCGGATTTGAGGGTGCAATGGACACGCTCGGCGCCATTCTGGGGCCTGCGATCGCGCTGTCGCTCGTCGGCTTCATTGCCCTTCGGCATATTTTCCTGATTGCATTCATCCCTGGCGCCATCACGGTCTTCATTGCCTGGTTTGTGATCCAGTATCCGCCGAGGATGCCGCAGGAACATTTGCGCCTGTTCGCGTCCTTACGCGATTTGCCCCCCATGTTCTGGCGCTTCACAGGCGCCGTTGGAGTATTCGGCCTGGGCAATTTCGCTCACACTTTGTTGGTTCTGCGTGCCGTGTATCTGCTTACGCCTCAGTATGGGCCGGTCGTAGCGGGACGTTATGGGATCGCCCTCTATATTCTTCACAATATTCTCTACGCGGCTGTCTCGTATCCGGCGGGCGCGCTGGGGGACCGCGTGAACAAGAAGACCCTGCTCTGCGTGGGCTACGCTCTGTTTGGCGTGATGTGTCTGCTGTTTCTTACCAATCCGACGAGCATTCCCATGCTGGCACTGCTGTTCATCCTCGCCGGAGTCTATGTCGGAATCGTGGATGCCATGGAGCGTGCGCTCGCAGCCGACTTGTTACCCATCGGCCAACGTGCCGTGGGATACGGTGCGCTGGCCACCGCGAACTCGTTCGGAGACCTTCTGTCGAGCGTCATCGTCGGACTGTTATGGGCCCGCGTATCGATCGCCGCCGGTTTTGGTTACGCCGCCGTGCTCACGCTGCTCGGAGCGTTCTTCTTGCTGCTCGTCCCTACCCGCCGCCTGCGTTGACCCGCTTACCGGGCTTCGGCCAATCCGCATGACGCGCGGCGATCAGCGCGCGCGCCATGGCCGCCAGCAGAGTATGCAGGGTCGGCTTATTACTTCACGACGAGCACGTTCGAGCGCACGGTGGCCGTCAGGTTGTGGGCCGTGCCGCCCCAGATATGGTCGTAGATCCGGGAGTGTCCCGTGAAGCCGATCACCAGCAGGTCGATAGCATTCTCCCGCACGAAGTCGCCAATTACCTTGACCGCATGCCCGGGCACGATGACAGTCTCGAGGTCCACGGAATGCATCGCCGCACGCGCCCGGCAGCGGTCGGCAAGCTGCGCGAAATAACTATCGGCGCGATCTTTCTCCTCGCGAAGCTCGTCGATCACCTCGGCGTGGCGGGGGATCTCCTCCTCCACGCAAATCATGCGAAGACGCGCGCCTAGGCGCGCCGCGAGTTCGACGGCGTAATCGAAAGCCTTTCGCGCGCTATCGGAGCCGTCGTTTGCAATCAGGATTTGCTCGATCATCTCTAATCTCCGGCGCCGGCGTCTTCGACCATCGTAGCCTTCGGCCGGACGGCCGTCTCCGCTTTTGGCAGCAGGTGCTTGGGCATGAAATAAGCGTTGGCGATCGCCGTCGGTATTACGGCGCTGGCGATCACGGTCGCGACCAGATACGAATACTGCGCACTCGTAATGATTTTATGATTAAGACCGAACAGCGCAGAGATGGTGCCAAAAGTCAGTCCCGTCGACATCATGAGAGAGTAATAGAGTCCCTGATGCCCTTCATGATTAAACGCCCGGACAGTTGGAACCAGTGGGCCCATCTTACTGACCATCTTGGCCGCAAACAACGCCAGAAAGGCGAACGGTGTCGCGATGAGCGCCGGCACTGACACTAGCGATCCGGCGCGAATGAAATAGAACGGCGTGAGAAGGCCGAACGTCAAGGTTCGCAGCCGCCGGATCAGGACGTGATCCTTTCCCACGGTTCCGGCTAATACCATCCCGATGATATACGCCGGCAACACGGCCTCGCTGCCGGCCCAGGCCGCCAGGCCGCCCATCCCGAAAAGCAGAAACAGAATGTATTTCGCTTCAAGCTCCGAAACGCGGCCTCCGTATTTCTGAAAGAACCACGGAGTGACAAACGGCAGCGCCCCGAATACAACCACACTCGCGACGACAAAGATCAGTGTCCTCATCGTGAACGGGGAAAAGATCAGTCCCAGCGCGATAACGGTTCCCAGGTCGTTCACAAAACAAGCCGCGAGAATGCCTTTGCCGAAATCGGTCCGGTTCAAACCGAGTTCCAGCATCACCGCATACACGACCGCAACGGAGGTAGTGGATAGGGCGACTCCGGCCAGCCAGCTTGACGCAACGGACCACCGCAACACGAAATGCGCCACGGCTGCGGCTCCCAGAAATGGCGCAAAAAAGCCGACCATGCCAACGACCATAGCCTCTTTCCACTTGGTCCGGAATATCCCGGGATCCAGTTCGGCCCCAGCCAGAAACGTAAGCACGATGGCTCCCGTTCCAGCCAGAAAACCGACCCAGGCCGACTTCGCTCCCAACACTTCGGTGCCGATCAGCGCGCCGATGATAAGCTGCGCCACCGTGCCGACCACGATCTCGGAGAGCGCCGTCGAAATCCTGAACCAAATCGAAAGCAGTGTGGCGATCAATGCAAGTACGAGCCACAGCGCCGCTTGAAACCAGACCTGTTCCATGCCGGTATCGAATGCTCAGTTTCTGCTGTACAGGGGTTCGGCCTGGAAGCCCTACAGCGATTTTCGCTATAGGAGTCATTGGCCGCTCGGGAGAGCGACGGTTTAGCGAACTCCACCGCCTAATCAAAGAATACAGTAAACGGCGGGGATGCTGCAAGAAGGTTCGATCGACCGAACCCGCCGCTGAGAATGGGGGATAATGTGCTTATGGCAACCGCCGACAAAGCCGATCTTTCCCGGATCACTGTCGTGCCGGGTCAACGCTCGGGGCAGCCTTGCATTCGTGGCCTCCGGGTGACCGTGTGGGACGTGCTGGATATGCTCGCGTCGGGCATGACCGAGGATGAGGTGCTGCGCGACTATCCGTACCTGGAGAAGGCCGATTTCCCCGCAGTCTACGCCTACGCTTCGCAGACCGGGCGCGAGCGCGCATCGCGTTGAGACTCCTTGTTTGAGATGTGGCCATGCCGAGTGACGCCACTAACAGAGCAACGACACAGGAGTGGCGCGAACTCGGCTTCTTTTACGACCGTGATGACCGGGCCAGAGTCTGGAAGCTGACGGGCTCTCGATCAGGCCTATTGCGTTTTCGAGACCTGCTCCTCTCTTACGTTGCGGACCCTTGCAACGCATTGGAGGCGGAACACGAGCACTACGGCCCGTATGCGTACCTTGAGGTTATGACTTGGCCAGTGGCCGGATTCGATGACCACGCAATTCGCGGTCCGCTCAAAGAACTGGCGCGGCTGGCGAAACTTGTCGAAGCCAAGCTCGCCACAGTGAGTCCTGGTTCGTCTGTCTTAATCCAGGAGGAGTTCGCAGCCGATAGTCCATATGCTCTCGCCCTCGATTTGCGGGAAGACGGATTCGACCCCGCGACGGCGGACCCGCTTCTACCAGCGGATGAGCCTTCCCATCCGGCCGCATGATGGATGCCCGCCAGTTCGTTGACGAAACCCTCGCGAAGCGCAGGGCCTAAAGGCCTTGTCGAGTAGATCCATGACGGCACGGCTGAAGCCGTGCCCTGATACAAGGCTCCGGAATGAGGTTGCGAATTTGCGAGACAGGGGCTTCCATCTACTCCGTGTCCTCGTCGTAAGCCGCTTTCAGCCATCGCTTGACCTCGTCGTCGATCTGGTCGAGCGACTCGATGCCGATGCGGTGCGTGATGCGGTCTTTCTTCTCATAGCCGCCGGTTTCGATCAGCCTGCCCTCGCGTTTGCGCGCGCCCAGCGCGAAGCCGAAATCGACGCGCGTGCGCGTGGCGGGTTTGATCTGCGCGAAAACGTGGTTGCGGTACAGCGGCACCATGGTCTTGCAGGGGCACGCCTTCGCGTCTTCGCCCATGCTCAATCCCAGCCGCAACAGTTCGTCATACAGCGGCCGCAGCGGCGAATACGGTCCGCGAAACATGCTGTTCACATATTTTTCCGCGGCCTTGAGATAGGTTTCCGGGCTGTCCATGTCCGCCTCCTTGCCGGAAGCGCGCTGCGCGATCCAGATCGCCGAATTGGTGCCCAGCCGGTGCTCCTGCTTGAGCCAGGCGATGCGCTCCTTCTCGCCGGGCGGCCCGGATGCTTTCACCAGCGTCAGCCACGCGCCGAGCGAGCGCCCGGTCTGCTCCTTGAGGCTCTCCCGCCAGTTCGTCACAAACGCTACGCTGGGATGCACGCTGTAAATGGAGGTAATCTTGGCCATGCTGCGGGGCAGTATAACAAACACCGGGCAAGCTAAAGCATGCCCCACCCATGCTACACGAAGTAGTCCTTCACCTTGTCGAACAGCCCTTTTCCCGAGGGTGTGTTGTTCACCGGCAGACTCTCGCGCAACAGCTCGAGCAGGCGGCGCTGGTCGCGGCTCAGGCGGGTAGGCACCTTCACGTCGATATGGACGATCAGATCGCCGCGGCCGCCGCCATTCAATGCCGCGACTCCCTTGTGGCGCAGCTTGAACTGCGCGCCGCTCTGCGTGCCTTCCGGAACCTTCACCCGCTGCGGTCCTTCAAACGTGGGTATGTCGATTTCGCAGCCCAGCGCGGCCTGCGCCACATTGAGCGGAACCGTACAGTGCAGGTCGTTTTCGTGGCGCTCGAAGAAAGCGTGCTCGCGCACCTTGAGGAACACGTAAAGATCGCCCGGTGGGCCGCCCTGCGCGCCGGGCTGGCCTTCCCCGGTGAGGCGCAGCCGCGTGCCGTCATCCACGCCGGCGGGAATGTTGATCTTCAATTTGCGCTGCGCCTGCCGGTAGCCCTGGCCGCGGCATTCCTGGCAGGCGTTGCGAATAATCTGTCCGGAGCCGGCGCAGGTGGAACAAGTGCGGCGAACGCTGAGGAAGCCCTGCTGGTAGAGAATCTCGCCGCGGCCGTGGCAGGTGGGGCAGGTGGTGGGCCCGCTGCCGGGCTCCGAGCCCGATCCATGGCAGTGTTCGCAGGCTTCCATGCGCGGCACCTGGATGTCGGCGCTCATCCCGAACAGCGCTTCTTCGAACGCAATTTCCAGATCGTAGCGCACGTCTTCGCCGCGCTGCGCCCGCGACCGCCGGCCTCCGCCCCCGCCAAACAGGTCGCCGAAACCGAAGAAGTTGCCCAGAATGTCGCTGAAATCGGAAAACTGGTTGGGATCGTAACCGCCGCCGCCCCCCGCGCCCTGCAAACCGGCGTGGCCGAAGCGGTCGTAAGCAGCCCGCTTCTGCGCGTCGCTCAATACGCTGTACGCTTCGGCAGCTTCCTTGAAACGGTCCTCGGCGGCCGCGTCGTCCGGGTTGCGGTCCGGGTGATACTTGAGCGCCAGCTTGCGGTAAGCGCTCTTGATATCTTGTTCGCCGGCATCCCGGCCGAGACCGAGAACCTCGTAATAATCTCGCTTGGACACTGGATTTGAGTTGGTTATGGCCGCACCGCAACTTGCACCATGGCTGGCCGCAGGAGCTTGCCCCTAAAATTATAGCCGCGCTGGTATTCGCTCAGAATCGCCATGTCCTCGGCCTCTTCGGTCTGCACGCGGTCGACCGCCTGGTGCAGGTTCGGATCGAATTGTTGCCCCGTTGTATCAATCGGCTCCAGCCCGATTTTCTTGAGGGTCTCAATCAGCCGTTGGTAAATCAGCTCGACGCCCTTGGTGTACTCGCGGCCGGCGGTTTCCACTTTCAACGCGCGCTCGAAATCGTCCACCACCGGCAGCAGTTCCTTAATCACATCCATGGCCGCAAATTGCAGGAACTCGGAGCGCTCGCGCTCCCCCCGCCGGCGCGCGTTGTCGAACTCGGCGCGGGCGCGGAGCATGCGGTCCTCCAGATCGGCCTTGGCCGCCGCCAGTTGGTCGCGTTCCGCGGTCAGGGCCGCAATTTGCCCCTCGGCGGTCTCCACCGGCAGATTTTCGTCCTCGGACACGTCGGAAACGTTGGGTTCGGGGTTTGAAGTATCCACTGCTTTCAGCTTACCAAAGCCGCGCCAGCGCCCGCCGTCGCTGTACCGGTCGTAGTCCGCTTTCTTGGTACGCCATTTTCGCGGTTACGACAGCGTTTTATCGCTCGACCAGCGGGCGAGGCATGCCTCGCTCCTACAGCCCAACCGGCGGCCCGGCTCGCCGCAGAGCACGCAACCTACTCGCACACCGCCGGCGTGAGCATCCACTTCAGCACGCCTTTGGGTTCGCGCGCCAGCCGGTCGCAATCGATCCGCACGATCGCGGCTTTTTTCATATCCAGCTGGAGCGCCGGGCTGCCCAGCAGAAAAGCTGCCATGGCGCTCATCAGTGGCTCGTGGCTGGCCAGCAGAATCGCCGGTTCCTCGACGCGCCGCCGGATCTCTTCCCAGAGATCGTACGGCGAAGCCTCCGGCAGCAACGCGCGCGACTCCACCACCTTGCCGCTGTACCCGAGCACCTCCGCCGCCACCGCCGCGGTTTCCAGCGCCCGCCGCAACGGGCTGGAAACGATCGAGGCCGGCCGCACTCCCGCCGCGCCGGCGCGCCGCAGCACGCGGCGCAGCTTTTCCTTGCCTTCCGCCGTCAACGCGCGTCCCGCATCCGCTTGTCCGGAGCGGGCGTCTTCGGCAATACCGTGCCGCAGCAAATAGATCTGCATCGGAGCCAGCGCCTATTGTACAACCTGCCGCGCCGCGAGACCCCGCACTAGCATTCTGGCCAGGTCCGCGATCAGTAGCGAGCCGGGGTTGTCCGGTCCCCAATCGGGCTGGGCGATGCCATCCACGGTGATCGCTATCGCGATCCGCCCCGTCTTCGAGTAAACGATCCCGACATCGGACCGCAACGCATCGAGCGCCCCGGTCTTGTTGGCGACAGCCAGCTCGCCGAACGGGCGCCGGATGCCGGTCGTGTCCTGGCACCGTTTCATCACCGCGATCATTTCGCGCGATGCCTCCGCGCTCACCAGTTCTCCGCGCTCCATTCGCTCCACCAGCGCGACCATATCGCGCGGCGTGGAAACGCCCAGGCCGTATTTCTGGTTCTTTTCCAGCTTGCCCGCCGCCGAGACGCCCGCCGGCCCGTTCTTGCCCAGAATCTTGCGCAGCGATCGCGTCGAGCCCAGGCCGATGCGGTCCAGATAGGCGTTCACGCGGTCGGCGGGAAAGCGCTCCAAAATCATGTTGGTGGCCGTGTTGTCGCTCAGCGCCATCATCAGGTGCATCACGTCCTGAAGCGGCAGTTGAACGCCGCTCGAAAGCTCGCTCTCAATCACGCCCGAGCCGGCCACCTTCTCGGCATCGGTGATGGTCAGCCGCTCGCTCCATTGCAATTCGCCGCGCGCGATCGCGTCGAACAACGCCGCCATCACGGCCAGCTTGATGGTGCTGGCCGTGCGCACCGGTTCGGTCTCGCGGATGCCGATCGCTTCCCCGCTGTCCAGATTCTTCGCGTAGAGCGAAACCCCACCCGGAAAGCCGGCCACGCGATCGCGCAATTGGCCGCCGAGCGGCTGCGCCGCGGCCGCGCCGGCCAGCATCAGGAAAGCCGCCGCCGTCATCGCCGCGTGGCGCGCCCAGTCAGTCTCGATCATGCGTTCGATCATAACGCAGGCAGGCGGTGCGAAGTGCCAGCCGCGCGGCCGGACTAGCATCGCTGGGATGGAACGGGATTACAATTGCGTGGGGACGCCCGCATGGACAAACTCGTCTTGAGCGACATTCGTAACAAAAGCATCCTGGTCACCGGGGCGGGGCGGGGCATCGGTAAGCGTCTCGCGCTGGGGTTGGCGCAGGCCGGAGCCCGCGTGGGGCTGCTGTCCCGGAGCCAGGCGGAACTCGACCTGGCCAAGCTCGAAATCGAGCAGGCCGGCGGCAACGCCTTGCGGCTGCGCGCCGACGTGCGCGACCTGGAACAACTGATGGCCGCCGTGGATCGGATGAAGGTGGTGCTCGGCAGCGTCGACGGCCTGGTGGCCGCGGCCGGCGTGCTCGGGCCCGTTGGCCCTCTGCTTTCCAACCGGCCCAAAGAGTGGGCCGAAACCCTGGATATCAACCTTCTCGGAGTGGTGAATTCGGTGCGCGCCGTGCTGCCTCGCCTGGTGGAGAAGCGCTCCGGCAAGATCGTCGTCATCGTCTGCGGCGGCGCCGGCCATCCCCGGCCTAATTTCGCGGTCTATGCCGCCACCAAGGCAGCCGTTACACGCTTCGTCGAGTGCGTGGCCGAGGAAGTCAGCGGCGACAACGTGCAGATCAACTGCGTGGCGCCCGGCCGGGCCTACACACACATGACGGACGAGATCCTGCGGGCCGGCGAGGAGAACGCCGGCGCCAATGAAATCGCCGAAGCCCGCCAGGTGCGCATCGATGGCGGCACGCCCGCGGAAAAACAAATCGCCCTGGTCGCGTTTCTGACCTCCCCGCGTTCCAATCACATCAGCGGCAAGCTGGTCGAATCCACCGACGATTGGAAGCGCTTCGAGAAAGAAAACATGCGCCCCGAGCTGTTCACGCTGCGCCGCGTGCAGCGCATGTANNGCCGCGGCCTTGGCGGGGTCCGGTTTGGCGGTCTCTTTACGCAGACCGTACAGCTTGATTAGGGAAGTCAAGCCGGGTTCGGTTTGCGCCTTCCTGGCGGCGTTACGGGACACGCGCCGGCGGAGCCGAGCTATGCTGAACACTGATGCGCATCGTGGTGCTGGTGGGTCTGCCCGGCTCCGGCAAGTCGACTTACCTCGAGCGGTTGGGCGCGGCCGGCTTGTCTTCGGATTCGATCCGCCAACTGCTAGCCGACGACGAAAGCGACCAGACCATTCACGACCGCGTATTTGAAACGCTGCGGTATCTGTTGCGGCAGCGGCTCGCCCTGGCGCGGCCGGTGACGTACATCGACGCCACGAATTTGACGCTCCAGGAACGGCGCCCCTACATCGCCATCGGGGCCGCTTACGGCTGCCAGGTGGAGGCGCTGTTCTTCGATACGCCGCTGGCGGTGTGCCGCGAGCGTAATGCCCGCCGCGCGCGCGTGGTCCCGTCCGAAGCCCTTGCCAAAATGGAGGAGCGGTTAGTGCCGCCCACCACCGCCGAGGGATTCACGCGCGTCAGCCGCGTTTCGGACGTGGACCCGCCAGCCTCGCGGCCGTAATCCCCGGCCCTGTGCCCCGAAGTGGGGCGGGCGCCGCTGTCTTCGGATCCGCTGCGGATTTCACCGGAAAGTGGGGCAGGCGCTTTCGCCTGCCAACCCTGCCACCCCCGCCTCTTCCGTTAGAACGCCTCTCTCCGGTGCGATACTACGAGTAGGTTCATGCGGGTCAGAGCGATTCTGGCGGGTGCGATCGGGCTGGGGCTTCTAGCCTGTGCCGTGTTCGCGCAGCGGCCGTTTCGCGAATACCCCGCCTGGGAGTACAACAACTTTCCCATCCCCAAGGACTATCTGGTGCCGGGTGAGTGGACGTTCGCGCGCCTGATGTATCCCACCTGGCACGGCTACATCGACTGGCAATCGGAATTCAAGCGCGGCTTCGACTGGCATCAAGGAAACACCAACTGGACCATAGACTATCCCCGCTCGGACCGCCATCTGGCGCTGGCCATCCGCCGCCTGACCCGCATCGACGCCAAGTCCGCGGAGCAACCGATCAACCTCGAGGAAGACGACGACGTTTTCAATTACCCCTGGCTCTACTCCGTGGAAGTGGGGCACTGGGAACTGACCGATCAGCAGGTCGCCAAGTTCCGCGAGTTTCTGGCGCGTGGTGGCTTTTTCATGTGCGACGATTTTCACGGGACGGTGGAATGGAACGTGTTCGTCCACAGCATGAAAAAGGTGCTGCCGGACCGGCCCATCGTCGACATCCCCGACGACGACCCCATCTTTCACACCGTCTTCGACCTGGACCACCGCTACCAGGTCGCCGGAATGCAGTACACGCAAACCCACAGCATTTGCGAGAAATGTCCCACTAACCCGCGCTGGGGCACCGGCGGCGACACGCCCCGCTGGCGCGGCATCTACGACGACAAAGGCCGCTTGTTCGTAGTCATCTGCCACAACATGGACCTGGGCGACTCCTGGGAAAACGCCGACGAGCCCACCTATCCCGCCCGCTTTTCCGAGCTCGGCATCCGCATCGGCGTGAATTACCTGACCTACGCGTTCACACACTAGACGCTGCGTTGCTTCGTAGCGCCGGCGGCCTTTGCCGCCGGTTCGAAGCCCCGTCGTTTCCGGCGCTGGCCATGATGGCCGGTTCAGCCGCGGATTGCAGTCACACCCGCTTAAGCCGCAAGGCACCGGCGGCAAGACCGCCGGCGCTACCGAGAGCACTCAAAATATCTCTTGACGTGACTATTTAATCACGTTACCATATAGTCACTTAGGAGAGGAGACCACACCCATGAAACTCGAAGAGATGACGATTGACCTGGAACAGCACATCGAAGTGAAGGCCGATATTGGCGACGTTTTTAAGGGCGTCCTGTATAGGTTTGGCGAAGGCAGCACCAACCCGAACGGAGAGTCGATGCAGATGACTCTGGAGCAGTGGCCAGGCGGCCGATGGTTCCGCGATCGCGGCAATGGCATCGGGCACCTTTGGGGCCATGTGCAGGTGATCAAGCCGCCGGTTCTGCTGGAGCTCAGCGGTCCTATGTTCATGTCCTACCCGGCCTTGAACCATGTCGAAATCCGTCTGGACCAGGTCGCCGGTGGGACCAAGGTCACCCTGCGGCACCGCGCGATGGGATTCCTGGATCCTGCGCATCGGGAGGGCGTCGCTAAAGGCTGGGGGCATTATCTCGCCAGCATCGGTCGGGACTTCTCCGGCGCTGTTGTGGCCAATCGAGCCTGATGCCCGGCGACCTGGATGCGGTCTGGAAAGCCCTGTCGGATACTACGCGTCGGGCGATTCTGGATTTGCTGCGTGAAGGTCCCCGCAGCACCACCGGGATCGTCGATGCGTTTCCTCAGATGACCCGTTTTGGCGTGATGAAGCACATTGACGTGCTGCGTGACGCCGGCTTGGTCCATACACGCGAAGAGGGGCGGCAGCGTGTGAACTCGCTCAACGCCGTCCCGATCCGGCAGATTTATGAGCGTTGGGTGAGCCACTACGAAGGATTCTGGGCGCACACGCTGCTTCGACTTCAGGAAGACTTCCCAGCGGGCCGTGGCCGCAAGCCTGGCCCGCGGAAAAAGCCTGGCAAGAAGTAGACCTACCCGTGGATTCGTCCTTGGGATCGCGTACCGCGAGGCCGGCGCACAGTTCCAGTTGATAAGCGCCGAAGTCCTTCCCTACCTCAGCCTCCGCGTCCAAGCGGCCAGCGCCGCCAGCAAATCCTGGATCGACTTTCCGATGCGCTCGTCCGTCAAATTCCCCGCGGCGTCGAACTTCTGCGCCGCGCCGCCGATCATCACTTCCGGCTTGTTCAACGGGTGCATATCGAGGAACACGAAGCACTGCCGCAAATGGTATTGCGCCCGTGCCGACCCAAACGGGCTTACCGAGGCTCCCATCACCGCAACCGGCTTCCCCTGCCAGCAACTGTCGCCATACGGCCGCGAGCCCCAATCAATCGCGTTCTTCAACACGCCCGGAATGGAGTAGTTAAATTCTGGCGTGACGAACAGAATCGCATCCGCCGCGCGCACCGCCGCCTTCAATTCGGCCACGCGCGCCGGCGGCGACAGCTCGTCATCCTGGTTGTAGACGGGAATGCCATCGAGATCGAAAATCTCCACCCGCACTCCCTCCGGCGCCAGCGCCTGTGCCGCGCGCAGCGCAGCGCGGTTCAACGAGTCTTTGCGCAGGCTCCCCGCAATTCCCAAAACCGTCACCGTTGGTTCCATCAGTCGGTAAGATGCGCGCTATCATCGAAAAGATGCGGGCGCGGGCATTCTGGAAGGCGGTAACCGTGGACCACAGCGACTTTTTGGATTCGCTGATCGCACTGCTGGCCGAGGGTGGCATCCGCTACTGCGTGATTGGCGGGCAGGCCGTCAACGCATTTGTCGAGCCGCTGGTCAGCCTTGACCTCGACTTGGTGGTCGCGGTGGATCAAATCGCTGGTACTGAGGCTATGCTGCGCGAGCGCTT
This sequence comes from Bryobacterales bacterium, assembly GCA_003142185.1. Lineage (GTDB taxonomy): Bacteria > Acidobacteriota > Terriglobia > Bryobacterales > Bryobacteraceae > Bog-375. The sequence continues at coordinate 117,295 of PLOR01000029.1, forward strand.
CAAGGTCGAGCGCTTCCCGCACAGCCTGAATATCGAATCCGCCGGCTCCGACCTCCGCGTGCAGATCCAGACCGACCCGCGCTACTTTGGGTTTATAGACCGCGCCGAATCTCGCGAAGTGCTCGGTGTCACGCTTCCCGTAGCCGCGCTGGAGGATGTCTTGCAGGGCAAAATCTGGGCGGCGTCCGATCCTCAACGGCGCCCCAGCAAGCGGCGCAAAGATCTGCTGGATATCGAGCGCATTCTGGAAAGCCAGCCGAGCTTGCGGGCGAAGGTGCCGGCCGCCATCCTCTCCCGGCTAACCTGAGCCCAGATTAAGCTCCCTCCAGCCGCGCACGTTATCATAAATAGGAAAGTATCTCCCGCATGTCTGTAAATCCCGATCCGCAAATGGGCGTCAATAGCTGGCTCGAAGAAGAGCTTTACCGCCAGTACCTTCTCGACCGCTCCGCCGTAGACGAAAGCTGGAAAGAAGTGTTTGACTCGAGCGGCGGCGTCGCTCCTGCGCCGCAACCCGCGCCCGCCAAGCCTGCCGCTGCCGGGACGGCGGCAAAACCCGCACTCGAGCCGCCCGCCGGCGGCCAGTTGCAGCCCCTGCGCGGCACCGCCGGCCGGATCGCCGAAAACATGGCGGCCAGCGTTTCCATCCCCCTCGCCACCTCGCAGCGCACCATCGCCGTCAAGGTGATGGACGAAAACCGCCGCATCATCAACCAGCACCGCGCCGTCCTCGGCTTGAGTAGGGTATCGTACACGCACTTGATCGGTTGGGCGGTGGTCAAGGCGCTCGAAGAGTTTCCCGGTCTCAACCAGGCCTACGCCGAAAAGGAAGGCGCAGCCTACCGCGTGGTGCATCCGCAGGTCAACCTCGGCATAGCGGTGGACGCCGCCGGCAAGGATGGCGCGCGCAACCTGCTGGTTCCCAACATCAAGAATGCCGGCGCGCTGAATTTCCAGGATTATCTGAACAGCTTCGATGACCTAGTCGCCCGCGCCCGCACCGGCAAACTGGTCACCGCGGATTTTCAGGCGACCACCATTTCGCTCACCAACCCCGGCACCGTGGGCACCATGTCCTCCAGCCCGCGCCTGATGCTGGGCCAGGGCGCCATCATCGCCACCGGCGCCATCGACTATCCGGCCGAATACCATGGCACGGCCGCGGAAACGCGCGCCACACTCGGCATCAGCAAGGTGATGACCCTCACCTGCACGTACGATCACCGCATCATTCAGGGCGCCGAATCGGGCGCGTTCCTGGGCAGAGTGCAGGCGCTGCTCGATGGCAAGGACAGCTTCTACGAAGAGGTCTTCGATCATCTGAAGATTCCGCACCAGCCGGTGCATTGGGAAACCGACCGCCGGCCGGGCCTTCCCGGCGCCGCTTCCACGCGCACCGCCGAAATCGCCAAGGAAGCCGCCATCATGCAGATGATCAACGCCTATCGCGTGCGCGGCCATCTCATTGCCGACCTCGACCCGCTCGGCCACGAGCCCAGCTATCACGCTGAGCTCGACCCGGAAACTTACGGCCTCACCATCTGGGATCTGGACCGCGAATTCCTCACCGGCAGCCTGGGCGATGCCATCGGCGAAGCCGGCCCCAAGCCGCTCGCCACCTTGCGCGAGATTCTCGAGACGCTGCGCGAAACCTATTGCGGCAAAATCGGCTGCGAGTACATGAACATTCAGGTGCCGGAGCAGAAGCGCTGGCTGCAGCAGCGCATGGAGCCGGACAAGAACCACTGGCCGCTCGAAAGTCAAACCCGCCTCCGCATTCTGCGCAACCTGATCGCCGCCGAAGGCTTCGAGCACTTCCTCCACTCCCGCTTCGTCGGACAGAAACGGTTCGCGCTCGAGGGCGGCGAGACCGCGCTCGCCATCCTGGAAGAAATTCTCGATCGCTCGAGCGCCGCGAACGTCAGCGAGATCGTCATCGGTATGGCGCACCGCGGCCGTCTCAACCTGCTCGCCAACGTGGTGGGCAAGGACCTCAAGCAGATCTTCTCCGAATTCGAAGGCGATATCGATCCATCGAGCACGCAGGGCTCCGGCGACGTGAAGTACCACCTGGGCGCCCATGGCGTGCGCCGCTGCGAAAACGGCCGCGAAATCGTGATTTCGATCGCGCCCAACCCCAGCCACCTGGAAGCGGTGGACCCTGTGGTGGAAGGCATCGTGCGCCCCAAGCAGGACCACCTGGGCGACACCGCCCGCGAGCGCGTCATCCCGCTGCTGATCCACGGCGACGCCGCCTTCGCCGGTCAGGGCGTGGTGGCCGAGACGCTCAACCTCTCGCGGCTCGACGGCTATTCGACCGGCGGCACCATTCACCTCATCATCAATAACCAAATCGGCTTCACCACCCTGCCCGATGAATCGCGCTCCACGCCATACTCCACCGACGTCGCGCGCGGCGTGCAGGCGCCCATTTTCCACGTCAACGGCGATAGCCCGCAGGCCGCTGTTCGCGTCGCGCAGATCGCTTTCGATTACCGCCAGAAGTTCAAGACCGACGTAGTGATCGACATGATCTGTTACCGCCGTCACGGGCACAACGAAGCCGACGACCCCAGCTATACGCAACCCATCCTCTACCGCAAAATCAAAGACCATCCCTCGGTGGCCACGCTCTACGCCGAGAGCCTGGTGCGCAAGGGCGTGCTGACCGCCGAAGACGTCGCCGCTATCCGCCAGCAGGTCAGCCAGCGCCTGGCCGCCGGCTATGACGCCGCGCAAGCGCAGGCCGAGCATTACGAGTTGCAGGAGCTGAGCGCGGTCGCTACCGGCGAGATCTCCAGCTTCTGCCCGCGCACCGCCGTCAACCAGCAGGTCCTCGAGCGGGTGATTCGCGGCATCACCAATTTTCCGGACACTTTCCATGTGCATCCCAAGCTGCGCGGCTTCTTAGAAAAGCGCCGCAATACCATTGCCCAGGCGACGCCGCTCGATTGGGCACTGGGCGAATCGCTGGCCTTCGGCACGCTGGCTCTCGAAGGCACCGCCGTCCGTCTCAGCGGCCAGGATTCCGGCCGCGGCACTTTCAGCCAGCGCCATCTGGCGTTTTACGATTTCGAAACCGGCAAGCGCTACATTCCCTTGCAGCACATCTCGCCGGATCAAGCCCGTTTCGATGTCTACGACAGCTCCTTGAGCGAATACGCCGTGCTGGGCTTTGAATTCGGTTACAGCGTGGCCGATCCGCTGACCTTGGTGATCTGGGAAGCGCAGTTCGGCGACTTCGCCAACGGCGCGCAGATCATGATCGACCAGTTCATCTCCTGCGCCGAATCCAAGTGGGGACAGCCGAGCGGCTTAGTGATGTTACTGCCGCACGGCTTTGAAGGACAGGGTCCCGAACATTCGAGCGCCCGCATCGAGCGCTACTTAGTTCTCTGCGCCGAAAATAACATGCAGGTTTGTAACTGCACCACTCCTGCACAATACTTCCACTTACTCCGCCGCCAGATGTACGGCGGCTCCGACCGCCGCGGCGTCCGCAAGCCGCTGATCGTTTTCACCCCCAAGAGCCTTCTCCGCCATCCGCGCGCTGTTTCCACCGCGCACGATTTTGCGGCCGGCGGCTTCATCGAAATTCTGGATGACGGTGCCGCCGACCCGCAGCGTATCTCGCGCGTGATCTTCTGCTCCGGCAAGATCTATTACGACTTACTGCAAGCTCGCGACGAACGCAAAGCCGATCACGTCGCACTGGTCCGCGTCGAGCAGCTTTATCCCTTCGCCGCCGCTCAAGCCGCAGAGATCCTGCTGCGCTACGCACCCACCGCCGAAATCGTCTGGGCACAGGAAGAGCCCAAGAACATGGGCCCGTGGCGCTACATGCACGAACAGATGCAGCCCCAAGCCGACCAGACCCGCCGCGAGATCCGCTACGTAGGCCGCGCCGAATCCGCCAGCCCCGCCACCGGCTCCGGCAAGCGCCACCAACAGGAGCAGCACGAAATCGTAGACGACGCGTTGACGCCTGGGCCGCTGTCGCAAACGAAGCGGGTGAGGCTGGTGGCGAAGAGGAAGAAGTAGGGGGGCCGCGACTGGTCTGTCCACGGCCGCCGAGTAGCTGAGTTTGAGGCCGCCGGACAAGAGAGCTTCCGAAAGAAGAACCAGCGGCTTGCGAGCCAAAAGACCATCGTCCTTGGCCGGCTGACCCGGACGGCTCAGACGTAGGCTAGAATCAGGATGTGGAGAACGTCGCGACGCAATCGCACATACCAGAATCGTATCTGGAGCATCGGGAGGTGTTCGCGGAGCCTTGGGTAGATCGATGGGTCATTCCAAATCCATTCATCGCTTTACTTTTCGGCGTGCTCCGGACGCACGGAGTAGAACTCACGGACTTTTCTTTCAACAAAGACGCTACAAGTGTCGGGGAGCACTATCTCAATATTTCGATTCGAAGGCTGAACGCGGCAGTGCGGATCGGGCTTGACACCGTAACCTTCATCGCCGCAAATCCGGCCTGGGAGATCGCCCCCCAATTGGCGAACATTTTTGATCAGGTCTCTTGCAGCATTCGAGAAACCTTGAAAACCTCGCCAAGATGGCAAGAGACCACGCTGGCCTTTCACGTGACTCCCGGGGCCGCTGACTTTCGGGCCAATACGGCCCCCCTGGTGAATACGAGTCTCTTGGGCGAGGCCCTGTTCTACGGAGTTTCCCTCCACCGAGCCGACAGCGTGCTAATCATTGATAAGTCCCTAAGGCATGAAGGCGCCGCATTCGTGCGCCTTCAGCGTAAGCTGCCCGGAGATGCGCGATTCTCGGATGTTGCTGCACGGATATATGAGGATGAAGTTTCTGCGCTACACTTGCTGGGTATAGCGGGTGTGCCATGACGGATGCTCTCCTGGTTTCGGATCAACATGTTAACGAAAGTTTTCTTAGGCCGAAATCTGCTCCTCGGAGCGGCGTCGATCCCTGGCCCCAAGGTTCGCCAACGGTAGCTTTCGCGGACCCGTCGGCGAGTTTCCTCATTGGGTCCAGAGTCACAGTCTACGCCGAACGAAACCTGCAGGGAATGCGCGATCAGTTGACTTGGCGTCACGCCTTGACCGACCGCCAGCCCGATGAAGAGGCCACAGGTATCGACGCTCACTTTCGTCAAGCCCAGCATTCCCTAAACTACTTAGCCGGAGTGAACAAACGCGCCCAAGAAGATCGGCAAGTCCAGCAGGAGATGCGGTGGCTGGCCGAGCATAGGCACGAGTACTCGGGAAAGTGGATAGCCCTAAGGGGCGAACATCTGCTCGCGGCTGGCGCCACGGCGAAGGAAGTGTTCTCAAAAGTCACCAGCCAGGATACGCTCCCCCTTGTAATTAGGGTTGACGAAGAAGAGCTACCCTTCGCGGGTTGGTGAGCACTTGGCGACTCTCACATTTACGTCAAAGTACAACTACTCGGGTGCGAGCGCAGGGATCGAAGTGCCTATCAGCCTGAGAGTCGGCGCAGATCGAGCCGTCAGGCTATTTGCGAAAGTGGATACGGGCGCCTCATTTTGCATCTTTCCTCGAGAGTACGCCGAACAGCTCGGTCTTTATGTCGAGGGCGGGCATCATCAAGTCGTAGCTACCGCTGCGGGGCAGTTCGATGCATACGGTCACACGGTTACCTTATGCTGCTTCGATTGGGAGTTTGAGGCGATGGTGTATTTTGCCGCGCCACCAGATTTCCCCCGGAGTGTTGTAGGCCGCATCGGATGGCTCCAGCATTTTCGCTTGGGTCTCATCGATCACGACACGGCTCTGTTCCTGAGCCATCACGACGATTGAGCGAATCTATGGCGCAGAGAAAGAAACTGTCGCCCATCCATCCAGGCGAGCTGCTCCGCGACGAACTCAACGAGATTGGCGTCAGCCTGAACGAGTTGGGGCGCGCGCTCAGGGTTCCCATGAACCGCATCAGCGCTATCGTCAACGGAAAAAGGGCCATCACCGTCGACACTGCGATGCGCCTGGCGCGCTACTTCGGCACTTCGCCGCAGTATTGGCTGAATCTACAGACCGCCTACGATCTTGAGATCGCCGCCCAGGAGATCCGCTCGAAGATCGACAGGGAAGTCCTCCCGCGAAACGCAGCCTGAACCACTCGCCAGAATGGTCTGCAAGTTATTGATTCTAGACTCGCGTACCCGGGCTGACGGTTGTCTTAAAACCCCGTTCGGCCTTGACATTCCACCTTGCTCAGATGTACATTTGGTACAGGAGATTGGGACCGTGCCCGCTGTCAGCACTGTTGTAGCCCGCAACGAGTTTTCCACCGTTCTCAACCGAGCCGCGTTCGGCAAAGAGCGGGTCATTCTGGCGCGCCGCGGCAAAGCCATTGCCGCTATCGTGCCCATGGATGATGTGAGGTTGCTGCGAGCACTGGAAGACCGCGCCGACCTGGCCGATGCCATCGCGGCTGAGCGCGAAGCTCTGGAAAATGGCACCACCTCTCTGGCCGACCTCAAACACGACCTGGCGCCGTAATCCGGCTTCGTGCCGTACTCGCCGCCTTATGCCGCTTCAGTCCGCGGCCGCACCGCGTGCTCGATATCCTTCAGCTTCGTCTGGCGCGCCACGCGCAGCTCGTAATGGATCTGGAGCTTCAGCCAGAATTCGGGCGTGGTGCCGAGATATCGCGCCAGGCGCAGCGCCGTGTCGGCAGTGATCCCGCGCCGGCCACGCACAATTTCGTTCAGACGGGCGGCATCCACCGCCAGCGCCTTGGAGAGCTGGTTGACGCTCATGTTCAGCGGCTTGAGCACGTCTTCCCGAAGGATTTCTCCCGGGTGAATCGGCGCGAGCATTTTTGGCATAGCTCTCTCCACTACGGCAATTCTCTCCGCAACTCCGGATACACCATGCGCGCGAAATCCGCGGCGGCGTCCGTCGCAACCTTGTCTTGGCCGTTGAACGATGGAACCACGATTCGCACCAGGGCGACATCCGTGCGGTGGTCGCGCAGCGCGTCCACCAGAATCCACGACTTGGCTTCCCATTCCCCGGCGATGGTGCGGCGCGGAGTCTGGTACCAATACAACACTGCCGAACGAAACCCGCCCTTGCTAACGATGTACTGAGTCGCGGCCAACTGCCCGGCCGGCGTCTCGATGCGGACCGTGCTGGTCGATTCCGGCAACCAACCCGCACCCGGCAGGCATACCCGAGGCGAATGCGGCTGTCGATCCCCTTTGGTCTGCGAATTGAACCAGGCGACCAACAGCTCGGCTTGCACGACAGGCCCGGCGGAAGTTCCTGAGTAATACATGCGGTCCAGAAGCCGGTCCGCGCGAAGCTGGGCTTGCACCTCCGGCTCGATCGAAATCTCGCTCAATTGGCTCCAACGGCCGATCTGGCGCGGGAACGCGTTCAGGTCCGGGGCAACGGGCACCCGTTCCGCATGACCGGCCCATTGAACCGTGAGCGCTTCGGCCACCAGCAACACGGGAACGAGAATCTTGAGTGGATCACGCATGATGGCGGACAGTAACCGCGTGGAACAACTGACGCGCCCCGGCCAGCGCCGCCAGGCAGAGCAGAAAAATCACCGCTCCCGCGGTCAAGTGGGGAGTTCCCGAATCGAGCGCCGGGATGGCAGCCGAAGCGGCCACGCGCACGGCGTTGGCTACGATCGCCAGCGGCACGGCCACCACCAGCAGCGCGACTCTCATCCAAGCCTTCGGGTCCAGGATATAGGCCAGCACCACCGCCATGAAACCGAGCGGCAACAGATAACGGATTCCATTGCACGCCTCCGCCACGGCGACGCGATGCCCGCCCACATCCAGAATATTTCCTTCGCGGATCACGCCGATTCCACCGGCGGACAACATTCCCGCCGCCATGCGGCTGGCCAGCAACTGCAACGGCAGGGTGACCATGTTGTATGCAAAGGCCAGCTTGGGGAGCATGAAGAGACTGAGCAAAAGCGGAAAGGCCCACGCGCGCAGCCGGCCGAAACCCTCGAGACAGATAATCGCGCCGACGGCTGAAACCAGAAGCGCCACCGAGGCGGCGAACAGTCCGACCCCCACCACCGCGGCGAAATGCAGGGCTGCACCCGCGACGAGCAGTGGAATGCCCCACCAACTCGGCTGCGCCGGCACCGCGCGCCACTTGCGGCGCTCGGTCCAAATGATCCAACCGATCACGACCGGAACCAGGAAGCCGTGCCCCATGTCTTCATCGTTCCACCACTGCCCGGCCATCCCGCGCAGGGTCGAGACGTGGCAGGCGAGCAATGCCGCGACGGCCGCCATCACGGCCCAGCGAGATTTCATTCTTCGCGCCGATTCGGATCGGGGCGCGCGGCGGGCTCGGCGCTGCCGTTCTCGGGCTTCGCGGGTTTCTTTTTGTCGGTCAATACCGCGGCGAGCACCACAGCCGCCGGCACGGCCGCCAACAGCGCGTACTTGATCTTGGAATTGCGCGGTTTGGGCATGTCCGGAGGCACCACCCCGCCGTCAATCGAGCGGTCGATGGCTTTCCCAATGCGCATTTGGTTCAGGTCGTACTCGAATTGTTTTCCGCAATCCAGGCAGACCACATAGCACTGGCTGTGCGGCTGCCCCGCCTTGGTGATCGGCGATACAGGCCGGGTAAGGCGCCGGTGGCCACAACGGAATAGCAGGTTCAGCACTGTGTCGATCATAAATGCTCCGCCGAGGGCTCCTGAATATATTGTCGCAGGGTTCGCCGTGCGCCGGCGCAATCCGGCCATAATGGAAACAGGTGGAGTAGTGGCATGACTCGAGTCGATCGTTGGCAGCGGCGTTGCGCCGCGCTGTTGTTCGTCGCCCTATGCGTTAGCGGCGCGGCACACGCGGCTACGCCGGTCGAGTTGGCGAATCCCGGCATGGAGCCGCCGTACTACGCCGTGAATCTGGATAACGGCGCCATCTCCGGCTACCTGGCCAACTGGTGGACCGAAAACTCTTCCTGGGCGGGCGCGACCGTCCAATACTCCGAGGACAACATCAACCCGCATAGCGGATCGGCGTCACAGAAGGTGGTAGTGACCAGTGTGGGCACCGGCCGGGTGCAGTTCTATCAGCCGTTTCAGTTGCAGGCCGGCAACATCTACACAGCGTCGGTCTGGCTGCGCGGGACCCCCGGCACAGAGGCCTCGCTGGTGATTCAACAGGGAAGCCCCCCCTATGCCACTTACATTCAGAACTCGCTGGCTCTGACCGCGGACTGGCAGCAACTCACTGCGACCGGCTACATCGCCACCAACGAACTGGCGTACCTGATGGTCGCCATCAGCACTCCAGGCACTTTGTGGGCGGATGACTTTGCTCTGTCCTTTGCGCCTGGAAGCTTCGTGCCCACGCCTCGCATCGGCCCGATTCCGACTTCGTTTTTCGGCATGCACGTGGAGAACTTCCTCGAGAGCCAACTCCTCAACAGCGGATTCGAGCCGCCCTATGTTTCGGCCGGCGTCAACAATCCGATTTCGGGAAGTACCGCGGTCAATTGGTACGATAACTCCTCCTGGGGAGTTCCCAATCCCACCGTGACGTATTCCGAGGACACCGACAACCCGCACAGCGGCACATCTTCTCAAAAGGTGAGCGTGCAAACCGTGCCGCACAACACCCTTGTGCAATTAGTCCAATCGCTCACCGTGATTCCAGGCCAAACCTACACGTTCAGCGCGTGGTTGCGTGGCGACGCAGAAATGAAAGTCAACCTGGTCCTGCAGGACAACAATACGCCGTATACCTATTACGCAGATACGCAGGTCACGCTCACGGGCGCCTGGCAGCAGTTCACCACGCCGGCGGCCACCGTGAAAGATACGGGCAGCCTCCTGCTCATGTTTCAGGCTCCGCAGGCGGGCACGTTCTGGGTGGACGATGTGCAATTTACCGATGCCTCCGGCGCGCCTGTCTCCGGCGGCGTGCCCTGGCCGGCGGCCAAATTCGGCACCCTGCGGCTGTGGGACTCCGGCACTTCGTGGACTTCGCTCGAACCGCAGCAGGGCGTGTGGAACTGGGAACCGCTCGACATTTGGGTAGCGGCCGCGGAGCAACACGGCGTGCAGGATATTCTACTGACACTTGGCCAGACGCCGCCCTGGGCGTCCGCCAATCCCGACGATGTCAATTACATTGGCGCAGGCGCGCCCGCGCCGCCCACCGACAATCAGTACTGGCGCGACTATATCACCGCCGTCGCCCAGCGCTACAAGGGGCGCATCCGCAATTACGAGATCTGGAACGAGCCGAACGATCCCACTTACTACACAGGAACCGTGGACGAGCTGGCGGAACTTACCGCCGAAGCTTACAGCATTATCAAGTCCGTGGACCCAGGCAACACCGTCCTTTCGCCGGCAGCCTATGCGCCGGGTTACCTGAGTCAACTCCTGCAGGCCGGCATCGCGTCGAACGTGGACATGATCGCGTATCACTTTTACGAGACACCGCCGGAGGCGGCCGCCGCGGACATCGCCAACGTGAACCTGGTGATGGCCGCGAATGGCGTCAGCGCGATTCCCCTCTGGGCTACCGAAGGCGCCTCCGGCGATAACACCACGGTGCCCGAGTCTCTGGCGGCGGCCTACCTGGTGCGCAAGTATCTGGTCCAACTCGCATTCGGCTCCATCCGCTTCGACTGGTACGCCTGGGGCAAGGCCACCACTTTCTGCGTGGGCACCGAAGAGAACGATCCGCGGGTGCTGACCGAAGCCGGCCGCGCGTTCGGCATCCTGTTGAACTGGCTGCACGGCGCGTCGCTCACCGGCGCTTCCATCGATAGCTCGTACACGTGGCAGATTGGGTTGACTCTGGCCGACGGGAACCACGCGCTGATCGTGTGGAACCCGAACGCGACCGTGCCGTTCACCATCCCCGCCGCGCTCCACTTCGTTTCCCAACACGATATCTTCGGCAACGCCACGCCGGTTGAGGGGAGCAGCGTGAGTATCGGCGGCTCACCGGTGCTGTTGATGAGTCATCAGCAGCGCTGGCGCTAGAGCGGGGGAGCGGCCGTGGCGCGCGCACTCCTGCGTGACGCGTCGAGACTCTTCTCGACGCGTCTTCGTTCAGTTCGCCAAGCGTCGGCAAGAATGCCGACGCGGCACGCAAGAGTGCGTGCGCCACGGTTATCGCCCTGGCGTACCGACTAAGCCGCGGGTCCAGACATCGGCTAGCGTGAACGCCATCATAATGAAGAGCCAGAGGAACGCACCGGCGGCGGCGAGCTGGGTGAGTTTGGTGCTGTGCCGCATATGCATGAAGAACAGCGCCACCAGCAGCATTTTGACAGCGGCGATGAGCAGCGCGATCACCACGCTAAAAGCGCCTAAGTCGATGTAGGCTACGCCGGTGGTGACGCCGGTGAGAATCAGCAGGATCAGCCAGACGGCCGTATAAGTCTTGACGGAATCGACGTGTTCGCTCATGGCTATCTCATGTGCCGGTCAATCAGATAAAGCAGGGGAAACAGGAAAATCCAGATGATGTCGACAAAGTGCCAGTAGAGGCCGGCGATATCTACCGGAGTCATGTACTCGGCGGTGAACCGGCCGCGCACGGCATGATAGAGGAGCCAGGAAAGAATGCCGGCGCCCACCACCATGTGCAGGGCATGCAGGCCGGTCATGACGAAATAGAGCGAGAAGAAGAGCTGCGCCGGTCCCTGCTCAGCCGCGCCTTCAAAATGGAAGTGCGCGCCAGGAATGTGATGCTCGACGAATTTCTGGTTCCACTCGTACGCTTTGACTCCCAGGAAGACCATGCCCAGCAGCAGGGTGAGGATCAGGAAAATCACCAGCGCTCTACGCCGCCCGAGTTGCGCCGCACGCACGCCCAACACCATGGTGAAGCTGCTGCACAGCAGGACCGCCGTGTTGAGCGCACCGATCACCGCGTTCAGCGAGGTCGACGCCATCCCGAACACGACTGGATATGTGTTGCGGTAGATAGTGTAAGCCAGAAAGAGTCCGCCAAAGAACATCACTTCGGTGACGAGAAAGATCCACATCCCGAAGGCGGAGGATTCTTTCTGCTGCTCGGGGGTATTGAACTGCTCGCGCAACGCGAGCGATTCCACGGGAGCGTGAGCCTGTTCAGCCAACTTCGACCCCCTCTTTCACCACGGTGCTGTAATCGTAAACCTCGTGCGTGACCACCGGAATTTCGTCGAAATTGTGGACCGGCGGCGGCGACTGCATCGTCCACTCCAGGCCTGTCGCGCCCCAGGGATTGGCTCCCGCTACTGCGCCGTAGCGCAGCGACCACATGAAGTAAACCATGGGGAACAGGTAGCCGATCGCCAGTATGGAAGCGCCCGCGGTGGAGAGCACGTGCAGCACCTGGAACTCATCCGGATAATTGTGGTAGCGCCGCGGCATACCCATATAGCCTAAAATGAACTGCGGGAAAAACGTCAGGTTGAATCCCACAAAGATGATGGCTGCGGATAGCTTGGCCCAGTTCTCCGGATACATGCGGCCCGTGATCTTAGGCCACCAGTAATGCAGGCCGCCGAGGAACGCCATGATAGTGCCACCGACCATTATATAGTGGAAATGCGCCACCACGAAGTAAGTGTCGGTAACATGCACGTCGAAGCCCAGGCTGGCGACAAACAGTCCGGTAAGACCACCGATGGTGAACAGGCCGATGAAACCGAACGCATAGAGCATGGGCGTGGCGAACGAGATAGATCCCTTATACAAAGTCGCGGTCCAGTTAAAGACTTTCACTGCAGAGGGAATCGCCACGAAATAACTGAGAAACGAAAACACCAGGCCCGCGTACACGGACTGGGTGCTGACAAACAGGTGATGCCCCCAAACCAGGAAGCCGATCACCGCGATGGCCATGCTCGAAAACGCGACAACGTGGTAGCCGAATATCGGCTTGCGCGAAAAGACCGATATGATCTCGCTGATCACGCCCATGGCCGGCAGCACCATGATATAGACGGCGGGGTGCGAATAGAACCAGAACATGTGCTGGAAGAGCACCGGATCGCCGCCCAGGTTCGGGTCGAAGATGCCGATGTGGAAGACGCGCTCGCAGAACACGAGCACGAGGGTGACCGCGACCACCGGCGTTCCCAGCACCTGAATCACCGCCGTGGCGTAGTTGGCCCACACGAACAGCGGCAGGCGGAACCACGTCATGCCGGGCGCGCGCATACGATGCACGGTGACGATGAAGTTGAGCCCGGTCAAAATCGAGGAGAAGCCCGAGACGAAGATTCCAAGCGCGGTGGCGATCACCCAGGAATTGGAATAAGTGGTGCTGTACGGCGTGTAAAACGTCCAGCCGGTATCGACGCCGCCGGCCAGCATGGCGAAAATAGCGAAGGCGCCGCCGATCACCAGTAGGTACCAGCTCAGCAGGTTGATGCGCGGGAAGGCCAAGTCGCGCGCGCCAATCATCATCGGCAGGAAGAAGTTACCCAGCGTCGCCGGTATGGACGGGATCAGGAAGAAGAAGATCATCGCGATCCCGTGCATGGTGAACAGCTTGTTATAAGTCTCCGAGGAGACCAGGTTACCCTGCGGCGTCAGCAACTCGATGCGGATCAGCGAAGCGAAGATGCCGCCGATGAAAAAGAAAATGGTGATGGTGATGAGATACAGGATCGCGATGCGCTTATGATCCTTGGTGAGCAGCCAGCTCTTGAGGCCGTAGCCGGCGTTCAGGTAATTCTCTTGGGTCTCGATCGCGGCGGTATTCATATGGCTAACGGTTACTGGGCGTAGCGGTGGCGACGCCTGGGTTCACGTTGATCTCCGCCGGAGTCGTTCCGGTCCCGGCCGCGGGCGGCGGCACCAGCGATTTGATGTACTCGATGAGCTCTAAGACACCTTCTTCGGTCACCTGGCCCTGGAAGGTGGGCATCAGCGGCTGATAGCCGGCCACGATCTTCGCGTTCGGCTGCAAGATGGATTCGCGCAGGTAGGCTTCGTCCGCGTTGACAAACCGCCCATCCGCGAGCTGCACGCTTCTCCCGAAAAGTCCGACGAGACTCGGGCAGCGGCCCGAGCCATCCGCCTTGTGACAATTGCCGCAAGCCAGGTCCTGGAACAGCTTCTCGCCGTTTTCGGCCAGCGATCCGAAGGAACGTCCGCCACTGAGCCACGCCTGGTAATCCTGCGGCTCCATGGCGTAAATCCAGCCAGTCATGCCCGAGTGCTTGGTGCCGCAGTATTCGGCGCAGAACAAATGATACTTACCCGGCTTGGTGGCGGTGAACCAAGTGGTGGAGTAACGGCCGGGCACCACGTCCTGCTTGGTGCGGAACGCGGGCACGAAGAAGCTGTGAATGGCATCCTCGGAAGTCATGGTGAGCTTGACCGGCCGACCGACGGGAATGTGCAGCTCGTTGATTTCGCGCTGCCCCTCCATGTGCTGCAGCTTCCACATCCATTGCTTGGCGACCACATAGATCTGCATGGCGTCTTTGGGCGGGCGGCTTTCCTTGAAGAATATGTTGGCGCCCCATGCGAACATGATCATGGTCAGTCCGAAAGGAATCACCGACCAGGCGATCTCCAGCGCCAGGCTGGCGTGGATCGGCTTGGGCAACTCGTTATCCGAGCGCCGCCGGTAACGGATGGCGAAGTAAAAGATAGCCCCGAAAATCAGCACGGTGAAGAACACCGACACGCCGACCAGATAGAACAGCAGATGGTCCACGTCGGGAGCGAAAGTCGAGGCCGATTCCGGGAAAAGAGGTAGCTTCATATTCTTGCTTGTCCAGCCTGCCTCAAACTCTGCGGCCGCCCGCGCGAATCGCGACGCAAAGCGATTACGATTGCCATTCCGCCCACTAACAGAAAAGCCGCGGCCGTAATCCGCAGCAGGTTCATAGCGACCGCGCCGTACTTACCGGTCGCCGGGTCGTAGTGGAAACAGAACAGGAGAACTTCATCGACCGGCGTGCCGATCTTATTGTGCGACGCCTCGACTAATCCCAGACGGATATCGCGCGGCGAATACTCGACGCCGTAGAAATACTTCGACACCCTGCCCTCCGGAGTCAGAATCATGATGGCGCTGGCGTGCGCGTATTGGTCGGTCTTAGGATCGTACTTATAATGGAACCCGATGGCATCGGTCAGCGCGCGCACGTTAGCCTCGTCGCCGGTGAGAAAGTGCCAGCCATTGGCGGTGTTGGACCGGCGATAGCGGCGCAGATAGTTCTGCTTCTTCGCCGCCGCCAATTCGGCGGTGTCTTTGGGATCGAAGCTGACCGCGATCACTTCAAAGTCCTTGCCCGGATCGAGCGAAAGCACTTTCAACGCGCTCACCATGCCGCTGAGAATCTGGGTACATAGCATCGGGCAGCGGTAATAGACCGGCGCCAGAAGCACAGGCTTGCCGGAATGGAAAAACGAGGACAGCGGGACCTCACGGCCGGCTTCGTCGCGCAGAACGGTCGAGAGCGGAACCTGCGCATCCAAGCGCTGATCGATGCCGACTCCGAGCAGCGAGCCCGGCAGAACCGGCTTCAGGTTGGAATCCTGCAAGCTGTAAGAAGGTTGCATGGGCGCGGGCTGGCCGGGTTGCGCGAGCGCGGCGGCAGCGAAGAGAGAGCCGGCGCAGAGTGCCTGCGCGATTGCGATGTTGCGATTCATTTCGTCTTCCCCTTCGGCGCTTCCACCATGGGCGCGGGCGTAGTGGTTACCAGTCCTTCAGGGATTTGGCCGGCTAGCGGGCCGCCGGGTGGTTGCATCTTGGGACCAAGGCCGGATGCGGTGGGAAGGCTGACGCCGGCGGCGGCGGTTTGAGGTTCCTGAGTTTGCCGCGCGGGCAGATGGCTCGCGGCCAGCAGATCGATGGCCTGGCCGATCGGAATCCGCACGATGCCATGCTCGCGATCCACCCAGCCGTAACTCGTCAGTATCTGGCTCTCGGCCGCGCGCTGCGCCGCCAGGTCTTGGGTTTCGGTAACTTCCAACTGCGGCGCGGGCGGCAGGTGGCGGGCGTCCAAGGTGAGGGACTGCGTGGCGCGGGGCAGCACTCCACCATACTTCCCTTCAAAATAGCGGAACATCGCGAACACCAAGCCAAACGATGCGATGCACATCAGCAGCAGCGCGATGGCGAATTTGCTGAGCGCCCACACGTCTGCGTCGGTGCGCTCGTGGCGCTGCTCGGGGCGGCTCAGATCGACAGGGGCGTCCGGTTCGGCGTGTTGTGCGTGCTTATTCTCGGCCATGTTCCAAAGCCTCACTCAGGTGCGGATCGTGGAGCGGCAGCAACGGCCGTTTTTCCAATTGGCGGAGGAAGTAGGCCAGCCAGATGCCAACCAACCCGAGCACGGCGGTGAAATCCATCCAGCTCAGGCCGAAGGAGCCTTTTAGAAAATCCGGCGCTACTTCCCAGTAAATGTCGACCACCCGCATCAGCAGAACGAACAACGCAATGTTGCGCAGCAGTTTGAAATTGCGCTTCAGATCGCGCGACAGCAGCAGGGCGAAAGGCAGGGCGAAGTGACCGATGACGATCGCGAGGCCCACCCACTGCCAGCCGCCGTGCAGTCGCACCAGGTACCAGGGAATTTCCTCGGGCAGGTTGCCGGCCCAAATGATGAGGAACTGCGAAAACGAAAAATACGCCCATAGCATCACCAGCGCGAACATCAGCTTGCCCAGGTCGTGCAGATGGCGCGGGGTGACCACATCCACCATCGGCTTGTGCGCGGCCAGAAACACGATAACGGCAATCAGGAAGGCCATCGAGGAAAGCGCCTGGCCGGCGATCATCAGCAAGCCATACATGGTGGAGTACCAGCGCGGGTCGATCGAAAGAACCCAATCGGTGGCCATGAAGGTGACGGCCAGACCGAAGAAAATGAGTCCCGGACCCGCCAGCGCGCCCATCTTGCGGCGCGGCGTCTGGCCGCCCTCCCTGTCTTCGATGGCCGACCACCGGTTAAAGAACCAGGAAAGGAAGCACCAGCCGCCGAGATAAATCAATGCACGAATGGTGAAGAACGGGACGTTGAGATATGGCTGCTTGTGGCGGAGAAACTCATCGGCTCTTACTAAGTCGGAGTGCGACCATGGGTATAGGTTGCGAATGCCGATGAAGATGGGGATGAACAGCAGCAGCACCAGCGGCAGCGTCCGCGCGGCGGCTTCGGCCGGGCGGCGTATGATGACGCCCCAAGCGCCGCCGGTGAGATACTGCACCATTAACCACGCCAGGCTGCCGGCAGCGAGGCCCACCACAAAAAGATAAGACCAGAGCCAGGAACGGTAGAACTGGTTGGGAGACACCAGGAACAAGCCCGCCACCGTGGCCAGCACACCAACGGCGCCAAAAACCGCGAAGCGCGTGCGCCATTGCCGCATGGTGTCGCGAAGCTCGTCCGTGACCTGGAAGCCGGTTGCCTGCGCGATCACTGTCCGCCCTCCTGGCTCAGCCGCGCTTTGGCGTCGGCGGGAATGTCATTGATGGAAGCGTTCTGGCTAAGTTGGAGCGCGCGGATATAAGTAACGATGGCCCAGCGGTCGACGGGCTGAATTTGAGCCGAGTAATCGGGCATGGCGCCGAATCCGTTGGTGATGACGTCATAGAGATAGCCCGCAGGAACCTGGCGCAGGCGGTCGATGTGATAGGACGGCGGATGGCGGAAGCCGCGCCGCACGATGCGGCCGTTGCCGGTGCCCAGAGAATCGTGACAGGGCGTGCAGTAAATGTTGAAGCGGTCCTGGCCACGCTCGACGACTTCCTTAGTAACCGGGAAAGGAAACTCGGGCGTAAACTTACCGTCCGGACCTTTGCCCGTGTAGTAAGCGGCGTCGTCATCCAGGTGGCCGCGCGCTACTGTGCCTTCGATCAGCGGACGCGCCGAACGGCCGTCGGCGAAGAAATCGGTGGGCCGCAGCGGAATATATTTCGGCTGGTCGTGCATGTCCTGGCGGCAGGCTGCGGTTGCGGCGGCTACAAGGAGCATGACCGAGATGAAAAATCGTTTTGTAAGAAGCCGCCCGCAAGCGGGCGTTGGCAAGCTAAAGCATGCCCCACCTTTAGTGCGCAACTTCGGATACCTCCGTGGGCTCCAGAGTTCCTAGAAATTGACTGGTCTGGGCCGGATCGAACAGCGGGTCGGCGGCCTCGATGCACAGAAAAAAACGGTTGCGGCTGGCGGCGCTGAATCGCGGCACGTTGAACACAGGATGATATGGCATGGGCAGCCCGCACAGCGCCATCATGCCCAACACAGCCGAAAGCGAGGCGAACAGAATCGTCAGCTCGAAGGTGATGATGATGAACGAAGGCCAACTGTTGAGCGGGCGCCCGGCGATGTTGATCGGAAAGTATATTACCGCGATCCAGTATTGCAAAAAGAAGCCGGTGAGGCCGCCGATAACTCCGCCGGCCAGCACAATCAGCGGCAGTTTGTTCTTGTGCAGGTGCAGCGCATCGGTCAGTTCCTCGATGGGAAACGGAGAGTAGGCGTCCAGTTTGCGGTACCCCTTTGCGCGGGCCGCGCGTGCGGCGCTCACTAAGGCCGATGGGTTATCGAACTCGGCCATCACTCCGTAGATGCCTTGCTCGCTCAACGCTTCCCCTCCTTGCTAACTTTGGCCTGCGGCAGCAGCGTCCGCACTTCAAAGATGGAAATCATCGGCAGCGCGCGCACAAACAGGAAGAACAGGAACAGGAACAGGCCGATGGTACCCAGGTAGGTGGCCCAATCCCAGCGGGTGGCCTGGAAGATTCCCCACGAGGAGGGCAGAAAATCCTGCGCCAGGCTGCTGACGATGATCATGAACCGCTCCAGCCACATGCCGACCAGCACCACGATCGACGCAATGAACAGCAACACCGGGCTGCTACGCACGCGCTTGAACCAGAGGAACTGCGGCGCCACGATGTTACACGCCACCAGCGACCAATATTGGATGGCGTACGGCCCCGTCATGCGGTGCCAGAAGGCGGCCTGTTCATACGTGTTCCCGCCGTACCATGCGCCGAATAACTCCAACATATATGCGTAAGCTACAATCCAGCCGGTGGCCAGCATGATCTTGCCGCAGTTATCCAGGTGCTTATCGGTGATGAGACCCTGCAGGCCGTAAACGGAGCGCAGCGGAATCGCCAGAGCCAGCACCATCGCGAAGCCGGAGTAGATGGCGCCGGCCACGAAGTAAGGCGGAAAAAAGGTGCTGTGCCAGCCGGGCACGATGGCGATGGTAAAGTCGAAGCTCACCACCGTGTGCACCGAAAGCACCAGCGGCGTGGCCAGGCCAGCCAGCAACAGAGTAGCGGTTTCGTACACGCTCCAGTGGCGCGCCGAACCGCGCCATCCCATCGCCAGGATGCCATAAATGGCGCGGCCGATGGGGTTCTTGGTGCGGTCGCGCAGCGTGCCTAGGTCAGGCATCAGGCCGACGAACCAGAACAGCAGTGACACGGTGGCATAAGTCGAGACCGCGAACACATCCCACACCAAAGGGCTGCGGAACTGCGGCTCGATGCCCATCGTGTTGGGATACGGCATCATCCAATAGAACAGCCACGGGCGGCCCATGTGCAGCAGCGGAAACATGCCAGCGCAGGCCACCGCAAACAGCGTCATGGCCTCGGCGAACCGGTTGATCGAGTTTCGCCAGCTCTGGTTGAGCAGCAGCAGGATGGCCGAAATCAGCGTGCCGGCGTGGCCGATTCCGATCCACCACACGAAATTGGTGATGGCGAAGCCCCACATCACCGGCGTGCGAATGCCCCAGATGCCCACGCCCTTGGCCAGCAGAACGGTCACCGCCAGCAGGAAAAGCATCAGCAGCGAGCCGCCGAAACCGAACGCCGCGAACCAGAACAGCGGCGTCTTCCGCGTCAGCACCACGCTCGAAATCTGATCGGTGATGGTGGAGAACGTGTAGCCTGGAGCGATGATCTCGCCCGGTGCGGGCTTTTCGACTACGATCTGTTGGTCGTCTGCCATCGCGATGCTAGTCCTCAATCTCCGGGTTGGGGTTGCGCAGCGCCGCCAGGTAAGTGGTGCGCGGCCGCGTGTTCAGGTCGGCCAGCATGCCGTAATTCCGCTTCTCGGCTTTCATCTGCGATACCCGGCTGTTGGGGTCGTTGATGTCGCCGAAGACGATCGCCTCGGCCGGGCAGGTGGCCTGACAGGCTGTCTGTATCTCGCCATCCTTCACTTTGCGGTTCTGCTTTTCGGCGTCGATCTTGGCCGAATTGATGCGCTGCACGCAGTAAGTACACTTTTCCATCACGCCGCGGCTGCGCACGGTCACGTCCGGGTTACGCAGTAACTTGAGGCTGGGAGTTTCGAAATCCGAAAACAGGTAGAAATTGAATCGCCGCACTTTGTAGGGGCAATTATTGGAGCAGTAGCGCGTTCCGACGCAGCGGTTGTACACCATGTCGTTGAGCCCTTCGGCGCTGTGCGTGGTGGCTTGCACCGGGCACACTAGCTCACAGGGAGCATTTTCGCACTGCTGGCACGGCACCGGCTGGTTGTATATTTCGGGGTCGTGCGGCGATCCGCTGTAATAGGAATCCACGCGCAGCCAATGCATGGCGCGTCCGCGCCGCACCTGGTCTTTGCCCACCACCGCGATGTTGTTTTCCGCCTGGCACGCTACCACGCACGCGCTGCATCCGGTGCAGGCGTTCAGATCGATGGCCATGCCCCAGGCGTGGCCCGGGTAGCTCCAGCCAGGATAGATCGTCAGGGCTGGTGGTGGATCCTCAGCGCCTTCGTGCACTGACGCCGGGTTCTTCAGATAGTCGGCGAGATCCCCGGCGCGCACGATATGCCGTTTGGGATCGAGCGCATGCTCGTTCTGCGTGGTGGCGAGCAAGTAGGATCCGGCGGTCTTCTTGGCCGCGAGGCCGGTATCGTTCCACAGCGCTTTGGCGGTGCGCAGGCCGTAAGGATTGAAGCCGGCGCCGGTGCCGGCGCGGCCGGCTTTGGTTCTGCCGTAGCCCAGGTGAACCGTGACGGAACCATCCGCGCAGCCTGGCTGCGCCCACACCGGTGCGCGCAGCGTGCGGCCCTGATAAGTGAGCTCCACCATCGGCACGCCATCGTAACCGGCGTTCAGCGTTTCTTTGTACACGCCCAATTGGTTGGCCGTCGCCGGGCTCATGATGGCGGCGTTGTCCCAAGTGATTTTGGTGATGGGCTTAGGCAGTTCCTGCAGCCAGCCGAGGTTGGCGAAGCGGCCATCGTAAATCGTCGGATCGGGACGGAAAACGATTTCCAGCTTGCCTTCCAACCGGTACTTGTGCGCCGGCGTGGCCAAGGCCGCTCCGTTAATGGCGGGCGTTTTGGTGGGCAGCGCCGAGCCGGCTACCACGCCATCGTGCACCGCGCGCCGCCACCAGGATTCGAAATCGGCGCCATTATGCTGCGCCGCCCAGTACCCCTTGACGATTTCATGTCCACCCATTTCCGGCGCTTCCAGGAACATCTGCAACACCTGGTACGCAGAGCGCCCGTCGTAGAGCGGCTGAATGAGCGGCTGCTGGATGGTGACCGAACCATCGAAAGCGCGCGCGTCGCCCCAGCTTTCCAGATAATGCGCTTCCGGCAAACTCCACTGGCATACCGCGGTTGTCTCGTCTTCGTAAAGGCTCAGGTGCGCGCGCACGCGAGCTTTTTCGATGCGGTCGGCCAGACCCAGTTCCACCGGCGCGTTGAAGACCGGGTTTCCACCGAGAATCAGTAGCAGGTCCACTGCACCCGAATCCAGATCGCTGACCAGATCCTCGAGCGAGGCCACATGGTCCACCGGGCTGGCTTCGATGGAATCGGTGGAGAAAACCGTTTTCCCCACGTTGCCGAGTTTCGCGTTCATCGCATGGGCCAGGGCGTGGACGATGGGCGGTTGGAATTCGCCCGCGATCACGAGGCTGGCGCCCTGGTTGTGCATCAGATCCTTGACCAGGCCGCCCATCCACTTATTGATGTCGCCGTTGTCGCTTTGCTTCGGGCCTTGGGCAACGCCCAGACCGGCGGCCAGCAGCCACGCGAATTCTTCCACGTCGCCGGCGCGCAGCGGCAGCCGGTGATCCGCCTTGCTGCCGGTGGGCGTGGGCATAGGCTCCACCACGTAGAGCCGGTTCATGGTGGTGTTGGCGCCTTCCACGCGCCGCCGCGCCGCAAACTGGCGCGCGTAGCGCAGGCTGGCTTCGCCGGACGCCAGGAAATCCGCATCCAGCGAGACGATTACGTTGGCGTTCGAAACGTTGTAATAGGTGTGGACCGGCTGGCCGAATGCCAGCATGGCGCCGGTGCGCGCGCTATGCGGCCCGGCCGGTTCCCACTGGTGCCACTTGGAGGCGGGAAACAGCTTCTGAATCGCCGCGAGCTGGTCCGCCATCGCCGGCGACGTCACGGTTTCGGTGAGGATGCGGATGCCGGCCCCGCCGCTCGCGCGCTGTTGCTCGATCAAGCCGCGCAGCATTCCCAGGAAATCCGCCCAGGAGCGAATCTCGCCATCTTGATACAACGTGCGGCTGCGGTCCGGATCGTACAATTGCAGCACCGAAGCCTGGCCGAATGCATCGAGAGCGCCCAGCGTGGCCGGGTGCTCCGGGTTGCCTTCCACTTTGGTGGGACGGCCTTCGTGGCTCTCTACCAGAACCCCATTGGCCACGCCGCCCAGCGTGGTCGCGGTGGCGTAGAACAGCGGCTTGCCGGGAATCAGATCTTCCGGCTGCCGCACGTAGGGCATGATGTGCTCGGTGGGCTGGCGTGTGCAGGCGGTCAGCCCGGCCAGCGCCAGCGACGCGCCCATCATCTTTAGGAAGTTGCGGCGCCCATCGACCTCGTTTTCGTCGTCGGCCCAGCCGATGGCCTGGCGGGGAAACTCGCGCTGCAACAAATCCTCGAACTCGGGCGTGGCGGCCAGGTCCTCGAGGTTGCGCCAGAACTCGCGCCCGCGCTTCCCTTCCAGACGCGCCCGCGCGCCGGCCAGATCTAGGTGTTTCGGTGAGTCGCTCATCGGTGGCAAGTGGAACAGCTCGTCAACACGCGCGCATCTTGTATGTGATTCTCACTCATCAGCCGGCGCCCGATTTCCTCCTGGTCGCCTGCTGGCTGATAGCCCATGGTGGTAATGAATGCCTGCGGCCGCAGAACTTTTTCGGGATTGCGGTGGCAGTCCAGGCACCAATCCATTTGCAGCGAAGCGTGCTGCCACATCAGCGGCATCTTGTCCACCCTGCCATGGCAGCTCTCACAGCCCACGCCCTTCGCAACGTGAATGCTGTGGTTGAAGTAAACGAAATCCGGCAGGTCGTGGACCCGCGTCCAGCGGATCGATTGGCCCGTGCGGAAACTGGCGCGCACCGGTTCCAGCATCGGGCTCGTGCTCCAGATCTGGGAGTGGCAATTCATGCAGGTTTTGGTCGGCGGCACGTTGGCGAAACTGGAGCTTTCGACCGAAGTATGGCAGTACCGGCAGTCCAGGCCCAGCCCGCCGACGTGATGCGCGTGGCTGAACGGAATCGGCTGCTCGCGCGCCATGAACGCCCGCGTATTGTATGCGCTGCGGTTCAAAGCGTCGAAAGCCCAGCCGACGAATATCAGGACGAAGATGGCGCCATAGACCGACATGCGCGCGATCGCGTTCGCGCTCTTAGGAAAGATCTGGGCCATGCCGCGCTACCTTCGCCCCGCTTCCTTCGTGAAAATGTCGTTAGTCCGCATACAGGAAGACAGCACCCCCACAACCCTGCTTGTCCACATGCCCTCGGTCCCAGACTCAATCTCTCTTAACAGATGCAAAACTTGTTACGAAGTTCCAAGGTTATCGCGTTACCGCATGGTTTCACGAACTCCGCGCGTAAAGAAACACGGCATTCTCCTGACGGCTCCCGCCATCGGTGGTGCAAACGGCAAACTGCGCCACCTGCCTAGCCTCGACCGATGATTTATTCCACAACGAAGCGCCCGCATATTCCCCATCCTTACGCAGCGCGTAGAATTTCAGATCGATAGCTTCCAGCCGTTTTCGATCCTGGTTGAAGTTGCGCGCCACGCGCTCCAACGCGTCCAGCACGGCTTCTTTGGGCGCCATCCCGCGCCGCATGTTTTCGACGACGGTGTGCGCCCCGCAAACTCGGAGGTTTTCCTCCCCGCGCCCAGTGGAACCGGCGCCGCCGACATCCTGATCCAGCCACAAGCCGCCGCCGACGATGGGGGAATCGCCCACCCGGCCGGAGATCTTCCAGGCCAGGCCGCTGGTGGTGGTAACCGCCGACATTTCACCCTTTTCATTGAGTGCGATGCAGTTGATGGTGCCGTGCGGCGGGTGGTATGCGTTCTGAATCGCTTCGAGCAGCAGTTCGTCGCTGGCCCAGGGAAACTCCCGCTTGAGTTCCTCCAGGTTGGCCGTCTTCGGCGGTTCGGGCGGCGCATCCAGGCCGGGTCCCCAGTTGCTATGGCCGTCGCGATCGCGCTGCGACCTCTTCCAGACCAGCCATTGCAGCCGCGATTCCTCGGTCAGCAGGTTCTCTTCCTGAAATCCTTCGGCTTTCGCGAACTTGAGCGCACCGGCGCCGACCAGCATCATGTGGTCGGTATCTTCCATCACACGTTTAGCCACCTTGGAGGGAGTCTTGATACCTTCGATCGCGCCCACCGCGCCCATCCGGCGGCTGGGGCCGTGCACCACGCTCGAATCGAGCTGCACCACGCCGTCCTCGTTGGGCAACCCGCCGTAGCCCACGCTCGAGTCGCGCGGGTCCAGTTCCACGATGTTGACGCCGGCCACCACCGCGTCCAGCGTATCGGCTCCAGCCTTGATCAGTTCCATCGCCTTGGCGCAGCAGTTGACGCCGCCGTCGAAACGGTTAGCGCTCGAAATCACGACCGCCGGCGGACCCGGCTTCGCCGAGACCATGCGGATCATCGGCAGTGCCGCGGCGCCCAGCATCACCGATCTGCGGCTCCAGTTGATTTTGCTCATCAGCGCGTCTTCTTGCTCGTGCGTGCCCCGCGAACCGCGTCGGCGTTCATGGCCTTTGAGAAGGATTTACATTATGGCACAGCCGGAGCGGGATAGCGTACTCCGGTTTCAGTGGGGCAGGTCCCCGACGTCCCCGACCCGCCAATTCACGTTGTGTCGCTCACTCCTCCACTTTCGGACCCCCGGTCCCCGTCCTGTTAAACTGACGCCATGAGGTATCTCGCGGCCTCGTTATTGTTGTTGCTCGCCTGTGCCATGGCACTCGCGCAAAAAGGGCATGACGTGCAGATCGTGGAAGCCAAGGCCCGGCGCGTCGAAGAAGGGCGGCTTTCCATGGACGGCCGGGTTCGCGCCGGAAAGACCATCAAGGGGCTGACCCTGACTTTCGATTTCCTGACCTCCGACGGGGTTCTGCTGAGCAGCCAGAAAACCACCGTGGAGGATGACGAACTCAAGCGGGGCGACGAGTCGTCATTTCACGCCGAGACCGAGAATCCCCCCGGCTCGGTGCGTTTCAAGATCCGGGCGTTCGACGGCGACGGCCGGCAACTGCGCGTCGGTAATGACGGGCCGTTTGTGATCGATTGAACACCGCGTCCGGCGCTTCCATGGGTCCTCCCCGCTAATAGCCCTTCACAACTGTTGCTTATAGAAGTACTATAGTTAGCAAGGGGGGGGCTATGGGACCGTTGACGCGAGTCGCCATTGCGCCGTATCAGGACGAGCACCTGGCGGTGAATTTTGAACATCGGGCCGTCACGCTGGATTCCCATCCAGTCGGCCTGACGCGGAAGGAATATGCCTTGCTGGCGCTGCTGGTGAGCAATGCCAGCGAAATCGTTCCTCGCCCCGCGTTGTTATGGGAAATCTGGGGCTACGGCGCCGGCATCCGCACGCGGACGCTGGACGTTCATGTGCGCCGGGTGCGCAAGAAACTGGGCGCGTACGCCGACCAGTACATCGAGACCATCTTCGGCATCGGCTACCGTTTCCAACCGTTCCGCATCATCCGCCCTCGCCAGGAGAGCGCGCAGGACCCGGTGGCCGGGGTTGCGTGAGAAAGCCGCGTGAGAAAGCCGCATGAGAAGCCGATGATGAGACGAGTTGCGTTGCTGGCCGCCTTGGCCGCCTCGAGCCTTGCGGCACAGGATTGGGCGATCGCGAAGCTCGCGAAGAGCCCGCGCCACCAGGAATGGGTCACGGTGAAGCACGACGGCCGATCCGTCGAGACATTCGTGGTGTATCCGGAATCCGCGGCCAAGACGCCGGTGGTGGTGATCATCCACGAGATCTTCGGGATGACCGATTGGGTGCAGGACCTGGCGGACCAGGTGGCCGAGGCCGGCTACATCGCGGTGGCGCCCGACCTGCTCTCCGGCATGGCCCCCAACGGCGGCCGCACCAAAGATTTCGCGCCCAACTCGGTGATGGAAGCCATCGGCCATCTCAGCCCGGACCAGATCACCGCCGACTTAAACGCCGTCGCCGATTACGGTCTCAAACTGGCGGCGGCCAATGGCAAGCTATTCGTGGCGGGCTTTTGTTGGGGCGGCGGGCAAACCTTCCGCTTCTCCACCAACCGTTCAGACCTGAAGGGCGCCTTCGTGTTCTACGGTCCACCGCCCGCGGCCGATGCCATGGCGCGCATCCAGGCGCCGGTTTACGGTTTCTACGCCGGCAACGACGCCCGTATCGATGCCACTCTCCCCACCGCCAAAGACCAAATGGCCGCCGCAAAGAAGCAATACGATCCTGTAGTCTACGATGGCGCCGGCCACGGCTTCATGCGCGCCGGCGAGGACCCGGCGGGCAACGAAGCCAACCAGAAAGCCCGGGCTGACGCTTGGGTGCGGTGGAAGCAGTTGCTGAAGGAACGGTCGCAGTAAACTGGGGCAGGTCCCCGACCTGCCGACAGCCGGCGCCGCATCATTTCGCTTGACCAGCACGGGCCGCCCGCACAAAGTCGCGGACCCTGTTCTTCGTGAAGTTCGAGGCCGAGAACCCTCCGAGAACTAATTGAAGGACTGCTGGTGTCGCATCCATGTGCATCCTGGCCCTTCCGCACGGAAGATGCGCCTGCAGTTTCTCGACGCTCATGATCTCCGCTTGCGCATAACTGATGCAGGTGTCCCACTTCAAAAATGGGTGCTCTGCTTTCTGGAATATGACGGTCTGGTCCTTGGCTCCCCTCAGCGATGTGAAGCTGGCTGCTGCGAACAGCCCGTCATTATTAGGTTCTGTTGCGATGATCCATAGGTGCTCCCGCTGATTCTCGTCGTTCAGGGGGAAAAGGAACGTTTGGCCGCCGTGGAAGGCCACGGCCTACGCCACCAGGCTGACGGCGGCTCTCTGCTTATCAATCGAAGATTCGATATGGGCGGCTTCGTCCTCGGACAAACCGAGTGCGGCAATGATGTCGGAAATATCGATGGCGGAGGAGCTTTCGCCTGGATCGTCCCATTCCGGGAAATCATTGTGGCATTCATCGGCCAAGGTGAACGGACCCTTTTGGCCATCGGCCGCAAAGATCTCCGCGATGAGTTGCTCCTCGGCGCGCGACAGTTCTGAATTGCCGGGATCCACCTGGAGTGCCACGGTGTAGGGGTCCGCGGTTCGCTGTATGTGGGCCGACCAAAACGTCGGATGAACATTCGGGTTCAGGCTGGCCTTAATCCGGTCATAGATATTGCTGGTGACCGGACCGAACTTCATGGAAACATACTTGTCCGTCGTGACCGAAAGACCGAACCTTCGGAAGGCCTCTCTGTCGGCCCGATACAGCAACTTGATTAGGGCCATGTAGTTCAGGGGCGCGCCTGCCAGCTTCAAGAAGAGGGCCGCCGCCTGAGTCGCCTTCACTTCGTCAAAGGCCAAATTCATCGCTGGCTCAATTATGGCACAGACCTTCGCTGTCTGTTACCGTGATTTCCAAGCCAACCTCCCCCAGGCCCGCGCGGTATTTACCCTACACGGCGGCTTCGAATGCCACCCTTGATTGACACCCCTACCTCCCGCTGATAGCCTGAGTTTTCATGCCACAGGTGTCACCCCTGCGCCGCACAGCGCTGAATTCTGTTCATCGGTCGCTGTGCGCCAAAATGGTCGACTTCGGCGGCTGGGATATGCCCGTCCAATACTCGGGGATTCTCGCGGAGCACATGGCGGTGCGTAAATCGGTGGGCGTGTTCGACGTCAGCCATATGGGCGAAATCGAGATCCGCGGGCCGCAAGCCGCGCAACTGACCGATTTCGTCACCACCAATGCCGTGCATAAGCTGCAGACCGGCCAGGCGCACTATACCGGGTTGCTTTATGAGCACGGCGGGTTTGTGGACGATATCCTAGTGCACAAAGTAGCGGGCGATCACTTTTTCCTCTGCGTCAACGCATCGAACCAGGAGAAGGATTTCGAGCACATCCGCACGCACAACCGCTTCGATGCCACGGTCGAACTGACGAGCGACCGTTACAGCCAGATCGCCATCCAGGGACCGCAAGCCCGCGCCACGCTCGAAAAGCTGACGCCGGTCGATTTGACCGCCATCAAGTATTATTGGTTCACCGATGGCGAAGTGGCGGGCGTGCCCGCGCGAATCGCGCACACCGGCTACACCGGCGAAGACGGTTTCGAAATCTACATCCCGCCCGCCGAATCCGAGCGCATCTGGGCTCGGGTGCTGGAAGCGGGCGCGGAGTTTGGCATCAAGCCCTGCGGCCTCGGCGCGCGCAACACGCTGCGTCTGGAAGCCAAGATGGTGCTTTACGGGCACGAGATCGACGCTTCCATTTCGCCGCTCGAAGCGGACCTCGCCTGGATCGTCAAGCTCGGCAAGGGCGAATTCGTGGGCCGCGAGGCGTTGCTGCGCCAGAAAGAAGCTGGCTTGCGGCGCAGGCTCACCGGATTTGAAATGACCGGCCGGCCCGTCGCGCGCGATGGCTACGAAGTGCAAGTGAATGGCGTTACCGCGGGGTGGGTCACCAGCGGCTCGCCCGCGCCGGCTTTGAACAAGAACATCGGCCTGTGCTACCTGCCCGTGGAATTGGCCCGGTCCGGGCTAGCCATCCAAGTCATCGTGCGCGGCCAAGCCGCCGATGCGATGACCGTCGAAACCCCTTTTTACAAGCGAGCGAAATGACCATGTATCCGGAAAACTTCAGATATACGAAGGAACACGAATGGGTCCTGGTGGAAGGCGGCATAGGCACCATCGGGATCACCGATCACGCCCAGCAGGAGCTCGGCGACATCGTTTATGTAGACCTGCCCAAGCCCGGCACGCGCGTGGAGCAGGGCCGGTCGCTGGGGTCCGTGGAATCCGTCAAGGCGGTTTCCGACATTTACTCGCCTGTTAGCGGCGAAGTGGCCGAGATCAACCCGATTCTGGCCGACGCGCCGGAGAAGCTCAACGAAGATCCACACGGCGCGGCCTGGCTGGTGAAGATCAAGCTGAGCGCGCCCGGCGAATTGCCGGATCTCATGTCCGCCGCCGACTATCAAAGCTACATAGGAGCCGAAAAATAGTTGCGCTACCTGCCTAAATCAGATTCCGAACGCCGCCAGATGCTGGACGCTTGCGGCGTCGAGTCGGCCGAAGACCTGTTTGCCCACTTGCCGGAAGCCGTGCGGTTGCGCCGCCCGCTTCACCTGGCGCCAGGGATCTCCGAATACGAGATCGTCGACTATTTCCGCGAGCGGGCCGGCGAAAACGCCGACGGTTATGCATCTTTCCTCGGCGCCGGCGTGTACCGGCATTACCGCCCGGTGCTGGTGGATGCGGTGGTTTCGCGCGGTGAGTTTCTGACTTCCTACACGCCGTATCAGGCCGAAATCTCGCAAGGCACGCTCACCACCATCTTCGAATTCCAGACCATGATCTGCCAGCTCACCGGCATGGACGTGGCCAACGCTTCGATGTACGACGGCTCGACCGCGGTGCCGGAAGCGGCCATGATGGCGGCGCGCATCACCGGCAGGCACCGCGCGCTGGCCGCGCGGAGCGTGCACCCGGAGTATCGCGAAGTGCTCCGCACCTACGCGCTGCACCAGGGGATGCCGGTCGAAGAGTTTGGCTACGTGAAAGATTCGGGCGTGATCGACCTGGAGGAACTGGAGCGCAAGATCGACGACCAGACCGCCGCGGTGATCGTTCAATCGCCCAACTTTTTCGGCGTGATCGATGACGTGAAAGCGGCGGCGGAGATCGCCCACCGGCACGGCGCGCTGTTAGTCGTGGTGTTCACCGAGGCCGTGTCGCTGGGGATTTTGGAACCGCCGGCGGGCGCCGATATCGTGGCCGGTGAGTTGCAATCGTTCGCCATCTCGCCGAGCTACGGCGGTCCTTACGCCGGCATCATCGCCACGCGGGAAAAGTTCGTCCGCCAGATGCCGGGCCGGCTGGTGGGCCAGACCGTGGATACGCACGGCAACCGCGCCTTCTGCCTGACTCTTTCCACGCGCGAGCAGCACATCCGCCGCGAGAAGGCGACGTCCAACATCTGCACCAACCAGGCGCTCATTGCCCTGATGGCCACAGTCTTCATGACTGTTTACGGGAAAGTGGGCCTGCGCGAACTGGCGCTGCAGAACACCGCCAAGGCGCACTATTTGGCGGGAAAACTCAAGCCCGCATTCACCGGGAAATTCTTCAATGAATTCGTGGCCAGGGTCGGGAATCCAGAGGCGGTCAACAAGACGCTGCTCAAGAAAAAGATCATCGGCGGTCTGCCCTTGGGCCGCTTCTATCCGGAACTGGCCGATTCGATGCTGGTCTGCGCCACCGAAACGACGCGCCGCGGCGAAATGGACGAGTTGAGCGATGCGTTGCGCGCGCCGGCCGCCGAGGAGGTGCTGGCGTGATCAAAAAAGTCCGCAGTCACCCTTCGCAAAACGAGGCCTTGCTGTTCGAGCGCAGCTCGCCCGGCAAAGGCGCCTGGCAGCTTCCGGAACTGGATGTGCCCGCCGTGGACGCCTCCGTTGCGCTAGGCGCGGCCAACGTGCGCGCCGAAATCCCCGGCTTCCCCGAAGTGAGCGAGGTGGAGGCCATTCGCCACTTCACGCGCCTTTCCACCTGGAATTACGCCATCGATCACGGCATGTATCCGCTGGGTTCCTGCACCATGAAATACAACCCGCGCATCAATGAGCTGGTGGCGCGCATCGAAGGGCTGGCCTGGGCGCATCCTTATCAACCGGAAGCGCTGGCGCAGGGCGCCATGGAAGTGATGGCGCGCCTGGAAGCGGCGCTCGCCGAAATCACCGGGATGGATGCGGTGACGCTGCAACCCTCGGCCGGAGCACAGGGCGAGCTGACCGGCATTCTGCTGATCCGCGCACTGCTCGAAAAGCGCGGCAGCCCGCGCCGCAAAATCCTGATTCCGGATTCCGCGCACGGCACCAATCCGGCCACCGCGGCGATTGCCGGGTATGTGGTGGAGAACGTGAAATCGACCGACACCGGCGTGCTGGATCTGGAAGCGCTCGCGCGCGCGGCGGACGGCGACGTGGCGGCGCTGATGGTGACCAACCCCAACACGCTCGGCGTCTTCGAAGAGAACATCGTGCAGGCGGCGGAAATCCTGCACGCCAAGGGCGCCATGCTGTACATGGACGGCGCCAATATGAACGCGCTGGTGGGGATCGCGCGGCCCGGCGATTTCGGCGTCGACGTGATGCACCTCAACCTGCACAAGACGTTCTCGACGCCGCACGGCGGTGGAGGTCCCGGCGCCGGTCCGGTAGCCGTGAAGAAAGCGCTCGAGCCCTTCCTGCCCACGCCGCGCTTGAAGCGCGTCCGCGGCAAGTGGGCGTGGGATTTCAAACGCAAGCGCTCGATCGGCCGCGTCCGCGCGTTCTATGGCAACTTCGGCGTGCTGGTGCGTGCGCTGGCGTACATCCTGGCGCATGGCGGCCCCGGGCTGCGCAACGCCACCGTGGATGCGGTGCTGAACGCGGTGTACATCCGCAAACAGCTTGAGCCTTATTTCGACCTGCCGTACCCTGCACCCAACATGCACGAAGTGGTTTTCAGCGACGAGCGCCAAGCCAAGCTCGGCGTCCGCACAGGCGACTTGGCCAAGCGCCTGATCGATTACGGATTCCATCCCTACACGGTGAGCTTTCCCATGATTGTGCATGGCGCGCTGATGATCGAGCCCACCGAAACCGAAGGCAAGCTGGAGCTGGATCAATTCATCGACGCCATGATCTCGATCGCCAAGGAAGTCGAGACCGATCCGGAGCTGGTGAAGCAGGCGCCGCATTCGACGCGCACCAGCCGCGTGGATGAGGTTGCCGCCGCGCGCAAGCCGGTGCTCCGATGGAAGCCGGCGTAAGAGCCCGCCGAAGCCAAAACACGATAGCCACAGATGGACACAGATGAACACAGATTGAAGGGAACTCGCTCATCCGTGTTCCTCTGTGTTCATCAGTGGCTAACAGACTTTTTCAACAACCCCTCCAGCAAACGCCTCGCGCGCGACCTGCTGTTGCTGGCCGCTTTCACGCTGGCGCTGCACGCGCCTTTTCTGCGCCAGCCGGTGCAGGGCGACGAAGTCAATTACCTGGACATGGCGGCCCACGTTCTTCAGCAGCCGCTGACACCGCTCAACTTCGAGTTCGTTTTCCAAGGCAAGATGGTGGATGCGGCGGGCCATCCGCATCCGCCTTTGAACGCGTACATTCTAGCGGTGGCATGGCTGCTGCGCGGCCATTTCTCGGTGTTCTTTTTCCATTGCTTCTACCTGCTGTTTACGCTGGGAATCAGCTTCGCCGCTTATGCGCTGGCGGCGCGGTTCACTTCGCGTCCGCTCTGGGGCGCGCTGCTGATCGCGGCGTCGCCCATTGTGCAGGTCAATACCAATACGCTGGCCTCGCCGGAAGCGCCCGCGCTGGCGTTGCTGTTGATCGGCGCGGCGGCATTCTTTGGGCGATGGTTCTGGCTCGCCGGCATCGCACTGGCGCTCGCCGGGCTGACGGAGTTGCAGGCGCTGGCGCTGCCGCCCATTCTCTTGCTCGCTTATCTAATGAAGCGCGAACGGCCGCCGCTCGCCGCATGGTGCGCGCTGGCCGCGCCGTATCTCGCGCTGGGCGGATGGCAAGCGTTGCAATGGGCGCTGACCGGCCGCCTGCCGTTCGTCGTGCTGGCCGGCTACGCCAGCAATCCGAACCTGTCGCGCATCGGAGTGAAAGCCGCCAGCGCGCTGGCGCTGCTCGGACACCTGGGCGTGCTGGTCACCCTGGTTCCGCTTGCCTGGCGCCGCTTGTGGGGCCTCGCGCCCGGCCTTCTGGCGGGGTTTTTGGTGACGGATTATCCGTGGTGGGAGCGTGCGCTGCTGGTGATCTTCGTCGCGCTCGGCGTCAACGCGCTGGTTTGGTTGTGGGAGTCGCGCAAACAGCCGGTGCTGGCCGCATGGTGCCTGCTCTACTTCGCTTTCGCGTGCGTGGCGTTCTTCGCCGGCGCGGCGCGCTACCTGCTGCCGCTGGCCGCGCCGATGGTGCTGCTGTTCGTGATCCAGTTCCGCGACCGGCCGCGCGTGTTGTGGCTGGCGCTGGCGGTGAACGTGGTGCTTGGTCTGAACATTTCCTTCGCCGCCTACGAATTCGCACGCGTCTACGCGCATGTCGCGCCTCCTCCGGGTAACAGGTTCTTGGTCAACGGTGAGTGGGGCTTTCGCTATTACATGGTGGCGAAGGGTGGCGAGCCGCTGCAGGACGTAAGCGCACCAATACCGGGCGAGTGGATCGTAGCCTCCGACCTTTCGCTCGCCGGCAAGTATGACAGCCTCGCCGAAGAGACCGCCGTGCCGCTGCGATCAGTGGATTTGCGAGTCCGCACGCCACTGCGCCTTGTGGATCGCCATGCGCACACCGGCTTCTCTTCCGCGTCGATGGGGCTGCTGCCTTTTTCCTTTTCGAATCAGCCGCTCGACCGCATCACGTACTCGCGCACGTCATCTTATTTGGATGGGCCGGCCGGAACGCCCAGTGAATTCAACGGCCACTTGGTTTATCTGCTCGACGACCCCGGAGCCAGCCGCGGCGGCTTCCGGCTGCCGCTCGGTTCGCATGGAACGCTGCACTTCGCGCTGTTCGCCAATGGCACTGGCCCGGCCACATTCCGCATCCAGCGTGTCTCAGGCGAGGTTCTGTTCAATGAGACCGTGCAGGTGGATGGCGATTTGTGGGAGCCGCACAAGCTGCCGCTCGCAGGACTCGACGAAGCCGTCTTTTTGGTCGATGCTCCGGCCGGCCTGAGCGTCGGTTGGGGGGAACTGGTCGTCGATTCCAATCAGCCCCCGCCGGAACTGCCCGGCGCGAAGCCGCCAGAGATGCTGTCCTACTTGCAACTGGGAGACATTCGGAGCCGTGCGCAACTCGTTTCCGGCTGGTACGCGATTGAAGATGGCGCGTGGCGCTGGATGGCGCCGGAAGCGGAAGCCACGCTACGCCCGCTGCCGGATCAGGCCGTGCAATTCGAGCTGCAACTTTTCTTTCCACCCGATTTCATGCGCCGCGCCGGCAGCCCGGTGACCGTCTCTGTGATACTGAACGGCAAGCCGTTCACATCGGCCATGTACTTTGAACCTGGCGGACACACCCTTGCCAAGCGAGTCCCGCCGGAGCTACTCGGCGAGTTGTTCACCTGGCCCACCACCCACGTGAGCATCCGCGTGAACCCATACATCCCACCCAACGCCACAGACCAGCGCGCGCTAGGCGCCGTGGTGCAAGGGCTGGGATTTGTGGCAGGGCGGTAGGGCCGCGTTACGATTCCCCGAGCAAGGCGAAATACCGGTCACGGCTCATGCCGGACGCGCGGAGCAGGTTCTTGATGATGAAAACCGGCACGGCTTTATACGTGGGAATCACCAGTGGTCGCAGAACGCCGGGCTTGGTGTAAATACGATGATCGCCTTCCTGCCGGCAAAATCGAAACCCGTCTTGCTCGAATAGGCGTACGAGGACCTGGTAATGAACGGGCCGGATTGCCGGGCATGCCGTCAGGTAACGGTCATCGTGAGCCGGTCCATCGAAACGAACTCCGGAGCGCGCCAGCCGTCTCCGTCCGGTTCGTAGCCTGCTTCGCTTAGAATGTCGCCGAGAGTGCCCATCTCGGCGCTCGCGGCGAGAAAGCCGCGGACGGCGTCCCGGATGTTGTGGCGAGCCTCGTCGTCGGTGGCTCCGCAACTCGACACGTCAAGCGCCGGCACATGGGCGACGTACGTGTCGCCTTCCTTGAAGATGTGGGTATCAAAGGAGAAATCCCGCATACGCGGCCTAGCGTGCCTTTCGCTACCAGTGTAGGCCAGCCATCCGCTGTCGTCAATCTTCGGGCATGATCGCAATTCGAACCGCACTGGTGACTCTATACCGGCGCTCGCCCGTTGTATCCTAGACCTGAGGAGCGGCGATCACCAACATGGGAAGTGCGGGAGGAAGCGGGGCGAATCAGAGTCCGGGCACCAATCCGGCGGGCAAGCGGATGGTTTTCTGCGTGAAGTTCCAGCGCGAGATGGAGGGACTGGATGAGGTGCCGTTCGACGGGCATCCGCTGGGCAAGAAGATCTACGAGAACGTGTCCAAGCAAGCCTGGGGAATGTGGGTCGAGCACATGAAGATGCTCATGAACGAGTACCGGCTCAACCTGGGCACGCAGCAGTCGCAGGAGTTTCTGATCGAGCAAATGGACAAATACTTTTTCGGCGAAGGGGCGGCGCTGCCCGCGGATTTCGTGCCGCCCGGGGCTGGGCACTGAGGGCGGCCTCGGTGATAGCTGCGGCAACCGCTCCTTAACGGTCGCGGCTCCGAACGGAGGCGCATCGGAGCCGCGACCGTAAGGGAGCGGTGAAGGTATCGGGCTGACGCGCAGGTTGACAGACGAAAGCGTCTGTCCCACTTTGCCATCCACTTGGCCGGAGAAGGATCTGCCGGCGGGTGGGGCAGGCGCTTTCGCCTGCCAACCGCTACATCCCAATGGAAAGCCTCACGCACTCGGTCGAAACGGGGTCTGACTTGGCGGCGCTTGATGCGCTGCTCGCCGGGTTGCCCAACCTGCCGGCGGTCTTCGCGCTCTGGCCGGCGGAGGGCGAGGCGTACCTCTCGAAAACCGGCATGCTGCGCCGCCGGCTGTTGCGCCTGCTGGCCTCGCGCGAGCGGCCTTCCCGCATGCTCAACCTGCGGCAGACGGTGCGCCGCATCGAATACCAGATCACCGGCTCGGCATTCGAATCTTCCGTGGTGCTGTACCGGCAGGCGCGGCGCCTTTTTCCGGATCGCTATTTGAAGCTACTCAAGCTGCGCATGCCGCCGTACGTGAAAATCGTGCTGCAGAACGAGTATCCGCGCAGCCTGATCGCGGCGCACCTTTCGCGCGCGCCGGGATTGTANNTGCCAGGAAGACCTGGCGCCTTCCCCGCAGCACCCCGGCTGCATCTATGGCGAAATGAACCTGTGCCTGCGGCCTTGCCAGCAGGTGGTGGGCCCGGCCGAGTACGGGCACGAAGTGGAGCGAGTGCTCGAATTCCTGCGCAGCGACGGCCAATCGCTGGAGGGCGCGATCGCCAATTCGCGCGACCGGCTGAGCGAGCAGATGCAGTTCGAAGAAGCTGCCCGCCAGCATAAACGCCTGGAGAAAGTGCAGGACGTGCTGAAACTGCGCGACGAGCTGGCGCGCGATATCGATCGGCTGCACGGCGTGGCCATATTGCCATCCGCCGCGCCATCGGCCGTCGAGCTGTGGTTCGTGGCCGGCGGCCATCTGCAAGCCCCCGCGAGGCTGGGATTCGAAGTCGAGGAAGGGAAGCCGGTGTCGCTCGACCAGAAACTGCGCGACTTGCTGGCCACGCTTACGCCGCAGCAGGGAAGCATGCGGGAGCGGCAGGAATCGCTGGCGCTGATCGCGCGCTGGTATTACTCCACCTGGCGCGACGGCGAATGGCTGGCCTTTGACGACTTCACCGCGATTCCCTATCGCAAACTGGTCAACGCCATCTCGCGCGTGGCGCACGGCGTGGTAGCCGAGCCGCAGCCGTGAAACAACGGGGGCCACGGATAAACACAGATGAACACAGATAAGAAAGCAAGAAAACAAGAATCCTGAGACTCTTTATCTGTGTTCATCTGTGTTCATCTGTGTTTATCCGTGGCTCAAAATGTAGTTATGGCGCGGCGACTCTGTGGCTTAAATCTCCGTACACAATTCCGCGGCCCTGGGTGCCGACGTAAACGCGGCCGTAGATCCGCGGGTCGCCCGAGATTGTGCCGAGCATGCCGAACTGGTGGGCGTCGTCATTGATGCGGACCCAGGAGGCGCCCATATCGTCGGAACGGAAGATCCCGTAAACGCCGCTCACTGTCCCAACGGCGTATATGGCGGGGTACGAGGCGCCGGGAGCCGCCATGCCGAACCCGGCCAGGGGAGCGCTCTCAATCGAGCCGATCCTGGTGAAGCTGGCGCCGGAGTCCGTCGAGTGGTAGAGACCGCTCGGCGTCGGCAGCCACAAGTCTCCTTCCCGGCCGAAAACCGCTTTCGGCTGACCTTCGGCCGACCATCCCGTCCCCATGTCCGCGGGAAGCCCAGTGGCTCGCGCGGCAAACGAGACGCCTCCGTCGGTGCTGGCATATACGATTCCGGTGGCGGCGTCATATCCATAGAACTTGTTCGGATTCACCCGGTCCGATACCACCCGCAGGCCAACCGGCGCTCCGGTCGAAGAAACCCACGGACCGTTGCGGATGTAGGCGGGCACGGAGTCCGGAGGCGCCCAGACATAGGTAGAGCCATTGGCGGAGACGGCTACCATGGCGGTGGTACCGCTGACGCTCGACCCAAGCCCCGCGCCCGGGGGAACGCCGCCTATCGGCATCCAGGTGGCGCCGCCATCCTCGGACCAGGCGGACCCGATGTCTCCGTTGTAATTCAGCATGCCCACCCGAGCCATCACGAGAGGATTCAACTCGGCAAAGTCTATGGACGAGACATCGACCATGAGTGGATTCAGATACGGTGCGGGAGAAACGCCGAGGTCGTCATGCCGGAAGCCGCCCTCGTCCCCAACCGCGCTGAACAGGTGAGCGCCGGATGGCGGACTGACCACCAGGCGAATCACGGTTTCTTCGATTCCATTCGCTCCCACGTACCAGTGAGTGGGCTGTCCGGAATCCATCTGGGTCAGATCATTGGTGGCCCACACGGAGTTGCCGGCGTCATAGAGGGCGTGGTTGGAATCGAACGGATCGACTTCGAACGAAGCGTTCCACACTCCGAAAGTCACCTGGTAATTCAGAAACGGGGACAAAGAGGTGTCGCGCACGGAGTACTGCTGCAGGCTTCTCCAGGTCGCGCCGCCGTCGGTGCTGCGGAAAAAGTCGTCCCCCGGCCACCAGCGGTTCCAGGTGCCCACCATGACGGTCCCATTGCGCTGAGCGTCCACGCCGACGGCGCAGTAGCCGTACCACAAGTTAATCTGCGTGTCCGGCGGCGTGATATCGGTCCAGGTTCCATTGTTGGTGTTGAGCTTGTAGACCGCTCCGTTGCCGATGCTGGAGAGCCCCGGCGAATTGGCGTAGGTCACGTACAGCAGGCCGTCGGGACCGAGTGCGCAGCGCATGGGCCGCAGTGTCTCTCCGTCGGGCAGAGTGGTGGGTTGGCCGGGCACCTGCTGCCAGGTGGCGCCGCTGTCTGTTGAACGATAAATACCCCCGGTGTAAGCGCCAACATAGACGGTGCCCTGGTGCCGCGGGTCGAAGCGGACGAAGACCACGCCCACCAGGTCGGGAGTAGCGGTAATGGGGAAGCTCGCCATCTGGCTCCAGGTGGCCCCGTAATCCGAGCTCAGCCAAAGCCCATTCTCATGCGTGCCGAGATAAAGCTGGTTGGGCTGAAATGGATTGACGGCCAGGCGCTCGCCGCCCTGCTGGCCATAATCATCGTTGCCGCCGAGCTTGAAGGGCAGATTGACACGGTCGAAAGTGCGGCCCTGGTTCCTGGAAATGAGAATCGCGCCGTTGATGGTGATCCATGACTCGATATACATGCCCGCGGCGAGATAGAGGCGGTCCGGGTCGGTCGGGTCGAGGGCAATGCTCTCGATTCCCATCAGGCTCCAGTCCGCATTTGTGCCATCGAGCCAATCGGTCAGCGGAATCCACAGCGAGGTGGCCGCGTTCCAACGATAGGCTCCGCCCACATTGGCGCGGATGTACATCAGCCCCGGCTCGGTGGGATGAGTGTAGATGCCCGGCATCACGCCGCCGTCGACGATCTTGACGCTTTGCCAGGTGTAGGGCGATGAAGACCGCTCGCAGGGCACCGGATTATGATCCGCGCAACCGGGCGCAGCGGCGGCCGCGATCGCCGGTGTGGCGCAGCAGCAGCCCCAACCGGCTGCGATCGAGATCAGCGCCGAGACGCAAATATCACGTGCCGGTCGATGCGGCATGAAGGTACCCGCCTCCATCTCGCATTATGGCAAAATCCGAGGTGCGGGTCCGATTCAGTTCGCCTTCTTGCGACGAAGCATTCCCTTGATATCGGGCCAGTACTCGCGCGCGAGATTGCTCACGGCGAAGGTGCCCATGCCGGAGCTGCCCCACTCCGCAATCGAAGCGGCCGTGCGGTACTCCCGCGGGCTCCAGAGCGTGGCGATACCCCAACTGCCGTACGCATTGGCCGCCAGCGACCACGCCGGGGTTCGCGAACCGTCCTGACGGCGCGCCGTCACGGTATCCGTAATCACGTGCGCGGTGCGCCGGAAGAAGTTGCCGTGCCCCAACCGGCGGTAGCGCGTGTCCTCGTAGTGAATGGCCTTTACGGTTTCTTCGAGACCCACCCCAATCACGAACTGCCCGTATAGCGAGGCGATCCGCTTTTCGAAGCCGAGGCGGTCCTTGCCCCATTCATCGGGCCAGTTGTGCACCTGTTCGATAACGGCCGCTGGGAGAGTGGACGTGAGCGCGCGCACGCTGTACAAACGCTTCACAAAGGTGCGGAAGGAATGCACCTGCACTGGGTAATCCGGATCGGCCTGCGTGGCGGCCTGTACAGCCGCGGCCGCCGGTGCGCTCGCGCCCGCAACCGGCGCGGCCGGCTGCTCCTGCGCGCGGCAACAGACCACGGCGAGAGCGGCGGCGAGCATGAGCAGTGCGGTTCTGCGCAAATTGAATCCCTTGTGTAGCGACTTGGGAGCGCAGCCTCGGCAAGGTGGCCGCGCGGAAGGCCGTCTCTCTAGTGTATTACGGAACACGGTAGGGCACGCCCGGCCTTGTAAACTCTTGGGGCCAGGCGGCAAGCGTTGCCGGTGTCGCACCGCGAATCCCATTGATCTCCAGCACCGGGTCGTGATAGGCTAAAGCCGACGTGGAATGATTTAGGGCGCTGCTTGGCCCGGCTAATTGCAACCACGGAAAAAAATGCTAAAGGCGATTCGGTCTGTTCGAGAACAAGACCCTGGCGCCCATGGCTCCAGGGCTTTTTGTTTTCGCGCCGTCCCCATCGCTGGATGTGAAGGGAGAAGTTACCCATGAACGTCTGGCTGAGTCCGGCATCGTCCGGTTTCAATCTGTCCACCAGTGAAGGCGAGTTGCTGGCGGTGTCCATCCGGGTGGACCCGCGCCGCCTGGAAGCGTTGCTCGAAGCGCTGGCCCTGGTGCCGTTCCCAATCAACCCGCAGATTCATCACGGCGCCGAGACGGTAGTCGAGTTCCCGGCTTACCGGAATCGGGTTGCCGAGGTCGAGCGGGTTCTCGAGACATGCGGCTTCGCTCCGCAAAGCCTGCATTCGACGACCATGCTCGAGGAGATCCACGCGGCAGCGGGCAGAGTGCAGTAGCCCCTACAGCCCGGCCAGCACTTCCGCTGCGTGGCCTTTGGCTTTCACCTTGGCGTAGATCTTTTCGATCTTGCCGTCGGGGCCGATCACGAAGGTGCTGCGCACTATCCCCATCACCTTCTTGCCGTACATGTTCTTCTCTTTCCACACGCCATAAGCCTGGGCCGCGGCTTTCTCTTCATCGGCCAGCAGCGTGAACGGCAGATCGAACTTGTCCTTGAACTTGGCTTGCGCGGCCGGCTTATCGGGCGATACTCCCACCACCGCCGCGCCCTTCTTCGCGAACTTCCCGATGCCGTCGCGGAATTCGCAGGCTTCGATGGTACAGCCGGGCGTATCGGCCCTGGGATAGAAATACAGCACCACGCGTTTGCCTTTGAGAGCGGACAGCTTGAATTCCGCGCCGCTATCCGTGCGCAGCGCGATCTCGGGAGCCTTGTCGCCAACCTGCAACATGTTTCACCCCAGCTTCTGCTTTAACAGTTCCGTCACCACCGCCACGCTGGCCTGCCCACGCGTGGCTTTCATCACCTGGCCCACCAGGTAATTCATCACCGTGAGCTTGCCGCCGCGATACTGTTCCACCTGCTTGGCACTGGCCGCGATCACGTCCGCGATCACCTTTTCGAGCGCGCCGGTGTCGCTGATCTGCTTTAAGCCTTCCCGTGAGAGGATAGCCGCCGCGGCATCGCCGGTCGAAAACATCTTGGCGAAGACTTCCTTGGCCAGCTTGCCGGAAAGGTCGCCCGCGACGATCAGCCTGGCCAGCGCGCCCAGGTTTTCCGCGCTCACCGGGGATTCACCGATCTCCTTGCCCTCGGCCTTCAGCGCGCCCGCGAGGTCGCCCATCACCCAATTCGCGGCGGTCTTGGCGTCGCCCGAAACGCGCGCCACGGTTTCGTAGTAATCGCTCAACGCGCGCGTCTGCGTCAGCACTCCGGCATCGTATTCGCGCAGGCCATAAACGCTTGCGAAGCGCGCCCGCCGTGCGGCCGGCAATTCCGGGATAGTGGCTTTCACTTCCGCCAGCCAGGCTTCGCCGATCCGCAGCGGCACCAGGTCGGGCTCGGGGAAATAGCGGTAATCGTGGGCGTGTTCCTTGCTGCGCATGCCGGCGGTTTGGCCCAGATCCGGATCGTAAAGGCGCGTTTCCTGTTGCACTGTGCCGCCGCTATCGAGCACGGCCACCTGGCGCGCAACCTCGTAATCCAGGGCCTCTTTCAAAAAGCGGAACGAGTTCAGGTTCTTGATCTCCGCCTTGGTGCCCAGCTTTTCGGCCCCGCGCAACCGCACCGACACGTTGGCGTCGCAGCGCAGATGGCCCTTTTCCATATCGCAGATCGAGACTTCGATGAACTGGAGCGCCTGCTTGACCTCGGCCAGGTAAGCGTATGCTTCGTCGGAGCTGCGCATGTCCGGCTCGCTGACGATCTCGATCAAGGGCGTGCCGCTGCGGTTCAGATCCACGTAGGACGCGCGGGCGGAATCCTTGAAGCCTTCGTGCACGCTCTTGCCGGCGTCGTCCTCCATGTGGACGCGCGTCACGCCGATGCGCTTGCGCTCACCGGCCACTTCGATATCCACGTACCCGCCCTCGGAAAACGGTTCGTCATATTGCGAGATCTGGTAGCCCTTGGGTAGGTCCGGGTAAAAATAGTTCTTGCGCGCGAAACGTGAAACCGGGCGGATGCGGCAATTGAGCGCCAGCGCGCCCTTGATCGCCAGTTCCACGGCGTGCCGGCTCAGCACTGGCAGCGCGCCCGGCAGGCCCAGGCACACCGGGCACACATTGGTGTTCGGCGGCTCGCCGAAGCTGGTCGGGCATCCGCAAAAAATCTTGGTCGCGGTCGAGAGCTGGACATGAACTTCCAGCCCAATCACCGTTTCGTAACGCGCAATCGCATCTGGGCTCGCTAGTTCGGTAGCGGAAGATGGCATGATTTCCTTACATTATAGTGGCCGAGGGCCGGGCATGCCCGGAGGTAGGACGGACGATCGGTTTTAGTCGTCTGTCAAGCCGCCCGCGCCCTGGCGTAACGCGACAGGCCACAAAAACCGATGGCCCGTCCTACCGCGAATCCGGCGGCCCGAGACGGCCCTCCAGTTCGCGGATGAAGCTCTCGAGCGCCTGGCGTTCGGCCGCCTGCCATTTGACGACCACGAAGAAGTGGCCGCGATTGAAGAACACGGTATCGGCGGAAGGCCGCCAGCGCTGGCTCAGCTCCAGGCCCACCGTCGCCGAGGAGAGCGCGTATACGCGCGCCGCGAGCTTGCCGGGGCCTTCGTACAACCCCTCTTTGAGCCACTCGATTTCATTGCGCGGCACCGGATCGGGAGCCTCCGATACCGGAACCTCGCGCGCCACCACCAGCCGCCATCCCCCCGCCGCACTGGCCGGAAACAGGTTGGGAGGCATCGCCACAGGTCTGTGGCAGCCGGCCAGCACGCAACACGCGCCCGCCGCCAGAATCTTCAGTGCCCACGCCATCAGCTTGATTCTGACATGAGTGTAGGGGCGGGGACAGACCGCTCTGTCCACGCGGCGCAAGAGCGGCGCCTTGGGACAGAGAGGTCAGTCCCCGCAATAAGTGTTGGAACCAAGTAGCTGGCATTATCGTATACTATGCATTGTGGAGTACTCGGACGAAGGCAGAGACCGGCGGATTACCCAACTGCGGAAGGGCATCCTGGAATTGGCTGTGATGGGAGTTCTGTACGACGAACGGCATTACGGCTACTCGCTGGTCCGCGTTCTCTCCGAAAGCGGCTCCATCTCACTCAAGGAAGGCACCATTTATCCCATACTGGCGCGCCTCGACCGGGACGGCCTGGTCCGCTCGGAATGGGTGGAGTCCGATCAGGGGCCTCCTCGCAAATACTACGCGCTGACGTCTTCCGGCCGGCAGCTCTTCGATGCGCTGAGCCAGGAACTGGACGTATTGGTTTCCCTGGTCCAGCAAAAGTGGAAGGCCCCGGAGCAGTCCGCGCGTGCCGGGAAGAAACTTGTGGTCCGAAAGGGGTAAACAAAATGAGTGCCTATCCGGAAGTGGTGGCGAAGATTGCCAGCGACTATTTGGAGCGTGTGAAGTCGCAGCTCCGCTTGGTCCCGGCTCATGAGCAGGTCGAGTTTCTGCGGGAGATCGAGTCGCACCTGTATGAATCTTACCAGCAAATGCCGGGCGAAGACGACGTGGCGCGAATACTCGCCGTGTTGCGGAAGTTCGGCGAACCTGCCGAAGTGGTGTCCGACCGGCTGCCCGGTGCGATGGTGCGGAGCGGCACCAGGCGCAACCTGCCGCTGTACGTAGTGGGCGGGATACTCATCGCGTTGTTCGGGCTCCCCCTGGGATCGGCCGGCGTCGGGGTGCTGGTGGGCCTGCTCGCAGCGCTGGCAGGCATTTTGGTCGCTTATTATGCGGTTGCGGGCAGCTTCCTCCTGGTCGGCGCCGTGACCATGTTGCTGGGTTTGATTCGAATCATCCTGCCGCAGTTATTTGACCGGCTGGTCGCGCTCG
This sequence comes from Bryobacterales bacterium, assembly GCA_003142185.1. Lineage (GTDB taxonomy): Bacteria > Acidobacteriota > Terriglobia > Bryobacterales > Bryobacteraceae > Bog-375. Next base: position 161,556 of record PLOR01000029.1, read on the forward strand.
GCTATATCCAACTGGGTGGCCCGGTCGGCGAATTCCTCGATCACTTCTCGCCTGGATATCAAGGAATCTTGATCATCTTGTTTGCCAGCTTGTTTGCCGGCGCCGGGTGGGGCATGCTGTGGGTAGGAAAATACATGCTTCGGGGACTGCGTTTCCTGTTTAGCCTGACCTTCGATTGGATGCGGCGGTTCGCGCAAGGCGCCCGGCGGAAGCTGCGGCGCGGCAATCGCGAAGCGCCCCAGTTGGGCAAGGCCTCATTCGTGAAACAGTGAAGAGGACCGGGGACAGACCTCTCTGTCCCAAGGCGCCGTTTTTGCGCCGCGTGGACAGAGCGGTCTGTCCCCCTGCGCGGGCACCATGCGCGGGGCAGGCGCTTTCGCCTGCCAAGCGAAATCGCGGTGCTACCATCGCATAGATGGCGAAATTCAAGCCGCCCAAGGGCAAGCGTGACCGGAAGGGCGTTCCGCAGGGCGCTCTTCCCTGCGTGGTCTTCATCATCGGTGGCATTCTGCTGGTCATGCTGTTTCTGTTTCTGGTCCTGAAGAATTCGGGGCAATCATAATGCGGATCGACAATCGGCAACCGGATGCCATGCGGCCAGCGGAAATCGTCACCGGCTACCTGCTGACGGCGGAGGGGTCGGTGCTGATGAAACTCGGCCACACGCAAGTGTTGTGCGCCGCCACCATCGAGGATACGGTGCCGCCATTTCTGCGCAACAGCGGCAAGGGCTGGGTGACGGCCGAGTATTCCATGCTGCCGCGCGCCACCGCCAAGCGCACTCCGCGCGAGGTGGTCAAGGGCCGGCCCTCGGGCAGGACCCACGAAATCCAGCGGCTGATCGGCCGCTCGCTGCGTTCCGTGATGGATATGGCGGCGCTCGGCGAACGCACGGTGATGCTCGATTGCGACGTGCTGCAGGCCGATGGCGGCACGCGCACGGCTTCCATCACGGGTGCCTTTGTGGCGCTGGCGCTGGCGCTGCGCCGCCTGGTGGATTTCGGCAAGCTGAAGTCGATGCCCGTTCGCGATTACGTCGCCGCCACCAGCGTGGGCCTGGTCGGTGGCGCGTCGATGCTCGATCTTTGCTACGAAGAGGATTCGCAGGCCGACGTGGATATGAACGTGGTGATGACCGGCGGCGGCCGCTTCATCGAGGTGCAGGCCACCGCCGAGCACAAGCCTTTCGACGATGCGCAGATGGCCGAACTGCTGACGCTTGCCCGCGGCGGCATCGCCGATCTGGTCGAGTTGCAGAAGCGCGCGGTCAGGCTTTGAGCGCCGGGCCGACACCGCTGCAACTCTTCTGCGCCACCGGCAATCCGGGCAAGGCGCGCGAATTCGCGCTGGCCGCCGGCGAGCGCATTGTGATTCAGCCGTTGCCCGATTTCCGCGCGATAGCGCCGTGTGTCGAAGACGGCGCGACCTTCGCCGAAAACGCCATCCTCAAGGCGCGCCACTATGGAGCCCACGCGTCCGGCCTGCTCTTCGCCGACGATTCCGGCCTGCAAGTGGATGCGCTGGATGGCGCTCCCGGCGTGTTTTCCGCGCGCTTCTCCGGGCCGGGCGCCACCGATGAATCCAACAATCGCCTGCTGCTCGAAAAGCTGCGCGGCGTGGAAGACCGGCGCGCGCGGTTCGTCTGCGCCATCGCCCTGGTGGATAGCGGCCGCGTGGTCGCCGTCTACAACGGCAGCGTGGAAGGCATCATTCTCGATGGGCCGCGCGGCGCCGGCGGCTTCGGTTACGATCCGTTGTTCTATTACGACCCCCTCGGTTGCACCTTCGGCGAGGTAGAAGGCGAGCGCAAGTTCGCCGTCAGCCACCGGGGCCAGGCATTGCGAGCGATGCTGCAGGCGCTGGTGAGGCAGGTCCCTGCCCTGCCCGAGCCGGGCCGGCGCGATTAAGTCGAAGTAATCGGACTGACGCCCGTTTCTCGAGAAGACGCGATCCTTTGCAACTCCGAATACAGCGACTCATCGTTCGGAACCATGCTGCGCTCCCTCGGCATGTATACTCCCGTGCAGTTCTCGTCGAGCATTTCTGACACGAGCTTCGCGAGCACGCAGTATGCGAGATCAACATCCACATCGTGGTTCATGTAGTCAACTGCGGCCCAGGCCGCGTGCTCGATCCAGGCCCGACGTTGGCTCTCTTGCGGCAGCCATTCAACGTGTTCCGGGGAGTTGTCGAAGTAAGGCTCGGAATTATGAAGAAGGTTCAGGAGGTGCGAGCCCGCTTTTAGAAGAGTAACGCCCCCCGACTGCGTGACGAAATGCATGGAACCCTCGCCGCCAGCGAAGGAGGTACGCCATGCCCGCTCGGCCGCGAGCCGGAGTTCTTCGACGCTGAAAACATGCGGCTCGCGAAGGAGCAAGACCACCGACAGCGGATCGCCCTTGCCGACTCGCTGCCACCGCATGGGAGTGAGCCTTCTGAGAATGTCCTTTAGACTCATTGCGACGAAAGAGACCCCTTCTCCTCCTGCCCGATTGTAATCTGGAATCCCTCACAGCCGGATCAGCGTCATCTCTAGAATATCTTCGTTCGCCTTCCGCACCTCTTCGAGCATGCCGGCGGCCGGCTCCGTCTCCAGGTTGATGCGCGCCACCGCGGCTTCGGCGCCGTCGAAGACCACGTTCTCCATTTCCTGCACGTTGATGCGCGCGGCGCTGATCGAATTGAGCACACCGGCCAGCACGCCGGGCCGGTCCAGGTGCCGCACCACCAGCGCGCACGTTGCCGGAGTCTTGCGCGCCAGGTTCACCACATTGGGCACTTGCCCGGTATCGCGGAAGGTCTGAATGATGCGCACCGTCTCCGCTGCGATGGCTTCCTGCGCCTGCTCGGTGGAGGCGCCGATGTGGTGCGTCCCGTAGACCAAATCGAGCTTGGCGATCGGGTCGGTGAATTCGCCCGCGCCGCCCGCCGGCTCTTGCGCGAACACGTCTAGCCCGGCGCGGATTCTCTTCTCCAGCACGGCGCGGCTGAGCGCTTCCTGGTCCACCACCTCCGCGCGCGAGGTGTTGATGAAGAACGCGCCCGGCTTCAGTGCCTCGAAAAACGCGGCGCCCAACAAGCCACGCGTCTGGTTATTCAGCGCCACATGCACGCTCACGATGTCGGCTTCGGCCGCCACTTCTTCCACTGAGGATCGGTACTCGACGCCCAGTTCTTCCGCCCGTTCCAGCGTCAGGCTGCGGCTCCAGGCAATCACCCGCAGGCCGAATCCCCTGGCGCGCGGAATCATCTCGCGGCCGATCTGCCCCAGCCCCACCAGGCCCAGCGTCCGCCCACATATCCCCTTCGCCTTCGAGTATTCCTTCTTGTTCCACTGCCCGGCGCGCAGCGACGCCACGTTATCCGGCAGCCGCCGGTCGAGCGCCAGAATCAGCCCGAACGCCAGCTCTGCCACCGCAATCGAATTCTTGCCGGGACAGTTGGAAACGTAGATGCCGCGCCGCGAGGCCGCCGCCACGTCGATGGTGTTGTAGCCCGCCCCGGCGCGCACCACCAGCTTGAGCGCGCCCGCCGCCAGATGCGCTTCGGTCACTTTGGTCGACCGCACCACCAGCGCGTCAGGCTGGAATTGCCCGATGGCCGCCGTCAGCGCGTCATCCTTCAGCGCCGGCTGGAAGGAGATCTCGCATCCGAGATCCCGCAGCTTGTCGCGGCCGGACTGTTCGAACTCATCCGCAATCAGAACCCGCATGTCCACCCCGCCTTTCCCATCCACCCAGCAGTGTATCCCCGCGCGGGCCGGGTGGCGACGGCGGTATTGACAGCAGCCGGCGAAACCGGCCGGGAGGCGGGCGTCATTCCGGGGTCGCGTGATCGCGCTCGACGGCGTCAATCGCCAGATTACCGGCATCATGCCCGCCGGATTCAGCTACCCGTCCTCCAAAGTCCAGTTGTGGGCGCCCATGCGACTCGATCCTTCCAACTTCCTGGAATACTGGGCTGGCGAGTTTGTACCGCTGGTGGCCAGGCTTCGCTCCGGGGCCACGCCGCAACAGGCCCGCAGCGAGATCCACGCCCTGGTTGAGCGGTTCCGAAAAACATTCCCCTATCCGATGGCGCGCGGCTGGAACGCCACTTCGACGGCGATTCCCCTCCAGTGCCCTGCGGGCGTGTACGCTATCATAGGGAAAATCCCTATGATCCAAGACGTAATCACCGAGGGCCTCACTTTCGACGATATTCTGCTCGAACCGGCCCGCAGCGAAGTGTTGCCGTCTGAAGCCGACACGCGAACCCAGTTGACGCGCGAGATCGGCCTCAACATTCCGATCGTTTCGGCCGCCATGGATACGGTAACCGAATCGCACCTGGCCATCGCGCTGGCGCAGCAGGGCGGCATCGGCATCATCCACCGCAACATGCCCATCGAGAGGCAGGCCGAAGAGGTGGACCGCGTGAAACGCAGTGAAAGCGGCATGATCGTGGACCCCATCACGGTGGATCCCGAGCAGTCGATCGCCGACGCGCGGGAGCTTATGGCGCGCTACCGCATCTCCGGCGTGCCGGTGACCAAAGCGGGCAAGCTGGTCGGCATCCTAACCAATCGCGACCTGCGCTTCGAAACGCGCTCCGACATCCCCATTTCCGAGGTGATGACCAAGGACAACCTGGTGACGGTGGCGGTGGGCACCACCCTCGAACAGGCCGAGGCCATCCTGCACCAGCACCGCGTGGAAAAGCTGCTGGTGGTGGACGACCATTACAACCTCAAGGGCCTGATCACGGTCAAGGACATCCAGAAGAAACTGAAATATCCGAACGCCGCCAAGGACAGCCAGGGCCGGCTGCGCGTGGGCGCGGCGATCGGCGCCACCGGCGATTTCATGGAGCGCGCGCTGGAGCTGGTGGCGCGCAAGGTGGACGTGCTGGCCATCGATACCGCGCACGGCCACACCACGCGCGTGATGGCCGCGGTGAGAGCCATCAAGAGCAGGCAGCCCGGCGTGCAACTGCTTTGCGGCAACGTGGCCACCTTCGAAGGCGCGAAAGAGCTGGTGTCGCTCGGCGTGGATGGCATCAAAGTCGGAATCGGGCCGGGCTCCATCTGCACCACGCGCGTGGTTTCGGGCGCCGGTGTGCCGCAGATCACGGCGATTCTCGAATGCGCGCGGGCCGTGCGCGGCACCGGAGTGCCGCTGGTGGCCGATGGCGGCGTCAAATACTCGGGCGACGTGACCAAGGCGATTGCGGCCGGCGCGGACACGGTGATGATCGGCAGCCTGCTGGCCGGCACGGATGAAAGCCCCGGCGAGACCATTCTCTTCCAGGGCCGCACCTTCAAGACCTATCGCGGCATGGGCTCGCTGGGCGCCATGTCGCAGGGCCAGGCCAACCGCTATGAGCAGGACCCCGGTTCCAAGCTGGTGCCCGAGGGCATCGAAGGCCGCGTGGCTTCCAAGGGACCGCTGGCCGACCTGGTCTACCAGCTCGTCGGCGGCCTGCGCGCCGGCATGGGCTACTGCGGCGTGCGCAGCCTGGCCGAGTTGCAGAACAAGGCGCGCTTCCTGCGCATCTCGCCCGCCGGCCTGCGCGAGAGCCACGTGCACGACGTCATCATCACCAAGGAAGCGCCCAACTACCGCGCGGAATAGTCCGCGAAATCGGGACAACCCTGTGCCGTGCACACCGCGATATCATTTCAGGTGGGCAGGAAAGTGGAAAACACGTAGCCGGTCACGGGTTTTCACCTGCCACGGGCTTCCACCGGCAACAACCACGCGCGCCATTCTTGCCATGATGAACTCTTGGCGGATTCAGAGCGGTAGGGGCCTCAGACAGGTTCGGAGCCCCGTATCCTGTCCCCTTATCGTCGAACCGCGCCCCCGCCGGACGCGCGGGGTGTCATGGCTCCTTTCAGGTTACGTTTTCAGACGAGGCGGGCTTTCGCCTGTACACCATTTACATTCCTGATTACGCGCTCTCGAAGATCGCAGGAACAGCGAGCTATGAGGCGGACGGTCAGGGCGGATGCACAGCGAGATGCGGGGACAGGCTACGAAACTCCGAAACTATCCCGCGAGCAGGCTCATCTGTCGCTTGAAAACACGTGACGGGCTACGCGTTTCCCATCTTCTTTAGTTCGACGACAGCGCCGTCACAACTACCGCGCCGAACAATCCGCGAAATCTTCCAGCACCGATTTTTCCATTTGCCGCGCCGCTTGAAACAGCCATCCCTTCGGGCGTTTCTTGAGATCCGCCAAAAGCAGCGCAGCACGAGCGTGCCCAGGTGGATGTTGGCGGTTTCCCAACCCACTCAGTAACTCGGCACTTCCAGATTCAGTTCGCCGATCATCTGGAAATGCTTCCGGTTCTTCGAGACCAGCGTAAGGCCGTTTTCGATTGCCGTGGCGGCGATCAGCGCATCGAGCGCATGCAAGCCGTGAGAGCGCGCGAAGGTCATCATGAGAGCATATGCCCGGCGTGCGATCTCCTCGGTCGGCGGAATCTGCTCGTAGGCCGAAATCAGGACGTCGAGATCGGTCACTTCGCGCTGGTTGCGGGCGCCGGCGATCAGTTCGAGCGCCGTGATCGCCGAGAGCAGGCAATCGTCGCCGAGGCTATCCAGGTAGTCGGCGGCCTTGGCGTTACCGCGTGTGAAGTCTACCATGACGTCGGAATCGATCAGGTGTGCCATCGGGAGCTGCGAGCGGTCAAAACCGGGGCTCGCGCAGACGGTTCACGTACGTGACACCGTCGGGAATGTCCTCGCGGTCGGCCCACATTCCAAAAGCGGCGAACTCACGCACGGATTTTGGCCGGCGGCCCGACTGCTGGGCGACGTGCACCTCGACCCTGGTACCCTCGGTGAGTTTCACGTCTTCCAGCGGCTTGAAGACGCCATCCTCGTACTTGGCGGCAATCGTCATCGCGTTCGCCCTCGCAATTCAAGGATACCAGGGATGGCCAACCGGGAACTCGGTGACAGGCTGCCGAACCCGCCAAGGGGGCAGGGCTCAGAGCAGACTCGGCAGGTCGCGCCGGCCGTGAAGGATACGGACGATTTCCACCTCGGTGATTGGCCCATCGTCGGTGTCCGGGTGGGTTTCGTAGAGGATGAGGTATGGCCGCTCTACCAAGACTCGGGCCTGCGGCCGAATTTCGGGACGGCGCGGACCGATGCGCGGCTGCGATGCCAGCCGTTTTGTCCGGGCTTCAACAGCGGAATAGAACCTTTCGGCCGCGCCAGGGTTGTCGAGACCGATTGTGAGGTAGATGTCCAGGATATCCACGCGGGCCTGGGGCGTCCACAGGACCGTTGGTTTCATACGCTGGCGCGTGTGGAGGCCCGTTTCAGGCGTTTCCGGGCTTCGTCGTGGAGATCGGCAAAGTTCAGCGTAGCGGGCCGCCCGCTGGTTTTGCCGCGGTCCCATGCCTCGCGAAGACGATTGGTCTCCTCCTGCCGCGCCTGGCGTTTGAATTGCCACTCCCTGAGGGCCTCGCGCACAATCTCGCTGGTGGTGGCGTATTCCCCCGCATCGACAGCAGCCCTGAGCGAGACGATCTGTTCTCCCGTGAGAGCAACGCTGACCTTCCGAATGTCCGGCATGGTTCTCCCTCTGGCTTAAGAGTAGCAAATCTTGCTACCAGGTAGGAGCGAAGACAAGGGGTGTCGCAACTACCGCGCGGAATAATCCGCGAAATCGGCCAGTACCGATTTTTCCATCCGGCGCGCCGCCTGAAACAGCCATCCTTTCGGCCGCTTCTTGAGATCCGCCAGAATCGCGCGTGGCTTCAGCGTGCCCAGATGGATGTTGGCGGTTTCCCAACCCATCGCTTCGAGCAGGCGCAGCGTGTCGTGCTCGGCGGGCAGCGCGGATAGCTCGATGCGCGAACAGTCCGGCGCCAGGCGGCGCACGATCCATCGCCTTTGCAGGCGCACGAACGGGTCCGGGCAGCGCACGGAGCGATTGAGGATTTCCTGGTAGTGGATGGGCGCCGTGCCTTTGCCCTCAGCCGCCCACACGCAAGCCGAAGGCGCCAGCGCCTTGGCCTCCCGCGCCACCGATCCGCCGTGCCATTGCGCAACCGCGACATAGCGCTCGCGGCCCAGGCTGCCGAGGCCAGCCACGCGGTGCGAGATGCGCCATTCCAGGCGCCGCCCCGGCATCATCCGTTCGATCGCCCTGATGGCGCCAGCGGGCGGCTTCTTTCGCAATTGGCCGAGGCCGAACAGCTTTTCCCAGTACGCCTGGACGTCGTGCAGCCGGCTGGTGGCCATGTGGCGCAGCGCGGTATGATGCTCGGCCAGCGCGAACGGCTGCCCGCCCGCCGCCACCGCCTCCGCATAGCCCTTGACGATAGCGCCAATGCCGGCTTTGGGCTCGCAATCCATCTTGGCGAGAAGCGCGCTGGTGGCCAGACGCACCAGGTCGTGCGTATACGGCAGCGTCCACGCTTCGTCGAAATCGTTGATGCCCCAGATGAGGCGGCCTTCCACATCGCGCCAGGTCCCGAAATTCTCCACGTGCAGATCGCCCACCGCCAGCGCCTTGGGCGCTCGCGCCAGGTCGCCACAGATTTCCGGAAATGTCTGCGCCCAGCGGTAGTAAGTGGCGCGCAGAAACGGGAATGGCAGGGAGCGCATTTCGCGGTGCTTGAGTTCGAGATCCTCCGCGATGATGCTCAGGTGCCGGCTCAGCCAGGTTTCGTAACGCTGGGTAGCTTTTTGGATGTTCATGGTGGTTCCTTATAAACTGGGTCTGCAACATGGAAGCGGGAACCGGGCGGCTGGCTTTGTATCAGGGCATGGATTTATCCATGCCGCAGCGCACCGGTGGCCAAAGGCTTTAGCCACTGAGCACGCAGGGGCTGAAGCCCAAGCCTTCTCCCGATCCGTCGGCACGGCTGAAGCGGTGCCCTGATACAAAGCCTCCCGATAAAGCAAAGCCCTGTGTGCTCTACGCCCAGATTCATGCGAATCGTTAGGAATCGAGAGGTTCGCCATTTCTGCGTCGCACACCCTTATAACCTATCACTCCAAGCTGCGGCCCGCCGCCGGTGCTACCCTTGAGCCATGCCCCGTCAAATCGGACCCGGGCGTCGGCTCAGTTCGCCGGCCGCCCTTGTCGCCGCCGGTGTCGTCCTGGTGGCGCTCTTGCTGGGGGCGCGCACCGTCGCGTCTTATGCCATCGAGGTCGCATGGTGGAAGGAACTCGGCCAATTTCACACCTGGCTGAGCTTGCTTACCTACAGCATCGCGCCAGTGGCGGCAGCCACCCTGCTCGCTTTCTTAGTACTCTGGATCGCTCACGCCCGCGCCTTGAGATTCGCCGGCACACGCCTCGGCGAACACCCGCTCTATGCCCGCCTGGCCACGCTCGCTACGCTGGCGCTGGGCTATTTCATCGCCGCTTCTTCCATCGATACGTGGACCGTCATCCGCTTCGCCGGCTCGCGTGGTTTGGCGGCGCCGGCCGCCGCCTGGCACGATGCCGTTTTCGCTCAACCGCTCTCCTTTTATCTGTTCGATCTGCCGTTCTACGACCTGCTGCGCGGTTATGTCCTGGCGCTGGTGATCCTTTCGATTCTGGTTTACTGGGCCGCCGCGCGCGGCTGGCAGTTGCGCCACCGGTTTCCGGACCTGGTCAACGCCCGCGAGATGGACGCCAGCTTTTTCAAGCTGGAAGGCGGCCTGGAATCGCGGTTCCTGCGCGGCGCCGCAGTGGCGCTGTTGCTCGCCATGGTCGTGAAGTTCTACCTCGGCCGCTACGAGATGGTTTACAACCTGCACGGCTCGTTCATGGTGGGCATCGACTGGGTGGACCTGAATGTCGGTCTCCCCATGCAATGGCTGCTCATCCTGGCTGCGCTCGCCGCCGCGGTGCTGGTGTGGATGGGACGCTGGATGAAAGCGGCATTCATGGCCATCGCATTGATCCTGGCTTTCGCCGTGCCGCGCATCGTGAGCGCCGTTTACGTGGCGCCCAATGAAATTTCGCTGGAGCGGCCTTACATAAAAACCCACATTGACGCTACACGGAGCGCCTACGACCTGGATAAGAACGTGCACGAAGAGGAGTTTCCCGTGAAGTCGGACGCGATCATCGACGTCGCGCAAAACCAGGCTACGCTCGAAAACGTGAGGCTGTGGGACGTGCACGCCTTTCACGACACCGTTACCCAGATCCAGGCGTTGCGTCCCTATTACGTCTTCAAAGATACCGATGTCGACCGCTACACCATCGACGGCCGTTACCGCCAGGTGTTTGTGTCGCCGCGCGAGCTCGACGTCAATCAGTTGCCCAACGTACACCAGAGCTGGATCAATCCGGAGATCATCTATACCCACGGCTACGGCCTGGTGATGGCCCCCGTCAGCCAGATCACACCCGACGGCATGCCGGTGCTGCTGATTCAGGACGCGCCGCCGCGCACCTCGACTCCCGGCCTGAGGCTGACGCGGCCGGAGATCTACTATGGCGAAGTCACTCACGAACCGGTGTTCGTCAACACTGCGCAGGAGGAGTTCAACTACCCCTCCGGCGAAGGCAACGTGCGCAGTCATTATGAAGGCAAGGGCGGCTTTCCGATTTCCTCGTTCCCGATGCGCCTCGCCGCGGCGCTGGTGGAAGGCGAGCCCAACATTCTGCTGACCGACTATCTCACCGCCAACAGCCGCATGATGATCCGGCGCAAAGTACGCGACCGGCTCCACGAGCTGGCCGGTTTTCTCGAATGGGATTCCGATCCGTACCTGGTGATCACCGACACCGGGCGCCTGGTGTGGATTGTGGACGGCTACACCACCTCCGACGCGCACCCATACTCGCGCGCCGTGGAAGCCGGCGACATCGGCGAAGTCAACTACATCCGCAACGCCGTCAAAGCTACGGTGGACGCCTACGACGGCGAAACGCACCTGTACATCTTCGCTCCCGGTGACCCCATTATCGGCTCCTACCAGCGCCTTTTCCCCGACCTCTTCCTGCCCGCTTCCGCCATGCCGGCCGATCTGCGCGCCCACGCCCGCTACCCGGAAACGCTTTTTAAGGTGCAGGCGGAAATCTACCGCACTTACCACATGCTCGATCCGCAGTCGTTCTATAACAAGGAAGATTTGTGGGACCTGGCACGGCGCGTCACCGGCCAGACCGAGGGCGCGGAATCGGTTTCCCCCACTTATGTGGTGGCCTCGCTGCCGGGCGAGAACAAAGCGGAGTTTCTGCTGTTGACGCCGTTCACGCCGCGCAACAAGGACAACATGATCGGCCTGATGGTGGCGCGTTGCGACGGCCCCAATCTGGGAAACATGGTGGTGCTGCTGCTTTCCAAGCAGAAGCTGATTTACGGGCCGATGCAGATCGATTCGCGTATCAACTCGGATGGGACCATATCGAAGGACCTCACGCTGTGGAATCAGCAGGGCTCGCAGGTGATCCGCAGCCAGACGCTGGTGCTCCCTGTCGGCAACACGTTTCTCTACGTGGACCCGATTTACATTCAGGCCACCGAAGCACGCATGCCGCAGTTGAAGAAGATCGTGCTGGCCGTCGGCGACCGCTTGATCTACGCGGACACTTACGATGAGGCGCTGTCCCAGCTTTCGCAAGGCGCGCAACAACTCGTCGCACAGGCCCTGGCGCAGCCAGCGGCAGGGGCGCAATCGTCCGCACCAGTCGCCGTCCCCGATCCGCGCCTGTCGCGCATCCGCGATCATCTCCGGCGCTATCGCGAGTTGGCCGGCGCCGGCAAGTGGGCCGAAGCCGGTAAAGAACTGGAAGCCATCGAAGCCGAAGTAGGCAGGTAGCGCGGTAGGACAGACGATCGGTTTTTGTCGTCTGTCAAGCATCGGCGAGGCGCGACAGACCACGAAAGGCGATGGTCTGTCCTACCTACGCTCCAGTTGCCAGTTGCGCCTCGGCTTGCTCCGGGGTGTCGTAACACATCAGAAAGCCGTCCACCCCCGCCACCTGGAACAGCGTCCGGATGCGGCCGGAAACGCCCGTCAGCGCGTACCGGTGGCCTTCCCGCTGGCAGGAAACATGATAGCCCAGCAGCGCACCGAGCGCCGCCGAATCCATGTACGGCACGCTGCTCAGATCGATGATAGTGACGGCGGCCGCTCCTTCGCGTACAATGTTCTGGAAATCGAACATCGTGGCGAGGGTGAAGGGGCCCGTCAGCCGGAGTATCCGCACGTCGGGCCTGGAGCCGGCAACGATTTCGATCTGCAGTTCTTCCATGGTGGGCAGTGTACTATGGCGGCGGGCACGCTTCAATCAAAATAGTGTTACAACCATGAGACATTCGACTCCGGCTACGGCGCGGGTGATGACGCCGCCGGGCGAGCGCTGGCTGGCGCGCCGCGTGGAATCGCTGCTCGGCCGATTGCCGCCCGCGGCGGGCGCTCCGGTTTGGATTGTGCGCGTACCGGAATTGCGCGACCGGCGCGGCGCGGTGCACGCCGGGTCGTTTCTGCGGCAGCGGCGCATGGTGATCGCCTGCACGCGCGCCGAGTTTCCGCGTGTGTTCGTGCATGAGTGGTTTCACTTCGTCTGGCGGCGGGCGGGCAATCCGCTGCGCCGCGATTTCGAAGCGCTGCTGGCCGCCGAGCGCCGCGCCGGCGCGCGCGGCGAATTGGGCTGGTCGGCCGAATGGCGCAAGCGGGCGCTTACGGCGCAAGAGGTGCGCGGCCGCTCGAGGCGCTGGCGCGAATACTGTTGCGAGAGTTTCTGCGATACCGCCGCGTGGCTGTATGCCGGCGCGGCGAGCCACGCCGAGTTCACCCTCGCGCTCCGTTTCCGCCGCCGCCGCCAGGCCTGGTTCGCGCAAAACATTGCCGGCAAACGATTGTCGATATAATTGAAAGTGAGGTGGGGCAGGTCCCCGACCTGCCAACTCAACTTAGGAACCCACGCGTGTCTGCCTTCCGTTTTTCCGCCATCTTGAGCACGGCCCTGGCGCTGGGACTGTTTAGCGCCGGTTGCGGCGGCACCGTCGAGGTGAAGGCCGCCTCGCTCAAGGCCGAGAAGGAGCGCAAGACCGCCCCCGATTTCACGCTCAAGGACGCTGACGGCAAGGTGGTCCATCTTTCCGACTACCGCGGCAAAGTGGTGATTCTCGATTTCTGGGCCACCTGGTGCGGCCCCTGCCGCATCGAGATTCCCTGGTTTATGGATCTTCAGCGAAGGAACAGAGACCGCGGATTTGAAGTGCTGGGCGTGGCGATGGACGACGAGGGTTGGGAAGTGGTGAAGCCGTTCCTGGCCGAACTGGGCGTCAATTACCGCGTGATGGTCGGCGACGACCTCACCGCCCAGATGTACGGCGGCGTGGACGCGCTGCCCACCACGTTCCTGATCGATAAAACCGGCAAGATCGCCGCGGTTCACGTCGGCCTCGCCAGCAGGAAGGATTTTGAAAATGGTGTCGAACAGCTTTTGCAGGCGCCCGCTCCGGTGGCTTCCGCTGGCGCTGGTGAGCCTGTGGTCTCTCTCGGCGCAAAGTAGCGGCCATCTGAAAGTGGGCGAACCAGCCAAAGTGGCGGCCGCTCGCGGCGCCGCCGTCGAGGCCAGGATTCCCGTCACGGTGGACGCGGGCTTTCACGTCAACAGCAACCACCCGAGCGAAGACTATCTCATCCCTTTGAAGCTGACCTGGACTTCGCTGGGCGCGCTAGAAGGGGGCGAGGTCGCCTACCCGCCGGCTAAGGCGGAGAAATACGAATTCGCCGATAAGCCGCTTTCGGTACTCTCCGGCGCGTTTTCTTTGACGGTGAGCTTCAAAGTCGCTGCCAACGCGCCGTCAGGTCCCGGTGTGGCGAGTGGCAAGCTGCGCTATCAGGCGTGCAATTCGAACACCTGCTTCCCACCGAAAACGGCGGATGTGAGCGTGGCGTATCAGGTGCAATAAAGACGTGGCGCACGCACTCGTGCGTGCAGCGTCGAGACTCTTCTCGACGCGTCTTACTCCGGGCCGGCGGGCGTCGGCAGGAGCGCCGACGCTGCACGCACGAGCGTGCGCCACATCCGTTTACGAATTCTTCACCATGAACTGGTGCAGCCTGTCCATGCCGCGCTCCAACTGCTCCATCGAAGCGGCGTAGGAAATGCGAACGTGGCGGTCGGTGCCGAAAGCTTCGCCTGGCACCACGGCCACATGCGCCTCCTGTAGCAGGCGTTCGGAGAAAGCCAGCGTATCCGCCATGCCGTTCTTGCCCAGCGCAACGCCGATGTTCGGGTACACGTAGAATGCCCCGCGCGGCTCGGCGCATGTCACGCCGGGGATGGCGCGCAACCGCGCCACCACGAAATCGCGCCGCTTGCGGTACTCGGCCAGCATTACGCCTACCGATTCCTGTGGTCCGAGCAAGGCTTCCACCGCCGCTTTCTGCGCAATCGAAGTCGGGTTCGACGTGGAATGGCTCTGCAGTTTCCCCATCGCGTTGATGAGCGGCGCCGGCATCAGGCCGAAGCCGATGCGCCAGCCCGTCATCGCATAGGTCTTCGAAACCGAGCCCGCCACCAGCACCGTCTCTTTGGCGCCCGGAAGCGAGGCGATCGAGAACGGCTCGCTATCGTAGAGGAATTTGCAGTAGCATTCGTCGGTCATCAGGTAGATGCCGCGCTGCGCCGCCAGGGCGAAGATCTTCTCGAACTCCGCGCGATCGAGCAGCGCGCCGCTCGGGTTCGACGGCGAATTGATGATGATCAGCTTGGTCCGCGCCGTGAGGTGCGGCTCCAACATCGCGGCGGTGAACGTGAACCCTTGCGCCTCGTCCGTGTCGACGAAAACGCATTTGCCGCCGGCGTAATTCACCACGTCCTTATAAGTCACCCAGTAAGGCACCGGAATAATGACTTCGTCGCCGGGGTTGATCAGCGCCTGCATGAGATTAAATATGATGTGCTTGCCGCCCACCGTGATCAGGCACTCGCTGGGCTGGTAATTGGTGCCGAAGTCCTTCTTGTGGGACTCGCACACGGCCTTCTTCAGCTCGGCGGTGCCCCCGACGGGCGTGTACTTGGTGAAGTTTTGGTCGATCGCGCGCTTCGCCGCCTGCTTGATGTTGTCGGGCGTCGGGAAATCGGGCTCGCCGGCGCCAAAATCGACGACGTCAATGCCCTGCGCGCGTAGTTTGGTGGCCTCGGCGGCCACTCTCATGGTGGAGGATTCGCTGATCGAAGCGATGCGCTCCGCGATTGCGTTGGCTACGGCCTGCATGGGCCCTCCTCTTCTTCTCTTTAGACTCTCTCAAACGACCTTGGCCAGCCGGCGCTGCAGCCGGGCCTCGACGGTGGGCGGCACCAGGCCGGAGATGTCTCCGCCCAGGCTAAATACTTCCTTTACGAGACGGGAGCTGATGAACGAGTACGTTTCGTTGGCCATCATGAAGACGGTCTCGATCGCTGGACGCAACCGCCGGTTCATCAGCGCCATTTGCAACTCATACTCGTAATCCGAAATCGCCCGTATGCCGCGCAGCAGGACGGTAGCCGAGTGCGCGGACGCGTGGTCCACCAGGAGGCCGTGGAACGAATCCACCTCCACGTTGGGATAAACATGGACCACTTCGCGAAGCATTTCGATACGCTCGTCGACCGAGAAAAGCGGCTCCTTGGCGTCGTTCCAGAGAATCGAAACGATCAGCCGGTCGAACATTCGCGAACCGCGCTGGATGAGATCGAGATGGCCGTTGGTAATCGGGTCGAACGATCCAGGATATATGGCAGTCACGCGCGTCGGCTTGAGCGGCAACGGTTCGATTCGCTTTCTCGGGGTCTTATTATTCTACCGGAAAACTTGGCTGGAATTCTCGACGCAGGTAGGGCATCCTTTAGGTTGCCCGTGTGTTTTGGAATGCAGGGCAAGCTAAAGCATGCCCTACCAAGAAAAATGGTTCCAAGTGACCCGATTCCCAGCACTGCCCACCGCCGTCATGCACGGCACTGAACATCGCGTTTGAGAGCACCGGACGATTCGCCGTTCCACTCCCCCAAAGCTGTTTTCTCCAGCCTCGGGATCGAAGCTTCCCGGCTCGCCGCAGCCTTTTGCCTCTCTCAAACTGAACCGCCGGCTCGTAACGGCCTTTCGCTCGCCCGCAACGGTTGCCTCTTTCAAGGCCTCCATTCCGGGGTCAAAGTTCCCGGCCTGCTACTTCGCCTGCTTGCCAGCCGCTTCCGCAACCCGTTCGGCTCTTCGGCTCCGCTACCGCCCGCGAGTTCTTACTCGCCACGGCCGCTTCCTTGCCTCGTGCCCGTTGCTGCTTCCACGACCGGCTCCCCGAATGGCTCGCCCAGCTTCCACTCCCCTTCGGGACTTTTGCCTCCCTAAGGATCAAAGCGTTCGACTGGCCCGGTCACCCGGCGGCCCGCCTTCCGATTCCGCCCGATCTCCGTTCGCTCCCCGCAGCCTCAAAACTAGTAAACTAGACTTTCTGGCTACGGATCACCGTTCCCGGTCCGCTACGTTTCCGGAGGCTTGCTGTTCCTCAAACCTCTTGGAACCAGATCCACTATGCGCCCGCCGGAGATTCCGGTCAATCTTTATTTGCCCTCTAACCCCTTGTTTCCTCAAGTTTTATTCGCTTTGTTTTTATATGGTTACAGGGCCATGGTCGTGCAAGGTCTGTGAATAAACCATCCGCCGGGCAGAATGCTTTTGCGATACTGAAGCCACCATGCGCAGGCTCGTGATCCGGCCGGGGGCGATCGGCGATTTCATCGTTTCGCTGCCGGCCCTGGAATGCCTGCGGTCCGATTACCTGGAGGTCTGGACCGCATCGCCCAACGCGCCCCTGATTCGGTTCGCTGGCGCGGTGCGCTCGATCGCCTCTACCGGCCTCGACCTACTGGGCATAGCGCAACCGCTGCCGCGCCTTATCGATGAGCTGCGCCGCTTCGATTCGATCGTCTCCTGGTATGGCGCCAACCGGCCGGAGTTTCGCGAGTTGGTGCATTCGCTCGATCTGCCATTCACGTTCCTCCCCGCGTTGCCGCCGCAGGGCGCGGGAATGCATGCCACGGACTTCTACCTGGAGCAGGTGAGCGCACTGGCGGAGTACCGCGCCGACCCGATTCCGCGCATTCCGTGTAGCGTCATGCGAGAGAACTTCGCCGTCATTCATCCTTTCTCCGGAAGCCCGCGCAAGAACTGGCCCCTCGAAAACTTTCGCCGGCTGGCGCGCGGGCTGGAGCGAAGGATGCCGGTCCGCTGGTGCGCCGGGCCGGAGGACCCGCCGCTCCTGGACGCGCATCGCTTCGACGACCTGTACGAGCTGGCCTGCTGGCTGGCGCAAGCCTCTCTCTACATCGGCAACGATTCCGGCATCACCCACCTGGCGGCGGCTGTGGGAACACCCGTGCTGGCGATTTTCGGCCCCACCGACCCTGCCGTTTGGGCGCCGCGCGGCCCGCATGTGCGAATCGCGCCATGGAGAATCGGGCCAACCCTGGAGGCAGCATGAGCAGCCGCTGCTGATGCCCAGCTTCGATGCCGCGGACCAACAACTCGGTTACGCCGCTCGGTACGGAGTACAATAGCAGACGCCCCCCATGGCAGCCCGCCTGAACCCGGTGGCCCGGGATGAGATCGTCGATCTACGGCTCGTTGCCGCCGCGGATTTGGACCCCGTGCTCGAGGAGGAAGTCGCCGTTTGGCACGACGACCTCGAGTGGGACTTCGCCAAATCGGCCCAGTTGGCGCGCCGCTTCGTTGGCGTGCACGCCTTGAGCGGACGCGTGCTGGTGGTCGACGGCCGGGTCGCGGGCTACGTCTATTTTGTGTTCGAGGATCACAAGGCCCTCCTCGGCGATCTGTACATCCTGCACGCCCTGCGCACCCAGGAACGGGAGGATCTCCTGCTGAGACCGGCGCTCGATGAGATCTTCTCGACCCCGCACGTCACTCGCATCGAGGCCCAACTGCTGATGCTCAACTACGCGCCCGCGCGCGTGTTGCCCCGCGCGGCCGAGACCCATCAGTTCTGCCGCAACTTCATGCGAGCGGATCTGAAGAAGGCGGATCTGGGGGAAGGCACCGTGCGCCGGCCCTTCTATCTGGAGAACTGGTCGGACCGTTACAGCGACGCCGCTGCCGCGCTGATTGCCGAATCGTATGCCGGACACGTGGACGGCTGGATCAACGACCAGTATCGCAGCCCCGCCGGCGCGCACCGTTTCCTGCACAATATCGTGGCGTATCCGGGCTGCGGCACGTTTTCGCAACCCGCTTCTTACCTTGCTTTCGAAGGCGCCAGTGGCAGCTTGTGCGGCCTTTCCCTGACCAGCCTGGTCTCGGCCGAATCCGGCCACATCACCCAAATCTGCGTGTCGCCTTCCGTGCGCGGCACCGGCATCGGTCATGCCCTGCTGCGCCAGTCGCTGCTGGCCTTGCGCAATATGGAATGCCGCTCCGTGGGCCTCACCGTCACCGCGGCCAATGAGAACGCGGTGGCTCTTTACGAGCGCGTCGGCTTCCGCACGATTCGCCAGTTCTCCGCCTACGCCTGGGACTTGGCGTAGGCTCCAGCCCACCCCTAGACCGGCGTTTCGCATCGGATTACCCTAATATATGGAAGCCGGTGCGGCGCAGTAGCCGCCCGGCGCCAAGGGGGTGGTCCATGGTGCCGGTTGCCAAGATCCTGTTGCCGGTGGACTTTTCGGAACGCTCCGTCGGAGCCGTCCACTGCGCCCAGCGCCTCGCGCAGCGCTTTTCCCCGGAAATCATCCTGCTGCACGTATTGGCGCCCATGCAGTACCGGCTCGGCGACACCGAGATGGGCGGCGTCATGCTGGGTGACTTATACCGCGCCCAGCTGGAGAGTCTGACCCTCGATCTGGAGCAGTTTCAGCAGGCGGAACTGGCGGGGTGCAATGTGCGGCGCCTGGTGGTGGACGGCGACCCCGCGTTCCGCATCATCGAGTTTGCGCATGACGAAAAGGTGGACCTCATCATGATGCCCACCCACGGTTGCGGACTGTTCCGCCGGTTCATTCTCGGCTCCAACACCGCCAAGGTGCTGCATGACGTGGAGTGTCCCGTGTGGACCGGCGTGCATATCGCGGAGTCCGCCACGAGACCGGTCGAGGTTCGCCACGTGCTCTGCGCGGTGGACCTCGGCTCGCAAAGCGAGCGCGCTTTGAAATGGGCCCACTGGCTGAGCCGTACCTTGGAAGCCCAGCTCACTTTGCTGCACGTCACGGCCGCCTGCCCGGAGACCCCGGACCATGCCGACGACGCGTGGCGCGCCAAGCTGCGCTGGTCGGCGGAGGAGACGCTGGACCGCCTGCAGGCAAAGGCGGGATCGCAGGCGGAAGTCATGCTTCAGGCCGGCGATCCGGCCCATGCCATCTGCGCCGCCGCCGCCCGCATTCACGCCGGCGTGCTGGTGATCGCGCGCGGTTCCGCCGCTGGAGGCTTCGGCCGCCTGCGCACCAACGCCTACGCCATCATCCGCCAATCGCCGTGTCCGGTAGTGAGCGTGTAGAACCCGTTGCAGGTCTTCGCTGCCACCGCTCCATAGCTTCCTTTAACAGCTTCCGGATGGCCGAGGCAGCGATATAATCGGGAAACGCCCGCCGGCAGCATCGGCCGATTGCGCGCAGAACTTTCACTTTTGGAGGATCCAAAATGCCACTTGCCTGGCCCGCCCCTGAACCGGCCCCCGAAAAAGCTACCACAAAGGAAGCGGAGACTCGAACCGTCCTCCTTCAGGAATATGGAGATCACGGAAACTGGGCGCGCCATTACAGCACCATCAGGTTGACGCTCGGAACCTTTTTCATCACCGCCGCGACCGGCATGATAACTGTCCGCTGGGACAGACCTCAGACGGCTATCGCGGTGAGCGCGGGCGTCGTCTTCGGCATTGGCGTGCTTCTCTTTATGGTCTTTAGCGCCTTCACATTCGACAAGATGAACAAGCAGCTCGAGATCGTAGATTCATACAGCGCAAAACTAAAAACGGGGACTGTAGAGACAACCAAGAAGCTCAAATTGTGGGGGTGGGGAACCGGCTTGCCCATCGCCATTCTATTCGTGGTCGCGTTCACATCGTTTGACCTCTGGTGGCTTGTCGCCTCCAAGCCGGCGCCGGGCCAGGTGACCCAGATTACAGTCCCCATGACGATCAAGGTCGGACAACAACCGGAAGTCACCGTCGACGTTCCGGTCAGAGTGACTGCACCCTAGGCTGTGGGGCGGACGCCCTCGCCCGCGCGCGATCCCCTGGTCGCGCATCGTGAGTATCAACGTTGTCGTGAGAGGTGCAGTAACGGCGGTCTCTTTGCCGCCGGTTCTTTGCACGGCCCTCCGTGATACAGTGCTTGAAGTGAACCCCCGCACTCTGTATCAGGTCCTGGAAGAGGCCGCTGCGCGCTATGGCGATGCGCCGGCATTGCATCAGCCCCAAGCCGACGGCGCTTACCTCACGTATTCGTGGAATGAGTATCGCCGCGCGGCCCAGGAGATCGCCGCCGGGCTGCGGGCGTTGGGAGTCGAGAAGGGGCAGGTCGTCGTCCTGGATTCGGAGACGCGGCTGGAGTTTTACCTGGCGGACCTGGGAATTCTGGCCTGCGGCGCCATCGCCGCCGCGCTGTACCCCAGTTACCCGGTGCCCGACCTGATTCGCACCATCGAAGCCACCGGCGCCGCGGCGGCATTCGTCGAGGATCCGCAAACCTTCCGCGCCCTGCGCCAAGCCCGCGTCAGCCGCTGGATTCTGCTCACCGGCCAGGCCGAGGGCGCGCTCGCCCTGGACGACCTCCGCGCGCTGGGACGCGAAGCGCTGGCGCGCGACCCGGAACTGGCCGGACGGCTGCGCTCCGAGACGCTGCCATCCGATCCGGCCGTGCTGTACCTGACCTCCGGCGCCACCGGCGAACCGAAGATGGCGCTGGTCACGCACCAATCAATCGTCTCCAACCTCGACATGGGGCCGCAAGTGTTTCCCATGGGGCCACAAGATGCGACGGTCGCGTTTCTGCCTTCCGCGCACATCGCGCAGCGCGTAGTCATCGAGTTTCTGCCGATCCGCGGCGGTATGCCGGTCCACTTCTTCGAAAGCCTCATGAAGCTGCCGCAGGATATCCGCAAGGTGCGGCCCACCATCCTGCTGGCGCCCCCGCGCATGTGGGAGCGCATCTACCAGACCATCTGCACCGAGTTGCGCAAGCGCTCCGCCGCTTCCCGCAAGGCGTTTTACGCCGGCCTCGCGCTGGCGCTGGCGGCCGCGCGCTATCGCCGCGAAGGCAAGCCCGTACCGCTCCGCATCCGCGCGCCGCTGGCGCTGGCCGACCGCCTGCTGTTTCGCAAAGTGCGGGCGCGCTTCGGCGGACGCCTTCGCGTCCCTGCTTCCGGCGCCGCGCCGCTCAGCAAAGAGCTGGCCGAGTTTTATGAGGCCGTCGGCATGCCTCTAATCGAAGGCTACGGCCTCACCGAAGGCGGCGTGGCCGCGCTCAATCCGCTCGACGCCCCCAGGCCCGGCAGCATCGGCAAGATGATGCCCGGCGTCGAAATCAGAATTTCCCAAGATAATGAGCTGCTAATCAAAGGCCCCTGCCTGTTTTCCGCTTACTGGGGCGACCCCGCCACCACCGCCGAAGTGCTGCGCGATGGCTGGCTGCACACCGGCGACTTGGGCTACATAGACGCCACGGGGTATATCTATATCACCGGCCGCAAGAAAGAGTTGATCGTTTCCTCCACCGGCAAGAAGATTCACCCCAGCCGCGTCGAGAGCCTGTTTAAGATGGAACCGCTCATCAGCCAGGTGCTCTTAATTGGCGACCGGCTGCCGTATCTCACCGCGCTGTTCACCATCAACACCGCTGTCGCCGAGACGCTGAAGGGCATGGACGCCGTCGCGGGCCATTCACCCGCCGAGATTTGCGGCGCGCCTCCGGTGGAAAAGGAAATTCGCCGGATTGTCAACCAGGTGAACCGCCAGCTTGCGCCTTTCGAACAAGTGCGCAGATTCCGCATCCTGCCGCGCGACTTCTCGATCGAGCAGGGAGAGCTTACCGCCACCATGAAGGTGCGCCGCACCAAGGCCATCGAGAACTTCAAAGAAGATATCGATGCCCTCTACGCCGGCCGCGAGTAGGGCCGTGGGCGCTCACTCAAGAACGAACGTTTCGCCTCGTCGCAGCGCAAGGAGCCGGTGGAGATTGCCTCTTTAACCCACCACCCGCGGCAATTCTTCCATCGGTCCCATCCACTCCAGTTCCCGCTCCATGTCCGTGTGCAGCCGGTACTTCTTGCGCACCGCTTCCAGCTTCGCGCCGCGGATATCGATTTTGCTCAGGTCGTATTGGCCAATCCCGAAATCGCCGCAGAAATTCAGATAGCCGAGCCACTTTGGATTGATGCCCATCACTTCGAGCCCAACCCGGTCGGCCGCAATGTAATCGCGAGAGGCAATCGCCACGCGCGAAGCCACCGGTGTGCCTGACGCAGGGCCATTGCCTTCCATCCCCTCGTAGCCGTCGATCACCGTGGCGCCCCAGAACGGCTTCATCGCCTGCGCGGTCAGAAAAATGTTGTAGTGCGTCTGCCGCAGCCCGTTGTGCGTCACGCGCTTGTCGTTCCATGCCGGCGTCACGCCCGGCGCGCTGTGCAACGGCGCGCCCAGCGCCATGTTTTTCACCGAGAGCGTGGCCACCACGGTGTTGTGCGTTTTCAGCAGCGCGGCGCAGATGACGAAAGCGTCCGGGTCCATCAGCCGCGCGCCCAGCCGTGCCGGCTTGGCGTGCAGGTCGTAATCGATCAGCGGTACTGTGACATACCGGGCTTCGCGGTTCAGGTCCACCAGATCGACTTTCAGCGGCTTGTGCTCGCTGGCAATCTGCCCGTAGCGGAACTCCTCGAACGCCTGCATGGTGTCGCCAGCCGAAGCTTCCGCCACCATTACCCGTCCTTTGAATCGCGGCTCCAGGTAATCCAGGATGCCGTGGATCGCGTTTGCGTGCGTGGCGGCGAGTTGGTTCGTCGTCGAAACGAAATTGGGCTTGATGACCACGTACTTCTTCGCCCGCAGCGCCGGGCCGATCTGATCGTCGATCGCCTCCAGCGCCGCGGCGATGTTCTTGCGGCGGTCGTTGCCCTGCACCACCGCAACCGTCGACCGCGCGAGCGGCGGCGCCTGACCCAGCAACGGCCGCAGGGCCGGGGAAAAAGCGGTGAGTTGCAACATGGTGCGGCGGGTGAAACGCATAGGGGTGGACCTCCACTCTGAAATACAATAGGATATTAGCATCTGGTCATATCGATTAGGAGTCGCCCATGAATCGAACCGCTTCGCGCCGCAGTTTTCTCGCCGCCGCCGGGCTGGCTTTGCCCGTTGCGGCATCCGCCGCCCGTTCCACTGACCCGCCGCCGGCGCCGTCGAAATCTGCCGGATCCCCCACGCCGGCCCTCGAATACCGCATCCTCGGGAAAACCGGGCTCAAGGTGACCGCCGTCGGCTTCGGCTGCATGATCACCTCCGACGGCAGCGTCATCGAGCGCGCCGCCGACATGGGCATCACCTACTTTGACACCGCCCGCGTGTATCAGAATGGCAACAATGAGCGCATGGTCGGGGCTGCGCTCAAAAACAGGCGCAAGAACATCGTGCTATCCAGCAAGACTGGCGCCCACACCCGCGCCGACGCGCTCGCTAACCTCGATACCAGCCTCAAGGAGCTCGGCACGGACTATCTCGACATCTGGTACCTGCACGGCAAGACGCATCCCGAAGACGTCACCGACGAGCTGATCGACGCGCAGCAAGCCGCCAAACAGGCGGGCAAGATCCGCTTCGCCGGCGTCAGCACGCACAGCGGTCAGCCCCAGCTCATCCCCTTCCTCGCCGCGCATCCCAAGATCGACGTGATTCTCTCCGCCTACAACTTCACTGTGGAGCCGGTCGTCACCACGGTGTTGGAACAGGCGGCCAAAGCGGGCAAAGGCACCGTGGCCATGAAGGTGATGGCGGGCGGCTTTCGCCGCTTGGCGCCAACCGATCCCAACTATCAAAAGCTGAAACAGGACGGCGGCATGCTGTCGGCGCTCAAGTGGGTCACACGTAATCGCAGCGTCCACACCACCGTCCCCAGCATGACGGACATCGATCAGCTCGAAGAAAACTTCAAGGCCATGTCCGCGCCCTTCGGCCGCGATGACGAGAAACGGCTGGCCGCCCAACTCGAGCACATCAGCCCGCTCTACTGCCGCATGTGCGGCGCTTGCCAGGGCCAGTGCCGCCAGGGTCTGCCGGTCGAAGACATGCTGCGCTTCGTCACCTACGCCGAAGCCTACGGCCAGTTCGCGCTCGGCCGCGAGCACTTCCTTTCGCTCGCCCCTGCCCATATCGCGGCGAACTGCGGCGATTGCGACTCCTGCACGGTGGAATGCCCCCACGGCGTCAAGGTGCCGGAACGGCTGCTCCGCGCGCAGGAGCTGTTCCGTTGCTAAAAGCGTGGATGGCGCTCCCGCTAGCGGCGCTCGCCTGGGCGGACGCACCGGCGCCGGCTCCATCCTGCGCACTCGTGCCGGGCTGGGCGCAAAGCGGCCCGGCCCGCAGTTATGAAGCCGGCAATCTCTTCGAGTACATGGATGGCAATGCCGAAGGCTATCTCATTTACGGCTTCCGCAATATGAAGGGCGTCACCTGCCGGCAGGGCGAAATCAGCTTCGTCATCGATCTCTCCGATATGGGCGATGCCGATGGCGCCTATGGCATCTTCTCCGCCGATCGCGATCCGGCCCTGCCGACAGACAAGATCGGGATGGCGGGACAGGTGGCGCCGCGCCGCGCCATGTTCGTCAAGGGAAATTACTTCGTTGAGATCGCCGCCAATCCGGAGGGCGATCACACCGCCGCATTGCGGGCGTGGCTGGCGGCTCTCGATCGAATCATCACCGGCAGCACCGCGTTGCCGGAAGCGCTCGCCTGGTTTCCCGCCGAGGGCCGCCAGTCGCTGCGCCTGGTGCCCGAAAGCGTCCTTGGCATACGCCTGCTCAAGCGCGGTTACGTGGCGCAATACGATTTCGGCAAGGCCTTTGTGGCTTACGAAACATCGCCCGATTCAGCCAGCGCCATCATGCAGAAGCTGCGCGCCCGTTTCGGCCAGGTCGCCGCCGCTAATCTCGCCGACGACGCGTTCCAGGCCACCGACCAGTATCTCGGCCGCCTGTTCATCTTCCGCAAAGGCCGCCTGATCGGCGGCTACTCGATCAAAGCCGAAGGCCACGACCCCGTCGCCCTGGCCACCGCGCTAGCCGCCCAGGTCCGCTAGCAAAGTGGGGCCGGTCCCCGACCGGCCAACCGTCCCGTAGGGGCAGGGCAGTCCGGCCCGCCACTAGTCTCCATCACCCCCGAAATTCGCAAAATCGATCAAGCACCTCGCATGCGCCTGGTTTACACTCTGGCTTTGGAGGCACCCAGGATCCTTTGGAAACGCGCCGCGGAGCTCGGGCTCTTGAGCTGGCTGATCCCCTTCGTCATCTCATTTCTTCTGTTCCCGTTGAAGAAGCCGAACGCCGCTCTGTTCGAGACCCTGATGAATTTGATTCTGCTCCTCACCGGCGGGGCGCTGCTCAGCGTCTATTTCCGCTACCGGCCGGTTGCGCTCCGCGAAGCGGTTCTGGTAGGTGCGCTCTGGACCGGCTTCAATCTTCTGTTCGACTACCCCATGTTCGCTTTTGGACCGATGCAAATGACAGTGGGGAAATATTACTCGGAAATCGGCCTCAGCTACCTGGCCTTTCCGGCGCTGGCTTTCGGGGCGGCGCGCCTGGCGCGCTGATGAAGGCATCCACCGAGCAGGACTATTACGAGCGGATCGTCCGCGCGCTGGTGTTCATCCAGGCGCATCTGGACGATGAACTGGAACCGGAACAGGTCGCCGCCGTGGCGGCCTTTTCGCAATTCCACTTTGCGCGTATTTTTCGCGGCCTCGTCGGCGAAACGCTGAAGGAGTACATCCGGCGGCTGCGCTTGGAGCGCGCCGCCCGGAACCTCAAGCTGCGCGACGAGCCCGTCACTCAACTTGCATTGGAAGCCGGATTCGAAACTCACGAATCCTTCACGAGGGCATTTGGAGCCATGTTCGGAATACCACCTTCCGCTTACCGTGCCGCGCACAAGCCCGCCCCAGAGGCGGCGTCCGGTACTCACATCGACGATGTGGCGGGTTACCACCCGCCAGACTATGGAGACGTTCCCCCGCCGCAGGTGAAAGAGCTCGCGCCGCTGCGGGTGGTTTTCCTGCGCCACGTGGGCCCGTACAGCCAGGTCGGCGCCACCTGGGGCCGGTCGATGGCCTGGGCCGGAATGCGCGGCCTGCTGGGGCCCGGCATGAAGATGTTCGGCATCGTTCATGACGATCCGGACGTGACACCGGAGGATAAAATCCGCTACGACGCCGCGGTGGCCGTGAGCCGCCCGGTCTCTCCCGAAGGCGAATTCGGTGTGATGGAATTGGCCGGCGGCCGCTACGCCGTGGCCACCCATCGCGGACCGTATGAGGAACTCGGGAAAGCCTACCAGCGAGTCTACGGCGCGTGGCTGCCGAAAAGCGGATATGAGCTGCGCGATTCGCCGGCCTTCGAGGAGTACCTCAACTCACCGCAGACCAGCAAGCCGGAAGATCTACTGACCGTGATTCACGTGCCGGTGGCGGGCTGATCGGCCTACTGGGATTCCAGGTCGAGAGCGAATGCCAACGCGCTCTTCAGTGCCATCATCACGTCTTTTGGAAGTCGGCCGAGTCTGCGTTCAAGCCGTGCAGTTGGTATTGAGGCAAGTCCTTGCACGTTGGCCACCGAGTCCCGGTCAAGGAACGGAAATCGCGGCAGAGGCACTTCGTAAGGGCTGAACCGCCGTTGGGTGGTAAGCGGCACGTAGAGGACGAGCGCGCGGGGCGGGCTGGGATCCTGGCGCGATACAATCACGACTGGCCGCATTTTCGCGGCGAGCCCCAGGTCGGCCAACCAAACCTC
Source organism: Bryobacterales bacterium (assembly GCA_003142185.1). GTDB lineage: Bacteria > Acidobacteriota > Terriglobia > Bryobacterales > Bryobacteraceae > Bog-375. The sequence continues at coordinate 188,501 of PLOR01000029.1, forward strand.
ACCTGGTTGTGGGCTCATCGAGAATGTCTAGAACCTCTTGTTCTATAGCGCGCGACCGCATCAGATCGAGAACGTCTTGGTCGGCGAGGTCGATTACTTCTGTTACGCGCTCTCGCACCTGAGCGGCCGTCTCCGGTTTCCATTCGCGTAGCCTAGCGTCGAGCCTCTCCACCAAAGCATCCACAGCGGCAATCCTCCTTCTTATTTTAGTTTAGCTCTGCGGGCCTCGCGTTGCCGCGAGGCGTCTGCCGATCTAGAGAAGGTTTGAGATTTGCGAGTTTCTTGCGCTTTCCAGACTGCCAATCCACGTACTCTGTCGAGTCCGTTCCCCGCTACGAACGCGGCGCCATGGCCAGACCGGCGGCGCCGACGATGCCGGATTTATCGGCCACCTGCTGTTCGACCAGCGGCACATCGCGGCCCAACAGTCCGCGCGAGCGCTCCCACACGGCATCCTGCAAGGGGGCCAGCAGATCCGCGCCGGCGTTGGCGACGTGGCCACCGATGATCACGATCTCGGGGTCGAAGGTGTGCAGCAGGCCGGCCAGCGCAGCGGCCAGTTTGCCGATGGCGTCCAGGACGATGGTGGAGGCGAGCTCATCGCCTTCGCGCGCGGCCTGAAAAATGGTCCGGCAGTTGACCAGTTGCGGCTGCTGGCGGAACAGAAGCGTGAGGCTGGAAGCGCAACCGCGGTGCACGGCGCTCCAGGCCTGGGCCTCGATGGCGCGGGCGGAGAACACGGTTTCCAGGCAGCCCCGATTGCCGCAGGCGCATTGCGCTCCGTCCGGCTCCACGGTGAGATGACCCAGATTACCGGCCAAGCCGGTGTGGCCGCGCAGCAGGTGGCCTCCGGCCAGCACCGCGCCGCCAACTCCCTGGCCGAGGGTGAGCATGATGACGTTTTCGTGGCCGCGCGCGGCGCCCCACGCCATCTCGCCGGCCAACGCCACGCGGGCATCGTTATCGGCGAACACCGGCACGTCGGCCGGCAGCCCCACCAGGTCGCTGAGGCGCAGGCCTTCGAGAAAATGCAAGGTCCCCGGCAGCCGTTCGATCCGCGTACTATCCGGATCGATGACGCCCTTGCAGCCGACGCCAACGGCAGCGGGGTCCGCGGTTGCCTCAAGCAGCCAGCCAATGGCATCGTGTAGCGAGATGAGCAACGAATCCAGGTCGCCCGGCGTCTCGATGGTGCGCGCGGCGAGGATGGCGCCCGCCTCGTCCACCATTCCAGCCTTGATCTGCGCGCCGCCGATGTCGATTCCCAATACCACCATGTGTGCTATTTAATATACGCCAGTACGCGCCGCGGGATTTGCACTGCAAGCCTGACCGTCACAGCTTCGGATTGAAATCCAACACCTTCACCAGAAAAGCCCAACGGTCGGCAAACTCCTCGATGGTCTTCGACGTCGGGGTGCCTGCGCCGTGGCCGGCGCGCGTCTCGATGCGGATCAGGATCGGTGCCGCGCCTTGCTGCGACTCCTGTAGCGTTGCCGCGTATTTGAAGCTGTGGCCGGGCACCACGCGGTCGTCGTGATCGGAAGTGGTGATCAGCGTGGCCGGATAATTGGCCTTGCGGATGTTGTGCAATGGCGAATAGGCCAGCAGCGTTTTGAAATCTTCCGGGTCGTCCGGCGACCCGTACTCGCCCACCCATCCGGCACCGGCGGTGAACTTGTGAAAGCGCAGCATGTCCATCACGCCGACGGCGGGCATGGCCGCGCCAAACAAGTCGGGGCGCTGGTTCAGGCAGGCGCCCACCAGCAGGCCTCCGTTGCTGCCGCCGAAAATCGCCAGCTTGGGCGTCGACGTGTAGCGGTTGTGGATCAGCCATTCGGCGGCCGCGATGAAATCGTCGAACACGTTCTGCTTGTTGTGCCGCGCGCCGGCCAGGTGCCAGGCTTCGCCGTATTCGGCTCCGCCGCGCAGGTTGGCCTCCGCGTACACGCCGCCCATTTCCAGCCACTCGACCAGCGCGGGGCTAAACGACGGGCTGATGGCGACGTTGAATCCGCCATAGCCATAGAGGACGGTAGGATTCCGCCCGTCGAGCGGCATGCCCTTGCGGTGGACCAGGAACATCGAAACTTGCGTGCCGTCTTTCGACGGATAGAAGACCTGGTCGGTTTGATACTGGCCGGCATCGAAGCTGAGCTGGCTGTGGCGCAGCACCGTGCTTCGGCCGGTGCGCAGATCGAGGCGATAGAGCGCGGCCGGCGAGGTGAAGGTGACGAAGCTGTAGAACAGCTCGCTCGAATCGGGCTCGGCGGGCGACCAGTTGGCGGCGCCTATGCCATCGAAGGCGACCTCGCTGGTGGTCTTGGTCTCGAGCGAATAGAGGACGGCCCGTGCGTGTGCGTTGTGCAAATACGAAAGCAGCAACCGGCCGCTGGCGAGAACCGCGTGGTCGAGGCTGTCCGGCGTCTCCGCCACCACTTCCTCCCAATGCTCGCGGCCGGGCCGGCTAAGATCGATGGCAATGACGCGGCCCTTGGGCGCTCCATCCGTGGTGCGCAGGTAGATGCGGCTGCCCTGGCTGCCGGCGTAATCGTAGAGGCCCTTGGGATCGGGCGTGAGCGGCGCCATCCGCGGGCTGGCGGCGGAGAGGTCTTCGAAGTACAGCATGTTGCGGGAGCTGTTCTGCGGCAGATCCACGTGGACGATCAGCCAGCGCCCGTCCGCGGAGAGCACGGGGCCAAGCCCGCTGTCGGCGTGCGCCGGGTCTTCGTAAACGAACTGGTCCCGATCGGCCGCCTCGCCCACGCGATGCAGCATCACCTGGGGATTGCGGTTGACTGCGGTGAGGAGTTGGCCCTCCGGCGGCTTGGGATAGCGGACGTAATAGAAGGCGCGGTTATCCGCGGTCCAGGTGGGCGCGGCGTCCTTGGTCCATTGCAGCACCTCGGGCAGATCCTGCCCCGATTCGACATTGCGAATGCGCCATTCGCACCAGTCCGAGCCGGCTTGCGCGGTGCCGAACGCCAGCAGGCTGCCATCGCGGCTGGGAGCCAGCCCGCACAGCGCCGCGGTGCCATCTTTGCGAAACGTATTGGGATCGAGCAGCACCAACGGCCGATTGCCCTGGGCGTCGACCGTATACAGTACCGATTGATTCTGCAGGCCGCTGTTGCGCAGCAGGAAGTAATGGCTGCCGGCGGAGAACGCGCCGGCATAGCTCCAGATGAAGCCGTGCGAAAAATTGGTGAGCGCGGCGGCGGGATACCGCTCATAGTCGAATAATTGCGTAAGGCGCCGCTTGATGGCGTCCCGCTGCGGGATGGCGGCCAGCCACTGGCCGGTCAACTTCACTTCGGCTTCGATCCAGGCGCGCGTCGCCGGATTGTCCGTGTCTTCCAGCGTGCGGTAAGGATCGGCGATCTGGCGGCCGTGATAGTCGTCAACCTGGTTGGTGCGCGGAGCAGTTGGGTACACCAGCGCCGAGCCGCTTTCGGCCAGTGCCACACACATGGCAGCCGCGGCGGCCAGCGCCGCGAGAGTCTTACGGGCGAGACGGTCTCTAAGCATCGAGTTCAGTTTACACCCGGCGCCGCGCGGTTCCGGAGCCGGCGACCGCCCGGTAACCGGTTCATCTCTTCGCTGGCGAGTTCAAGCGGCGAACGCCCCGAATCCGCACTCGAACCCGACATCTCAGGGGTAACCGGTGCACTCGCATTCCGCGGGAGCCCGCCTTGAGGACGCATCCCTGTTCCAGTGCGCGCTCGTGGTCCCGCCAAATCGACGCAACCAGCGACGCGAGTTCAGCCGCTCGCAATCGCTGCCGGCGGATGAGAACAACGGAAGGACGATTGGCCGCCGTCAGCGCGAGGATCTGAGGGAAGTCCCGATCCAGCGTGATAACCACGCGCGATTCGCGGGCGGCGTAGTCGAGAACCTCGCTGTCCGTCGCCAGAATGCATTGCGATTTCGCGGACGTGTACGGCGTCCCAGCCTTCGCTTCGCAGAATCGCCGCTGCGGTCGCCGGCAGCCCTTGGTCAAGAACGACGCGCTTCATGCAGCATCGATTTGAAGATCGATTGTGCCATCGACGGTGGCTGCGGCGAATGCAAGCACTTGTTGAAGATCTTCTTCTTGGAGATCAGGATAATCCTTGAACAGCTCCAGCCGGTCCGGATACGTCGCGAGGATTTCCAGCACGCGCCTGACCGTGATCCGCATCCCGCGGATACAGGGCTGTCCGCCCATCTTGCCGGGCTCGATTGTGATCCGGTCAAATGGCGGCTTGAGATCCATACGACCATTATGACTCACCAGCCTTGCCTGGAGCGTCGGCAGCCAATAAGCGAAGCAGGCGGCGTTATACTGAGATGAACGGTGAAGGATGCGATGGCTGAACTCGTTCAGAAGTATTCCCGCGCGGGACACCCCTCCGCGGAGGAATTGATCGCCACCCAGGGGCTGACATTTCCTCGCGACCCCAGGGATTTATTGGGCAACTTCTGGCCCGAGGAAGAGTCCCTGGACGATTTCCTGGCGGCGGTGCGGGAATGGCGCGGGCACGCGAAGACTGATCCAGCCGCATGAAGCCCGTCGTACTCGACACGGACGTCGTCTCATTCCTCTTCAAGTCCGACACCCGCGCACAAATATACCTTCCAGAACTGCAAGACCGGCAATGGTTCATTTCGTTCATGACCGAAGCCGAGCTGGAACAATGGGCTCTCCTGGCGAACTGGAGCGAAAAGCGCGTGGACTGGCTGCGATTGTTTCTCAGCCACTTTGTAGTTGTGCCTTCGTCACATGACCTGGTTCTGAAGTGGGCGGAGGCGATGGTTGGTGCTCGGAGAAACGGCCGGCGTATCGAAACTGCCGACGCTTGGATCGCCGCGACGGCTCTGCTCTACGATGTTCCACTGTTGACCCACAACAAAGCCGATTACCTCGGCGTTCCGGGATTGCAGCTTAGCTGAACCCCGCCAGAGCTCGAAACGTGTGCCCGCGGACCGCTGACGAAGCGGTTGCCTCGCAGAATGAAGCGCAAAGGCCGCTCGGCGCAGATGCGGATGCCAACGCGCGGCGTCACCTCAATCTCCAGCGAGCGCGGCTCAGCGGGCTCGCGCACCACCAGGCTGCCGCGGGTGACGTCAGCGCCGTAATGGGTGCGGATGATGCCCATCGCCATGGTGAGCCGGCCGGGACCGCGCGCGATGTCCTCCAGCTTGCCGGCGGCGGGGCGCCGCTCGCGCATCAGCTCGATGCCCGCCACCGGTTGCAGGGCGCGAATCAGGACGCACCCCGGCATGCCCGCCGGCTCGGCAACCAGGTTGAGGCATTGGTACATACCATAGATCAAATAGACGTAGGCGTGGCCGGGCTCGCCGAAGATAACGCGGGTGCGAGCGGTGATGCCGCGCGCGGAATGGGAAGCCAGATCGTCGCGGCCAGGGTACGCCTCGGTCTCGACGATGATCCCGGCGGCCGGTCCATGCACCAGCACCTTGCCGAGCAGGGCCCGCGCCACCTCCGCCGTCGGCCGTTCGTAGAAGGTCCGCTTGAGGACGCACCCGAATCGCAGCATCGCCGAACCATCTTCGCTCATCCGCCGTTACAATGGAAAGCGCCCATGCGATTGTTCACCGCCCTGGACCTGGCGCCCGGCGTGGTTGCCAACCTGGAACGGCTGCTGGCGCAGCTTCGACCCACCACGCGCATCCAATGGAGCCCGCCCGCCAACCTGCACGTCACCACCAAGTTCATTGGGGAATGGCCGGACGAGCGGCTGGCGGAACTGAAGACGGTCCTTGGCGCGCTGCCGGCGCGACCGGCCATCCCGGTCCGCATCCACCATCTGGGTTTTTTCCCCAATCCGCACGCGCCGCGGATTTTCTGGTGCGGCCTCGAAGCGCCGGGTTTGGCCGAACTCGCCGGCGAAACGGATCGCGCCACTGCGGCGTTGGGCGTCGCAGCGGAAACCCGCGCCTTTTCGCCGCACCTCACCCTGGCGCGAATTAAGGACCGCCTCAACCTACAACCGCTGCGGGAGGCCATCGCCGGGCTGCCCGAACTCGAATTTGGCGACTTCGTGGCTGCGGGTTTCTATCTGTACCAGAGTCAATTGCGTCCCGGCGGGAGCGTGTACACTAAGCTTGCGGAGTTCCCATTCCAGCTATGATGCCGCTCGCCGCCTGCCTGCTCGCCTACTTCCTGGGCGCCATTCCGTTCGGATACATTCTGGTGAAACTGAAAACCGGGGGCGACGTGCGCGGCGCGGGCAGCGGCAACATCGGCGCCACCAACGTGCTGCGCACCACCGGCCGGACGGCGGGCGTGATTACCCTGCTGCTCGATATCGCCAAGGGTTATGTGGCAGTCTGGGCGGCGGGCAGGTTAACCGGCGGCGATTCGCGGTGGATGGCGGCCGCCGCCGTGGCGGTGATGCTGGGTCACGCTTACCCGGTGTTCCTCGCATTTCGAGGCGGCAAGGCGGTCGCCAGTTTCGTTGGCGCGTTTTTGTGTTTGACGCCGCTGGCCTTGGCGACGGTGCTGGTGGTGTTCGTTGGGGTGGTGGCATGGACGCGCCACATCTCCATGGGCTCGATCGTGGCGGCCGCGGTCTTCCCGCTGGCGGTCTGGCTGATTGCGGTGCCCACTTGGCCGGTGGAGGCAGCGGCGGTGATCGGAGCCATGCTTATAATTTACAAGCATAGTAATAATATCCAACGACTGCGGGCGGGAACCGAGAGCAAGTTCACTTTTGAGGTCAGAAAACCGTGAAGCGGCTGGCCGTGATCGGTGGCGGGGCTTGGGGAACGGCGCTGGCCATCGTGCTTGCCCCGCGTTTCGAGCGCGTTCGTCTCTGGGTTTATGAAGACGACGTCGCTCAGCGGCTACAGGCCGAGCGGGAGAATGATACTTACCTTCCTGGCTTTCAAATATCTGAAAATATTTCAGTTAGCAGCGACTTGGGGATTGCCGTGGAGGACGCCGAGGTGGTGCTGAGCGTAATGCCTTCCCACCATGTGCGGAGCGTGTATGCGCAGATGCTGCCTTCGCTCAGCGAGTCCATGGTTTTCGTCAGCGCCACTAAAGGGCTCGAAGTTCACACGATTCTACGAATGTCGGAAATAATTCGATTGGCAGGCACCCGCTTTCCTCTGCGAGTGGCTGCACTTTCCGGTCCGACCTTCGCAAAGGAAGTGGCGCGCGGCGAACCAACGGCATTGGTAGTAGCTTCACCGGACGACGATTTGAACCGGCGCATCCAAGCGGCGTTCTCCGGGCCAACTTTCCGGGTCTATACTTCACAAGATCCGATAGGTGTAGAAATTGGCGGCTCGATTAAGAATGTGATTGCCATCGGCTCCGGCGTGATTCATGGAATGGGGTTTGGGCACAACGTAACTGCCGCACTGATCACGCGCGGGCTGGCGGAGATCACGCGGCTGGCGGTGGCCATGGGCGGGCGGGCGCAGACTCTGGCGGGCCTTGCCGGCCTGGGAGATCTGGTCCTCACCTGCACTGGTGAGCTCAGCCGTAACCGCATGGTGGGTATCGAGTTGGCGCGCGGCCGGAAACTCGACGAGATCGTCGGCTCGATGAGGATGGTGGCGGAAGGGGTCAAGACCACCGACGCCGCTCGCGAACTGGCACGGCGCTTCAATGTGGAAATGCCGATCACCGAACAGATGTACCAGATGCTGTACCACGGCGTATCCCCCCGGGAAGCCATTCGGCGGCTGATGGAACGCTCGCTCAAGGGGGAGTAGGCAGTTTTTGCAGGTTTGCCGCAACCTCCGATGATGGAACGTGTTAATACGAACATGGGAGGAGCCACGGCGGCTCTGGACTATGATGCGGAGCTGATGCTCCGGGTGAAAGACGGTGACGGGGCGAGCTTCGCTCAATTGCTGGAGAAGCACCGTTCGCCGGTAGTCCACTTCTTGTACAGGATGGTACAGCAGCAGGCTGTGGCCGAGGAATTGGCGCAGGAGGTATTCCTGCGCGTATACCGCTCGCGCGGCACCTACGAGCCGACGGCGAAGTTCACCACGTGGCTCTTTCGGATTGCCACGCATTTGGCCTTGAACGCGCTTCGCGATGGCAGAAACGAGCGGAACCAGGAGCGGCTGGACGAGCGCTCTGACGATATGCCGGCGTTGCAGGTGGAAGACCGCCGACCGTCGGTGGAGCAGGCGATGGTCCATCAGGCGACGTTGGACGAAGTCAGGCGGGCCGTGGCGGCGCTGCCCGGCAAGCAACGGGCAGCGGTCCTGATGCATAAGTACAGAGAGATGGAATATACGCAGATCGCCAAGGTACTGAACTGTTCCGAATCTGCGGTAAAGTCATTACTATTCCGGGCATACGAAACACTGCGTGCCCGTTTGGCCCATATGGCCTAGGGAAGGACGTTATGAAGTGTCCACTGGAAACTCGGGAAGAGAGGGTCCTGGTTGCGTATAGTTCCCGCACGCTCGACGGGGGCGATAAGGAGCTGCTGGAAGCGCACCTGCAATCCTGCTCAGCGTGCCGGGAGTTCGTGCGCGGGCAGCGGGAGGTGTGGGAAGCGCTGGACGGCTGGGAAGCGGCGCCAGTATCGGCGGATTTCGACCGCCGCTTGTATGCGCGCATGCAGCGGGAGGTTTCCTGGTGGCAACGAATGCGGGGCCGGATGGGCCTCGTGCCGGTCTACCGCGCGTTATTGCCAGTCACCACGCTGGCGGCGTTGGTGCTGGCGGCAGTGCTGCTCGAACGGCCCTCACCGCCCCGAGTGCCTCCGCAGCCGGTGACAGCGCAAGTGGAAGGATTGCAGCCGGACCAGGTGGTACACGCGCTGGATGAGATGGAAGTTCTCGACCAGTTTAATCACATGATGAAGCCGGACAGTTCCACGCCAAGGATGTAAAATGCCGAGGCTCTGTTCCATCGCGGGTTTGGCTTGCCTGATGGCCGCGGGTGCGTGGGCGGATGAGAATGCCGCCAAACCGCCCAAGCCGGTTCCGGCACCGCGTCCCCATGCGGCGGCGCCGGCAGGGGCGCATCCCAACGGCGGTCCCGGGGCGGGCCACCGGTTGAACAACCCGTTGAACGCGGGCCAACGGTTCCTCCAGATGACCCCGGAGGAGCAGGAGCGCGTGATGGAGCGCGCCAACCCGCAGCAACAGGAGCGGATGCGGGCGGCGCTGGAGCGCTACAACAATCTACCCCCGGCGGCGCGCGAACGTCTTCTCCGGCAATACCAATTGCTCAAGGACTTGCCGGTGGAGCAGCAGGCGCTGATCAGCCGCCAGTTTCAGGCATTTAACCAGTTGCCGGACGACCGCCGCTGGCCGGTCGGACAGGAGCTCATCCGGCTTCACCGAATGCCGCCGGAGGAGCGTGCCACGCGGTTGCAGAGTGAAGACTTCACAGCCCGGTATTCCCCGGCCGAACAGCACATCCTGAGGGATCTTGCTCTGAATCTGCCGCCCGAGTACCCGTTGCCTGGCAAATAGGCGAAGCCTAGGCCAACTTTGGAGAACGGCCGCCTGTTGTCCAAATGACAAGCAACCATTACTAACCAAGTCTTCGGTTGATTTTCTGTCGAGAATTCTGTTACGTTGCGTTGACCTTATGAATTGTTGTGGCCGTTCCACAACCAGGAGGGCGCTATGAAGCAACCAGTGGCGGCCGGTAACGGGATTTACCGGGAAATGCTGCTGGCCAAGCGGCACGATGTGCTGGCGGGGCTCGGCATCAAGTTCGATACTTTGGCGCGGATGGGCCGCGTCGCGGAAGAAGACCAGGCACAGATCACTCACGACGAGTTCGTGTCGCTGCGTCTGAACAGGCTCGACTACTTACAACTGCGGATGATCGAAGCGGCGCTGGACCGCCTGAACTCCGGCGATTTTGGCACCTGCCTGGGCTGCGAGGAGCCGATCCCGGCCAAGCGTCTGAATGCCTTGCCCTGGGCGCGCTACTGCGTCGGCTGCCAGGAATCGATTGGCGCCGACACAGAGGACCCGGACGTGAAGGGCACGCCGCGGCTGGCGGTGGGCCTTGCGGATTGAAGTGGGGCAGGTCCCTGACGTCGGGGACCTGCCAATGCCGGCCCGCTCGGCACCCTGGTTCGCAGGCCGGGGGCCTGCGCCACCGGGTACGCTACAGGCACAGGTGTGCCCCGGTTTCACGGGATTGACCCGGTGAAGCGCCGGTTCTACAATGAAGTCGAGCCCAAATCGCTTCCGTCCGGTACCGGTGTCGCATGGACCGAATACGTCTTTCCATTGTTTGCATCTCGATCTCGATTTTGGTCTGTCTGATTGCGGCGGCCCAGCAGACCGATTCTAAGGATTCCCAAACCGATAAGGACAAGGCCCAGGCGCTGCGGGAGACCGTCTCCAAGCCGCTGACGGAGAAGCAGAAGAAGAAAAAGGAAGCGCAACTCAAGCGGGAGTTGGAATCGCCCTACCGCAAGTGGCTGAACGAAGACGTCTCCTATATCATCACCGATGAAGAGCGGGCTGCCTTCAGGCGCCTGCAGACCGACGAAGAGCGCGAGCAGTTCATCGAGAATTTCTGGCTACGGCGCGATCCGACGCCGGATACGGTAGAGAACGAGTTCAAGGAAGAGCATTACCGCCGGATCGCATACGCCAACGAGCATTTCCCTTCGGGAATCCCGGGGTGGAAAACCGATCGCGGCCGCATCTATATCGTGTACGGGCCGCCGGATGAAATCGATGACCACTCGTCGGGCGGGTTCTATGAACGGCCTCCGGAAGAGGGCGGCGGCGAAACCGCCACCTATCCGTTCCAGCAGTGGCGCTATCGATACGTGGAAGGTATTGGCAACAACGTGATCCTCGAATTCGTGGATCCCACCATGTCGGGCGAATTCCATCTGACCATGGACCCCTCGGAAAAAGACGCGTTGCTGTACGTGCCCGGCGCCGGCCTCACCATGATGGAACAGATGGGCATGAGCAGCAAGAACCAGCGCTTCCAGAACACCGACGGCACGCACTTGGGGCAGGCATTCGGCGGCCAGCCGGAAAGCATGATGGAATTCACCCGCCTGGAGAACTTCAGCAACATATTCAAGCCCCCGAAGACCCAGTTCCCGGACCTGGAAGCGCAGGTCTATTCCAAGATCAGCTACAACATTTTGCCGTGCAAGGTGCGCACCGATTTCTTTCCGGTCACCGACGCCACGGTGCTAACGTACGTCACGGTGCAGTTCGATAATAAAGATCTGCAGTTCACCTCCAAGGAAGGCTTGCAGCGGGCCACGGTGAATATTTTCGGCCGCATCACCACCATGACGCGCCGCATTGTGGCGACCTTCGAAGACACGGTCACGATCAACGCCGCACCGCAAATGTTGCAGGCTTACCAGGCGCAAAAGTCGATTTACCAGAAGCCGCTGCCGCTGGCGCCGGGGACCTACCGGTTGAACGTGGTCTCCAAGGACCTGACGGCGGGGAACATGAACAACTATGAGGCGGCCATTACAGTCCCCCGCCTCGATCCGGACAAGGCCAGCACCAGCAGCGTGATGCTGGCGGATATCATCGAGAAAGTGCCCATGAAGAGCATCGGCACCGGGCAGTTCATTATCGGCGAATCCAAGGTCCGGCCGCGCATGGACGATGTGTTCAAGCACGAAGAGAAGATGGGCATTTATTTTAAAGTCTATAACTTGGGGGCCGATCAGGCGACCCACAAGCCGGCCGGCTCGGTGGAGTATGAGCTGGTGCGGTCCGGCTCCAACGAGAGGATCTTCGACGTCACCCAGGACTTCAGCGACATCCCGGATGCCTCGTCTTCCCAGTTGACGATTGAGAGGTTCCTTCCCCTGAAGACCCTGCTTCCCGGACAATACACGTTACGGATGAAAATAACCGACAAAAACCGTAACCAGACCCTCACACCCTCGGCCAAGTTTACGGTAACCTAGTAGGGTTCCAGATTAGCGTTCGTCAAGGACGGACGAGCGTCGCGATGGTGACGAACAAGGCGCATAACACGGCGGCCTGCATGCTGGCGGGGGTGTTGTGCTTGCTTGCGCCCTGCACCGCGGGCGCCGCCGAGCCCGTCAAACTGTCCGGCTCGATTGCAGGCATCGTGAACGACTCGCGCGGCGTGCCGCAAATGGGCGCCGCGGTGACCGTCTACAACCGCCAGGACCGGCAGATAGGCAAAGTACTGAGCGATGAGAACGGTCAGTTCCGCCTCGCCGGTCTTTTCCCATCGTTGTACTCGCTACGCGTGACGCTGGCCAGTTTCGTGCCTGCCGTCCGCAAGGACATTTCCGTCGAGGCGGGCCGGCTCAGGCTTTTGCACGTCAGTTTGAACACGCTGTTCAGCTCGATACAGTTGGATTATCCGAACATCGAAAGCGGCACCCTCATCTCCGACGACTGGAAGTGGGTGTTGCGAAGCGCTTCCGACGTTCGCCCGGTCATGCGCTTCCGGGAAGACCCGGTCGGGGCTGGCCAGGGCCCGCCGGTGACGGTGTTTGCCGACACGCGCGGAATTCTCCGGTTCTCGGCCGGCGACGGCCAGATGGTGACCAACGGCGCCAGCGAGGCGGATCTCGGCACGGCGTTTGCAGTCGAAACCTCACTGTACGGCAACAGCCTGCTTCAGTTGAGCGGTAATTTCGGATACGGTTCGCAAACCGGCGCACCGGCGGCGGCGTTTCGTACCAGCTACAGCCGCGAACTCGCCGGAGGCAAGCCGGTGATTTCCGTAACCATGCGGCAATTATATTTGCCGGAACGTATCGGTCCCGTGCTGGCGGGCACCGACGTCGGGATACCCATTCTGCGGACGCTTTCGGCGAGCGTGGATAACCGCACCCAGGTTACCGACAACGTCTCGGTGCAATACGGAACCCAGGTGGACATGGTATCGTTCCTGGACCATCTCACGTATCTGAGTCCGTATGCGCGCCTTTCGTGGGCGGTGGACGATGCGACGGATGTGGAAGTGTCTTACTCCTCCGGCAACGCCCGGCCCGAGATGGGGGACGCCGGGGCGGATGACGCCGAGTTGCGCCAGGACCTGAACACGCTGGGAATGTTCCCACGGCTTTCGCTCTCTAACGGCTACACCCGGTTGCAGCGCGGCGTGGAGTACGAAGTTGCCGTGGCGCGCAAAATGGGATCGCGCGCGGTCCGGCTGTCGGCTTACCGCGAGGCGCTCAGCGATAGCGCTATCGCGATGGTGATGCCGGCCGGTTTCTTCATGCCCGGCAACATCGTTCCCGACCTGTTCTCGAACACCTCGGTTTTCAACGCCGGGAACTTCGATATGACCGGATTGGATGCCGCGTTCACGCAGAATCTGGGAGAGCACGGGAACGCCAGCATTTCATACGGCAATGAGGGCGCCTTAACCGCCTGGCATGGGGAACTGGTGAGCAACAGCCCGGACGAATTACGTTCGATGATCCATGCCGGGCGGCGGCAGGCCGTCACCGCGCGGCTTGCCATGACGGTGCCGCACGCCGGCACCCGCCTGATCGCGACTTACCAGATCGCGCTCGGCGACGCGCGCTGGGTGATGGCCGGCAACCCGTATAGCATGGAGCCGCTGCGGGCGCTTCCGGGGCTGAACGTCGGTCTGCGGCAGCCGATCCCAGGCTTGGGGAAACGCGTCGAGGCGACCGCCGAGTTGCGCAATATTCTGGCGCAGGGGTACCTGGGGATCGACACGCAGGGCGGCCGGTTGTTGCTGGTGGACAACCCGCGCAGCGTGCGCGGCGGCCTCGCTTTCATCTTCTGATGGCTCGTGGCCAGGCAAGGGCTTTTGCCCGCGCAATCCGCCTTCCTGATGAGCGATTCGACTCCTTTGCGTGGCACGAGAGTCTTGCCAGCCAGGAAATGTCGAGATGACTCTCGACACATCAGGCTTGACAGCCCGCGCCACGCGTCAGGTTAGCGGGCTTCGTCAAGCCAGACAGTGAGGGAGGCGCGATTGACCGTGATGCCGGCACGCGAGTAGCGCAGCAATCCCTGTCGCCGGAACTGGCTCATGTAATGGGTGACGATCTCGCGCGAAGTGCCGACATACTGTGCCAGCAACTCGTGGGTGAACGGCGGCATCGACACCGTGCCGTCCTGGCCCTGGGTTCCCAAGCGTTCGGCAAAGCGGAGTAGCGACCGCGCCAGCCGCCGCGCGATGTTGTCCACCGAGAGGCTTTCCACGCGGCGGGTGAGGTCGCCGGTGCGCTGAACCAGAATCTGCAGCAACGCCATTCCCAAACGGGGCCGCTTGGCGATGGCCGCCTCGATTTCCGCGCAGCTCCAGGACATCAGCCGCGTGTCTTCCATGGCGACGGCCTGGTCCGACCGCGGCGGCGCGTCCAGAAACGCCGATTCGCCGAATAAGTCGTCCGGCCGATAAATATCCACCACCACCTGCCGTCCATCGCCAGCCAATCGCGAGACCTTAACTTTGCCGCTGATCACGAGATAGACGGCCAGCGAAGGCTGCTGTTGACTATAGATGGTTTGACCTTTGGGATACTCTACAACATTGGTGCGCGCCAAGTGCGCCAGGGGATCTTCGATGGGCCGCGAAGGCGCCATCACCGCCGGACTTGTTGCCATTTACATGCCCTCCATTCAGACTGCATTGCGGTTGGACCAAGTTACAGCCGGCCGAGCTTTTCTGAGTAAGCGCAACCGGAAATGCACGTTATCTGCCACGATGATACGTTGTTCGCGGCGAAGGGGCAAGATGCGGCAATAGCTCTTTATAGGGGGTTGACAGGGCAGGAAGTCGCACCGCTTTGGCGCAATAGTATAGATTCTACCGTGTAGAAACATACACTTGGAGGGGGTTCTGGGCCAGGGGCAGAGGCGCTTTCCGCGGGATCGCAAATTTACAAGTTCATATCGTCCGGTAAGGGGTCGAAGCGGCCGGGGACAGACCTCTCTGTCCCAAGACGCCGCTTCCAAGGCGCCGCTTCTGCGCCGCGCGGAGAGAGCGGTCTGTCCCCTCTCTGCTATTATAAGAACTCCCCGCATGATCGTTGAGGCCAGTGTTGTCCGCTTCGATTCGATTGCGCTCGACAGCGGCGCCGCGCTCGCGCCGGTCGACGTGGCTTACGAGACGTACGGCCAGTTGAACGCGGCGCGGAACAACGCCATCCTGGTGCTGCACGCCTTTTCGGGCGATGCGCACGCGGCCGGGATCAGCCCGGAAACCGGCAAGCCGGGCTGGTGGGACAACATGATCGGTCCCGGCAAAGCGTTCGACACCAATAAATACTTCGTGATATCGAGCAACGTGCTGGGAGGGTGCCGCGGGACGACGGGGCCGGCTTCGATCAACCCGGCGACCGGCTGCCCATACGGCATGTCGTTTCCGGGAATCACGATTTCCGACATGGTGCGCCTGGAGAAGATGCTGATCGATAAGCTCGGCATTCCGCGGCTGCTGTCGGTGACCGGCGGGTCGATGGGGGGCATGCAGGCGCTCGAATGGGCGGTAGCCTACCCGGACCGCGTGGTATCGGCGATTCCGATCGCCACCACGACGCGGCACAGCGCGCAGCAGATTGCGTTCAATGAAGTGGGGCGGCAGGCGATTATGGCCGACCCGGACTGGAACGGCGGCGACTACTACGGCAAGCAACTTCCAGGGCGCGGCCTGGCGGTGGCGCGCATGGTGGGCCACATCACGTACATGAGCGACGATTCGATGCGCGAAAAATTCGGCCGCCGGCTGCGCGGCAAGGAGAATTTCGGCTTCGATTTCGACGTGGATTTCGAAGTGGAAAGCTACCTGCGCTACCGTGGCAGCCAGTTCGTCGGCCGCTTCGACGCCAACTCGTATCTGTACATCACGAAAGCGATGGATTATTTCGACCTGACGAACGGTCAGGGCTCGCTCGCAGCGGCGCTGGCGCCGGCCCAGGCGCGCTTCCTGGTGATCAGCTTCAGCTCGGACTGGCTGTACCCGAGCTACCAATCGCAGGAGACCGTGCGGGCGCTGCGGGCGCGCAATTGCGACGTGGCTTATGCCGAGCTGCCTTCCAACTACGGGCACGATTCCTTCCTGGTGGACGTGGCCGAGCAGACCGAGCTGATCCGCGGCTTTCTGGCGAACACGCTGGAGCGAGCGTCATGACCGCCGTGGTGGCCAAGCAGGCATTCGTCCGCGAGCTGCTAGGGCGCAGCGATTACGCCATCATCGGCGAAATTGTTTCGCCCGGCGCGCGCGTGCTGGACTTAGGCTGTGGCGAGGGCGAACTGCTGCATTGGCTGGCCGCGAACAAGAACGTGGATGCGCGCGGCGTCGAGATCGCGGGCGAGAAAGTGCGCCGCGCGATCGCGCGCGGGGTCTCGGTGTTTCAAGGCGATATCGATGAGGGGCTGGCCGACTATCCCGACCACGCCTTCGATTACGTGATCCTCAGCCAGACCTTGCAGGAAACGCGGCAGCCGCGGCGGGTGTTGCGCGAAATGCTGCGCGTGGGGCGCCGGGGCATCGTGGCCTTCCCTAATTTCGGCCACTGGCGGGTGCGGCTTTCCATGCTGGCGAGCGGCCGCGCGCCACGCACCAAGCTGTTTCCCTACCAATGGTACGACTCGCCGAACATTCACTTCCTCACGGTGGAGGATTTCGAAGCACTGGCCGCGCTGGAGGGCCTCACCGTGGAGCGTCGCTACTTCCTGGCCGGACGCCGCAAGGTGACGCTCATGCCGAATCTGCTGGCGGAGGTTGCGGTGTTTTTGGTGAGCAGGTAGGACGGACCATCGTCTTTCGTGGTCTGTCATTTCTCGCCCAAGGGCGACACATTGACAGACGACAAAAACCGATCGTCCGTCCTACCTCAGATCGCGTGGTGAGCCTGATGCCGAATCAGCTGGCCGAAGTCGCCGTGTTTCTGGTGAGCGCGGGGTACCGGCCGGTGTATTCTGGGAGTGGAGCCTGAGATGAGCCGAGTCGAGCACATAGAGGGACAAGTGAAAAGCCTCAGCCATGACGAGCTGAAGGCCTTCCGCGACTGGTTCGGACAGTTCGACGCCGAGATTTGGGACGACCAGATTGAGGCGGACGCGAAAAACGGGAAACTGCGTTCCCTCGCTGAGCGCGCTTTGCAGGATCACGAATCGGGCCGCTCGACGATTTTGTGATCCACCACGGCAAAGGCTCAAGCCACATGCAAGGCCGGGGCGTTGTTCCGGCTGCGGTGCGGCTTCACGACGATTTCGACATCCTGATTCAGCGCCACGAGGAAGCGTAGAAGACGTTCGACGGAGAATTGACGGAATTCGCCTCGCAACATCTTCGATATGTCAGGCTGACGAACTCCAAATAGATTGGCGGCGCCCACCTGCTTCATGCCACGTTCTTTCATGATCGTGTCGATTTTGAACACCAGTTGCGCCTTGACGAAGTGCTCTTCGGCATTCGGCACGCCAATGTCTTTGAATACATTGCGGCTCCCGGTTTCGTAGTCCTTGTTGCTCATGGCTCTCAATCCCCTGCAACCGGCGTGAAAGGCGGCGCGTCGGATATTGGGTAAATATAGTGATCTCACTATATCATGTGAAGTGGAGAGTTCTATGAGGTTCGATGTTCTATCTTGACTCCAATCAGACTTACCGCGTGAGCGAGCTGGACGAGTTCGACTGGCTGTTGCATGGGTTCGGGACACGCAACGCGGATATTCCGGCGCGGTTCGAGCGACTGGCTACGCTCCAGCAGGTCCATTCGGCGGAGTGCGTGGCGGGCGCGGGACGCGGCGGTGTGCTGGGAACGGGCGATGCGCTGCTCGAAAACACTCCGGGCGCGGTGGTAGCGGTGAAGACGGCCGATTGCATCCCGCTGCTGCTAGTGGACCCGGGCCATCGCGCGGTGGCCGCGGTGCACGCCGGATGGCGCGGCACTGTGGCGGGCATCGCCCGGAGCGCAGTGGCGGCGCTCGGCGCGCAGTTCGGCAGCCGCACCGGCGATCTCCGCGCCGCCATCGGGCCCGCGATCGGCAAGTGCTGCTACGAAGTGGGCCCGGAAGTGGCGGCGCGGTTCGGCGTGGACGGGCGGGCGCACATCGACCTGGCGGAGACCGTGCGCCGCCAATTGGAGGCGGCGGGCGTCGGCGGGCAGCGGATTTACATGTCCGGCCTCTGCACCCAATGCCGCGCCGAGGAATTCCACTCGTTTCGGCGCGATGGCGCAGCGGCGGGGCGCCTGTATTCTTTTGTTGGAATTCTCGAAACCGGTCCGGCGGCGGGTGCATCGACTCGTTTACAGTAGAAGTAAGACGAGCCAAAATGTTTACATGGATCTGCCCGCAATGCGGGCGTGAAGTGCCTCCAGCCTACACGGAATGTCCGGACTGCACGAAGAGGCCGCAGCCGATTGCGGCGGGGGCGGCGCCGCCTCCTTCCGCGTTGACCTTTCGGGAAGCGGAAGCAGCAGCCGCTGCAGCGGACCGTCCGCCCGAGATCAAGCCTCTGGCTCCGCCGATTGAGCCCGATCATGCGCCTGCCTTCCAGGCGCCCGCGCCATTCCCGCGGCAGCCGGTGCAACCACGGACCTTCGGGTTGCCGATGTGGCTGGCCACGGTGCTATCGGCGGTGGCGATTGTCGGTTTGGTGGCGGGCGTGTATTGGATCGTGAACAATCTTCACGGCGGCCGGCCTGCAAAGCCAACCACCGCGGAGGAGAGCCCGGGCGCCAAGCCAGGTGCGCCGGTCAGCGCGATACAGAAGTTCATCGAAGTTTCCTCGGTGCGATTTTTGGAAGACCCGAAGAACAAGAACAAGGTTCTGGTGAAGTTCGTGCTGACCAATCACGCCGAAGCCGAGCTCAACGGACTGGCGGGCAACGTCACCATCTGGGCCAGCACGGGCCGGTCGGAAGAGGACGCGGAAGGCACCTTCGAGTTCGCGACCAATTTAAGGGGGCTGGAATCGAAGGAGCTCACGGCGCCGCTGACCGGCAAGAAGAAAATTTACGAACTGCCCGATTGGCAGAACATGACCAACGACGTGCAGATCACGGCGCCAGCTTCCTGAGGTTTTCGCGCGCGGCGGCCAAGCCGGGATCGAGCTCGAGAGCGCGCTTGAAATCGGCGCGTGCGGCTTCGGTCTGCCCAAGCGCCTGGAGAGCGACGCCGCGGTTGTTGTAGTTGTTGGCATCGCTCGGCGCGAGCGCCAGCGCGCGGCCGAATTGCGCGAGCGCCTCGGCTGGGCGGCCGGCGGCCAGCAGCACACGGCCGGTTTCGGCGGCCACGGTCGCGTCATCGGGGGCCATGCGGCGGGCTTCGGCCAGCAGGGCTAGCGCTTCCTCGGTTCCCACGCTGCGCGACAGTTGGATGCGCGGCCGCACCTTATCCGGCGCGCGGAGCACGGCTTCGCGCCATAGCGATTCGTCGCTGGCCCAGACCTGGGTCCGGCCGAAACTCACCACCACCAGCACGGCGATGAAAATCGGCGCGATCGCGCGGTTGCGAATACGGGAGAGAAGCAGCGCGGCCGCGGCGGCCAGGGGCAGCATGGCGAGATACATTCGGCGATCGGCCGCCAGGTCCGCGGCGGGGAAGATGGAGGAACTGGGCAGCAGCAGCAGCACGGCGGCAGCAAGCCAGATGGCCAGATCGCGGCTCGATCGCCACAGCGCGGCGAGCGCGGCGACGATGGCGAGCCACGCAGCTAGCCCCAGCCACGCGGCGGGAACGCGAATTTCGGCATCCACGGTGAACCCGTAAGGAAACACGAACAGGCGCAGGTAACGCCAGAGCACGGTGCCTTGGGCCAGCAGGTAATGCGCAGGCGAGATGCCGGCCTGCGCGCCCGCCTGCGTGCCTGGCGTCATCGCGGCGGCGTAAATGGTGCGGAGACCGGCGGCCAGCGATAGAACCAGCATGGCGGCCAGCGGAGCCCAACGCGTGGAAGTGCAGCATCGGAGCCGCGACCAAAGGGAGCGACCACGGGCCTGCGGCACTCCCAAAGGGATGAAACCGAGCGCCGTGGCGCGGGCCGTCAGGCCTGCTGAGCCGAGAGTCATCTCGGCTTTTCTTCCCGCCGCGCGGGCGCGATTTTCGACGGAGCGGTTGCTGGTAGCTGAACTGGTCATTACCCGTCGGTCTCTTGTGACGACACACGCGTCGAGCAGCCACAGCGCCAGCGGAAATGCGGCGCATTCCTCTTTGGACAGCAGGGCCAGCGCGAACAGCGCGACCGCCAGCCAGGGACGGTCGTCCATCCAAGCCAGCAGGGACGCGAAGACGAAGACGGCGGCCAACACAATGGCGCGCGCCCAGACGTAATCTACCGCCTCGGCCTGCAGTGGATGCACGGCAAAGAGGGCTGCGGCCAGCCAGGCGGCGCGCCGGTCCAGCAGCCGCAGCAGGCACGCATACGCCAGCATCACGGCGGCCAGGTGCAGCGCCAGGTTCAGTGCGTGATAGCCCAGCGGGTTTTCGCCGCCAAGGGCGCGGTTCAACCAGAAGGTGAGATAGGTGAGCGGCCGGGTCTGCCGCAGGGCGAAGATGGCGCCAAGGCTGGCAGCGGACGCGTGGTTTGCGCCGTCAAAAATGGCATAATCGTCAAAGTGAAAACCGGAGACAAGGGAAGCGCCAAAGGCGGCCAGCGCGGCGGCGGCAAGAAGAAGGCGAGCGCGCATCGTATTCTACGAGCTTACGGGAAACGGCCACGCAACGCAGCCGGGCGCGCCGCGCGGGTTGCGGAAATTCTGCGGCGCCTCGACCAAATGTATCCCGGCGCCACCTGCGCGCTCACCCACCGCAGCCCTTGGGAATTGCTGGTGGCGACCATCCTCTCCGCGCAATGCACGGACAAACGCGTCAATATGGTGACGCCCGGCCTGTTCGCCAAGTACCCCACGCCGGCCGATTTCGCCGCCGTGCGCCCGGAGGCGCTGGCGCAGGATATTCGCAGCACCGGCTTCTTCAACAACAAAGCGAAATCGATTGTCGGCGCGGCGCGCCGAGTGGTGAGCGCATTCGGCGGGGCGGTGCCGAAGACGATGGAAGAGATGCTCACCATCCCCGGCGCGGCGCGCAAGACGGCCAACGTGGTGCTGGGTACGGCCTACGGCATCGCCGCCGGCGTCGTGGTGGATACGCACGTGAGCCGCATCGCGCAGCGGCTCGACCTGACGCAGAATACCGACGCCGTGAAGGCGGAGCAGGATCTCATAAAAATCATTCCGCCGGAACACTGGATCTCGTTTTCGCACCAGATCATCCTGCACGGCCGGGCCCTTTGCGTGGCACGCAATCCGCGGTGCGCCGAGTGCGGGTTGAACGATCTGTGCTACGCAGCGGATAAAACGGTGTAGCGCACCTTTGACATCGCAATTTGCGATGTCAACAAGGCGCGCGGAAGGGTAGTGTAGTCTTTGTGGGGAGATGAAGTAGTCAGCGTTTTACCCGCAGGCTCTTCGAGGATTTGTGCGTTGCTAGTTCTCGAAGGATGAGCCGAGAGTCATCTCGGCTTTTCCCGCCGCGCTGGAACCGGATCAACCGTAACGAGTGTGAGCAGTCCGTCTCCGGACAACCGCCGTGCGCCTACTTCTCTCCCGCGTCCCCTGGCTCGGGTTTCGGCTCTTCGCCACCCTGACGATCCAGTTCTTCATTGAGGATGATGGCCTCGGCCAGTTCCTTCATAGGGCGGCGCAGACGGCGGCTTTGCTCGCGCAGGCGGAGGTAGGCTTCCTCTTCGGTGAGCTGGCGCTTGCGCTGGAGAATGCCTTTGGCGCGCTCCACCAGCTTGCGGGTTTCCAGTTCCCGGCGCATTTCCAGGGTCTGTTCCAGCAGGCGGGCGTTCTCCTCCTGCAAGAAGGACTTGGCGATGGCGACCCCAAGCTGTTCGCCGATGAACACCAGGGTGCCGATTTCGTCGTGCGTGTGCTCGTGCGGCTCCCGGTGATGAACGTTGATCACGCCCACCAGGTCGCCCGCGCTCGCCAGCGGCACCGAGAGCAGCGCCTCGTAGGTGTCCTCCACCAACCCCTGGAACAGCTTGAACCTGGCGTCACGGGTGGCGTTGGAGGAAAGAGCGACCACCGATTTGTGTTCGGCTACCCATCCGGTGACCCCCTCGCCCACGTGCATGCGCAGGTTGCCCAGCGCCGTGGCATGCGGCACTTGGGAGGCCCGCAACACAACTTCGTTGGTTGCGGGATCGATCAGGTATACCAGGCAGGCGTCGCAGGCCGTGGCTTGCACGGCGAGCCCGACTACTTCGCCCAGCATTTCGTCGAGCGTCAGCTTCGAGCTGACGATCTTGCTTACCTGGTGCAGCACCGGCACCAGCGAGGGCTGCTCCTGGGCCGGCTTCTTCGTGGCCATACTTTAAAGCTATCGGTGATGGAAAGCACCGTGCAATCGATATTTTCTATGCACGGGATCAGCGTTTTTTCCGCACCCCCCCGGTCGGACATGCTTTTAGCTTGCCCGGCCTACTTCTTCTTGCGCAGATAAATGGCTCCGTGAAGAGTGTGAAAACTGACCGGCACGCCGCCGCCGTTGATGGCCCCATCGAAATTGTTGTCGAAGCGCAGGCGGAATTTAAGCGGGCCGGAGTCGTCCTTCACCATCGACGCGGACTCGCCGGGCCTGATATCGAAATCGCTGTGGATGTCGGAGCGCATGGTCTTGAACTGCACGTTCGCCTTGACGTCGGCCGGCAGCGTCACGTCGATGGAGCCGTTCAGGCTGCTGAACGACAGCGGCTTGGAGGGATCGACGCGATCCATGACCACGCGGATCGGGCCGTTCAGCGAATGCGCCACCACGGTTCCCGAGATGCCGGTCAGTTCGGTACGCCCGGAGAGGGTGTCGGCATCCACTTCGCCGTGCACGCCGTCCACACTCAGGTTGCCGTTGAGCGTGTGCAGATCCACCGAAACGTCGGCGGGAACGGTGATGGTTAGAGGGCCCTGCAGGGTAGGATCGGCATGGATCTCGATCACGTTATCGGCCTCATCGATGGTGAGGCCGCGCGGCCCGTCGATGCGGCGCATGCCTCCGGCGCTGGGTGCGGGATGAGAGCCGGCTTCCACGACCACCTCGCTGCCGCCGTTCGTCTTCACCGCAATCGAGTTGTTGATCGCATGCACATTCACTTGGCGCGCGTGGCCGCCAGGGGGCGCTGGAACCACGACGCGCTCCGCGCTACCGGCGGCGGCAAGACTGCACACGACAATAGCAGTGCCCGCAAGGGCGAATATGGTTTTCATGACTGTTCCTCTTCTATGTCCGGCCGAATCGCCCGCCTACGGTTTCGCCTCGTGCAGGCGGATGGGGCCGTTGAAGCCCTCAAATTCGAGCTTGGGGCCGCCCTGGCCGATTCGCCCGGACCCCGAGCGGCCGCTGTGATAAACGTACTTCGTGCCGCTTCCTTCGGCGCTGGCTTTGAGCGGCACTGTCGTCACATCGAAATCGGAAAACACGCCGCCGTTAAACGTTTTGTAGCTCAGCTCGGCATTGAGGCCGTGCTGAAAATAGGCATCCACGGTGCCGTTGAAGGTCTTGACCTTGAGATCGCGCTCCGGATTGCGGCGGAAGGCGATCTTCACCGGCCCGTTGAACGTGTGAACGTTGCCGGCGCCGGTAACGTCGTCCACCTCGATGTGGCCATTAAACGCGTGGATCCTGAAATCGCCGCTGGTTCCTTTGACGGCGATTTCGCTATTGAAGTTGTCGAGCGAAAGCGCGGTGCCGGCGGGCACCTGGATGTCGTAGTCAAACTCGACGCGATAGCCTTCTCGATCGTCGTGATGGCCGTGGTGGTAATCCTGATGGAGTCTGACCTCGCCACCCTGCTCGGAGATTTCGAGCTTCACCTCGCGTTTGGCTTCCGCGAGTTTTTCCGCGGAATCGGCGCGGTTGTGGCGGACCATCGTGACCTCGATCTGGCTGCCGCCGCCGGTGACGTGAATCGCGCCGGCGAAGTTGTCGACCACCAGCTTGTGGCCGGTTCCACCGGCGTAAGAATGATGGATGGTCTCCTGGTCTTCCACCTTCCAGCGGTGATCGGAATCGTGCGCCGCCAGCGGCGCCAGCGAAATGGTCAACAGCAAAAGCGCTTTCATCTGGATACTCCTATTCCCAACTGATCGATAGCCCATTGCGCCCGCTGGCGCACGGCTTCATCGGCCTCCGGACGGCTGGCCAGGCGGCGCAGCGCGGGGGCGCAGTCGCGGTCTTTGCTTTTCACCACCAGGTCGATCAGCGCCACTTGCGCCAGGGGCGAATCCTGCGCGGCCAGCGTGGCAGCGAGAGCGCGCCGCACGTTCGGATCGGCCGCATACTTATCCAGCGCGTCCACCGCGGAAAGGCGCACGTTCACGTTGGAATCGTGGCCGGCGGCGTAGAGCAGCGCCTCTTCCACCTGAGGATCCGGCTGCGTCATCGAATAGGCGTAACTGACGCCTTCGATCCGGGATGCGGGAGACTGCTGCTGCTGCATCAACGAGAGCGCCACCAATTGGTGCAGGCTCTCGACCTGGCCCTGCAACTGCGCGATCTCGGGAGTAACCGATGGACGCGGCGCCAGCCCGCGGCCGGCGATGAGACCGATAGCGAGAACGGCCAGGCCCGCCGCCAGTTGCCACGCCCAACGCGGAACTTGGCGCGACGGCCCCGGCAGCGCCACGGCGGCCAGGCGGCCCTGTTCCAGCCCGGCTTCGAAAGCGGCCAGGGTTGCCTGGAAACGCTCTTTCATCGCCAGGTCGGGTTCGGCTTCGAGCTTGAGTGCTTCGAGACCGCGCCAGACGATTCCCAGGTGCGCCAGTTCGCCGCGGCACCCGGAACAGCCTTCCAGGTGTTCGATGAGGCGCTCCCGCGCGCTTTCGCCCAACCTGCCGGCGAGGCACTCGGGAAGTCGGTCGCGGATGTTCTCGCAGTTCATGACAAGGGTTCTCCCCGTAAGGCGAAGAAGCGGTCGCCCAGTTCGTGCAATGCCCGGTAGACGCGCACCTTCACCGTTCCGACTTCGCACTGCAATGCAGCGGCGATTTCTTCGTATTTCAAATCCAGAAAACGGCTCATCACCAGCACTTCCCTTTTCTCCGGCGGCAACTCGGCCAGGGCCTGGCGCAGCAGCGCGGTTTCCTGCTTCTCTTCCATCAGCCGGTCGGGCGCCGCGTCCGGACTGGCCGCCTCCGGCGCCTCGGCCGCCCAGGCGACTTCGTTCTTCCGCCGCCCCAGGTGATCCAGGTAAGCATTGCGGCCAATCTGGAACAGCCAGGCGCGGAAGGTATTTTCCGTCTGGTAGCTGCGGCGGTACTTCAGGACGCGAAAGAACGCCTCCTGCACCAGGTCCTCGCTGGCGGCGCGGTTCCCGGTGAGGTGCAGGAAGTAATGCAACAAAGCCCGTTGATGGCGGTCGAACAAAACCTCGAGGCGGTTCACCTCGCCATCCCGGACTTGCCGCATGATTTGCTCGTCCTCCACCATTGCCTGCTTTTCAAAAGGGAATACCGGCCAGATCGAAAATGGTTACGAAAATAGTTGGAGCGGGGTTCCGGAAGCGCGCCGTGCGATTCTTTGCGTACTTTCCGGCTTCGCGAGCGTAGTAAGATACGCGCCTATGGATCTCGGCCTGCGACCCGGTGACCTTCGCGTGCCTCGCAAATCGATCCGATATCCGCCCTACGCGCTGATTAGCGCACAAACCCCACCAGACAGCGGTGGCCTACTGCAGCGCGGCGTTGATCACCGTCTCGAAGTCCGCCAACGGCTGGGCGCCGACTATCTTCGTCCCATTCACGAAAAACGTCGGCACCGCGGTCACACCCTGGCTCCTGCCCGTTGCAATTTCGGTCTGGACCTCCTGGAGGTACTTGCCGCTGTCCAGGCATTGATCGAACTGATCGGTGTTCAGGCCCAATTGCGCGGCAAATTGTTTCTGATTAGCTACCGAGGCCCATCCGCTGTTCTCGCCGCCTTGGTGAAGGTATAGATAATCGTGGTACTGCCAGAATCGATACTGGTCGCCCGCGCAATGCGCTGCCATGGCTGCGGTCGTCGAATCGGGTCCCAGGAAAGCGTAATCCTGAAATGAGAATCGGATCTTCCCCGTGTCCACATACTCCGCCTTCAACTGCGGCCATGTGTTCTGGAAGAAGGCCTCGCAGTACGGGCACTGATAATCGCCGTATTGGATCACGGTGACCGTCGCGTTCGGGTTGCCTAAGTACGAACCGTTTGGCTCGAAGACAATCGGCAAAACAAGTTCGTTGGCAGCCTGATTGTTGACGCTCAGCACCATCGGGCTGGTCATGATGGTGTTAGCCGGCGAAGTTGTCCCGCTTACTGGCACAGGCACGACGATATTGAACTGGCACAATCCCGCATACCCGGGCGCAAGGCCGTTGAACAGATTCTGCGCCAGCGCGTCTCCGATCGTGACCGTAGCCGGAAGCGTGGCGTAGATCAAGTGATCCATCGGAGCCGGTTGTCCCGCCGGCAGCGCTTCCGAAAGCGGTCCGCAGCCCGTGTAATACACCGAGAGCGCGTCTCCCACATGAGCCGGGAGATCGGGGGCGACGACGCTTCCAGCTTGCGAACCCACCGCGAACACCACCGTGCCGAGTTGCAGGCCCGCGTCCGCGATGAAGATAGAGGGCTCGGCGGCCGACACCACGGTCTGTAGGACGTTCGAGGCCGTGCCGTTCCGATAGATCTGTAGAGACACGGTCTCTCCGGCTGGTAGCGTGGAAGGAGCCAGTATGTTGATCTGCCCCCACGAACAATAGTTAGTGTTGGCGTTCCAAGTCTGGGTTCCGGATGAGAATACGGCCGTCGTGTTGCCGTACTCGTCGGCACACGCCTGAGTGGGGAATGCGCCATCGCCGCCGGGCGTCGTGAAATCCGGCTCGCCCGGAGTTCCTCCCACCGTTGCCAGCGCGTACCACGTGTTCGGAGAAACCTGGTAGCCGGATCCGAGCAGGCTTGGCTGGAACGTAGCCGCATCCAGAATCGATAACACGTTGGGATCCTCAAACGGCGTCCAGGTCCAGATATTGCCGCCCGGCACATCGGGAACCCACGGGAACTTTCGGGTCGCCGCGCCGTCGCTCAGCGCGACTTCCGCGTAGGACGCTGGCAGCCCGCCGATGGCCACCGCCCCCGGACGCGCTGTCAGGTTGTACGTTTGGCCCGGAGAGAGGCTGAGCGCCGCCTTATTCAACGTCGAATATCCCGGACCGTTCGCGATCACAACCAGCTTGCCCGTAGTCCAGCCGCTTTGATCGATCAGTATCGGCTGGAACTGATCCAATTGGGGGTCGCAACTGGCCCCGTCATCCTGCAGGACGCAGGTTTCGGCCGGGTAAGCGCCATCCGCGAGGCCGGCCACTACAGCCGGCGGTATCGATAGCGTGCCGCTTCCCGAGGAGACTTCCAGGTTGCTCGCGTAAAGTTCCGTGGCGCCGGCCGCGTCCAGTATGCGGAACCTCGCCGTTCGCGTTCCGCTCCAACTGGTAACTCCGCCTTGACTCTGCTTCAGAAGCACCAGCGCCGTGGTTGGATTCACCACGGTCTGGGACTGGTTCCAGCCGGAAATCGTGCCCAACCAGTAAGCCTGCATCCAAACGCCATCGGTCGGATCGCCGGCGGCCGGAAAGCCCAGCGCCACTCGCTGCGAAGAATCCAAGCTGAAAGCCGCCGGCAGGTTCTGTAGCCACGTCGAAGGATTTCTGCCGGCGATGGTCCCCACCAGCGCGTCCGCGGCGGAGAGAAACAGCGGCATGAATTGATCCGCTCGCCCCGTGAAACTGGCGGGAATCGTTACTTGAGCCCACGCCGCATCGAGGGGAGCCAGCGTCGGCGATATCCCGCCAAGCTTCGCCGCGAATAGCTCGAACACGCACGCAATAGCTTCGGGGCTTCCCCCGTTCCCGGCAAAACTTGTCGAGCCGCCCGCCGCAAAATACCGCTGGCTGAGGTTGCCCGGCATAGCCGCCAGAGACGTCATTGGGGCGACGCCTGCCGTGCCCGCCCTGGCCAGCGCCCGCAGCGCCAGGAACGCTTTCGCCCGCGCTTGTCCTTCCGTGAATGCTCCCGCCAGGTCCGTGGT
Source organism: Bryobacterales bacterium (assembly GCA_003142185.1). Classification (GTDB taxonomy): domain Bacteria; phylum Acidobacteriota; class Terriglobia; order Bryobacterales; family Bryobacteraceae; genus Bog-375. The sequence goes on from PLOR01000029.1 coordinate 216,518, forward strand.
CGAAAACTGGCACACCGTGAACATTGCCAGGCTCATCTGTTGCGCGACGCCCGGCACATCGATCTGGCCGTTCAACGACGACGTGTTCTTGCACGGGTCGCTCGAAGGGGTCTGTGCCTGGTAAGCGACCGTCCATTGCGAGCCCGTCGGTTGCGCCCCGGTCTGCATCGCCGGCCAGAGTTGCTGGGCCGCTGTCAGCACGGTCTGAAGGTCCGCCGCAGGCCAGTTCCCGGTGAACACAATCGTGTTTCCGCCCGGGACCGGGTAGCTCTGCGCGTTCGCGCCAATCGGCAGAAGCATTCCCGTCATTAGAATGAGAAAAGTTTTGACGGTCATTATATAATAGGTATTGTTATCTTAAAGTCGGCAACAACGCAACCGGGGAAGATCCGTCGACTCGCAAAAAACTGAAGATTCGTCCGGACTTCAGCGGCTTAGCTCTCTCCGGGCTCTTTGACCCATCCCGCCTCGTCCGGCCTTGAAACTAAAAAACGCGTGTTCGCCGAGAGGCATTTCGTTTGGGCGCTTCAGCCACGGGCGTGATGTCCGCCCTATCGGCCAACCGGTGGAGAGCGCCGTTTCGCCGCGCCGCTTCGTGGTGTCGCCGCTACGACCCGCGCGACTCGCTCCGCTCATTTGACAACCCTTGTGCGCGGTTTCTATCATAGAGACTCACAGTCGATCTAGTTCCGGCCGCCCTTCCGGGCCGCCGTTTGCTGCCCAAATGTCAATTACTGCGTCTTCTTCAGTCTGGGATACAACCGTATGATTAAGGTAGAAGGTCTCACCAAGCGATACGCGCGCACCGTCGCGGTGGACAACATTTCGTTCGAGGTGGAAAAGGGGCAAATCGTCGGCTTCCTGGGACCCAATGGCGCCGGGAAGACCACCACCATGCGTGTGCTGACGTGCTTTCTGCCCCCCACGGCCGGCACCGCGTCGGTCGCCGGCTTCGACGTTCAAGAGCACCCCATCGAAGTGAAAAGGCGGATCGGCTACCTGCCGGAATCGCCGCCCGTGTACCCGGAGATGGAGGTGACCGAGTACCTCGAATTCACCGGCAAGTTGAAAGGCATTCCGTCCGCCGATATCAAGAAGCGGGTGGATGAAGTGCTGGGCCGCTGCGCCATCGGAGACGTGCGCGACAAGCTCATCGGCAAGCTTTCCAAAGGCTACCGGCAGCGCGTCGGCCTGGCGCAGGCCATCATTCACAACCCGGATGTGCTGATCCTGGACGAGCCGACCTCGGGTCTCGATCCCAAGCAGATCATCGAAATCCGCGAGCTGCTGAAGTCGCTGGCCGGCAATCACACCATCATTCTCAGCACCCACATTCTGTCGGAAGTGGAGCACTCCTGCGAGCGCGTCATCATCATCAGCCAGGGCAAGCTGGTCGCCATCGATTCGGTGGCGAACCTCACCAACCGGCTGCGCGGCTCCGAATCGGTGGCGCTTGAAGTGGAGGCCGCCGCCGGCAGCCCGAATCCAAGCGACGTGCAAGTGCGCCTGGAGCAGGTGGCGGGCGTCCGAAGCGTGGTGATGAAGGATTCCAAGGACGGCCGCCTGACATTTGAAGTGGAAAGTCTGCAAGGGCGCCAGATCCGCGCCGACCTGGCGCGCAGCGTGGTCAACGCCGGTTGGAACCTGAGTGAATTGCGGCCGGTCGGGCTCAGCCTGGAAGATGTGTTCCTGCAACTGACCGCGGCCGAGAAAAAGGGCGAAGCGCCCGCGGAAAGCGAGGCAGCAAAGCAATGAAGCTAGTCTTCCTGATCTGCAAGAAAGAGTTTAAGAGTTACTTCGTTTCCCCCATCGCTTACCTGCTGATGGCATTTTTCGGATTGATCTTCGGATTCGCGCTCTATACCGCGACCCGCGACGTGGTGCGGATGGGTTTCCAGGCTCAGATGATGGGCCAGTCGCAGCCCGTCAACCTGAACGATATGATCATCCGCCCGCTGCTGGGCTTCGCCAGCACCGTGTCGCTGTTTCTGATTCCGATGATTACCATGCGGTTGATCGCCGAAGAAAAGAAGACCGGCACCATCGAGCTGCTGCTCACCTCGCCGGTGAAGGACATCCAGATCATTCTCGGCAAATGGTCCGCCGCCATGCTTCTGTACTTGTGCATCCTGGGGATGTCGGTAATCGATATCGCCATGCTGTTCGCCTGGGGCAAGCCCGATTGGAGGCCGGTGCTGGTGGCGTACCTGGGGCTGATCCTGCAGGGCGGCTGCCTGCTGGCGATCGGCGAATTCATCTCCACGCTTACGAAAAACCAGATCATCGCCGGCGGCGTGACGTTTTTCGTGTGCCTGCTGCTGTGGGTGCTGAGCTGGTCCACGGCTTTCGATAGCGGCGCCACGTCGCAGGTGGTCAATTACCTGTCGATCGTCACCCACTTCGAGAATTTCGCCAAGGGCGTGTTGGACGCCAAGGACATAGTCTTCTATCTGTCCATGATTTTCTTTTCGTTGTTCATAACATCGCGATCCATGGAATCGCTGCGGTGGAGGAGCTGACATGGCGGCTAAATGGCTGAAAGCCCGGCAAACCAAGTACGGCGCCTACATCGCGGTTTACACTCTGGTCGTCCTCGCTATTCTGGCGGCGGTGAATTTTCTGGCCAATCGCTACGACAAGTCTTACGACGCCACCAAGAACAAGCAGTACAGCCTGTCCGGCCAGACCATCAAGATCGTCAAGGACCTGAAGAGCGACGTCCGCATGATTTATTTCGGCGAGAGCGGCAGCTTCCCGAACGCGCGCGATCTGCTGGACCGTTACTCAGCGCTGTCCACCAGGCTGCGCGTGGATTACATCGATCCGAATAAGAAACCGACAGTGGCCAAAGCCGCCGGTTACCGCCAGGATTCGCCGGTGGTGGTGGAGAACGGTCCGCGCCACGAAGGCGCCAAGAGTTTGACCGAAGAGGAAATCACCGGCGCGTTGATCCGCGCGCTCAAAAGCGGCGAACGCAACGTCTGCTTCATGACCGGGGCGGGCGAACACTCGATCGACGATCAGGACCGCGAGGGCTTTTCGATTCTCAAGGCGCTGCTGGAGCGCGACAATTACAAGTCACGCGCGGTTTCGCTGCGGCCCGCCGCGGCGGCCGACGCCGGCACGCCCGAAGCTGGGAAGCCCGATGCCGGCAAGAAAGTCGAGATCGGGCAGGCCGCGCCGTCGGGACCGGTCGAGGTACCTAAGGATTGCACGGTGCTGGTCTCCGGCGGCCCGACCGCCGATTATCCGGCGCCGGTGGTGGCGGCTATCAAGAGCTATGTGGAAGACGGCGGACGCGCCATCTTCATGTTCGACAACGTGCTCCGCATCGGCCGCTCCGAACCCGCCGCTCCCAACGACGAACTGGCCGCGCTGCTGGCAACCTGGGGCGTCACCGTCAACAAAGACCTGGTGCTCGATTTAGGCGGCCTGGGGCAGATCTTCGGCTTCGGTCCGGAGATCCCGGTGGTGCTGCAATATGAATCGCATCCGATTACGCAGCCGCTGACGCGCATTCCCACCGCGTTTCCGCTGACCCGGTCGCTCGAGATCAAGAGCGAAGGGAAGAGCTCGGTGAGCAAACTGGTGGCGACCGGCGAAGATAGCCTGGCTACCGCCGAGATCGGACCCGGCGGTGCGGTGGATCCCAAGAAAGGCAGGAAGGGACCACTGACCCTGGTGGCCGCGGGTTCTTATTCGGGAACCAAGCAGGGACGGTTCGTGGTGAGCGGCACCTCGATTTGGGCGGTCAACAGCCTGGCCGGCTCGCGCCAGCTCGGCAACCGCGACCTGTTCGTGAATGCGATCAACTGGCTGTCTTCCGACGAGGACCTGATTTCGATTCGTCCCAAGACGCCCGAGGATCAGCCATTGAACCTCGGCGGGCAGCGGCTCGCCCTGCTGTTCTGGCTGAGCATCTTCATCTTTCCGCTGACGGTGGTGGCGTTCGGCTTGGCCACCTGGTGGAAGCGGAGGTAACCGATGAAGCCGAAGGGACTGCTGGTAGCCGTTGTTCTTTTGGCTGCGCTGGGCGGCGCCATCTGGTACTCGAACAAGAAGCAGGCGCAAAAGGAAAAAGCGCCCGCCGACGCGAGTCCCAAGATCGTGTCCATTCCGGAAGACCGGTTTCGCGAAATCCGCCTCCAGAAGGCCGGCGCCGAGCCGATCGTTCTCAGCCACGACAGCGGCAAATGGGCGCTGACCGCGCCGCAGCCGCTTCCGGCCGATCCCGACGCTTCCGCTTCGCTGGTCGGCGCGCTCGCTTCGGTGAGCGCCGACAAGACCATCGACGACAACCCCACCGACCTGGCCGGTTACGGACTGGCCAGCCCGGCCTTGCAAGCGCAGGTGATTGAGAAGGACGGCAAGCAGGTGCAACTGGCGATTGGCGATGACACGCCGACCAACTCCGGCGCTTACGCCAAAGTGTCCGGCGACCACCGCGTGTACACGGTGGCAAGCTACGTCAAGACCAGTCTCGACAAGACCGTCAACGACCTCCGCGACAAACGGTTGCTGGTCTTCGAATCCAACCGGCTGACGCGCGTGAAACTGGCCGGCAAGGGTCCGGCGATCGTGTTCGGCAAGAACGGGGCGAACGAGTGGGAGATTGTGGAACCACGCCCGCTGCGCGCCGACAGCGGACAAGTGGAAACCCTGCTCGGCAAACTGCGCGACGCCAAGATGGATCTCGGCACGGCGCCGGAAGAAGCGGCCAAGAAGTTCCCGGCCGCCGCCGTTGTGGCGCTGGCCGTGGTTACCGATAGCTCCGGCTCCCAAGCCATCGAGGTGCGCAAGGACAAGGACAACAATTACTATGCCCGGAGCTCCGCGGTGGCTGGTGTGTACAAGGTCGCATCCGACACCGGCGAGGGGCTGAACAAGGGCCTGGACGATTTCCGCAATAAGAAGCTGTTCGATTTCGGCTTCGCCAATCCCCGTATGCTGGAGATCAAGAACGGCGCCGGCGCCCCCGTGACTTACACCAACACCGGCGACAAGTGGAGCGCGGGGCCCAAGAACATCGATAACGCGAGCGTACAGAACCTGATCGACAAGCTGCGCGATTTGACGGCCTCCCAGTTTGTGGAGCAGGGCGGCGGCCAGCCGGTGTTCGAAGCGAGCGTCGAGTCGAAAGGCAGCGCCAAGGCCGAGCGAGTGATTGTGAGCAAGCAGGGCGAGAAATATTCCGCGCAACGCGAAGGCGAGCCGAGCATCTATGAATTGGATGCCAAAGCCGTGGAGGATCTCGAAAGAGCGGCCGCCGATGTGAAGGAAGCCGCGCCCGAGCCGAAGAAAAAGAAATAAGAGCCACGATTTCGAGCCACGGATGAACACAGATGAACACGGATAAGAAACAAAGAGTTTCGCTTTCTTTACTTATCCGTGTTCATCTGTGTTTATCCGTGGCTAACTTCTTTTTGCAATCATGAACGGTCTTCTCACCGATCTTTACGAACTCACCATGGCGGCCGGGTATTTCCAGGCCGGCAAGGCGGCGGAGGTCGCCACCTTCGAGTTCGCCATCCGCCGGCTGCCGCCCAATCGGAATTATGTTCTCGCCGCCGGATTGCCAGAGGCGGTGGATTACCTGCTGAATCTCAGCTTCACCGCCGAAGAGATCGACTACCTGCGCGGCCTCGCGCAGTTCGCCCGCGCGCCGCGCGAGTTCTTCGATTACCTCCGCGATTTTCGTTTCACGGGCGACCTCTTTGCGGTGCCGGAAGGCACGCCGCTGTTTGCCGGTGAGCCTCTGCTGACCGTTCGCGCGCCGATCATCGAAGCGCAATTGCCGGAGACGTACCTGCTTTCCGCGGTGAGTTTCCAGACGTTGGTCGCCAGCAAGGCGGCGCGGGTAGTGGCCGCGGCGGAGGGGAGATCGGTCATCGAATTCGGCACGCGGCGCGCGCACACCCCCGAGGCGGGCGTGCTGGGCGCGCGGGCGGCGTACCTGGGCGGCTGCGCGGCCACCAGCAACGCCCTCGCCGGGTTCCGCTTTTCCATCCCCGTCGCCGGCACGGCCGGGCACTCCTGGGTGATGTCATTCGCCTGCGAAGACGGGGCCTTCCGCAAGCTGCAAAGCGCGCTGGGAGAGAACGCGGTGCAACTGCTGGACACCTACGACGTGGCCCAGGCCGCGCGGCGGGTAGCGGCTTTAGGGCGTCCGCTCTGGGGCGTTCGCATCGATAGCGGCGATTTTCTCGAGTGTTCGCGGCAGGTGCGCGCCATCCTGGACGAGGCCGGCTTGCAGGAGGCGCGGATCATGGTGAGTGGCGATCTGGACGAATATCGTATCCGCGAGCTGCTCGCCGCCGGCGCGCCGATCGATGCCTTCGGCGTCGGCACGCAGATTTCCGTTTCCGCCGATGCGCCCTCGCTCAGCGGCGTCTACAAAATGGTGGAGATGGAAATCGGCGGCATCAAGCGCTACACCGCCAAGTACAGCGACGACAAGAGCACCATTCCGGGCGCCAAGCAGATTTTCCGCGACGTGGCGCGCGACGTGGTGGCGCGCTCCGGAGAGTGCGGGCGTGGCGAGGCGCTGCTGCGGCCGGTAATCCTCGGCGGCCGGTTGGTGGAACCGCTGCCCGCGCTCGAACAGGCTCGCGAGCGCGCCCGCGAATCGGTGGCCCGGCTTTCGCCCGCGCTGCGCCAACTGGAAACTACAGACCCGTGGCCGGTGATCTACAGCCGCGAGTTGCGCGCGCTGATGGAGCAGACGCGCGCGAATCTGATGGGGACGGCGCCGGCGTCATGAGAAACGTTTTTTTCGACATCGATACTCAATTGGATTTCGTCACTCCGGCGGGCGCCCTCTACGCGCCCGGCGCGGAGCGCATCATCGCGGTAGTGGCGCAGCTCAACCGGCACGCCGGCGCCAGTGGGATCGTCCTGATCTCGACCACCGACGCCCACGCGGAGAATGACGCCGAATTCGGGCAATGGCCACCGCATTGCGTTGCCGGCACGCTGGGCCAACACAAGCCGCAAGCCACGCTGCTCGAGAAATCCGTCGTGGTGCCCAACCGCGACGGCTTGCCGGACACCGCGGACGCGGCGCAGATCATCGTCGAAAAGCAGACAGTGGACCTGTTCGAGACCCTCACCATCGCGCCGCTGCTCGAGCGGCTGGGCGCGGACCGCTTTGTGGTTTACGGGGTGGTGACGGAAGTCTGCGTCTGGCGCGCGGCGCGCGGTTTGCTGCGTCGCGGAAAGCCGGTGACGATTGTGACCGATGCCGTGCAGGCGCTGCGACCGGAAGCGGGAGAACGCGCGCTGGCAGAGCTGCGCACCACCGGCGCGACGCTGGCAACGGTGAGCGAAGTGCAGCGCATTGGCGCGTAAAACACTCCGGCAGTAGGACAGGCGATCGGTTTTTGTCGCCTGTCTTCCGCTGGCAGCGACAGGCCACAAAAGGCGATGGCCTGTCCTACCTTGCTGTTGCGTTTCGCCGCTGGACGAAACTAAGAACCGTCAGCGCCAGCGCGGCGGCCAGCATCGAACCATCGCGCAGAAGCGTCTTCCAGGAAATGATGTCGTTCGCTCCGAAGCAGCCGCAATTGATCTCCATCCCTTTGGCGTATGCCCGTACCATCAGGCCGAAGAAAACCGCCAGCAACAGCGCGGTAGCCGCGGACGCGCTGCGCAGACAGAAACCGGCGATCAGCAGCAGGCCCACCGCCAGCTCGAACCAGGGCAGCGTTCGCGCCACCAGTTCCACCGCCTTCAGCGGCAGCAACTGGTAGGAATCGATCGACATCGCGAACAGCTCCCAAGGGGTGCGCAGCTTGGTCCAGGCGGCATAGACGAACACAGCACCGAGGGCGATGCGCAGCACCAGCATGACCGCGCGCAGAGTCTTACTTGAGGAGGTCATCGATCAAGCTTTTCAGTATCGCGTAATTCAGCGTGCCCGAAACCGGATAGGTCTTACTGCCGCGCGACACTACCAGCGTGGGAGTCGAAGTCACCGGGACTGCATGGCCGAGATTCACCTCGCGCAGAATCTCGCCCAATACGGAAGGGCCGTCCGCGGCGGCCTTCACCTTCTTCTGCTGCGAAAGAGTCAGCACGCTGGCCACTGTATCCCACACCTTACCGTTCACCGACCAGGCGAACTGGTCGCGGAATAGCGCATCGGCCACGGGCTGATACAAGCTGAGACGCGCCGCGGCAACGGCGTAGTTGGCGGCCTCGCGCGAGTGCGCGTGGATGGGCAGAGGGAACTCGCGATACACCAGGAAGACCTTGCCGGTGGCCACGAAGTCCCGCTGCAACTGCGGCAGGCTCCTGTCGTGGAACACCTTGCACGCGGGGCATTCGAAATCGCTGAAGATCTGAACGGTCACCGGCGCCGACGGGTTGCCCGCCGTCTTGTTCGGGTCGATGTCGCTCACCGCCGCCAACGCCGGCCACAGCAGTAACAGCGCCAAGGCGCCAAGTCTCATATTCATATAGTACTGGGCATCCGCGCCGAAAGCCGGCCTATTGGCCGAGGTAATGATTCAGCACGCTCGAGAGCAATTCGTAGTTGGGCACGCCGCCCGGCAGCATGAAGCGCCTGCCGCCGGCGGTAATAAATATAGACGGGGTGCGATCGACATTGTCCCGCGTGGCCTCGTCGATATCGTGCCGCACCTCGGCCTCGACGCCGGGATCTTTGGCGAGCGCCTGCACTTTTTTCTGTTCGGCCGCCGTCAGCACGGTAGCCACGGTCTCCCACACCTGGCCGTTGATCGCCCAGGTAGCCTGGCTCTTCCACAACGCATCGGCAACCGCCGAGTACTTGCCGATGCGCGCCGCCGCGGTGGCGTAAAGGGCGGCCGCGCGCGCGTAAGGGTGGCCCGAGCCAGCCAGCGGAAACTCGCGGTTCACCAGGCACACACGGCCGCTCACCACGTAGTCGCGCACCAGCAGCGGGACGAGATCGTCATGCATCTCCTTGCAGTGCGGGCAGTCGAAGCTGCTGAACACTTCGAGCACGATCGGCGAATTCGTTCCACCCAGGGTCTTGCCCGAGTCGAAGGAGGCGGCAATCGCCAGGCAGGGGAGCAAAGCGGCGGCCAAGACAGTGCGTTTCATGTATATCTCAATTGTACGCGACGCGGGCGGCGGTGGGGCGTGCTTTAGCTTAAGGGTTGTGCCAGGAGGAGCTGCGAGAGGGGCGCGGCGCGGGCGTGCTACATTAGCGCTGTGACAGGCATATGGGGCACATAGAACGGAGAGGGTACCGCTGGTGTACTGGATCCGCCACTTAGTGGGCAATGGCCTCCGTCTTCTACTCCACCCGAGCGTATTGGGGCGCTTCGCTCTGCTCGGTGCGTTTCTGCGTATCGAATTCAAACGCAAGATTCTGGTGGAACTCTGCGGCAGGCGCCTGACCTCGGAACACGTCTTCGGGCAGATCATCCATTTTTCCGATTACAGCATCTTCGCGCTGGTGTTTGGCGAGGTGTATCTGAGTGGCGTTTACTACTTCCCGGCGCGTGTGGCGGCGCCGTTGATCATCGACGGAGGCGCCAACATCGGCGTCTCTCTGGCTTACTTCAAGACCATCTACCCTGGCTGCCGGGTGCTGGCGTTCGAACCGAATGAGCGGAATTTCGAACTGCTGCAGAGAACCGTGCGGGCGAACGGCTGGACTAATACCGAGACATACCCATTCGGGCTGCATCGCACCGCCGGCGAACAGTGGTTCTTCGATTACAACGGACTCCCGGGCTCTCTCTCGGGCGGCTTTTGGGAGCCGGCGGAAGCGGGGCCGGCGAAGAGCAAGACGATGGTGCGGACGGTTCGGCTCTCCGACTACATCAACGAAGACGTCGACCTGCTGAAACTGGATGTCGAGGGATCGGAGATGGCAATTCTGGAGGATCTGATGGCAGCGGACAAGTTGGAGCGGGTCCGGCAGATCATCGGGGAATACCATCACCACGTGAAGCCGGATGATGATAGGCTGGGCGAATTCCTATCTCTGCTGGAGCGCGCGGGCTTCGGATACCATCTCTGCGCCGCGCTGCCGCTGCCGTTTCCCCAGCGGCAGGCGCAGAACTTTATGTTTAGCGCTTACCGGAAAGCGGCGGGATAAGTCCCGACGCGATTCAGGCTGTTTCCCGCCTGTTTCCCGGTGGGAACGAT
>PLOR01000017.1:0-154 GCA_003142185.1 Bryobacterales bacterium
ACCTGGTTGCTGTTACTGGTAGGGGCCGCGGGGGCCTCCGGAACATGGTCCGAAGTCCAGTGTGTGTAACGCACGACGGGGGCGATCTTGAGGCCGCGGAGGTTCTTCTCGACCCCGACGCCAGTGGTAAGGCCAAAGTGCGCTGGATTGGTAC
>PLOR01000017.1:289-14318 GCA_003142185.1 Bryobacterales bacterium
TCGGTGCGAAAACCATCGGTAACTGCGGCTCCGCCCACAAGGCCAATGGAAAGGCTCTGCCCGAAAGCGGCTCGTGGCATGCCAACAACACCAGTGGCGAGGATGATGGCGAGAAGAACGGCCGGTCGCATGGACACTGGCGCAGCATCCAAAGGGCCAACTCGCCCATCCTTTCCGAATCAACAGTTGTGAAGTCTAACTGCGTGCTGAGCTATTCACACCGGTGCGGGCGTTTCACGATTTAGAGATTCGTACGTCCTCTAGCCAGTATCATAACTTAATGAGTCTCTGTATCTTGCCCGGCAGCCTGAGGGTATCTCGCAATTATTTGTCGGTCGCTGTAGTGGAAACGGCTACCTTAGGGTCTTTGGTATGAGCGGTCACGACTTCAGGCGTCAGTACGTTGCCAACAGGAGTTGCGAGAACAGGAGTCCAGACCTGCGCCTGGACGCATTGGGCTCGCAGAACGGGAGAACTATTGAAAGCGCGCTTGTTACTCATAGCATACGCGCTTGTAAATGCGGTACTGTACAGCGTCCTATTGCCACTATGGGAAGGCTTCGACGAGCCATTCCATTTTGCGTATGTACAGCAGTTGAGTGATGGGCAAGGTTTGCCTGATGCACGCACGGCGCGGCTGTCGCGCGAAGTGGGAGCTTCCATTCTGCTTACACCTGCGAGTCAGGCGGTGAAACAGAATCTGCCGCAAGTCACGTCATATACCCAGTACTTCTCGTGGCCCGTGTCGAGAAGATCGGAAGCCCGGCGCCGGTTACGGGACATTCCAACGGAACTGCGGTGGCAACCCTCGGAACTCTTGAACTACGAAGCGCACCAGCCACCGCTGGCATACACGCTGTTAGCTGCCCCCGAGCGGCTTCTGGCTCGTTTCTCGCTGCCAGTACGGGTGGCGATGTTACGGATTATTGCGGCGGTGGCAGGGTCGTTGCTCCTATTGAGCGGTGCGGAACGGCTATTCTCGCAGCTCGAGATCCCTGACCCATACGGAACCGTCGCCCTCTTCTGTCAACTTTCTTGCCAAATGACGTGGGCTACCTTAGCCCACATCGGAAATGATTGGCTGGCAGTACCCATCGCGGTGTGGGCGCTAGTTGCGCTGAATGTCCTCGGCAAGAGTCCAGGCCGTCGTTCTGCTGCCGTTGCAGCGGTCGCCCTCGCAGCAGGGCTACTGACAAAGGCATACTTTCTCTCCTTCGTGCCGTTGTTAGTCGGCCTGTGCGTAGTGCGAAGGCGTTGGCATGAACTTGCGATTACATCGGTGATCCTCTGTGGATTGGCCGGCCCATGGTATGCACGGAATCTTGTCCTGTATGGCGTTCTTACCGGAACGCAGGAGTCGCGAAGCGGCGTAGGCCTGCCCACAGTTCTGCGTGTGGCGCCCACGGTGGACTGGCTGGCTATGATCTGGTCGAGTGTTCGGGCCTCATTCTGGACCGGCAATAACTCCTTTCTGGCGTTGTCGGCAAACACTCTGAACCTAATAACCGCTACAAGCTTGGTGGCCCTGCTGTTGTGGGTGGCGAGTCGTCATGCGACCGCTGAGTGGATCACCTTGTTGTACTGCGTCTTGTTTGCGCTGGCGCTTGGATATGCCGCCGTTGTCAGCCACATCTATACTCACGGTGCTGCCAATGGTCCAAGTCCCTGGTACGCACAGGCTATCTTGGCTCCTCTATTGGGCTTGGCCTTGCTTGGTGCAGCTCGCTGGCCACGGCTCGGTAGGTTCGTGGCGGCTCTCCTGGTCCTGGAGTTCGGATACGTACTTGCCGCGACCTACGCAGTCAAATTGATTCCGCTGTATGGCGGCTACGACGGGCGCACGTCACTGGTTGGAGTGGCAACGCTCTATAGTCGTCGACTGGGGATGTTAGCGACAAACTTGGATACCGCTGCGCTCGCGCCGGCAGCAGCTATCTTCGCTTTGGCCGGGGTTGCAATGCTGCTGGTGATCGCACACCAGGTCGTCCTGATCCAATCGCTAGCTCGGACCTTGGCCCGGCCGGTGGTCCTGAACCCGGCGTTCCGAGCGATAGATTCTCCCTAGTCACGCAGCTCGCACCCACGAGCGGGTTGCGGCTGGGTGGATTATTTCGCGGCGATCGGCTGCCGCGCTTCCACCGGCGAGAGCCAGCCATGCTTGTCGGGCTGGCTGCCGTCGATGATGGCGAAGAACGCCTTCTGCAGCTTCTCGGTGATGGGGCCGCGGCGTCCCTTGCCCACGGTGATACGGTCCACCGAGCGGATGGGAGTGATCTCGGCCGCGGTGCCGGAGAGGAACACCTCGTCGGCGATGTAGAGCATCTCGCGCGGCACCTCCGACTCAGTGACGGGAATCGCCAGTTCACGCGCCAGGGTAAGCACCGCGTCGCGGGTAATTCCGGGCAGCGCCGACGCCCCCAGCGGCGGCGTGCGGATCTCGCCATCGCGCACCACGAACACGTTCTCGCCCGAGCCTTCACTGACGTAGCCGGCGGTATTGAGCGCGATGCCCTCGGCATAGCCGTTGGCTATGGCTTCCATCTTGATGAGCTGCGAGTTCATGTAATTCGCGCCGGCTTTGGCGAGCGCGGGCAGCGTGTTGGGCGCCAGGCGGTTCCAGCTCGAAACGCACACATCCACTCCCTGCGCCATCGCCTCTTCGCCCAGGTACTTGCCCCACTCCCAGCAGGCGATGTAAACGTCGATCGGATTATTGAGCGGATTCACCCCCACCTCGCCGTAACCGCGGAACGCAATCGGGCGCACGTAGCAGGCGTTCATCCGGTTCACGCGCACCAGCTCCAGCACAGCCTCTTCCAGTTGCGCTGCAGTGAATCCCACTGGCTCCATGCGGTACACTTTGGCGGAATCGAGCATGCGCCGCACGTGTTCGCGCAGCCGGAAAACTGCCGGCCCGCTGGGCGTCGAATAGCAGCGGATGCCTTCAAACACCGAGCTGCCGTAATGCAACACGTGGGAAAGCACGTGTACGGTGGCGTCTTCCCACTTGATGAAACGGCCATTGTGCCAGATTTTTTCGGTGGGCGTGAGCATGCTTAATTATAGCGTTTCGCCGCGCCGCGGCTTCGCCCGGTCGAAAGCGGCTTGCCTGCTGGGCGTGAGCGCGCCGGCAGCCACTGCGCTTCACTTCAGCGGATAGCCGTGGACCAGCTTCAGCGTGCGCGACCAGCGTGTCTTGGTGAAGAAGTGGGTCAGGATGTCCATGATGTGGTCGACACCGATGTTACCGTTCGTCAAATCGGCGGTGGGCGCTTCGAACGACCAGTAGATCACCAGCGGCGTTCCCTCGATGTTCCGCCGCGGCACAAAACCCCAGTAGCGGCTGTCGAGCGAATCGTCGCGGTTGTCGCCCATGGCGAAAACGCAACCGGGCGGCACCACCAGCTCGCCGTTCACCACGTTGTCGGTGAGCATGGCAACCGCCGGCTCCATCACGCCCGGCTCCGGCGGCGCGGCGGGGAAGTTGTCGCGGTACTGGTTCATGTACGGGAAGATGTGCTGCACGTACGGCTCGTCGACAGCGTGCCCGTTGAGGATAAGCTGCTTGTTCACCAGCCGGATATGATCGCCCGGAATTCCGATCGCCCGCTTCACGTAATCTTCCTTGATGTCCATCGGGTAGCGGAAGACGATGATGTCGCCGCGGCGCACGTTCCGGTAAGGCAGCACGTGTTTCGAGATCGCGCCCGGCGGGGCGAAAGTCAGCTTATCCACCAGCACATGGTCACCAATCAGCAGCGAACCCTCCATGGAGGCGCTGGGGATCACAAAAGCCTGCACCAGGCTGGTGGTGGCAAACAGCAGCAGGATGATGGTAACGGTCCACTCCGCGACAAAGCCGCGGCGGATGTCGTGCGTCAGCGCGCGGTAGCGGTCCCAGAGGCCGCGCGGCTCTTCGGGCGTGTTCGCCGTCACCGCCGGATCGGCCTTTTCAGTCGTCTCGCTCTTGGTTTTGATCCCCACAGTTGCCATTGTAGCGAATGCACGCCGCGCGCCGCGCCGCTACAGTGTCTTGAGGTAGGCAATCAGGTCGTTCTTTTCGCCGTCGGTCAGCATGTCCTTGTAACCCGGCATGCCGCCGCCGCCTTCGTCGATGCGGCCGCGAACGGTCGAGTCGGTTACTTTCTTGCCGTTCTTCAGCTTCTCCCGCTTGAACAAGCCCTTGAGTCCGGGACCCATCTTGATTTCGGTCGAGTCCGCGTTGTGGCACACGGCGCAGGCTTCAAACACCGTCTTCCCCTTCGCTGGATCGCCGTTCGCCGCTCCCGCCAGCGCCCACGACGCCGCAGCCAAGCACAGGCAGGCACTCATAATTCCCAGTGGTTTCATCTAGGACATTTTACCAGCTATGCCGCGCGCTCAGGCTGCGGCCGAGCAGATCGGGACAGACCGGGCCGGGTGTGCCCGGCCCCTACGGTCGGAGGTTGTAGGGGCGAGGCACGCCTCGCCCGCGAGGGCCGCGCGAAATGGCGTTTCAGGCCAGGGCTTTCATCGGGCGTTGACCGTTCGCGATGCTGACCACGGGCCTTTCAAACACGGTCATGTCCTGGATCAGCCGCTCCAGGTCGGCGTCGTCGTCAACCGTGATTTCGTGCTCGATCCAGTCGGAAAGCGGAATGTTGCGGAAATACATCCGCTCCTGCAACACCAGGCTTTTGCGGGGGTTGGCCAGCCGCCGGTTCTCGCGCGTGTAGTGGCGCTGCTCCACCTTCATCTCGCCCAGAAATGCGTCCAGCGCCTCACGGTGCGCGCGTTCCTGCGCTGCGCGCATGGCGGTCTGCAACTGCGCTTCCATGGCTTCCCGTTCGGCTTGGATGGCGCCCTTGTCGGCCGCGATGCGCTCGCGCGCTTCAGCCAGCTTGACCTCCATTCGCGATTGCATGACGAACCAGGCCAATATGCCGGTTGCGACAGCCGCGACTACGGGCAGTCCAATCCACAGTTCTACTTCCATAGGGTCAATCCTAACCGCGGCCAGCCAGGGAATGCTAGCTGCCGAAAGTAAACAGACGCCGGTAAACCTATGGGAATGGAGTAGATGCTGGAACGGCCTTACCCCTGGGTGCCGTCGATCTTCTGGCCTGACAGGGTATAACGGACCTCGGCGAGCTGTAACCTCGCCAGCGGTCCGAAAATGGCGGCCAGCCGCGCCCGCAGGCCGGCCAGGAAGCCCAGGTATTTCCCTGCGAAAACCGCCCGGCCGAGCAGGAAATCGGCTCGCACCAGCGCCTCCGCCGGCCGGCCGCCGTAGTGGCGCACGCGGGCCTCGGGGATCAGCAGGATCTTCTTCCCAGCGCGCAGAATCTGCGCCGCCAGGTCGGCGTCTCCGCCGAACTGCCCGTAGCGCTCATCGATTTGCCGGACGGCCTTGATCAGAAACACCCGCGCCATCAATGCCGCGCCGCGCGGGTACTCGACGGCGACTGGCAGCGAGGCCGGTTCAGCCGCGCGCCATTCCCCATCCGGCGGCAGCGAGCCAAGCTGTGGCGCAGGGTTGCCTTCGGCATCCACCAGCAGCGGGCATACCGCCGCAGCGGCGGCATCCGCATCCAGCGCATCGGCCAGGCGCGCCACCGCGCCCGTTTCCACTTCCGTATCCTCGTGCAGAAACAGCACGTATTCGGCGTCCGCCGCCCGCCACCCCAGGTTGAGCCCTTTGGTCAGACCGAAATTCTTGGGCAGGCGGATGAGTTGGACGTCGGGGAACTCCTCGACAACCTGCGCGCTCCCGTCCCGCGAGCCGTTCTCCACCACGATCAATTGCAGCCGCTCCCGGCCCTCCGACCGCTCGAGCGACTCCAGGCACTTCCGCAGCCGGTCCGCGCGGTTGTGCGAAACCACCACCACCGAGGCGCGGGGCGGTTGTTTCTCCGGTTGGGCATTCCCTGTCGGCGTCAAGCCAATAGCATAGCGCCGATCTGTTAACGTGTGCCGATCTGTTAACGTGTAAGGTTATGTCAGCAGCCAACATTCTGGCGGCCCTCGTCGAAGGGGCCATCATACCGGTGGTACGCGCCTCCTCTCCGGAGGCCGCACTACAGGCCGTGGAAGCCATCGCCAACGGCGGCATTCGCGCCGCCGAAATCACCATGACCGTGCCCGGCGCCGTGCGCGTGCTCGAAAAGCTGGCCGGCCGCTTCGCTGGCAACTTGCTGCTCGGCGCGGGTACCGTGCTCGACCCGGAGACGGCGCGCGCCTGTATTCTGGCCGGCGCGGAGTTCGTCGTTTCCCCCAGCCTCAAGCCGGCTACCATTGAAATGGCCAAACGCTATTCCAAGCCGGTCTTTCCCGGCGCCCTCACTCCCACCGAGGTGCTGACCGCCTGGGAAGCCGGCGCCGACGCAGTAAAGATTTTCCCCTGCGGCAACGTGGGCGGGGCCAAGTACATCAAGGCGCTCAAGGGACCGTTCCCGCAGATCGAGACGATCCCGACCGGCGGCGTCAACCTGGAAACCATCGGCGAATTCCTCAAGGCCGGCGCTTGCGCGGTCGGCGTGGGCGGCGAATTGGTGGACGCCAATCTGATCAAAGAAGGCCGCTTTGACGCCATCACGGAACGCGCCCGCCAGTTTCTCGCCGCCGTCGCCAAAGCGCGAGCGGAAATGGCGGCGGCGCGAACATAGCCGCTTGGTGCGGCGGACCCTACCGGCGCTGTCTTAGGGCAGAATTCCTTCGCTGGGCCGCCATGTCTCGTCCGGCAAGGATCGCAGCCCCTGACTGGAGGTTCCGACTTCCGAGAACCGGACTTTTAGGGCCGGGATGCGCGCTCTCCGAGTGGCCGACAACCCGACCGGAGCCGATCAGAAGCTTCCACCAAAGCCATCTCGGGCCAGTTTCCGTAGCCCCGTTCTCACGACCGTCGGCTGAAAAGGGAAAATAGCGCGTACCATGGATGCGAGGACTCAGGTTCATGGAAACGACACGGAAGAGATTGCTCTACATTATGGTTGGCTGCGCATTCGGACATCTACTGACTGGCGCGCTGCCTCTGGCGGCCCAAGACGACTGCAAATTGGTTTTGGACGGCATGATCAAGCTCTTCGACACGCCCACTCACGCCTACGTCACTATGGACATAGCCGGCAAGCCCCAAACCGGAGAGTCGATCTACGCCGGCGGCTTAGTGTACGCAGAGTACAACGGCAAATGGAGTGCTGGCGGGACGACCAAGGAGATAAAGGAGATTGCGGAAAAGAACCGGCAGAATAACAAGACGACGTGCCGGTATCTGAAAGATGAGCCGGTAAACGGCGAAATGGCGGCGGTATACAGTGTGCACGAGGTGTCACCCAGGTCTACGTCCGATTCTAAGACCTGGATTTCGAAGGCGAAGGGGTTGCCGCTGCGCTCGGACATCGACTTGGAAGGGGGCAAGAGTCACATCTCTACGCGTTACGAATATGGCAACGTCAGGCCGCCGATGTGAGGTGTCCGCCCGTCTGATACGAAGACAAACGGGACAATTCCAGGGATTTCTATTTCGGGGATGTTGCCGACTCGGCGGGTAGGGCGCGACTTCCACGATAGGGAAGCTACCGAGAAGAACGTCTCACAGTCCTAATCTTGCAGAAAAGCCCTCCACTCCTGTAGTCCAACGTCGCGCGCCCGCTCGGAAGCAATCCCCGAAGCCGCGGGCCAACTTCCGGATGACGCGCCACTCGGAAACAGCTCGCAGGCGGACAAAATCGCGTTGTGGGCAAGATACGGCGTTCCCGGAAACCCGTGCACATTAGGTTGGGGCTGATGCGGCGCGCGCGAGGGTGTCCGGCGCCTACGCTTCCGAGAACTTGGCCAGCTTCGTCAGAGCCAGGCTTTCCGCGGAAGGCTGATCGGAAACAAACCTCGCCACGCGGTTGCGGCCCCGATTCTTGGCGTCATAGAGAGCCTCGTCGGCTTCGCGGATCAGGCGACAGGCTTCTCCGTCGGCGCAGGCATCGCTGCTGGAGACGCCGATGCTGCAGGTCACGGCCATGGACTCCCCGCCGGCGGCAAATGGCTCGCGGGCGAAGGCCTCGCGGATGCGCTCGGCCTGCACATAGCCGTCGCGCGCGCCGCAGCCGGGCAGAACGATCAGGAACTCCTCGCCGCCATAGCGTCCGGGAGAGTCATAATGGCGGGTGACGGCCTGCATGCGGCGCGCGGCTTCGCGAAGCACCGCATCTCCCGCCTGATGGCCGTGCGTGTCGTTGATCTGCTTGAAGTGATCGAGATCTACCATCAGCACCGCCAGCGGCCGCCGTTCGCGCGCGGAGCGTGCGATTTCCGCGAACAGGATTTCGACCACGCGGCCCCGGTTGAGAAGGCCGGTCAAGGCGTCGTGAGTGGCCTGCACGCGCAACGCTTCGCGCGCTTCCATCAACTGCTGTTGCAGATCCAGGATGCGTCGGCCGGCGCGCAGGCGCACGCGCAGTTCCTGAGCGTTGAACGGCTTGGTGAGATAGTCGTCGGCGCCCGCTTCCATGCCCTCCACCAGGTCCTGCGATTCGGTGCGGGCCGTCAGCAGCAGCACGTACACATAAGGTTCGTGCGCCGCGGTGCGGATTCGCCGGCACACCTCCACCCCGTCCATGTACGGCATCATCCAGTCCAGCACCGCCAGGCGCGGCGCGTCGGCAGCTTGCATCGCTTCCCACGCTTCCAGGCCGTTCTTAGTGATCCGCGCATCGTACCCCCACTTAGTCAGCATGCTCCTGAGCATGGACTGGAATACCGGGTTATCCTCGGCCACCAGCACCGGCATGGTTTGGCCTAGATCGCTCGAAAGATTCGCTGACTGAATCGCGCCGATCGACTCCAAAGGCTATACTCTCCTAAGGGTCTTATCGGCGCGGTAGCCGCTCTCAATAGCTACGGCAGACGAAGTGTCAGCCTTTGTGTCCGGTCGCAGCCACGCGAGATGTGGCGCGGGCGGCGGAGCGGATCGATTCCACAAAATCGTCCAGCCATGCCACCCGTTCGCAACAGTGCGGGCAAACCAGCAGATGTTCTTCCACCGGAGCGACTTCCCCTTCGCTCATCTTGCCCATGGCGTACTGTTCGAGCGCGTATTCGGAAGCGTGATTCCAGAACACCACTGTGCATTTTACGGCATAAATGGGGTTCTTCAACATCCATCTTTGGTACTCCCTGCTCCTGCGTACGTACTAGACCCCGCAACGGATTCGTCTTACCGCCGCAAGACGGCACGGTCCGGGTCCAACGTCACCTTCAGCGGAGGCTGTTTCACGGCCACATTGAACGGAGCTGGCTCGCTGCCGCACCGCACCCATTGCGTGGTGGTTTGGCCGCCTGGGAGGTGAATCTCGACCGGCACCAGAGCGGCGAAATCGCCTTCCACGCCGGTCTGCGTCACCGTCCCCACCAGCCGCAGCGCTGGCGCCTTGCCCTTCACGCTATAGCTCATCTTGAGGGTGGGGATGCCGGTCGAGTAAATCCAGGTATCGAAGAACGTCTCCAGATCGGCATCGTCGGATTTCGGCGGAGTGAAACGCGCTGCCACACGTCGAAAATCCTCAGTCGACATTTCCTGGTGGTCGTACCGCTTCAGAACTTCAGCCAACATGGCGAAAAAGCGCTGGTCTCCCAGGTATCGTCGCAGCATGTGAATGATCCACGTGCCTTTGCCGTAGGTGACACTCCGCCAGGCGCTCGGATCCTGGGAGGATTCGAGACGCGTTCCCATTGTGATGGGGCCGGCGGATTCCACCTGCTGGCCGTTTTCCCCCTTGGCCAGCAACTCGGTGCGGTATATGTCCAGCATCGTGTCGACGGCGCGCGCGCCATTGGTTTTCTCTAGGTACAGCAGCGCGGAATAGTTCGCCAGCGCTTCCATCATCCAGTTGTCGCGATAGGATAAGGTTGTGACGCGGTTGCCCCACCACTGATGCGCCGTCTCATGCGTCTGCAACACCTGCTGGAAAAAAAGCTCCCGCGCCTCCGCCAGGCTGCCGGCACTATGGGGCACGGTCTTCAGATAGCTCAGGGTGGAAAGATAGATCAGGCCCGGAAAGCCCTGGCCGAACGTGCCGGGAATAGGCGACACGGTGAGATGGCCGAGCGCCGGCGGTCCAAATCTGGCGGCCATGAATTCGAGAGCCGAGGCCACGCCGGTGGCCATCTCCTGCAACCGGTCGAGCGGGCCGGGGGTCATCGGGAAAGACCCCGAGATAGTTCCGGGGTTATTCCGCGTAATCTGAGTGGCAATCGTGTCTCGCATCGGCAAACTGGGCCCCGGTTTCAGATCCCGCTCGAGGGCGCGGTTGGCGCAGACTTCCACCACGTAACCGCCCCGTTCCGCGCGAGCCCGCGCGTAGTTGCCCAGGTTGAAGCCGGCGAACCGGATGGGCGAGCGCACCCGGAAATGCGTGACGCGGCTGTCGCCGGCCGCGCGGGTTTCGAGCAGATCTCCGGGTGCCACCAAGTCCAGATCCTTGGGGTGCCGGAAAGTCAGATCGTAGGTCGTGAACTGCAGGCCGTGCGTCGGATACCAGTTTCCGCGGGCGGTGACGAACAGCACGCGATCGCCGGTGTCGAAGACCACCTTGCCGGAATGTTCGAAGACGAATTCGTAGTCGCGGCCGGCTGCCAGTGGCTCGGCGGGAGCCACCACGAACATTTCGTTGCCGGCGCGCATGGCGTTGCCGCGCGGCGATTCCCGTTGCAGAACCTCGGCCGGCCGCCCATCCACCGTCGCCGACGTCACCGTCATCAGCGGCGAAATGTCGAACTCGACCGCCCTCACACCGGAACTGGATGGCCGCACTTTCACGCGCGTGGTGGCCTTCAAATCGAGATCGCCGCCGATGGCGGCTTCGATGCGGTAATCGGAAAGCGCCAAATCGGGCGCGCGCGGCGCGGTCTGGTTGCGCATCGATCGCGCCTGGAAGCTGGTCCAGGCATCCAGGAACAGCCGGTTGTCGCGGCTGGTCATCTGGCCGGCGATGATGGATTCGGCCCGCAGGGGATCGTACACCACATCAAAGGCGCCGAGATTCGGACTGTCGAGCACGGAGGCAAAAATACCCTCGTTGTCTGCCGTGCGATTGAGCAGATCCAGCACCAGCCGGGTCTGATAGCTGGCGCTCAGGTTGTGCAGCATGGGCGTGAACTGTTCGTCCAGCAAGGCGCCGATCTCGGGCGTGCGCCGGTTGGCGGGATTGGAGGGAAGCTGCGCCAGAATCGCTTCATAAGTGCCGCCGGTGAACAGGAACATTCCGGTGCGGAAATGTTCGTCCAGGTTGGGCGAGCGGGTGTAGGAAGCCAGCGAGCGCCGCTCCGCGCGATCGGGCGGCAGCAGAATCACCTCGGCGTCGCCGCCTTCCACATCGGCTACGAACACCGCCGCGATACGTTTGCCTCCCACCGGCCGGCTGAAAATCAGGTGGCCGTCGGTGAGATAGATCTTGATGTCTTCAATGGCCAGGGTGAGATCGCGGACGCGGTAGCACTCCTCGCGATCGAAGCTGTTCTCGCGGATGGCGCGGGCCAGGCTGTCGGCTTCTCCCGCCCATACCGGCGCCACCAGACAAAGCGCCACGACCAACTCCCAGCGAACCATGCTTATAGTCTATTGCACGGCGGGGCCGGACGCGTCCACCTTCGAGAAATTGAAAGCACGTAGCCTGTCACGGGTTTACCAAGGCCGAGCGGCTGACCGCTTTTCGGCGAAGCATGTAGCCTATCTAATGCACACCTACGGCCTTCGCTCGCGCTATGATCGGCTTCGCCAATGCGGAATGCTGAACAAGAGGGAGATGGCAGATCGCCTCGGTGTCCATGAGCAGACGGTTGATCGTTGGGCGAAACATGGGCTCATTGGAGCGCATTTCTATAACGACCACGGATGGCAGCTCTACGAGCCCCCGGGGCCGAACACGCCGGCCAAGCATTGCAGCCGGTGGGACCGCTTAGTGGATCGAGCGGCAGGTTTGCAGACAGGCCTCCAAAATGTCGGCCTGGAACTGAAAGAGGTGTAGTGTGAAGACGGTTAGTTGGCGAACAGGCAGAGCCCGTCACCATCCCACCAGAGAACTTTGATGAGATCGCCGCGCCTGCCCCGGAAGACGAAGACGTGGCCGGAGTACGGGTTCTGTTCGAGCACGGTTTGCGCGGTAGCACTGAGACCGGTGAAGCCGCGCCGCATGTCAGTGACGCCGGCGGCGATCCAGATGTTGGTGCCTGTTGGCAGCGAGATCATCGAGCGAGTTGCTCCAGGATGATGCGGAGACACTCGGAGTCGACCTTCCCTTCCACGCGCAGCCGCACTTTGCCCATCTCGATGTGGATGGCACCGGAAGCCGACACGGCTGGTCTCACGTCTTGGCTCAAAACATCGGCAACGCGAACCGGGATCAGTTGTGTTGACGCTGTCGCCGGATCGAGACGGCCTTCGTGATAGAGCTTGCGCCACTGGAAGACCTGGTTGGCATTGACGCCATGAGCGCGCGCGATCACCGCGACGGAGGCGCCAATCGCCAACGTTTCTTCCGCGATGCGCCGCCGTTCCTCCTTCGAACGGTACTTACGCTTGACGACTGGCTCATCGGCTCGGGTGATGTCTGTGATTCGGGATGCTGGCATCGCTAGTGGAAGCCGCCTGGGCTCTACGCAAGGATGACCGGGGAAAGGCTACCAAGGGAAGACGGTGGTCACCGGACGCTTACGGGCATTCGCCTCCGGAACAGGCATCCCGTCTTACTGCATTAGCTGCGATAGCGGAATGAGAAGACAGTATTTGCGGGGTTTTCCAACCGGTTCAGACGTCCATCACGTCAGCCTGTTAAATCGGTTGGTTCGTCGAAGCCGCGCGATTACGAGGCGAATAATTGGATGAACAATGAGATCAGGTGGCGTAACCGCCGCTTCGATGCCGTCCAAGCACCCTTGGCAGGGGGGAGATGCGGGGACAGGAAGCTGTGAAATAATCGCCAAAACCATTTTTGGCCCCAAATGTTTGCAATGACCTACGTTGTGCAAAAGAGGCCGAAAATCGATTCTTTCACACGTTCCTGTCCCCGAATTAGCCCCCGTTTTCTCGCTTTTCGGACAACGCCGGCTTAGCGCGCCCCGATAGAGGAACGGCGTTTGCGGAGGGCGGCGATAAATAGACCCATCAGAGCAGTTCCGACGAAGCCGCAGGTGGTCGGTTCCGGAGCAGCCGAGGCAAGCGTGCCGGTCACCTGAAAGACAGGATCGCCGCCGAGCGTGCTGAAGTTCGACCCTGGCGGATAGGCCAAATTGACGGTGGTCTGGTTTGGTGGATTATTTGCCGCGCCGAAAAAGCTACCAAGGGTTGTTGCGGCATCGGTGGTTATCACGGGCGATGGGGGGATTTCCCAATCATTCAGATTCGGCGTGGTCGGGCCGGCAAGCACAAGAAAATATGTTCCTGAGGGCAAGCTCAATCCCGAAAACAGCGTTGTCAGACTGCCGGCCGTCGCTGCTGCGGTATAGCCAGCACTCGCTATTTGCTCCGCTGCGGTCGTCCCCGTGCCGATTTGGCTCATCAAATAGGCCGTGCCGCTCTGCGACCCATATACATCTGCTTGGATGGTGACGCCTGTGTAAGCGTTTGTCGTTGACCAAGAAGCGGCCAATACTCCACCGAACATGCTCGGACTGGAAGCAGGTAGCTGCAGCACGTAGCCCGTGCCGCTATTCGTGTCAGCTATAGAAACAATCGTTGAAGCAGCGGCCCCCGGCAATGCTGCGCCCATCAAGGCCAGGGCGGTTATGGCTGCCCAGGGCTTGGATAAAGTCACTCGCCACACCCCACGGTCTTTTGGCACTACATAAAACGGCGGGATAAGCCTATTCACAAAAACCGTTCCTTTCTTGTCCGCTGCTCCAGTTCGGCGTCGCCAAGCTCGGAACAGGGCCTGAGTTGATCAACGGCAACTCTACGGTAAAAGCGGTCTACGTAAACACTGTAGACGCCCTAACAGCATACCTGGAAACTCTTGGAAGTGCAAGACTTTCTGCTGATGGCTGTCGCTAGTATGTGAGTTGT
>PLOR01000007.1 GCA_003142185.1 Bryobacterales bacterium
CAACCTGCTCCGGCTGGATACCACAGCCGCGCCGCAACCCGAAGAGCGCGGAAACGATGGCTTGGCCGCTCTCAATCTATCATTACCCGGCTGCCCTTTTCCGCGGAAAGATACGCCGCGTAAATCGCATTCACGCATTCCACCGCAAGGTCAATGCCGGAGCGCGGTTCCCGGTTTTCGCGGATCGCGCCCACGAAATCCTCCATCTCCTGCGCGAAGCCGCGAAACCAGTCCTCATCGCAACTCGGCCGGTTCCAGCCCGCCTTCGTCTCCAGCTTTTCCGTGAAATATTCGCCGGAAAATGCCGAGGCATCGGGCGCGTAAGTCTCAATCGCGTCATTGGCGGTCATGTTCGACTTGATCACGCCGTCGGTCATGAAGGCCGTGACGCGGGTGTTCAATCCGCCCAACCCCACATCGCTCACGATGATGTTGCCCCGCGAACCATCGTCGAAGCTAATGATGAGATTAGCCCAGTTTTCCACATCCACCGGATTTGCGCTGATCCATCGGTTCGCGCCCGCCTCGCCGGCCCGTCGGGCGGCGCTGCTGTGGATCAGGTCGGCGGTGTCCGCCAGCACTGACACGGGCCGGATTCCTTTGCCGAGCCGCAACTGGCCTTCCCATTGTTTCAGGTGCAGGCACGCGCCGACCGAATGCACGCCCATGCGCAGCAACGCGCCGCCGCCGGTTGATTTCCAATCGCGTGAAAAAACCGAGTTGGAGCCTGAATGATTTTCCTCGGCACGAAGTTCAAGGATCGAGCCTTTGGACGCCGCGATCAGCCGCCGCATTTTTTCGATCGGCGGCGCGTAAATCCAGTTTTCCGCGTAGCAAAATTTTACGCCGTTCCGGCGCACGGCTTCGCGCACGGCTTCGGCGTTTTTGCCGGCGCCCTCCCGCATCCGCGCCCGCGACACCTGCGTGCCGATCGGTTCCGGGTCGCCGGCCGTTCCGAAATATCCGGTGAGCGGCTTTTCCATGATGATGTGCTTTCCTGCGTCCGCCCCGCGAATTGCAAATTCGTGGTGCAGCGCCGGCGGAACGCAGATGTCAACCGCATCAATGTCTTTCCGGGCCAGCAGCGCATCGAAATCGTCGGTGGCAAACCCGATGCGGAATTCACGCGCCAGCGCGCCGCCGCTTTCTTTGGTTCGGGAGCAAACGCCCCGGACCTCCACGATGTCACGCGGCAGCTTGGCGTAATTTGCCAGATGCATCCGCGCCCCGTAACGCGCGCCCGCCAGACCAATGCCGAGAGTCTTCATTTGTGCCTGGACATTTACACATAATTCGTCCGGGTTGCACAATCCTGTTCTGGCTTTACGAACAGGACGAAGAACGGTTGTTCCTCGAAGCGGACTCGCAGTTGCAGCCGAATGTTTAACTGCCACCGGAGTTGCGCGCGCGGTTTTGGGCTTTGCAAAAATTGCTGAACGTGTATAACAACCTCGTGTTCATCGAATCCAAATCTTTTTCACAACGGCTGTGCGGCTTTGTCATTCTTCCGGCATTGCTCATCTTTTTTATTCCCGGCACAACAGTGAAGGCCAAGCAATTGTCCGTAGCGCCGGTGGCAGCAAAGGAATTGTCCATCGCGGCGGCGGGGGCGGTGGGCGACGGCGCGACGCTCAATACGGTTGCCATCCAGGCGGCAATTGATTCGCTCGCGGCGAACGGCGGCGGGACGCTGGTGATTCCGAAGGGCGAATTTTTGTCCGGTGCGATTTTTCTCAAGCGCGGAGTGAATCTGCATCTGGACCAGGGCGCAGTGCTGAAAGGTTCGACGAACATCGCGGATTACCCGGAGCTGATGACGCGCATCGAGGGGCATTTTGAGGTCTGGATTCCGGCGCTGGTCAACGCGAGCAACGTGGATCATCTGCGAATCACGGGCGAGGGCTCGATTGCCGGCGGCGGCCAGCCGTTTTGGGATCAATTTTGGAAAGCCCGTGCGGCGAACCGGAATGTCACGAATCTCGCGGTGAAACGCCCGCGGAACATTTTTATCGAGGACTCGAAGGACGTGCAGGTCAGCGGCATTTCGTTGCGCGAATCGGGTTTCTGGAACATTCACCTGTTCCGCTGCTCGGACGTGGTGGTGAAAAACGTGGACATCCGCACGCCGCTCCGCTCGCCCAGCACCGACGGCATTGACGTGGACAGTTCCCAAAATGTGGCGATCAGCGGCTGTTACATTTCCGTGGATGACGACAACATCGGACTCAAGGGCAACAAGGGAACTTCCGCGCTGGACGACAAATCAATTCCGCCCGTCGAACACATCCGCATTTCCAATTGCACGTTTGGGCTGGGCAATTCCGCGTTGACGGTCGGCAGCGAGGCGACGCTGGTGCGCGATGTGGTCATTGAAAATTGCAAGCTGACGGGCACGAACAAAAACTGCGTTTTGAAACTCAAGCTCCGCCCCGACACGGAGGAGCATTACGAAAACATCACCGCCCGGAACATCACGGTGGACAATCCGGCGGTGCAACTCGTTTCGATCCAGGGCTGGACGCAATTTTTTGATTTGCAGGGCAAGCCCGCGCCAAGCCAGTTGGTGACCAATGTGACTTTGGTGAACATCACCGGCACGATGCATGACTTTGGGCGGGTGGACGGGCCGGCGAAAAGCACCGTGTCAAATCTTGCTTTCAAGAATATCAACGTCAAGTTGACAAATCCCGCGGTGGTGACTCGGAACGTGAAGAATTTGACATTCACCAATGTGAAGATCAACGGCGTTGCCTACACCGGTGATCAGGCAACCGCCGGAAAGTAAAAGCTTTCGTCCGCAGCCGCGTTTCATTCAACCCGCGCGAAATCGAAAAGATGACATAACGGAAAATTTCAGTTTCCTTCCGCGCCAGTCACCGGTTTTGATTTCAGTTCAATCCCGGCGGGCGCGGGGCGAAGGCTTTGAAGGAAAGCCCGTCCGCCGTGGTGATGCCGGCATAGACCGAAATGTAAAAGTATTGGGAAACCTGGTCGTAATCCGGCAACAGCGAGAAATCCAGCCAGTCGCGGACAGCTTTCGGCAGCGCCGCCATGGAACCTAAGCCGCCCGCGTTGTCATTGGCATCTTGATTCTTCAGCGTTTTGAACAGGTAGCGCAAAGTTTCGCGCTGGTTCTGATAGCCGAAGAGTCCGCCGCTTGTGCCGCCGACGTGCTGCGCCGCGTCAACCAGTCCGGGCGTCCCGCTCAACGGCTTGGGCGGCTTTTCCCCGTTGCGCAAATATTCTTCGAGCGTGGAAATCTCCGTGGACAACGCCACATAACCGCCGCCGGAGGTGATGAAAAGCGAACGCGCCGGGACAACCGCCGCTCCGGCAACACGCGGGGCCGCAAGCGTAATAGTGTAAATTTTGTGGCCTTGATAATTGCGCGGGTCGGGCGTCTTTTGCTGCCGGGGCATCGAGAGCGACAGAAGGTCTTTGATGGCGGTGGCGGCCGTCTCGCCCTTGTCCACGCCGATCAGGTAAAGCGACGGCATTTCCAGTGATGCGCCGGCGGGCACCTTTTGATAATTCATGAAATCGTCGCCGAGATTGCCGATAAGGTTTTTGCGAAGGTCAAAATCCGGGTCGGTCCTTTTGGCGTTGGCGTTGGCCATGTCAATGGCGGTGTTGAAACCGGCGGCCGTCATGGGCGAGATGTCGCCGACCATCTTTTCCAGCGCGGCCCAGGCGTCCTGGCTGTCCAGCCGCCAGCGCCAGTATTTCACCGCGTCGGCGGGCACGAATGACTGCGGCACCGCGCTCTTGTGCGCCGCGGCAAAAATTTTGAGCAGGCCCTTCCGGTCCGCCTCCGGCGCGGCGATGAAAAAGCTCGCCGACGAGCCGTCGCGGGTTTCGCGGCAGGCGAAGCTGGCGCTCTTTACGCCGGTCAAACCCGTGGCGTCGATAATTTTGCTCCATTGCGGCGCCGGAAACGGCTGTGGCGCCTGGGGATTGGGCGTCGGCGGCGGGATGTGGGCGAGCACATAAAAAAGGGTTTTCGCGTTCAGCCAGCCGTAATACAGCGGCGCGTCGCGGAATTGCGACAGTTTGTCGGCGGCAAAAATCGCGTCGTCATTCAGCGCCGGCAACAGGCTGCCGCTCAAATGCGCGGCGACCGGTTCAATCGCCTTCAGGGAACTGCCGGCAATCAGCAGCGATTCAAACTGGCCGACCACGAGTTCGGCCGGCTTTTGCGGTTTGGATTCCCGGCCGAGTTCCTGCACCGGCTGGCGTCCGGGGAAAAGGCCCGCCAGCGACGGCGGGATGTCATTGCTCGAAAGCGTCACGATGGAGAACGAAATGCCGCGAACTTCCTCCGTGCGGATCGGCTTGCCGCTGTCCGCCCATTTTTTCTTCAGCGCGTCGAGGTTGGTTTTGAGCAGGTCGCTTTTATCCCCGGTGTCAAGGAGCAGCACCACGCCGGGCGCCGCGTCGTCGCCGCCCGTCCAGCCGTTCTGCGTGACGGCGAGGGTGAACTGGCCCTGCGGCAAATCTGCAAAATCGGCCAGCTTCAAGCCGAGGGCTTGTTCCAGCGGCGCGACCAGCGTTTCCTCGAACTTGGAGGTGAACTTGTCGTGGAACGGCTTCATCGCCGGGTCGCTCCAAAAAAGCCACTGTGGCGATTGATGGGCGGTCGCCCGCAGCGCCGTGCAATCGGGCACGGTGAGGAAAAACAGCGTGTCCGCCGGCAGCAGATTTTCGGCGGGCGGAATTGCCGCGCGGGTTGATGTTGCAAAAGTCAGCGACGCGGCGAACGCGGCGAGAAAAACAAGGTGGAGGATTTTGGTGGTCATAATGAATTGAATTTCAATTGTCGTTCACAGTCTTGGCTAATTTTTGTTTGAAAGTAACTGTGTCAACTCGTTCAATCGCTGTTGTTCAATCTTTCGGTCACGGCTGTTGAAAAACAAACCGAGCTTGATGGTTTTCATTTGAACGCGCGCGCTTTTCGCGTCAATTCTGGTGACGAGAATTGAGGTGTCCGTGCCGCTGACGTCGCCTTGCGGTCCTTCTGGAACATCGAGATAAAACTGTCCCGGCGCAAGTTCTCGTCCTGGAAATGAAAAACCATCAGCCGCCGGATTTGGTTTTAATGCCGATAGTTTATTTGTGACAGTTTCGTAGCTGACATTAAAAACTTGCTCCTGGCCTTTGCTCACAGCTTTCTGAACACCTTCAAGTTCGTTCCGCAATTGATCCGCTGAAAGTTGCGGCGGCTGGTTTGTTGGGGCGGAGAAAGAAGTAAAAACCGTGGCAAAAGCCAGAAATGATGCGGCCAAAAGTTTTTTCATGTTTTTTTTCGCCGGCGCTGGATGCGCTGGTTTGACCGAATTAAACCAGAACCCTTGCAAGCGTCCATTACAATCCCGACTGGAAATTATCATTTGCCGTCCACCGGCTTCTGTTGCGTGCGGCTGGGCGGTTCGAGGTAGCGATACGGGTTGTTCGGGTTGTCGGCCGAGTAGGCAAAGGCGTCGCGGTGGTCGAGGAAATTCTTCACCAGCTCGACGGGAATCGCAAAGCCAAGCCCCTCGCCGAAGGTGATTTTCATGTTCGTCACGCCCACCACGTCGCCGGCCATGTTGAACAGCGGGCCGCCGCTGTTGCCGGGGTTGATGGCGGCATCGGTCTGGATCATTCCTTCCAGCCGCTCCTCTTCGGTTTGCAGTTTGCGATTGAGCGAACTGACGATGCCGGTGGTGAGCGTTCCCTCCAAGCCGAATGGATTGCCGATGGCCAGTACCTTCTGCCCCACCACCAGCGCGTCGGAATCGCCCAGCCGCACCGTTGGTAGCTTGCGGCCGGCATCGATCCGGATCAGCGCCAGGTCGTTGCGCGAATCCGTGCCCAGCACTTTCGCCTTGTACGATTTCATATCGGAAAGCTTCACCGTGAGCTGCGAGCTGCCGCGCACCACGTGGTTATTGGTGAGAATGGTGCCGTCCGCGTTGACGATGAAACCGGACCCGGTGCCTTCTTCCGGGTAGAGCTGGAAAAACCAGTCCTGACGATAGACGCGGGAAGTAATGTTGACCGTGGCCTCGCGCGCCGCCTTGTAAATCTCGATGTTGTTTTGCTCGTCCGACGAATACTCCGACGCGGCCGACACCGGCGCTTCCCAAAGGCGGCCGCCGGAGGAGAGCTTCGGCAGGATCTGGGCGAGCCTCCAGTGGCCTGCGGAAGTGATTGCCAGGAAGCCGGCCACCAGCACGGCGGCCCATAGAAATGGTCGCATCAGTTTCATGGTTCAATTCTCCGTAACGCCGCGTAGACGGCCTCGGTTTGCCGCAGCGTGTTTTCCTTGGTTCCGGATGTATCTATGACGAAATGGGCGAACTTGCGCTTATCGTCGACCGGCATCTGGCGGCTGAGACGCGCGCGCACGACGGCTTCCACGGCGCCCTCGCGGCGCATGGCGCGCTCCACCTGCTGCTCCTCGGTGCAGATCACCAGAATCAAGCGGTCAAACCGCTGGTAGCTGCCGGTTTCGATGAGAATCGCGGCCTCCACGACGAAGATTCCGTCCGGTTTGCGCCGGGCGAATTCCGCCGCCATTTCCTCCTCGCGGCGCACCACCGGCGGATGCACCAGCGCGTTGAGGCGCGCCAGTTTCTCGCTACTGGCGAAAACAACTTCCGCCAGCCGCTTCCGGTCGATCTCGCCCGCTTCACCGACGATCCCAGCGCCGAATTCGCGGATCACCGCGTCGTGCGCTTCGCCGCCGGCCTCGAGCGCCTGGTGTCCCAACTCGTCGGCCTCCACCACCAGGCATCCGTAGCTTGCCAGCGCCTCCCCGACGAACGATTTCCCGCTCGCCAGACCGCCCGTCAGCCCGATTTTCAACATAGGCCGGCCCGCCGTTCGGCGGCGGCTACCGTGTTCGCCATCAGCATGGCGATCGTCAGCGGGCCCACGCCTCCGGGAACCGGCGTGTAGGCGGAGGCTTTCTCGATCACGTCGACCGGATCCACGTCGCCCATCAGCGCGAAGCCGCGCTTGTCGAAAGACGCCAGCTTGTCCGCCGCATTGCGGAAGACGCGCGCCGCAAGCGCGCGATCCGTCACGCGTGTGGTGCCCACATCGATCACCACCGCGCCTGGCCGTATGAAATCGGCCGTAATCATCGCCGGCCGGCCCAGCGCCGCCACCAGAATCTCCCCCTCGCGGCACACGCCGGCCAGATCCGCCGTCTTCGAGTGGCAGATCGTAACCGTGGCATGTTCGTGCAGCAACAACAGCGCGGCCGGCTTGCCCACGATGTCACTGCGGCCCACCACCACCGCGCGCTTGCCTGCGACCGGGATGCGGTAGCGCTTCAGCAGTTCCATAATGCCCGCCGGCGTACATGGCCGCGGCCCCGGCAGCGCGGCCACCAGGTTGCCCACATTGCACGGATGAAAACCATCGACGTCCTTCGCGGGCGCCACCGCCAGCAGCACGCGCTTCGAATCCACCTGCGGCGGCAGCGGCAGTTGCACCAGAATACCGTCCAGGTCATCCCGCGCATTCAACGCGTCAATGGTCGCCAGCAACTCGCCCGTAGTCACGCTCTCCGGCGGCCGCAGCGTCTCCGAATGAATCCCCAGATCCTCGCACGTCTTGACCTTGTTGCGAACGTAGATTTCCGACGCTGGGTTGCTTCCCACCAGCACTACGGCAAGTCCGGGGGGACGTCCCTTGGCAGTCAGGGTCGATATGCGAGGTTTCAGCTCGGCTTTGATTTCATCGCGGACGCGATTTCCGTCGAGGATTTCGGGCATTCCCTATCAATCATAGCGTGCGCCGGTACGCACCGCCCCGCGTGTGGCGCAGGCTTTTCCTCCAGCCAACCTCGCCGGCTAGAACGTGAATCCAACCAGAACTTCGGCCTGGTTCTTGCTGCTGTTGAGGACGCCGGAGAGGTTGAAGTAGTCCTGGGCCCAGCGCGTGAAGCGGATTTCGGGAGCCACGTGAAGGACGATCACGTGGATGTCGATGCCGCCGCCTATCACCACCCCCATGGTCCCTTTGCTGTTTGCTGCCGGAGAGGCGGCCACCACGTTACAAACGGGGTTGGCGGTAGTGGGGCCGCAAACTTCTTCAGTCACTGTGTTCTTCAGCCCCGTCAGCGCGTCCCAGGCCACACCGGCTTCCACATACGGCCGCACGATTTTGCTGGGGAACTTGTATTTGGCGACCAGCGGAAACTCCCAATTCCCCGACGACCCGACGCTGGTGACGGCGTTTCCGACCGATCCCAGCACGTTGGTGTAGCTGAAATGCCGGTACAGCGCGTCGAATTCGATGCTCAAGCCGAGCGGCAGCCGCACTTCCACTTCCGGTCCGAACAGGTACCGGTCGGTCGCGGTGGTGGAAGTGCCCTGCACCTCGCTCAAGAAATCCGTCAACGGCAGCCCGGCTTTGAGCCCGGCCGAAAACGGCTGAGCCAGCGCGGCCCCGCCAATCAGCAGCAATAGCAATAAAGGCTTCATACATTCAGATTACGAAGAAATGGTACGGCGCGTTTCCACCGACGAGCGGCCTGACTCCCAGCCAGCTTCAAAATGTGACCCCAACCAGAAACTCGACCTGGTTCTGGCCACTATGCAGATCGTCGTCGAGGCTGAAGTACTGTTGCGCCCAGAGGGTGAAGCGGATTTCGGGCGTCACGTGAATAACGAAAGCGTGGATGTCGATGCCGCCGCCAACCACCACTCCCGCAGTGCTCTTGGTTTCCACGGAGGGAGGGTAATTCGTGTTCTCACACACGACGCTGCAAGGCGTCTCACTCGCGGTGTTCTTCAGCCCCGATATCGCATCCCAGGCCACGCCCGCTTCCACGTACGGCCGAACAGTTTTGCTGCGAAACCGATACTTGGCGACCAGCGGAAACTCCCAGTTGCCCGAGGACCCGATGGTGATGATGGTGCCGCTGGCGAACGGCTCGTAGTTGGCGTAGCTGAAATGGCGGTAGAGCGCGTCGAATTCGATGCTCAGCCCGTGAGGCAGCCGCACTTCCACTTCCGGGCCGAACAGGTACCGGTTGGTCGTGGTGGTGGAGTCGCCCTGCGCCACGTTCAGGAAGTCCGTCAGCGGCAGCCCGGCCTTGATCCCGGCCGAAAATGGCTGGGCCAGCGCGGCCCCGCCAATCAGCAGCAGTAAGAATAAGGACCTCATTGAATTCAGAGTACGGAAAAGCGCCGCCGCGCGCCACCTCTTCTCTACCGCAGGCTCCGCTCGAAAAAGTCCACCATCATCCGGTTCAAGTGCTGCTTGGCTAGCCCGCTGACGCCGTGCGCCTTCTGCGGATAGAGCATGTATTCGAACTGCTTGCCGGCCAGTTCGAGCGCGCTCACGAGCTGGATGGAATTCTGGAACAGCACGTTGTCATCCTCGAAGTTCTGCACCAACATCAGCTTGCCCTTGAGGTTCTTAGCCTTCGGCGGAAGCGCGGTGTCGCGGTAGCCGTCGAGATTGTCTTTGGGCAGTCCCATGTAACGCTCGGTATAGATGCTGTCGTAATTGAGCCAGCTCGTTACCGGGGCACCGGCGAAGCCGGCCTTGAAAATGTCCGCGGCGTTGAGCAGCGCGTTGACGGTCATGAAGCCGCCGTAGCTCCAGCCGTGAATGCCGATGCGCTCCGGGTCGGCCAGCCCCATGGCGATCAGGTGGCGCACACCGGCGACCTGGTCGGCCAGCTCGGTGACGCCGAGCTTGTGATAGATGGCTGTCTCAAAGTCGTGGCCGCGTCCTTCGCCACCGCGGTTTTCGCACTGCCAGATCGCGTAGCCCTTCTGCGCCAGCACCTGGTCGATATCGATCCCCGGCCACGCGTTGTGCACCGGCAAGCCCACGCCCGGCCCGCCATAAACGCTGACAATCACCGGGTACCGCTTGCCCCGTTCATAGCCGGCCGGCTTGATGAGCCGCCCGTAAAGCGTCACGCCATCCGGGGTGGTGAACGGCTCGATCTCGGCGGGCAGAATATCATACTCGTTTAGCGTGGGGTCCGGCTCCCGATAGATCCCGAGGTCGGCTCCGTCGCCCGCATGGAGGACGCTGCGCGGCGGATGGCTGAGGCTCGACCAGGTGTCCACATAATAGCGGCCGCCTGGCCCCATCGAGATGGTATGACTGCCAGGTTCCTGGGTGAGGCGGCGCTTGTTCGTTCCGTCCAGGCCGATCGCGTAAAGGTGCTGCTCGAAGTGGCTCGGCTCGTCGGAAGTATAGAATACGCGTCCGCCGGCTTCATCCACCCCAACGATGCCAGTGACTTCCCACGCGCCGCTGGTGACCGGTTGTACGTCTTTCCCATCGTTCGAACAGAGGAAGATATGGCGGTATCCGCCGGGGGTCCGTTCGCTGGTCCAGAGAAACTGCTTGCCGTCGTCCAGGAACCTTATATCGCCGTTCAGGTTGATCCAGTACGGGTCGGACTCTTCAAAGATGGTGGCGCGCGCGCCGGTTTCGACATCGATGGAAAACAGCGCGTCGCGGTTCTGCACGCGGTTGAAGCGCAGCACGTAGAGCGCGCGTGAGCCGGGCATCCAGCCCGCGCGTGCGATCAGGTATGAAGTGCGGGTGTCGCCCACGTCGTACCATCGCGTCAGGCCGCCAGCGGCGGAAACCACGCCCAGGCGGATCGCCGCGTTATTGTCGCCGGCCTGCGGGTAGCGCTCCGGTTCGTAGACGGCGCGCATGCGCAGCGCGTCTTCGTGCGGGTAGAGCGGTTCGGTGCGCGTGTCGAACTGCAAATAGGCGATCGATTTCGAATCCGGCGACCACCAAAAGGCCGCGTTCAGCTCAAGTTCCTCCGGGTAGACCCAGTCGAGCCCACCGTTGCGCAGAGTGTCGGCGCCGTCCCTGGTGAGGCGGGTTTCGCTCTTGCTGGCCACGTCCACTGCGTAAAGATCCGAGCCCCGGCGAAAGGCGATTGTCTTGCCATCGGGCGCCAGCCGGGCGTCCCTTTCGATGACGGGGGTCTTGGTGATCTGGTCCCATTTCCCTGTGTCCAGGTGGACCAGGAAAATGTCGCCGCGGGCGATGTAGAGCAGTTCCTTGCCGCTGGCGGAGAGCTGCATGCTCCCCAGGCCGGCGCGCCGGTTGATCCAATCCGCCGGTCCTTCGTCGGCCGGCGGCGCCACCGCAGCAGCATCGATCTCATCGAGCGATATCGCTGCCTTGCTTCGTTGGGTGGCGCAATCGTACAGGGACAGGCGATTGCCCTGGCGCACCAGGAAGCTCTTGCCGTCCGGCATCCACAGTTCCGGAGGCGGAGCGCCGCGCCCGCCACGCGCGGTCTGACTGAGCGTCTCGATCGTGACCGGCTTCTTCTGCGCCGAGACGCAGGACGCCAGCAGAAAGATGAGAGCGAGCTTTCGCATAAGTGTGATTGTAACCGCAGCGCGGGGCGGAGGAGTCAGAAGTCGGAAGACAGGAGACAGAAGAACGAAGAAGGCAGTCGGAAGACGGCGCGCCGCACATTCCCGCTTTCCTATTCTGACTCCTGTCTTCTGACTCCTGAATTCTCCGCACCCGCTTAGTATTCCACGCCGACCAGGACGAGGCCCTTGGCT
Organism: Bryobacterales bacterium; assembly: GCA_003142185.1. GTDB lineage: Bacteria > Acidobacteriota > Terriglobia > Bryobacterales > Bryobacteraceae > Bog-375. The sequence goes on from PLOR01000007.1 coordinate 11,559, forward strand.
GGTGAAGTGGCGCCGGACTCCAGCGGAAACCCGGTATCGCCGATATTGCCGCGGCCGGCTTCGATCAGCGTCCCCACCAGATTGCGCACCATGTGTTTCAAGAAGCCGCTGCCGCGCACCCGGTAGATCAGCCGGTCCTGGTCGCGCGTGAGCACGGAGGAGAAAATCGTCCGCACCTTGGAATGGCCCTCTGCGTCGCGGTCGTCGGAGGCTGCAAACGCGCTGAAATCATGTTCGCCCTCGAAGACGCCCGCCAGCCGCGCCATGCGGTCTTCCTCCAGTGGGTAGGGGTAATGATGTACGAAGGGCCAATCGAACGGGCTGCAAATCTCCTCGCGCGCCATGCGGTATTCGTAAGTCTTGGCTTTGGCGTCGAAGCGCGGGTGGAAGGCGGCGTCCACCTCTTCGGCCGAGCAGACCCGAATGGCGGGCGGCAGCAGGCGGTTCACGGCGCGGCGCAAGTTGGCTAGGGGAATCGGGTTCTCGATGCTGAAAGCGGCCACCTGCCCGAGCGCGTGCACGCCGGCATCGGTGCGCCCCGACCCCGCCACGTGCACCGGCTTGCCTTCCATGCCGGAAACGATCTCTTCGAGCGTCCCTTGAATGGTCGCCAAGCCCGGCTGCACCTGCCATCCATGGAAAGGGCCGCCGTCGTACGCCAGGGTGATGCGGATGCGGCGCATCAGGCGAGGCGCGAGCCCGGCTTCACCAGCCGAATCCCCTGCCGGCATAGAGGGCATTCCTCGGGCTTGTAAGCGGCCACCTTGAGTGTGGCCAGCGCCACGCGCGGCACGCCTACGTTGGCCGTTCCACCGCTGCGGTCAATGATAGAACCGGCAGCCGCCACCGTGGCGCCCGCCCCCTGGAGAACTGCGATCACGTCCGCCGTGCTGCCTCCAGTGGTGATGACGTCCTCCACCACGCACGCAATTTCGCCCTGCTCGACCGAAAATCCCCGCCGCAAGACCATTTTTCGGGATTCCGGATCGCGCTCGGTGAAGATGTGCCGGCAGCCCAAGGCACGCGCCACTTCGTGGCCAATGATCAAACCCCCCAGCGCCGGCGAGACCACCACGCCCACTCCTGCCGCGAGCCTTGGCTGCAACGCGCCGGCCAGCATCTTGCCCAGTTTCTCCGCCGCCATCGGATGCTCCAGTACCAGCGCGCATTGCAGGTAACGGTCGCTGTGCAGGCCGCTGGTCAGGCGGAAGTGGCCCTCCAGGTATGCCCCCGTAAAGCGGAACAACTCCAGGACGGACTCCGTAGCGGGCATCACAGTCGCCACTATAACATCCGCCTAGGTGGCAAGTTACTGCCGAACGGTAACACCAGTGACAAGATGTTGCTTTTGTCTGACACATCGGTACCAATTATCCATGTGCTGAAGCGCCCGATTTGGACCGTTGGATTGATTCGACGCCAGTTAAGGTTTGGAGCGCTAATTGCTCACCGAAGTCTCGTGACTAGGATTACACGGGCCCGAAGAGAGACGATTGATCCCACCTTAACCCTGCCGAACGAGTCACCTCACCAGCAATCCCACCATTAGACCCCACAAACCTTCACAACCGTCTCTCTTCGGTGCCTGGCATAGCTTCAAAGCCGGGCGCCATCGCGTACCATAGTTGCATGGCCAAAGGTATGTTCGACGTGCAGTGCCCCTGCTGCCAGGCGACTCTCAGGATCGATTCCGAAACGCGCGCCATCATTGCCCATACCATCCCCGAGAGGCCCAAACTGATTGAGGACTTGGCGGCCGAGGTGGTCAAGCTGAAAGGCGAAGAGGCGCGGCGCGACGAAGTCTTCCGCAAGCAGGTCGAGGCGCAAAAGTCGCACGGCAAGGTGCTCGAGAAGAAATTCGACGAGCTTTTCAAGCGCGTCAAGGAAGACCCCGACGCCCCGCCGCCCGTGCGTGACATCGACCTCGACTAGCACCGGCGCGGTGGCGCCGGCGGTCTTGCCGCCGGTGTTCGGCCCGCCATGCCAGGCCCGCCCGGCCTCCCATACCGGCTGAAAAGCACCACCGCCTGCCATCCCGCGCCACCCGACCCCGGGAAACGTGATAACCTTCTGGTTCCCAGGAAAACCACATGCGAAAATTCATGCTTCCCTTCATAATCCTGCTTGCTGCAACTGCACTTCTGCACGCGCAGGCCGCGCCGCCGGCCGCGCCACAGGCCGGGTCGCAGACAATTGCTCCAGAGGCTCCGCCCGCGCCCGCTCCGCCGCGCGCGCAGGCACCGCCCGCTTACAACTGCGAGCCGGTAAACCCTAACGCCACACCGGAGGCTCGCGCGCTGCTAAAGACTATCTGCGCGGTCTCCGGCAAGGGCACCCTGTCCGGCCAGCACAACTTTCCCAACCACCGCGATTTGGATACGGAAAAGGTCCACTCCCTGACTGGCAAATACCCCGCTATTTGGGGTTCGGATTTCGGGTTCACCGACGAGGAGGACAAGGATTCCATCCTTCATCGCGACCTCATGATCGCGGAGGCCAAGAAGCAGGCCGCGGCCGGCTCCATCATTTACCTCTGCTGGCACATGCTGCGCCCCACCGAGGATGAGCCGGGCAAGCCGGGAGCGAGCTGGAAGGGCAGCGTGCAGGCCCGCCTCACCGACGACCAGTGGGCGGAGTTGATCACGCCCGATACGCCGCTGCACAAGCGGTGGGAAAAATACATGGATATTGCGGCCGGCTATCTCAAACAGTTGCAGGATGCCCACATTCCTGTCCTGTGGCGGCCCATGCACGAAAACAACGGCGGCTTTTTCTGGTGGGGCGGCCGGCCGGGCATGGGTGGCACGGCGCAACTCTACCGCGAGGTCTATGCCCGCATGGTCTACGTCCATCACCTGGATAACCTGATTTGGGTGTGGAATCAGAACGGCCCCGCCCCGATGGGCGAGTTCTTCAACTTCTTCCCGGGCCAACAGTATGTCGATATTGTCAGCTATGACAACTATCGCGAATTGAACGACCGGTATTACTACGAAATGCTGGCACTGGCCGAAGGCAAGCCGATCGCTCTCGGCGAAGTCGGCGTTCCGCCTTCGGCGGAAGTGCTCAAAGCTCAACCCAGGTGGGCCTGGTTCATGGTCTGGGCCGGCATGGTCAACGACCGCATCCTGCCGGCTTACAGCAACCCCTACGTAATCAATCGCGGCGATCCGCTCCCGAACAACTGACGCGGCGCGAACGGAGGTTGGTCTACAGCAGATCTTCGCGCTTCCGGCGCTCGAGAGCCTTGACCACGTCTCCCACTTGCTGCGCCAGGTCGCGGCGCGCCACCAGCAGAGCGTCGGGAGTATCGATCACGATCAGGTCGTCCACGCCGACCAGCGCCACCGTCTTGCCGCGGCCAAAAATCGCTTGGTTCAGGCTGTCCCCGTTTCCCCCCCGTTTCCCCCCGTTTCCCCCGTTTCCCGTTGGCGCGATCCGCTTTATTGCAGCGCTATTGAACCGCAATATTGACGGCGTTGCTGGCCGTCCCATCCGGAAATGTCAACCATACCTGCACCGTGCCCGGGGGACAGTTCTGCGGAATGGGCACATTGACCTGGTACAGGCCGGCGGAGTACGGCGACAAACCCGCGTATTGGATTTGAGCGGGAGGGACGCTGATCTGCACCTGGAGCCCGGCGTTGTTCACGCCGAAAACCGCCGTGGGCGTGGATGTCAACTGTGCCAAGGGGTGCCCTGCCGAGCCGTCGGGAGCGGGATGGCCGCTTTCGACCGATGGGCTCGTGGGGCCGAGTCCGATCGCGTAGATCTCCAGTACGTCGCCCGGCACGGCCGGTTTGGTGATGAAACTGGGTTCGGAGACAGTCGAGGGCACGGGCAGCGTGTTGTAGCCGTTGCCCTGCGAGGCATCCACAATCGCGCCGTAGCCGCCCGTACCGTAGAGCAGCAACAGCCGGGGGGCGCGCGCCGCCACCTGGACCGATACGGTGTTGCTCTGTTCGAAGCTTGACGCTAACGGTGGCTGGCCTAACACAGTGCTGACCTGAACCAACGCCATCCCTAGAGGCGTGTCCATCGGCATCTGAAAATTAATCTGGCCGTCGGAGGCGAAGTAAAGCGATGCCGTCTCACCGTTCACGGTGACCGCGGTTTGGCTGCCGAGGCTCGTCGGCAGCGGAGGCGGCCCCGCCGTGCCGCCCTGGGGAGAGAGTTGCTGGCCGAATAGCGCGACGACATCGCCCGGCGTCACGGTGAGGCCATCTTGGCCGAAGACGGCATCATCCACCACACCCTGATAGAAAATGGTAGTCGGCTCCGTGGCCACCACCTGGAAGGTCACCGGAATCACGGTAGGGCTGTTGGCCGCATTGGTCACGATAGCCACCGAGCCGGTATATGGGCCGGGCTCAAGGCCAAGCGAGTTTATGGTCACACTTACCGTCGGCACGCTCTGGCCCGACCCATTGGAAATGTTCCCGGCGCTGGTCGCTGTGATGCCCGTTCCCGAGGCGGTTACACCGGAAATCGCGAGTGTTCCTTGCCCCAGATTGCCCAGCAGCTCGTAAGAGGTAAAGGAGGTGCCCCCGCCTTCGACCACTTGCACATTGATCGGGGCGAGGGCCTCCACGATGGGCAGCGTGGTTACGTTCATCGTCACTGCAGTCGTCTTATTGTCGGGAGCGAAGGCGGAGCCGGAAGTGACGATCGTGCCCGTATAAGTGTTGCCGGCGACGTTGGTGATGGTCGGCGTTATATTGATCGCGTACGGCAGCGTGGACGAATTGCTGCCGGCGCCGCTCAGCGTCAGGCTCAACCAATTGGCGCCATCCTGGGTGGTGATGGTGCCGGTAAGGCAACCGTTGAGGTGAGGGCAACTGGCGGTGCCGAGCGTGAACGGAACCGCGACGGTGCTGGCTGCCGCCGGCGGCGCCACGTAAGGCGCCACATAAGCGATCACGGTGGAAGGCACCGCGCCGCCGATCTCGACGGTCACCGTGATTGTCTGCGGAGCGTCCACCGTGTTGGGCGCCGTGACGGTGACGATGCCGGTGTACGCCGTCGCGGATGCCGCCAGCGACGCGGTATTGAGCCCAAAAATCAACGGGACGCACGACGTGGCGGCGCTGGTGGTGGTGCAGGCACGCGGCGTGCCTACGCTGGGCGTGATCCACGGTACCGACGAGCTGACGGAAAGCAAAAGCGTGCCCGCGCCGGCGTTATACGCTTCTACGGTCTGGCTGATCCCGTTGGCGCCGGGAATGATCGATATCGGCCCAACGGTGGCGCTCACCAGGCGGAGCATCGGCAGCGACCCGGACTGAGCCGCGAGCGTGCTCATCCCTACCATAGCCAAAGCGGGAAAAATTGCCAAACGAACGAGTTTAAGGCCCATCACTATACACCTTTCCTGACGTACTCAAATTTAACCGACGCGGATCAAGGCCGAGAACGCCGCCATTTTCGCCATGCGCGATCCGGCCGCATAAACCCTAGCACATTCTATTCCTATTCTATTCCTAAGACCCGCCAACAGCCGTTTCCACTACACCTGCGGCTGACAAAGCCCAAAATTAAACCAACGAGGGATCGCTGCGCCTGGGAAAGAAAACCTTGGACGATGGTTGGCGGGTTCTGCTGGGGCATCGAGGGGCTCGACTGTGTCATCTAGACCCAATCCAAGAGCGCTTGGCCGCCTTGAGCGAGTCCGAATTCCGCGAGCTGTTCTGCGATACGCGCGTCTGGCGATGGGCTCCCCTCTAACGTCCCCATGGCTGCGGGCCTTCGCCCGACATATACGTAAGATCGCTGATATTCAATTCCTGCCTTGACAGATTCAGGTCCTAAACGTACTATACATAGCGGTGCCTTTTGAAAGACTGGGATTTCATATTGGAAGACTGGGATTTCAATCGGTGCCACTGCCTTCCGGCACGTCGATGCCAATAGGCCTAAGGGCTCGGTTGCGTCCCCGCTATCGGTTCAAGTTTCAATAAATATCACGAAAGGTTGGCTTGGTATTTCTATGAATAGAATGCGGAAGCACACGATATCTCTGCCGTGTCTCCAGATCCTAGTCGCGATTTTCGCTCTCGTTTTCGGCACTTGCGCGCTCGCTCAAGCGCAGCTCGCCGGGGCCAGTAGCCAGCCTTACTTCTTCCCTGCACCGCCTGCTGGGTTCGACCCGGTCAGCGCGTCGGATGCAGACCTGGCGCAGTACGGTTTCCCGCGCGGGCCAGAGCCGGGCTCAGACTCCTACAATCGTTGGGTAGCGCATATGGCGCACGCTAAACACCGCCTTGATAATCCGATCGCTACAGCAACCGGAACGGCGCATGGACCGCTGCGCCCGCTGGGCGCAGCCGGGTCGGCTGGCCAAAATGAGGCGCCGAGCTGGAGCGGCCTCATCGAAGCCTATACGAACCCGTATTTCGCCGCCAACGGCAGCGGGGTTCAGATTTTCACCACGGTGCCTTCCGTTGGCACCGAGAACTGCAGCTACGGCCCATACAAGACCTGGATATGGGCCGGCATGGATGGCTCTGGTTTAGCCTCCGCGGGGAATCTTGACGTTCTTCAGGCGGGCGTGGCGGCAGAGGCCTGTACCAACAACAATCCACCCACGCCGCCATACTACGTCTGGTATGAGTGGTTCACGCAGGGGTGCGAATACCCGAACGCCCCCCCTGTGAAGCGGCCAGCGTAAATGTCATTGCGACCATAAACTGGCCGTTTGGCCAACATATGCTTCTACAACGGGGCCAGTGGCATTTACTGGCGTATATCGGCTTGGTCCTGGCTCAGTCCCGGACACGGGCGGTGGTAAAACCCATTCGGTAGCGCTCGCCGATGGCCTCGCACAGATTATAGAATCCGCTGCTTAGCGTAGCCTTCGATATTCGAAGCCGCTTTGCAACGTTTGCCAGGCAGGGAGCGGGGTTCTCGGTTAGGGCTTTTTCCAGCGCCATCCTCCGCTGTCGGTCCCGAGCCCGGCGAAATGCCGCTTGCCTTGACGCAACCTTTTGTTGCAGGTTCGGGTAGTACTTCTTCAGAGCCTTGAGAGTGCCGATGCCTACCCTCTTGGCGATTTGCATCAGCGACGGCGGCGGATCCTCAGCAAGGGCTTTCTCGATGGTCGGCCGGATTCTTGCTGGCAAACTGGCTTTCCATTTCCTGCGCTTTGCGCCGACAGCAACGCACAGATCCGGGAATCTGTTGCGCATTAACCGGTCGTCCGCGTAGCCCAGCCCCCTGGATAGGTGCTTGGTGGATGGCGGATCGTCTGCTGCCAGGGCAGCTTCCAGTGCGTCCCTCATCTCCTCGATGGTACAGATCGGCTGAGCCCCTGGTTGTCGCCACCAATAAGAGTCCGCAAATTCCCGGTAGTTCTTTGCGATGAGTCTACAGAGCTTGGCATCAATCTGGTAGAGGCGCGATGCGTCCTGAAAGCCAAGCTTATGCGCGAGGCGCGTCAGTGGCGGTGGAGGCACTTGCTTCGATGCCTCCTGTAACACGCGCCGAATTTCGGCGCCATTAGGGAACCGCCGACGATGTCCAGGACCATCGTGCATCAGTTTTTCGATCTGCTTCACATCGACGTTTCTCAGAGCAGATCCCGGCGTAATAAGGTTGATTGGCGCGATATTCAAGTTCTCAGATAATTGGAGGAGGCCGTCCAGGCTCGCGGCCGATTTACCATTCAACCAACCGTCCAGGATGGAGTAGCTGATCGAGAGCCCTTGCGCGAAGGCTGTCGCATTTCCCGCTGCGAATCGGTCGACCAGCCCCCGCAGGTTTTTTCGGAAAGCTGCTCTCATCAGGCCTTCAGGCACTCGCGGAGTTGCTTCCAACAACTCGCCCAGGGCGGTCGCCACCCAATACGCGTGACGCATCTGATGTTGATCAAGAGCGCTCTCCGAGGCTTCGTCCCGGGATCGAACTCCGAGCCAGCGTTGGCACCGCGAACAGTGCCCGGGACGGGTGAAGGACGCCAGCGGGCGGCTGCCGCGATTGCACCAGGGGCAGCGTTCCTGAAGAGGTTGCCGATGTAGCGGGCAGAAACTCACGGGGCGAAGCGACCACAACAGGGGATCGTATAGGTGATCGCCTCCTTTTCGCCATCCTCGGAAGCAATCGGGGCACCAGGCGCGTCTTTTTCGAAACAGCTTAGTGTCAGGGAGAATCTCCTCGAACGGCAAGAGTGTAAGGACGCGAAGTTCACGACGGCAAGTTTTGGCCTCAAGCACCTCAATCCACAAACGCGGACTATCTCCGGCGCCGTTCAGCGAATAGGATGCGCCAGCGAAACCATGGAACAGGCTCCGGCCATTCTGTAACCGTTTGCTCGGGTGAACGAGTGGAAGGGGACCAGGGCCGTTGTCACTTAACTCGCGGCCTACAAGGTTCCCAACGGAAACGGAATGGGCGGCCGCCAACCTTGATACGTAACTGGTGAGCCCCTCGACGAATGCCGTCCCGACGCCAATCGGTGCCAGGCTGTACAGCCGACTGCGTGCCGGCAGTGCCGGTACAGCGAGTTCCCACGAGTCAAACGGTCGCGGATTGCGCATGGAAGTGGCTTTCGATTCCGACTCTATCGCGTACCGGCCGTCGTGTCCCCGGTCGAGATGATCGCTTGGAAGGCCGGGCCTTTATCGCTGGCGGCACCGGCATCGACGAGCTTTCCTCGCTCCGGCGGGTTTCCAGCCCAAGGCGTGCTCGAAGGCTGCAAACCTGTTCGCCCCGTTCAGTCATCTGTCGCTCTCCTTCCAGAATCTCGGCGACCATCCGGTCACATTGCGAGACTGACAGTGCACAACCATCGAGAGCCTCACGAGTCAGCTTCCGGCCGCCCTGTCTGGCTGTGGCAGCGAGCGCGCGATTCAGCCATTCTTTCAGAATTCCGACGCAACCGAGGCTGCGTTCGTACAGGTAGTCCCAGTCCTCCAGCAGGTTTGGGGTCTCGAGTAACGGCAGGTTCTGCTCAAAGGAACGGAGAACTCCCAGGAATGTCCGTTTCTCGTCACCCAACTGGTATCGCCGGAAATGAATATCGAAACATCGCCGGCTCAGCTGCGCGCTCAGGTTCCGGAACGCCAGCAGATCGTAGGTGCCAAACAGGACGTGGACAGTGCCCGTGTGGCTGGCTATCGATTTGATAACATCCAGTTGATCCGCGAGGCGCCGGCCTGAAGGGACCTTGGCCAGGTGTTGCGCTTCATCAATCAGCACTGCTGCCGGCCTACGATGGCGAAGGGCCTGTTCCACGGCGTACTGATAATCGGCACTCGAAGGTTGCGTCCCGGACCGGCAGGATCTGATCAAGTTCCCGGCATTCTTGCGATCCGGGTCCATTTTGTAGGGGACCAGCGGTTCGTGCATGCTCAAGAGGAGGCGGCGGAAATGGTCCCTCCAGTTAAACACACCGGAGTCCGGGGCAATCGTCTCCAGGCTCACGACGGGCACGCGTGTCGGGTCTGTGGCCAGGTTGGATGAGAGATCCTGGGCCAGCACCTGCTCGATCTTGAGGCGCAGCGTTGTCTTGCCAACTCCTGTGGGGCCAAGTACCAGGATCAGAGAGTTGGGTGCGGAGTCGTAAATCGCGGCGATCAGCTTTTCTTTGGCGGCAATCAGGGCCGGATGTGCGACCGCGTAAGCCTGGAAATACGCCAAGCGCTCGGCCCAGGGCCGCGTGAGCAGTTCGCGGGGGAAACCGGCGCCGCTCATTGCGTTAGAACTCCCCATATGCCTCGATGACGTCATGCTGCTCCACCGGAGCCATCTGGAGTATGCCTTCAGCGGCGGCTGGACTGCCAGTTGCATGGACCGAATCAGGAATAGCCGGACTAGGTCGAATTCCGGTACACTCACCGTCGGAGATCCGCTGCTTCAACAAGAATTCCTCCGCTTCGACCGATGTCAGGAAATCCGCGAGGCGCCGTCCAGTGATAGCGTACTCTCGAGAATGATCCTGGTGAAGGCGCCTGATCTCTTCGGTTGCCAGCATGAGTTCGCGTTCTGAATGGCCGCGAAGGGTCAGGTAGTGCTCAGAATGACAGGCGTGCCATTCATTGTGTACGAAGGCGAAGGCCGACCCGATATCGAACGGATCGAAGCGTACGGCCACCTGCTTGTCCCGGCAGTCGGGATAACGGAACGCCTCACACCAATAGAGAATGTGATTGATCTTCACCCCGCGGTTCGGGATCACTTTGGCGGTGCCTCTTGTGGTCGTGGGCAGCGTCGCCATCAAGAACTCGGCGTTATAGGCGACCAGGCGATGGCATCGTTGTCCGGTCCGAGCGAGCCCCAACTCGAAGGCTTCCCGTGGACTTTGACCGAGAGCCACATGAGTCGTCGAATCGTAAATGTTGTAGAGGTAATCTGCCAAGTGCTGATGGAGTCCGGCGAGAGTCCATACTGCGTGCTCCTTCGGATTCACGGACTGGGTGACTTGCCTGACGTTTCGGGTGATCTGGGTGTTGCCCGCCAAGTTGTGGATGAATGCTGTGTTTACCGTACCGAATAGGCGCTCGCAGACGGAGCCGAAGCGCGCCTTTGCCGGGGGCCGCGTCTTCTTGAGGCACTCATATCGCGCCAATAGCGTCTCGAAATAGACGCTATCGAACTCGCGACCGCCATCCAGGACCAGGATTTGGGGCAGTCGCCCGTTCCGGCGGACGCATTCGCGGAAGATCATCATGCACGAGCGATAGCTCGGCGGATCGAACGTCAGATAAAATGCGGGCACGCGCCGCGAGAAAGCGTCTGTCAGCAGTGTCAGCCACGGCCGGCCAAGCAGCCGGTTGGTACGCGAGCTCCGAAGTTCTATATCGAGCTCGGTGTGATCAATGTGGGCGATCTCGAAGGGACGATCCCCGTGCCGTGGAGTCTTTAGCTCCAGCTCCCAGTAGAAGGGCTCCTCCTTGTAGGCGGACCGTTCTCCCTGGCGTTTTCGCGTTTGGACGCTACCAGAACGTGCGTGGACCGCGCGGCAAAACGTCTTGTAACTCGGGATCGGGAGAGCCTGCTGTTCGCATGCCGACCCAAGCGCGCACCACACTGAATGCCGCGTACGCTGCTTCAGGTTCTCATAGTGCTTATCGATGAACTCCAACATCAACTGCTGGGACAGCTCTGGCAGCTTCGCATTCCTGTTGCCCCGACCGGCGTAGCCCGGCAGAAGAGCAACATATCCATTCCCGAACTCTCGCTCGGCGGACCGGTACGCAGCGACCCAGCGACGCAGAGTTCGGGCCGAGGTCCCGACGTCGTACGGCATAGGACTGCCGTCCAGGCAGGATCGTACCAACTTCGCACGCTGATTGGCAACCTCCAAGTCACGTTGACTCGCTCGCCGTAGCTGATCCGTGATTCCGGCGCGGGGTTGTCGGTCCGCGTCCGCTCGCAGAATGCGCCCGTGCGTCGCAAGGGATTCAAACGACTGAACGGGCAACTCGATGAAGTCCCCCGCTTGCCCGAGTAAGCAAACGTGGCGCTCCCCCATGTTGGCGATCTGCCACGCGCGGCCATCCCAAGTCACTGCGACGCCCATCTCGAATGTCTGCGGCGCCGAGCGAAACGGCGGCGGCGCAGACCCTTCGCATCGAACGGCGTCTCCGGCTACGTCCTTACTGGGAAACACGATTACCTTATCGGGCTCCGCAAGTGGGGCAGAACACAAATCGACGTAGATTGTTTCGTCGGCGATCAGGAAGAAAACCTGATCTGGCGTGGCGATTCCGGCAGTCAACTCGACCAGATCGCGGAGCACGATCGAAGGCAGAGCAGCCACGTGAGAAAGGATGCGCTCGCGGATCGCGGAGGGTACGACGGCTGAATCGCCTCGAAAATAGTCCTCAAGGAACTGCACATTACGCTGGAGCGTCCAATCGATCTCGTCCGAAGATCGAACTCGATAGGAAAGCCCCAACTGGGCGGCGTATTCCTCCCCGGGAGGACATCGCCAGCGCCCGTCTTCTTTCCGGTATCGATTGCAGTTATGCTCGGCAAGCTTGTGAAGATCTTCGTGCGTCTTCCATTCCTCCCATCCGACGGAGTTCTCACGCAACACGAAATAGTCGGGGGTATGCAGGACACCCAATCGCCGCCCGTTTGCAGCCTCATAGAGCAACTTGATCGAGGGCGGTTGGTCGTAGTACTCAAGGGTACCTGGCGCGTGCTCCATCTCGTAGATGGCCGCCAGTTCGACGCGATGGCTTTCGAACTGAACGGTCACTCC
>PLOR01000030.1 GCA_003142185.1 Bryobacterales bacterium
TGTTTGATTGTTTCACGGCTTCCTGTCCCCGATTAATAATACGCAGGCGGGACGCGAAAGCCGGACTGCAAGGCGTAGCGGACGACGGCCGGCAGATACTCGCGGCAACTCGGAGCCTGTAGATCCTGCAACGCCCGATGCGCGGCGCTGGTGTCGAATGCCTTAGGGCAAGTGAAATAGGGAATGTAGTGCGCGAAACGCTTCCATATCGCCGGAACCTCGTGATTCGCAGGAATGGAATTCCCGTTGGGAGGCGAAAAGCGAATCGATCCGTGCCGGTACTCGCCTCCCTCGCAAGCGGCACGCTCCCGAAGATAGATCTCGACCAATTCGTTAAGGGGCAGGGTATTCCCAGCTCCAGCGGTCAGGTGGAATGTCCGATTGGCACTATCGCTCAACTGCGCGAGCCGGACGATAGCGCCACAGACATAATCCACGGGCGCCAGGTCGAGCTGGAAATCGGGTTGGCAGGGAAGCGAGTCCAGGAGCCCACAATGAATCCATTGCAGCACCTGATAGACGCCCTGGAACCGGTTGGTGCGCCCGGTGCGCGAATCCCCGACGACGAGGCCGGGACGGTAGACCGTCACGGGCAGGTCGGCGCCAGCCTTACGCACCGCGCGTTCCGCTTCGAACTTGGACCATTCGTAATAATTGAAGAACTCCTGGCCGCATTCGAGTTCGTCCTCTCTCATGCAGCCGGTCCGTGTGCCCGATACATAGGCTGTCGAGATGTGATGCAAGTGGACCGGATTTCCGGCTTTGCGGACAGCTCGGGCAAACTCAATCACGTGTTCCGTGCCTAGCAAATTGGTCCGGCGGGCGTCCTCCATCGTCTGGGAAAGACTGGTGCATGCGGCGACGTGATATATCTCGCCGATCCGGCCAATCAGATTCTGACGGTTCGCGCCGAGACCCAAGGCGTCCAGCAGGATATCCCCAGGCGCCGGAAAGACCCGGCGCGCGTCTTCGCGACTGAGGGACGCGTGGACCGGGAGCATGCGAGCGTGAACCTCCTCGGCGGTTTGAGCGCGCAACAGGACGTGAACAGCCACGTCAGGACGCGCATCCAGGAGATGACGCAAGAGGTCGCCACCGATTGCGCCGGTGGCTCCGGTAAGGAGTATATCCATGTAGAGTGACTTGCTTGCCGCTGGGAATCTGACGATTCTCCTCATTTTACTACGATGCGCGATGTCTCATGTTCCGCACCTTAAGACCGTATTACCCTTTTCAGTTCAGAATCGCGGCCGAATGCCGCTGGACGCACGGTTGGACTTACGATTAAACTGAGAGTCCCATGTCCGGAGTTCAATACGTCCACGGCTACTCGGCGCGCGAAGCGGATCGCCTGGCCGACCAGGCCAACACGCTGAGCGAACTGCTGCACCATGACACGGCCTATCCGCCGGGGAGCCTGGTGCTCGAATGTGGCTGCGGCACGGGGGCGCAGACGGTTTTTCTCGCGGCGCGGAGCCCGGCGGCGCGGATTGTCTCGGTGGACATTTCGACGGACTCGCTCGATCAGGCCCGCGCGCGGATTGAAGCCGCCGGCCACCGGAATGTCGAGTTCCAGGTGGCGAACCTGTTTGATCTCCCCTTTGGCGACGAGCATTTCGACCACATCTTCCTCTGCTTCGTGCTGGAGCACCTGGCGGAGCCGGCCGCGGCTCTCAGAGCCATCCAGCGAGTGCTGCGCCGCGGCGGGACGATTACGGCTATCGAGGGCGACCATGGCTCCTGGTATTGTCATCCGCATACGCCGGAGGCCGCGCGTGCCGTGCAGTGCCTGGTGGATATCCAAGCCCGCATGGGCGGCGATGCACTGGTGGGCAGATGCCTCTATCCGCTGCTCGCCGAGGCAGGGTTCCGCGATGTGCGGGTTAGCCCGCGGATGGTCTACGTAGACAACAGCCGGCCGGATCTGGTGGAAGGCTTCTCCAAGAACACGTTCACCGCGATGGTGGAGGGAGTCCGCGACCAGGCGCTCTCACTCGGGCTCATCGATCAACGCACGTGGGAGAAAGGCATCGCGGATCTATACCGTGCGACCGAGGCCGACGGGACCTTCTGCTACACGTTCTTCAAGGGCGTAGCCGCGCGATAGAGCGGAGCTGGGAAGGCTCAGGGCCTGTCGGATTAGGGAACCGCTCCCTTACGATAGATGCTCGGAACGGTCCCGGAGAAAAGCCGAGGTGACTCTCGGCTCAGCAGGCTTGACAGCCCGCGCCACGTACTTTGGGTGAACAGCATTGGGCCTAAGGGGCCGCTGCCGCTACACGCGTTCCACGCGGTCCAGCTCGAGAAACTCCTGGATGTAAGGGTGCTCGGACTTGGCCAGGCCGTCGACCGGGCCGAAGTAGATCACACCGCTTTCGTACAGGAAAACCACCTGGTCGGCGACCTTGTACATGAGGTCGAGGTCGTGCGTCACCACCACCGAAGTGAGCTTGAGCTGCCGTTTTAGGCGTAGCATCATGTTGCCGAGGTGGTCCCCCATGATGGGGTCGACCATGGTAGTGGGCTCGTCGTAGAGGATACATTGCGGCTGGGCGGCGATGGCGCGCGCAATGGCGACGGCCCGCTTGTAGCCGGTGGAGAGATCGGCGGGGTAGGCGTCGCGCGCCTCGGCGATATCCACCATTCCGAGCAGGCCATCGACCACGTCTTCCTTGTTCTGCTCGTCGTAGTCTTCGCGCTGTTCGAGCGAAAAGAGCACGTTTTCGGCCACGGTGAGCGAATCGAACAGGGCGCCCGACTGGAAGACCATGGTCACCTTCCGGCGGATGCGCCGCAGCTCGGGTTCGTCCATATCGGTGATATCTTCGTGGGCCACGATGATTCGGCCCGCATCCGGCTTGAGGAAGCCCATGATGTGGGAGAGGGTTACGGACTTGCCCACGCCGCTGCGCCCGATAATGGCGACGGTTTCGCCCGCGTTGACGCCAAAATTCGTATCGACCAAAACCGGAGTATCGAACGTCTTATAGACGTGGCGGAACTCGATGTAATGCGGGTGCAGGTCACTGGTCACGTGTTGGCCCATGCCTCCGTGATATCAATGGTTTGAAAATGTGTAATTCCGGTAACAAAGAGCATCAATCCGGCCCATCTCACAGGGAAATGATACCATTGGGAATAAGCTCTTCCCGAAAGCGCTTTTTTGTTTTATACTGAGGGGGAAAAACATTTTGCGGTGTTTTTGTTTTATCCTGGCTTCGGCAGCGGCGATGACGGCGGTGGCCGATTCGCCCTCCACGGCGGGCGCCGCGGAACGCATGGTCAGCGTGGTGAGCGCCGACCAGCGCACGGGGAGGCTGGTGAGAAGCGTGGTGGTGGCAACACCTCGAGACGCAGCGGGATGGGTGGCCCGGCCGGCGGATCCGGTTCCCGCGACGGCGCTCTCATCGCCGGCGCAGCCGGCGCCGATGATATCCGCCACTGCCATTGCGGAAGCGGTGGAACGGGCCGCGGCCCAACACTCGCTGCCGTCCGCACTGATTCATTCCGTCATCAAAGTGGAAAGCAATTATAATCCCGCCGCGGTATCGTCCAAGGGAGCGCTCGGCCTGATGCAGTTGATTCCCTCGACGGCGCGCCGCTTCGGCGTGTTGGACGCCTTCGACCCGGTCGATAACATTCAGGGCGGCGCCAAATACTTGCGGTATCTGCTGGACCTTTACGGTGGCGATTACCCGCTAGCGCTGGCGGCATACAACGCCGGTGAGGGCGCGGTGGCGAAGTACGGCACGGTGCCGCCGTATCCGGAAACACAGAATTATTTGAAGCTGGTGGCGCGCCAGTTGCGGGAATCCGCCCTGGCCGCGGTGGAAAAACCGCAGCCGCCAGCCGCGCCCGTGGCGGCCAGTCCAAACGATACGACGCATGTGCGGGCGGTGGTCGGCGAGGATGGCGCGCTGCGTTACGTTTCGCAGTAGTGGCAAGTGACATGAAGCGTTTTGCCGTGCTTTCGGTTCTTTGCTGGGCCCTGGGGGCGCAGTCCGGAAGTGCGCCCGCGGCTTCCGTCACCGCCGTGCGGCACTGGTCGCTGGGCGAGGTGACGCGCATCGCGGTAGAGGTGAGCGGCGATTTCCACTACCGATCGGACCGTCTGCACAACCCCGAGCGCATCTATTTCGATATTGTGAACGCGCGCAACGGGTTGGGCATCCGCTATTACGCGGAAGACGTCTCCGACGCGGTGGTGAAGCGCATTCGCGTGGCGGAAGCCAATCCGGGCACCACGCGGGTAGTGATCGACCTGGCTGGTGACGCCCACCTGACGACTACGCAGCTCGCCAATCCCGGCCGGCTGATCATCGAACTGCGCAACGTCTCAGCGCCAACGACCCCCACCAAGCTGTACGTTCCCGAGCCGGACTTACGGAAGCCGGAACTGCCCAAGCCGGCGCTCACCATCCGGGCCGGCGCGTTGGTGGCGCCAGTGGCTCCCGCTCCCGAATCGCTGCAAGCTGCCGCAGTGCCTGCACCGGCGACGCCCAATCCGCCGCCCCTGGCGAAGGTGGCCGATCCCACTCCGGCCGTGAAGGATACCACCAGGCCGGCCGACGCGTCCGCCCTGGAGGTGGGCAAAGCCGCGCGGCGCACTGCCAGCGGCGAAACCTCCCTCATCCGCGCCCTGGGCCTCAAGTTGAACCGCGTGGTGATCGACCCCGGCCACGGCGGCCACGACCAGGGCACCGAAGGCGTCAAAGGGCTGCTTGAAAAGGACTTGGTGCTGGACGTCGCGCTGCGCGCCGGCAGCCTGATCGAGGATCGGCTGCGGGCCGAGGTGATCTACACGCGCTCCACCGACGTTTTCATCCCACTCGAGAGCCGCACCGCGCTGGCCAACGAAAAGAAGGCCGATCTGTTTATTTCCATCCACGCCAATGCTTCTTTGGTGCCGAAGGTGTCTGGGGTTGAGACTTACTTCCTCAACTTCACCGAGGCCAAAGACGCGCTGGCGGTAGCCGCGCGCGAAAACGCCAGTTCCATCGAGAGTATTTCCGAATTGCACGACCTGATCCAGAAGATCACGCTGCACGACAAAGCGGAGGAATCGAGAGATCTGGCCGGAAGTATCCAGTCGTCGCTGTTCGCGCTGTATTTGCACGGCTTCCCGGCCGAGCATGATCGCGGTGTGCGCCGCGCTCCTTTTGTGGTGCTGATCGGCGCCACCATGCCGTCCGTGCTGGCCGAGATCGGCTTCCTCAGCAACCCCAAAGAGGAATCCCTGCTCCGCAGGCCCGAGTACCGGCAGAAAGTGGCCGAGGCTTTGGTGCGTGGGGTGGAACATTACGCCGCGGGCCTGAGCCACTTTCAGGTAGCACAAAACAAATAAGCGCGAATTGGTTTTCGCCAGGCTCGCTTGGCTGACGAAAAAGCCCGAGAAAGATCTTGGAGCCACTGATGAACACAGATAAGACGGTTATTTTCGATCTGTGTTCATCTGTGTTCATCTGTGTTCATCTGTGTTCATCTGTGTTTATCTGTGTTTATCTGTGGCTTGTTGGGTTCTGGTTGTTTTAGCAAGCTCTTATGCGCGTTCTCGCTTTCCGTCACGTCCCTTTTGAGCATCTCGGCCGCATCGAGCCCGAACTGGTGCGGCGCGGCATCGGCATAGACTATGCCGACCTCTACCAGCCCGGAGCCGCCGAGCCCGACCCCGCGCGCTATGACGGCCTGATCTTCATGGGCGGCGCCATGTCGGTAAACGACGGCTTGCCGCACCTGGAGCGGGAAGCCCGCTGGGTCGCGCAGGCGGTGGAGGCGGGCCGCCCGGTGCTCGGCGTATGTCTGGGCGCGCAGTTGATCGCCAAAGCGTTGGGCGCCAGCGTTTATCGCAACCCGGTGAAGGAAATCGGCTGGTTCGAGATCGAACTGACGGGAGAAGGCGCGGCCGACCCTCTATTTGCCGGCGTGGGGCCGCGCGAAACCGTGTTTCAATGGCACGGCGAAACCTTCGATTTGCCGCCGGGCGCGCGATGGCTGGCCTCGTCCACGGCCTGCTGCCACCAGGCATTTCGCATAGGTTCCAGCGCCTACGCCCTCCAGTTTCACCTGGAAGTCACGCCCGAAATGATCGCCGACTGGTGCTCGCAGGATATGAACTGCGGGGATATGCGCGAGGTCCGGGGGCCGATCGATAGTGCACATAATGCCGCGCGTTTAACGGCGTTGGCGCAACAGGTCTTCGGGCGCTGGTGCGACCTGCTGGCAATTCAATAACCGCACCGTTAGGGGTTACGGCACGCCCTTCAGTGGGTATTGTGGGTTTCCTGTGGCCATGCGCAGAATGGTATTTGGAGCCTCAATATGCGTTTTGCGCCTGCGCCGAAGGGAGCATAGTGCCGCAGACAACCGCTCCCGGGCCCGTGCTGATCGTGGAAGACCCGATGATTCGGAAGTTTGTCGGCGGCATTCTCAAGCGCGAGGGGTATGTGGTCATCGAGGCCGAACTGGAAGAGGCGCTAAGGACTTTGCGGGACGCGCCGGACGCGGTTTCGCTGCTGATCACCAACGTTCCGGGACATTTTTTCGAATTCGCAGAAACACATCCCCTCATTTACGTTGCGGCATTTCCGGACTCCGCGCTGGCGGACCGTTTCCGCCGCTGCCGCGCGCTTCGCAAACCATTCCATCCCGGGGACCTGGCGTTGTGCGCCGCCGAACTGGTTCCGCTGGCGCGGGTTTAGCCCCAATGCTCATTTAAGCAGTAGCCAGAAAAGAATAGCGGCCCGGAAAGCCGAGACGACTCTCGGCTCAGCAGGCTCGACAGCCGGCCTGACAGCGCGCGCCACGTATAATCGAAGCAGTGGATCTGGAAAAAACACTGCTGCGCAAGGTGGGCGAGGCCATCCATCGCTTTCGGATGATTCGCGATGGAGACCGGGTGGCGGTGGCGCTATCGGGCGGCAAGGATTCCGCCACGCTGCTCGAAGCGCTGCTGCTGCTGGCTAAGCGCGCGCCCATCGAGTTCTCGGTCTGCGCGTTCACGGTGGAACAGGGCAAGTTCCTGCGCCCCATCGAACCGCTGGGCGAATATCTGCGCCAGCGCGGCGTGGCGTGGACTTATTATCGCGACGCGCCTTCGCTGAAACTGCTCGAGGATCAACCGGAGCACGGCTGCGATCTGTGCAGCCGCTACCGGCGCCGCGCGGTGTACCAGATCGCGCGCGAACTGGGCGCCAACGTCATCGCGCTGGGCCACACGGCCGACGATTTCTGCGAGTCGCTGCTGCGCAACACCATGTTCACCGGGAGACTGAGCGCGCTGCCGCCGGTCACCTGGTCGCGCGAGCGCGATTTCCGGCTGATTCGCCCGCTGGTGTTCGTCACCGAGGATGTGACGCGCGCTTACGCCGAATCGCTGGGGGTTCCACTAATTCCCTGCGGCTGTTCGCAACGCACCGGCACGGTGCGGCGCTCGCTGCGCGACCTGTTCGCCGGCCTCGAAAAGGAATATCCGCATCTGAAGGAAAACATCCTTTCCGCCATGGGGAATATCGACACGGGCCGCCTACTGGACACGCGTTTTCTCAAGTTGGATGCAGCGGGCGAGGGAAACGAGGACGCCGCGCTGTTTCCCATCGTTACCGAACCGTAACCCAATATTGACCTGGTTGTTGCAATGCGATTAAGATGGGCTTCTCCTGATCCCCTCTTGATATGAGACTCCTTCCACGCGAAGAGAAGTTTTACGGCCTGTTTCTGAAGCAGGCGGATATTATCTCGGAGGCGGCGCGTCTGCTGCTGGACGGGGTGCGCGCCGGCAACTCCACGCTGGCCGCGTTCGCCATGGAAATCAACGTGCTTGAGCACCGCGGCGACGAACTCATTCACGAGATCTTCACCCGCCTCAACCAGACCTTCATCACGCCGCTCGACCCGGAAGACATTCACAACATCTCGTCCTCGCTGGACAACGTGCTGGACGGCCTGGAAGACACTTCGCACCGGCTGTTGTCGTACCACATCGACCCGATTCCGCCGAGCATGATCGTACTGGCGGAGATCGTGCGGAACTGTGCCAAGGCGATGCACAGCGCGTTCGAAGCGCTGGAAGCGGGGCGGCCGCTGATGGAGCATTGCATCGAGATCAATCGTCTGGAAAACGAAGGCGACCTGATCGGCCGCGGGGCGATTGCCGATCTGTTCAATAAAGAAAAAGACCCGATTCTGCTCATCAAACTCAAAGAAGTGTACGACTTCTTCGAAGAGACCATCGACAGTTGCGAGGACGTGGCCGACGTGCTGCAGAATGTCGTGGTCAAGAACAGCTAAGAGATGGGCGTCTTTGAGCTGGCCGTTCTGATCATCGGCATCGCGCTGGTCTTCGACTTTATCAACGGATTCCACGACGCCGCCAACTCGATCGCCACCGTGGTGGCCACGCGCGTGCTTTCTCCGGGACAAGCCGTGCTGTGGGCGGCTTTTTTCAACTTCGTGGCGGCGTTCCTGTTCGGCACGGCGGTGGCCAGAACGGTGGGCAGCGGATTCGTGAACCTGAACCTGGTGACGCCCTACGTCATCATGGCCGGCCTGGCGGGCGCGATTCTCTGGGACCTGACCACGTGGTGGCTGGCGCTGCCCACCAGTTCGTCGCACGCGCTCATCGGCGGCTATGCGGGCGCGGCGATAGCGCGCGCCGGGATCGTGCGGGGTTTCACCCACAGCTTCGAAGGGCTGATCGCCGGCCAATGGAGCTTAACCATTGTCTTCATTTTTGCCGCGCCGCTGATCGGGATGATATCGGCCTATGCGTTGATGATTGCGGTGTATTGGCTGTTCCGGCGGGCCACCCCCAGCAAGATGGACTTTTACTTCCGTAAGCTGCAATTGCTTTCGGCGGCTTCCTTCAGCCTCTCCCATGGATCGAACGACGCGCAGAAGACCATGGGGATCATCACCGGCGTGCTGGTGGCCTCAGGATTCCAGAAGGATTTCAAAGTCCCGGTGTGGGTGATTCTGGCCGCGGGCACGGCCATCGGGCTGGGCACGCTGAGCGGCGGCTGGCGGATTGTTCGCACCATGGGCACGCGGCTGACGCGCCTCAAACCGCGCAGCGGATTCTGCGCCGAAACCGGCGCGGCGGGCGCGGTGCTGCTGGCCACCAGTTTGGGCCTGCCGGTTTCCACCACCCACGCCATCGCCGGGGCGATCGCCGGCGTCGGCAGCATTCAGCGGCTGAAGGCCGTCCGCTGGGGCATCGCCACCAATATCATGTGGGCGTGGGTGCTCACGATTCCGATGGCGGCGCTAATCGCGTGGATGGCGTTTTGCCTGCTGCACCTGGCGATTGGCGCGTAGAGTGGGACAGGCGCTTCCGCCTGCCAACCGATGATCTGCATGTGCATGCATGTGATAATGGAAGCATGCGAACCACCATTGGGATGAGGCCGGAACATCGCGCGCGCCTCCTCGAATTGGCCGCCAACCGAGGCGAGAAGGGTTTCTCAAGTGTGGTGGCGGAAGCACTGGACCTCTACCTCGATGCTCGAAATGGCCGGACAAAGGCGATCCGGAGCGCTCTTGCGTTGAAGGGATCGATGAAGGAGAAAGAAGCTGCCGGTCTGTCGACTCGAACCGGGGGCATCCGGGCGAACTGGCGATGACCATCGCCGATACGGATGTCCTCATCGACTACCTCGCGGGTAAAGGCGAGGCCGACGCGGTGGAGCGATTGCTTCGCCATGGCGCACTCAGGACAACCGTCATCAGCCGGTTTGAGCTCCTCTCGGGCGCGAAGAACGCGAAGCAGCTTGCCCGTTTGGTTCAACTGCTCGAGGCGGTACCGTCGCTGGGGCTGGACGACGCTGCTGCGGACGCTGCCAGCGAGATCCGCAGATCCCTCGAACGATCGGGCAATCCCATTGGGATGGCCGACAGTTTGATTGCCGGCATCGTGACCGCGAACGGCGGCACGCTGCTCACCCGGAACCGCCGTCACTTCGAGCGGATTCCGGGCATGAAGCTCGCCTGAACTGGTGTGCGACATGAATGTGGGAACCGGGCTGGCTTTGTATCAGGGCACGGCTTCAGCCGTGCCGCAATACATAGGTAGCCAAAGGCTTTAGCCGCTGAGGCCTTTCCGAGCACACAGGGGCTAAAGCCCAGACCTTTCACGCGATCTCCCGGCACGGCTGAAGCCGTGCCCTGATACAACGCCTCTCGAAAGGGCAACGCGTCGTGTACCCCTATACTCAGATTCATGCGAATTCACTACGAATCGGGAGGTTCGCCATTTCTGCGTCGCACACCCGTGGGCACGTTGATAGAAGTACTGGAATTCCGTAGTATATGAAGTTGGAATTCGAATGGCACGACGCCGACCCAGGCCAATGACTTCGGAGGCGGTTGAGCGGTCCGCGCGCGGGGACCGCGACGCTCAGCCGCTTACCGAGACGGACCTCAAGCGGATGCGGCGGACACCGCGGGCGAAGATCATCTGGCGTGCCTTGGATCTGACGCAGGAGGAATTCGCCGCCCGCTATCATATTCCGCTTGGCACACTGCGGGATTGGGAGCAGGGCCGCGCCGAACCGGACCAGCCCACGCGGGCCTATCTGACACTCATCGCCCGCGACCCCGATCATGTGAACCGGACGTTGAATCCGAAGGCGAGCTGACGAAACCGCCGGTCGGCGGTAGGTTCTGCGATGCTTCTGAGGTTGCGGTCGCGTGAGGACCGCTGGAGTATTGTACGCCTGGACATGCGTTGTTCCCCATTGCATCCCCCAAAGGGACAGCGCAGGGCGACAATGAGAGTAGTGAGGCCCGCGGGGCGGTAAATGAGCACGAAGAAGGTCTACCCAAGATCATTGCGTGGTGCGCTCGACGTCTTGGAGAAGTTGGCCCTAGGCGACGACGACACCGTGTTCCGGGGGCACTCGGACAGTGAGTGGCGCATTTGCTCGACGCTATCGCGGTTCAGCGCTATCCCTCATGAATCCTGGGACACGCGGGTTGACGAGATGCTGTCGCATTTCATGACGAACCTTCGGTCAATCGGGGAAATGCCCGCCGACCTCAATTCGGACCGGCGGGCGCGTTTGGAATACGGCCGCCACCACGACGTTCCTTCGCCGCTCATCGACTTCTCTCTCTCCCCTTACGTCGCTCTCTTTTTCGCCTTCAACGGCTTCCGGCCGGACAGAACCAAACCCGACAAGAAAGTCGTTGTTTATGCCCTGGACACCAAGGCGCTCGGTCTGGGATGGTCGCAACGCTGCGCCAGCGTGGGTAAAGGCGGCGCTGGTGAGGAGCTTAACAGGTTCCTGGACCAAAGCGAGCCGCTCTTTGCGAAGGGGTACCCCGCCGGTGTCCTAAAGTACATCCGCTTTCCCGCAAGTTCGAACAAGCGGATGCAGCGGCAGATGGGGGTCTTTATCTACGACACCTTGAACTACGCGCATCTGAACCTGAAGGACTTCGAGGACTTGGCCGAGAACGTTAAGGAGCCGCGTGACGCGACATCAGGTGAGTACTCACCGACACTTACCAAAGTGTTTGTTCCGTGTTCGGTCGCCGGTGAGGCCTTCAGCCGGCTTGAGCTGATGGGCATCAGTGCGACGCGGCTTTACGATGATCGCAGCGGCGCTGCGGCCGACGTCAAGAACGCCTACAACTACAGTCGGAAAACAGGATATGCGTGGGATCAAGTTCTGAGGAGGTCCCGGGGGCCTTCAAGTTAGAAGACGCGACTTACGTGGAGGCCGGCGCGGTGTTTCCATCGGGGTTGGCAGGCGGAAGCGCCTGCCCCACTTTGGCTTCTACAGCCGCAGTTTGAACGATTCCCCGAGGTAGATGCGCTTCACTTCGGGGTCGCGCTCCAGGGCTTCGGGGCTGCCGCCGCGGAAGATGCGGCCTTCGTCGATGATGTAGGCGCGGTCGGTCACCATCAGGGTTTCGCGCACCTGGTGATCGGTGATCAGGATGCCGATGCCGGCGCGCTTCAAATCGAAGATGATGCGCTGGAGCTCCAGCACCTGGATGGGATCGATGCCGGAGAACGGTTCGTCGAGCAGCAGGAATTTCGGACTGATCACCAGCGAGCGGGCGATTTCCACCCGCCGCCGCTCGCCGCCGGAGAGCATGTAACCGCGGCTGCGGCGGACTTTTTCCAGGCCCATCTGCTCGATCAACAGTTCCATCCGTTCGCGGCGCTCGCGCGCGGAAAGCGAGAGCGTTTCGAGGATGGCCAGCAGGTTTTCCTCGACCGTGAGCTTGCGGAAAACCGAAGCCTCCTGCGGCAGATAACTGATGCCGCGGCGCGCCCGCTGGTACATGGGCAGGCCGGTAATGTCCTTCTCATCGAGCAGAATGCGGCCGGAATCCGGCGTGATGAGGCCGACGATCATGTAGAACGTGGTGGTTTTGCCGGCGCCGTTCTGCCCCAGCAGGCCGACCACTTCGCCCTGCTGCAAATGCACAGTGACGTCGTCCACGACGCGGCGCCCCCGGTAGGCTTTGGAAATCTCCGAGGTCTCGAGTTTGCTCACACCGCCGCTATTTTCGGTGGCGGGTGATAAAGGTCTGGACAGGCCGGTTGGGAGCCCCATCTATGCTTAACCTATCATCGTTGGAGAAGTAGGTCAATTTTTCGCCCTCGGTGGAATGCCCGGCTTCGTCCACCAGGCGGGGCTTGCCGCCGGTGAGGATCACCTTCGCGTCGCCGGTGTAATACTCGCTGTGTTCGGCGGTTGCGATGCGGCGGCCGTTGACGGTGTCGGCGACAATCTTGACGCCGCCATCGGCGACGGCTTTCTCGAGGCGCGAATCGGCGCTTGAATCGGCGAGGACGGCGTGCAATTCGCGGCTGGTGATGTGCATCCCCGGCCGCGACATGTCCACGCCGCCGGTGTACACGGCCAGGCGGTCGGCATCGGTGTAGACCAGGCGCGGGGCGCGCACCACGGTGAGCACGGGCGCGGCGGTTTTCTTTTTCTCCTCGTCCTTGGGCTCTTCCCAGAGGCTGCTGACCACGTTGCGGTCGGCGATGAAGGAGCGCTTCTCGCGGTCCACATCCACGGTATCCGCGGTGATGCGGTTGGCGCCTTGCCACATCACCACGCCACCTTCGTAGTGCATGTTGCGGCTCTTATTGGTGGAAACCATGCGGCGCGCCTGGGCCTGCAGCGGTTCGTCGGTGGCCAGAATCTGGGAGTTCTTTTTGGCATCCGGTTCCGGCATGCGGCTGGAATTGACGTTGCCTTCGGCGGTGAAGTCGCCGCTGGTCTGGTTCATCCGGATGCGGTCCGCGCTGGTGGCGCCGGTAGAATCCCACATGCGCGCGGCGCCATCGAGCACCATCACGTTTTGATCCGAATCGAGGGTAGCTTTAGCGGCGCGGGCCTGGCGGTCGCCTTCGGCGTAGGCGAAGCCGCCGGATTGCTCCATCGCCACCAGGTGGCTGGTCTTGGGATCGAAGCGGGCGTTGATTTCCCGGCTGCTGGTGACGGACTGGGCGCGCTTGCGCTTGCGTTCCTCGCCATTGGGGTCGGTGGCGGTGTGGGCATCGGTGGCACGGAAGGTATCGATGCGGTTGTCTTGGCCGTAGGCGATCAGAAAATCCTTGCCGCGCAAAACGCGGTGGTGAGCGGCGGCCGTGTTGGGAACGAACTCCAGGCTGGAGGGTCCGCGGGTGACTATGCGGTCGAGCTCCTTGCCGCCGGGACGCATGGTCATCTCCAGTTTGTCGGCCGAGAGCACGTGGGTATCGCCGGGGTCGCTCGCGGGCGCGGGCAGGGGTTTCGAAATCACCACGCCGTGGCCGGCGGCGGCAACGCGGAGCAGGATGCTCCGGTTGTCGCGCACCTCGAAATTCAGATCCACACGGTCACCGGTGACGGTGGTTTGCGAAGTGGGCGCATTCGACACCAGGCGGGCGTTGTCCACGGCGGCGATATGCTCTACCTGGCCGTGGTCGTTGCAATCCATGAAGAGCTCGGTGGCGGAGTAGGAGATCTGGCGGCTGTCGTTATCCTCGGTGCCGCGCGCGTGGAAGGCGTGCACGTTGCGGATTTGGTGGTTTTGCAATTGGATCAGCGGCGCATCGCCTTCCACCACGGTGCCTTCCCGGGTCAATTTGCCCCAGGGTGGGAGTTCGATGGTCTGGTTGTTTTCGTGAAAGACCAGGCCGCCGGCTTCAATCGTCATCGGCCTGGCGCCAGGGCCTTGCGGCTGATAGTGAATCTCGACGTCCTGTTTCATGCGCAATTCGTGCGCGGTGGGATCGTAGTACGCGCCGGTGGCCTTGCCGCTGCCGTTTTGAAAAGTGAAGGTGGAGGGACTATCAGTTTCGGCGCGGTAGGTTTCGGTATTGAAAGTGACGCCGGCGGAATGGATGACCACCGGGGCGCGCTGGGGCGCGCCGGCCGTCGGAAGATTCAGCGTGATCTCGACGTCGCCCTCGGAATAGAGCCGATGCTCAGATTTGTAAAACTGGGCGTTGGCCGCATTGATCAGGTCGTAGGTGTCGTCCTTCTTACCGGGCAGGCGCAGCTTCATGCCCTTGAGGTCGACGCGGGAGGAATCCTTGACCTCGCGGAAGTCCTCGGCGGTAATATCGGCCCGCACGTGGCCGGTTTTGGCGTCGGTTTCCACCCAGTGCCAGAGTTGGGCGCTGGAGTGCAGATCGTCGGGAAGATCCTTGGGCCGGGCAGGCGCGTGCGCCGCGGCCGACCTTTTCTGCGCGCGATAGGTGAAAACGATGCCGCCGAGGATGGCGGCGATCGCCAGCAGCAGGAGCCAGCGTGGGCCTCGCATGGGGACACTTTTACTATAGCGTGTCCGGCCGGGTGGGGCATGTTTGAGAGCTTGCTAAGAAGATGGGCCACGAATGAACGCGGATTAAGAACAACGAGCGTATCCGTATTCAGCAGGCTCTTTAGCCGGCGCGTGAAAAAACACCGGCGGCAAAGACCGCCGGCGCTACCGGTGATAATGGGGAAGTCATGATTGAAACGGGACTGGCGGGCAAGGTGGCAATTGTCACCGGCGCGGCCGCGGGCATCGGCAAGGCTACGGCGCGGCGCTTCGCACAGGAAGGCTGCAAGGTGGCTTCCTGGGACGTGAAGGAGACGGAACCGGAAGGGGGCGGCATCTTTCAGAAGGTGGATGTGACCAGCGCGGCCTCGGTGGAGAGCGCGGTGGAGGAAACCGAGCGCGCACTGGGGCCGGTGTACGCGCTGATCAACAATGCGGGCATTCTGCGCGACGGGCAGATCGTCAAATTCAAGGAAGGCGCCATCGCCGGCGTGATGAGCGACGAACAGTTCGACGCGGTGATTGCGGTGAACCTGCGGGGCGTGTTCGTGGCCACGCGGGGCGCCGCCGCGCGCATGATCCGGACGGGCGCGGGCGGAGTGATCCTGAACGCCACCAGCGTGGTCGGCTTGTACGGCAACTTCGGGCAGACCAATTATGTCGCCAGCAAAGCGGGCGTGATCGGAATGACGCGGGTATGGGCGCGGGAGTTCGGCAGGTTCGGCATTCGCGTCAACGCGGTGGCGCCGGGTATCATCGACACGGATATGATGAAGGCCGTCCCGGAGAAGGCTCGGGAGGGGTTGCGCGCGCACACGCCGCTGGGCCGCATGGGACAACCCGAGGATATCGCCAACGCATATTTGTGGCTGGCCTCGGACGCGGCGTCCTTCGTCACCGGCGCGGTGCTCAGCGTGGATGGCGGAATCGTGATGGGAACGTAGGGGCTAATGTGCCAAATCCGCGTCATGCTCCTGCAAGACCGGAGTACCGGTGACACGCCCATAAAGAACGTCCGGATCAAGATCGGCTCCGTTCGGCCAAGCTACAGTGCCCAGCTCCGGATCGACGCGGACACGCGCGAAGTAGGCGGGGTCGCGCAGTGGCGCGAAGACTCCTTGGAAGCTGAGATCGGGCGCGAGATCAACCACGCCCTCGACGCCGTCCTCGAAGCGAAGATGCAAGCGATGCTCGCCGAGAGCTCTTGCGGTAACAACGTCCTTCAACATAATCTACTCGAGAGGCGCAATCGGTTTGAGCTGCGCCTCGGCTCTCGCCAGTTTCCAGTCTTCTATCAATTCCGCGCGATGCAGCGCCGCCCACTCCGTCACCAAGCCGAGTGCGCGGGGCGAAAGGTGCCCTCTCAAAAGAGCCAGCGTTCCGATCGCAACGAGCGCCCTCTGGCCGGAATAGCGCACGTGGAAGTGCGGCGGCTCGTGATCGCAGTAGTACATCTGCACAATGATACCGAAGAACCGGCTGATCTCGGGCATGCGTGGAACTTCTTCAAGCGAGTCCGGGCGGCCGGCGAATGGCATTCGCCCAAACGCGCCCAATCCTGGCCTCTGATTTTGATCGTATCAGGGATGTGGGCAGGCGCGGTGATTGGTCCGAAAGCGCACCTCAAGACCGCAGCGCCTGGTTGGGGTCGATGCCGGCGGCGAGGCGGGCGGGCAGGTAGCTGGCCAGGGCGGCGACGGCGGCCAGGAACAGGAGCGCCCCGGCGAAGACCAGCGGGTCGGTGGCGCTGACTTCGACCAGCGCTGCGGCGACCACCCGGGTGACGGCGAGGGCCGCGACCATGCCGACGGCGAGGCCGATCAGGGTGAGCTCCATGCCCTGTTTCACTACCATTCTGACCACGTCGCCTGGGCGCGCGCCGAGTGCGATGCGGATGCCGATTTCGTGCCGGCGTTCGGCCACCGCGTAGGCCATCACTCCGTACAATCCGAGCGCCGCGAGCAGCAGCGCGACCACGCCTAGCACAGACAGCATAGTGGCCGCCAGTTTTTCGGTGAACAGCGCGGCGTTGATGTTTTCGGCCATCGGCATGGAGTCAAACACGCCCGCGTCGGGATCGAGCGAGCGCACGGCGCGACGCACCGGCTCCACTGCCTGCAGCGGGTCGCCGGCGGTCCTCGCATAGAGTCGGATGCCCATATCCTCGCGCAAGCACTGGCGGAAGGGCACATAAAAGTACGGCCTCGGCGCCTCATCCAGGTATTGGTACTTGCTGTCCTTGGCCACCCCCACCACATTGAACCACCGGCCCCACCCATGCACATGCTGGCCGATGGGATAGCGGCTGCCGAAGAAGCGCCGCACAAAAGCCTGGCTGACGATCATCACCGGCACGGACTTTTCGTCGTCGTGGTCGGTGAAGTCGCGCCCCTCGGCGAGCGGGATCCGCAGCATGTCGAAATAGCCCGGGGCCACCACGTTGCGTTCGATTTTCATGTTCTCGCTGGGACCGGGCACGTAGCCCTGAATCTCCAAGGGTTCCCACCACTGGCCGGCAAGGGAGAGCGGAACCGTATTCGAGAAGGTGACAGCGGTTATTCCCGGCTGCGACAGGACGCGATCGCGCAATCGTTCCACAAACAGCTTCCGCTCCGGAACTGAATACCCGTTAAGCGACAGGTGCGATACCAGCACGTGGCCGGGATCGAAGCCGGGGTTGATCTGGCGCGCGGCGCTGAAGCTGCGGACGAACAGACCCGCGCCGATTATGGCCACCAGCGCCAGGGCGACTTGGGAAACCACCAGCAGCCGCTCGATGCGGTGTGAACTGGCGCCGCCCGATCCGCTGCGGCCGCCTTCTTTTAACGCATCGTTGAGATTGGCGCGAGCCATATGCCAGGCGGGTGCGACGCCGGAAATGGCGCACGCCAGCAGGCACAGCAGAAAGGTGAAGGCCACCACGTCGCCGTTCAGAGGGATATCGAGCGTCACCGGAAGCCCGGACGGTGGCACCATGCCTCCCAGCGACTGGCTGAACCACGAAGTAGCCGGGACGGCCAGCAGCCCGCCCAGCACGGCCAGTATAAGATTTTCGCTAAGCAACTGGCGTACCAGACGGCTGCGGCCGGCGCCTACCGCCATGCGCACGCTGAACTCTCTTTGGCGGGCCGTCGAGCGCGCCAGCAGCAGGTTGGCCACGTTGGCGCAGACAATCAGCAGCACCACGCCGCAAACCGCCATCAGGAGGATGAGCGGCCTCAGTAACGAGGTCTGGGCGCCGGAATGGGCTTTCCAGATGGGGAGCACGGTGGCGGTGATACCAAGGTTGTGCTCCGGGTCCGCTTCCGCCATGTGGCGGGCTTGGGATTGGATTTCAGCCCGTGCCTGCTCCAGGGTGACGCCCGGCCGAAGACGCGCGAAGCCGAACATCTGGCGCGTTCCACGATCTTCGAGTGACCCCTCCTGCAGCACTTTGAGCTGCGCGCCCATGGTGACGGGAGCCCACATGTCGAACGTAAGTCCGGGTATGGAGCCGAGGAACGTAGCGGGTACGACACCCACGATCGTCAACTGCTGGCGATTTACACGCAGCAGTTGCCCGATTGCACCGGGATCGGCGTTGAAGCGGCGTTTCCAGAGGCGTTCGCTGATGACCAGCACGGGGTGGGCGCCCTGCGCGTCGCCATACTCATCGGGCGTGAACACCCTGCCCAGGATCGGCTTTACGCCGAGCACGGCAAAATAGTTGCCGGTGACAAGTTCGCCCCAGACGTGCTCCGCGTGCACGTCCTGGCCGATGCTGAAGGGCAGCATCGTAGCGCCTGTCAGGCCGCTGATCAGCTTCAGATGATCGCGGTAATCCCGATAATCGGGGTAGGAAGTGAGAAGCGCGTCGCCGTTCGGCGCCACGGTCTCAAACGCGACCAATCGGGCGGGGTCTGTCACACCCGGTACCGGATGCAGGAGGACGCCGTCGATCCAACTGAAAACCGTGGAATTGGCGGCGATGCCGGCGGCCAGCGTCAGCACTGCGATCAGAGTGAAGCCGGGGCTTCGGAGCGCCATGCGGAAACCGAAGCGGAGATCCTGGATGAGGGTTCGCACGATAGACGGAAGGGCAATTGTGATACCAACGCGGCGGGTTGATTATAGAGCGGAAAACGCACGGCAGGGCGCCGGTACCGCGAAAGGCGTTCGGAATTGGGACGGGCTGTGCGCAGGCGAACGGGACTGGCGATGCCACCGGAGTGCTGTGACACCAAGGCAAAAGCATGCCCCGCCAATGCGGGTCATCGGATAGACTGGAGTTGCCGATTATGGAACTCGCCAAGATTCAGCAGGAACTGCGCAACCAGGGGCTGGATGGCTGGTTGTTTTTCGATCATCACATGCGTGACCCGCTGGCGTACCGCGTGCTGGGTTTCACGCCACCGCGGACGCCGACGAGACGCTGGTATTACCTGGTGCCGGCGGTGGGCGAGCCGCGCGGCCTTGAGCACCGCATCGAGCGCGGCATGACCGCTGGCGCGCCGGGCGAGAAGCTGCTGTACTCCGGGTGGAGCGAGCAGGTGGACTGCCTGCGCCAAATGACGGCCGGGCTGAAGCGCGTGGCGATGCAGTATTCCCCGCTGTGCGCGATTCCATATGTAGCGATGGTGGACGCGGGCACGGTGGAGCTGGTGCGCAGCCTCGGCCTGGAGGTGGCGAGCTCGGCGGAATTGATACAGGTGTTCGAAGCGCGCTGGACGCCGGCGCAACTGGAAACGCACCTGGAAGCCGGACGCAGGGTGGACAAGGTGCGCGCCGAAGCCTTCGCGCTCATCGCCGAGCGCACTCGAAACGGCGCGCCGCTGAGCGAAGTGGAAGTGAAAAACTTCATTCGCGAGCGCTTCGCCAAAGCGGGGATGGTGACCGACCACGGCCCGATCGTGGGCGTCAACGCCAACTCGTCGAACCAGCATTACGAACCGACCGAGGAAGTCACCGCGCCGATTCGCGCCGGCGATTGGGTGCTGCTCGATATGTGGGCCAAGCTCGACCAGCCGGAGGCGGTTTACTACGACATCACCTGGACCGGTTTCTGCGGCGACCAGCCGCCGGAAGAGATGCGCAAGGTTTTTGCCGTGGTGACGGGAGCGCGCGACGCCGCGATCCAGCGCGTGCAGGAAGCGGTTGCGGGGAGGCAGGAATTGCGCGGCTTCGAAGTGGACGATGCCAGCCGCGGCGTGATTGCGAGCGCCGGATACGGCGAATATTTCGTGCATCGCACCGGCCATTCGATCGGTGTGGAAGTGCACGGCAACGGCGCCAACATGGACAACCTGGAAAACCACGACGAGCGGCGGGTGATTCCGTGGACGTGTTTTTCGATTGAACCCGGCGTGTACCTGCCGCATTTCGGCGTGCGCTCCGAGATCGATATGTTCGTAGGCGATACCGATGCGCGGGTAACCGGCGAGATACAGCGGGAAGTGCAGTTGCTGTAAGGCGAAACTTGCGCCGCGACTGTTGGCAGGCGATTGCGCCTGCCCCACTTCACTTCTTGCGGGTCAATTCCTCGTTGGGTTTGAATTCGCCGCCATTCAGGATGATGCCGAGCACTTCCTGGGAACGTGCAGTAAAGGCGCCTATTTTCTCGGGCGTGAGGTTGTTGTGGTTCGATTCGACCATGGGGATGGCTTCCTTGGGACCGGGGATCTGGTCGATGGCGATCCAGACGCCGACCGGCGGTACGACGATGTCGATGAAGCCCATCGCGGCCAGGACGGGAGCCTTGATGCGAGAGGCGAAATTGACGGTGTCGAAATAGAGCGCCGTCTCCATGACTTTCGGATCGTCGGAGGGCCAGTTCGGGTAGCCTGCTCTGCGGCCATGCAGATCGCCGTTGGAATCGGCGCCGGCGGGTTCGTTGACGATGACAGCCGTCACTTTGGGATTCAGGCCAGCGGCGACAAGGCTCTGATGGCCGCCCATGCTGGTGCCCATCACGACGATGGTCTTGCCGTCCCAATCCGGGCGGCTCGCAATGTAGTCGATGGCGCGCGAGTCGCGGAGATACATGTTGAGAAAGTAGGACGTTTCCCGGTCGGTGTTGCCGATTGCCTGATACTCGGTGCTGACACCGGTCGCCTGGCTGGGCGGGAGGTCGTGCGAATCCACGTTGAAAGCCAGCCAGCCTTCCGCCGCGCGATCGGTAACCGTGTTGGGCTGGAGGGCATGCACTCCGGCCCACTCGAATACCACGAGCGCCGGGAACTTTCCTTCCTTAGCGGGCTTAGCGAGGTAGCCCTGAACGTGGGAACCGAGGCTGTCGAGCTTGACCGTGTACAATTCCACGCCCGAGCTGCTGGTCTGGGTGGGCGTGAGGACGGGGTTGATCGGGATGGCGGCGAGAGCTTTCAGTTTGGCGTCCCAGAAGGCATCGAAATCGGCAGGACGCGGAACTGAGGGCTGCAACTGTGTAGGCGCAATGGCCGCGCCGAGGTGGACGACGGTGCCCATTACGGCAACCGGTGCGGCGGCTTGCCGGCCTTGTGCGGGCGATGTCGGCGGCGCATCCGCCCTGACTTCAACATAGAGCATGGCCGGCTCGCTGAGGGCGGTTTCAATGGTCGCGCTGCCCGACGAGAGGTCGAGCGCGGCCGCCGCGATGACGTCGAAATTGTTTCTCTTAATGATGTAGGTGTAGTGGGAACTGGCCGTTGCACCCTGAGCGAGCGTCACGGTCCAACCGGCTTTTTCACCGAGTGCGTAGATTCCGTTCTGGTGAAACGGCACGAAGCTCAACTCTTGAGCCCGCGCCGGCAGAGCCGTGAGAAAGAATGCAGAGGCGAGAGCCAGGCCGGCGGCAGACAAGCGGAGGCGGGCAGGGAAGAGAGCGCGACATTGCATGATGGATGGTCGACGGTTGCCGAGCCATCAGGATATCATCCGGTCAGCGCCTGCGCGGAAACCAGCTTGGGCATCGCAACACAACGGCAAGCTGAAGAAGCATGCCACACCAAAGAAAACGGGCGGCTTGCGCTGGTGCGCTCACCGCCCGTTGGCAATGTCGAAAATACCGGTAACTAGAAGCGCGAGGCCAGGGGCCGCAACGGTGTGGGGAAGCGCACCGGCGAGGCGTCCCGGTCCATCGGCTTCTCGAGAACCAGCGAGCGCAGGCCAGGCATGGCCGAAGCGCCGCGGTGGTTCTTGTCGGAAATCGGAAGCTGGCCGGTGGTCAGATTCTTCAAGCCGAACAGCGCCAGCTCGAAGCGGTCCTTCACGCCGACTTTTTGGAAAAGCCTGGACAGGTATACCTTCACGGTGCCTTCGGAGATCATCAGCGTGGTGGCGATCTCCTTGTTCTTGAGGCCTTGCGAAAGCAGGCTCACGAGTTGCCCCTCGCGCTGCGTCAACGCCACGCGGCGCGCGCAGAGGAAGCTATCGGTGAGCGCCTTCTCAAACCACAACTCGCCGGCCTGGACTTTCTGCAGGCACTTGACTTGCAGGTCGGTGGCCAGAGTTTTTCGTAGGATGCCCCGCACTCCCAAGCCCATCGCCTGGAAAGCCAGTTCGGTCGAAATCGAGTTCACCCAGAGCACAATCTTGGTGCTCTGCATGGCGTGCTGCATTTCGCTAAGCACGGCAAAGGTGATCTCGGGTGTTAAATCCATTAGAACCAGGTCCGGCACGCCCTGTGTTATCTGCTCCATCAGGCTCGTCACCGTATTGCAGCTTGGCAGCAGCTCAAAGCTTTCAACCTGACACAAGACCGATTCAAGGCCCTTGGCCAGGATGGGTTCATCACTGTACAAAAGAATCCGCGTCATTAATTCTTCACCTCTTGAAACAGTCCG
Organism: Bryobacterales bacterium; assembly: GCA_003142185.1. GTDB lineage: Bacteria > Acidobacteriota > Terriglobia > Bryobacterales > Bryobacteraceae > Bog-375. The sequence goes on from PLOR01000030.1 coordinate 22,569, forward strand.
TGCCGTGCAATGTAGCCGGCTTCAGATTTTTCTGTATTCAGTACTGTTCATCCGAATTGTCGGGCTATTTACTTCGGTTGTCAATGGTATTCAGCAATAAATCCACATTAATAGGCAACATTAACCGTGTATTAGGCGGAATATATTGCGAAGTATTTCGCGTAACACTTGTGTTTTCAATAGAAGCTGAATATCCAAATGGCTTATATCAGAGGACAGCATATATTTAGAAAATTAACGGATAGTGCCGCATACTAACCCTGTCGTTCGGGGTATGGCGGGCGAACCAACACGGGGAATCATCCAGGAAAGAGCATCAGGATGGCCACTTGGCCCTACTGGCCCAACCCTCGACTTCGCGCCTAATAACCTTCGAATACAGATGGATATAGCCCATTTACGATATTGATGGCAAGACAATTAGCGCGCTACGCTCGCGAGTGTCGAAGCAAAGCGCATGAGGAATATCAACCGGCGCGAGAGCCCGAGGATTGACATCCAACTCCGGTGTCACGTTACGTCGCCGGCGCTTTGGCTGCGCAACACTTTGTATACGGAGAATATCAGTCGCAGCGGCGTCCTGGTGGCGTGGCACGGGGGAGACGAGACGCTGCCGTTGCCGTCGCTGGGGCAGATTTTGACGCTCGAATTGGAGTTGCCGGCGAATCACGGCTTTGGGCAGAAGTGCATTCACTGCCAGGGGACGGTGTTGCGGGCGACGGACTCGGGGCACGGGTATCCCCTGGTGGCGCTACGGGTCAATTACATGGATTTCCGGGCATTTCACGACCGGTTGCACGTGACGGAGGATGTACAGTCTCCGGCTTGGATGGCGTGAGTTTCATGAACACGACTGGCTCAAGAGTTGCGGTCAAGTTGCTGCCGTCGCTGGCGGACATCGCGTTCTTGATGCCGATGGCGTTGTTGTTCGGGCGTATGGGTGGTCTGACCGCTTTGCTGGGCGATTGCGACACGGGCTGGCACATTCGCACCGGCGAGTGGATTCTGGCGCATCATGCGGTGCCGTATCGCGACCTGTTTTCCTACTCCAAGCCGAACAGCATCTGGTACGCGTGGGAGTGGCTGGCGGATGTGATTCTTGCGGGCCTGAACAAAATCGGCGGTCTGGCTGCGGTTTCGTTGTTCGCGGTGTTGCTGATCGCAGTGACCATTACATTGGTGTTCCATCTGGCGCGGCGCAAATCGAACGCGGTGCTGGCGATTGCAGTGACGGTGCTGGCAATGGCGGGGACGTCGATTCACTGGCTGGCGCGGCCGCACCTGTTCACGCTGTTGTTTGCGGTGATCTTCCTGAACGCTCTCGATCGCGTGAGAGCGGGGCAGACGCGGGTGGCGGGCATTCCGTGGCTGGTGCTGCTGCCAGTGCTGACGGTGGTGTGGAGCAACCTTCACGGTGGATTCCTGGTGGGCGTGTCGACGATCTTGGTTTTCGGCGCGGCGGAATTGTTACGGATTCTGCTGGCGGCCGGCGAGGAAGGCCGCGCGGCGGGGATCAAGCGGGCGGGGAAGTACTTCCTGAGCGCCCTGGCGTGCATGGCGGCGAGCCTGCTGAATCCGTACACGTATCACCTCCACGTGCATGTATGGCAGTATCTGCGCGATCCATACCTCGCCGCGCGCATCATGGAATTCCTTCCGGTGGATTTCCATCATCCGATTGCGATCTTCTTCGAGACCATGTTGGCGGGTGGAGTGTTGGCCTCGGCGTGGTACGCACGGCGCGGGAGTTTCACCGAGCCGCTGTTGTTCCTGTTGTGGGCTCACGCAGCGCTGCTGTCGGCGCGTCATATTCCGATTTTCATGATCCTGGTGGCGCCGATGGTGGCAGCCGCCGCGGACGCGGGACTGCGGCATCTGCCGGTGGCGCCGGTGGCAGCGTGGCTGCAGCACGCGGCGGCGTGGATCAACCGCATCATGCGGGAAACCAGCGAGACCGACGGCATTGGGCGCTGGCACCTGGCCAGCCTGGCGGGCGTGGCGCTGGTGGCGGCGCTGTTGTACGCGCCCCATCCGCCTAAGGGGTTCCGCGCCGAATTCGATCCGACGCGGTATCCCGCCAATGCCGTGAGCGCGCTGGGGCAATATCCCACGGCGCGGGTCTTCACCTACGATCAATGGGGCGATTATCTGATTTACCGCCTGTATCCGCGGTCCAGAGTGTTCGTGGACGGGCGCAGCGATTTCTACGGGGAGGATTTCGAGACCAAGCTGCTCGAAGTCCTCAATGTGAACTACGGCTGGGACCAGACATTGGCCCGGTTCGCAGTGGATACGGTTTTAATGCCCCCCACCTCGCCGCTGACCGGCGCCTTGAAAGAGTCGTGCCGATGGCGAGTGGTGTATGACGATGGCGTGGCGCTGGTATTCCGGCCGCGCGGCCAGGCGTTGGGGGATCGGGTTTCCGCCGCAACTGAGGGCGGATCAGGCCGTGACCGAGAGGTCACGAAGACACTAACCAGTGATCGACCGATCACGGAACTTGGATCCAAAACTTAGGAGCGAATCGAAATGACGTATCTGCGTAACCTTTGGAATGATGAACAAGGCCAGGATTTGATTGAGTACACGTTGCTGTTGGCGTTCGTGGCTCTGGCCTCGGCCGCGCTCTTCATCGGCGCGGGTGGCAAAATCAATTCAATTTGGACAACCACCAATAGCCAGTTGGCTGCAGCCGCCGCCAGCGCTTCCACGTAGAATTCCCGGAGTACGCCGGGCCGCTTGATGCGGACGGCCGTACTCATGAGGCCGGCAAGGATTGCCGGCTGGGACGATGACAGATTATAGTGAGATGGCCGCAGCGCGGTTGAAAGAGCCAAGCCCAAAGCGCTGCGGCTGCATCTCTTGCGTAGATTTAGCGATCGGGCCGCCAATGTGGGAAGCGGCAGTGAGGTCCCGTAAGTCAAGCCGGGGTGCGGCGGACGGCGGGAAGGAAAAATGAACAAGAGATTCGTCGGGGTTTTAGTTTTTGCAGCCGTGGTGGCTTTGGCCGTGAGCTCGTTATTGTACCGTGCGCTGAAGAACAATTCGCAGCAGCCGGTAGCGGTGGCGACCACCTCCAAGATTGCGGTGGCGGCCAAAGACCTGGATGTGGGCGCGGTCATCAAGGAAGACGATGTGAAGCTGGAGGACTGGACCGGCCCCTTCCCCGAAGGATCGACCAGCCGCCCTCAGGAACTGGTGGGACGCGGTGTCATGATCGGTATCATGGCCAAGGAGCCGGTGATTGAGAAGCGCCTGGCGCCGAAAGGCGCAGGAGGCGGGTTCTCGGTGTTGATCCCCCCGGGCATGCGGGCCGTGCCGCTGCGGGTCAACGAAGTGGCCGGAGTGGCGGGGTTCGTGGTGGCGGGCATGCACGTGGACGTGTTGATCTCGGGCAACGCTCCGGGCTCCGACAACCGCCAGGGGACCGTGACCAAGACGCTGATGCAGGACGTCGAGGTGCTTTCGGCCGGACAGGATTTTAAGAAGGACCCGGAAGGAAAGCCGGTGGTGGTGCAGGTGATCACCGTGCTGGCCACGCCAGAGCAGGCGGAAACGCTGAGTCTTGCGTCGGCGCAAACCACGGTGCAACTCGCACTGCGTAACCCGATGGACAAAACCATCGCCAAGACCACGGGCACGTCGGTGGGCCGCCTGTTCAACGGCGGGCTCGCCTTGCCGAGCGTCGCGGAGGAGCGCCCGGTTCGCCCAGCGCCCCCGAAGCCCCCGGCTCCGAAGGTGGCGCCGAAGGAACCGGCTTTTGTGATGGAGATCATTTCCGGCACGAGTAAGAAAGAAAACAAGTTCGAAACCGCCGGGGAGGGCAAGTAAGTGACACGCACCAGTGGAATCTCCATCTGCCTGCTGGCCGTCTCGATGGTGCCGGCAGTCGTACTGTCGGGGGCCGATTCGGCCCCGGCGAACCAAGAACCGGTCGCTGGCGGCTCACCCCGAGCCGGTATCGACGGCAAGCTGGTAGCGACGGTGGGCAAGAGCCTGATCATCGACAGCCCGCTCAGGATCGATAAGATCTCGGTGGCCAACGGCGAGTTGGTGGAAGCCATCGCCATCAATCCGCAGGAAGTGCTGATCAACGGCAAGCTTCCCGGCGAAACGTCTCTGATTGTTTGGCAGCATGGCGGCCGGCGCTTGGTCTACGACCTGACGGTGCGGGTGAGCCCGGTCAAGCTGGAGGCCGCGAGGCAACAGATAGCGCGCGACTTTCCCAACGACGACATCAATATTTCGTTCGATAACGACACCGTCTTCGTGCGCGGCTCGGTGCGGGATATGCTGAGCGCTAACCGCGTGATGGAGATTGCCGCGACCTTGGGCAAGCCGTTGAACCTGCTGCGGGTGGCCGTGGCACCGAGCGGGCCCGAAATACTCTTGAAGGTGAAGTTCGCCACCATCGACATCAGCGCGGAACGGGACCTGGGCTTTGCCCTCCTCAGCAACGCGTTCGGCCAACAGACCAGCATAACTACGTCGCAGGCCGGCAGCTCGCCGACCATGCAGAGCACCAGCGGCAGCGGCAGCGTCGGTAGCGCGAGCGGCATCTCCAGCCTCACTAGTCTTTCCGGCGTGGCGCAGATCCTTCTTTTCCGCAAGGACCTCAACCTGGGGGCGGCCATCCAGGCGTACGAGAAAAGGAACCTGGCGGAAATACTTGCGGAACCGAACCTGCTGACCACCGACGGACAGGAGGCGAATTTTCTTTCCGGCGGTTCGTTTCCCATCCCAGTAGTGCAAGCGGGGGCATCCACGGGCGCGGTAACGGTGATGTACGAGGAATACGGTGTCAAGCTGAAGTTCCTACCGGTCATCACGCCGCGCAACACCATCCGCATGCGGGTCGCCCCGGAATACAGCGTGATCGACACCTCGACCAGCGTGACAATCGACGGTTTCTCGATTCCCGGTCTGAAAACCCAAAAGACCGAGTCCACTATAGAGCTGGAGAGCGGCCAGAGCTTCGTGATTGCCGGCTTGATGGACAGAACGTTGAGCAACAACTTATCGAAGATCCCCGGATTGTCGAGCATTCCGCTGCTCGGCAAACTGTTCCAGAGCAAGGTGTGGACGCGGGAGAACTCCGAACTGCTGGTGATCGTGACACCGGAACTGGTACGGCCGATCAAGGCGGGGCAGCCCGTGCCCGAGCTGAGCTGGCAAGAACCGTTCATGAAACCGATCTCACCTTCGATACAGCAGCCGGGGTTGGACAAGACGGGGGCCCCGGTTGAGCTGAATGCACCGCCGATGGCATATGAGGAAATGTTCGAACAGATGAGGAAGGAAGCCGCCACGGGCGCCCGGACAGGAGCCGTGCCATCGCTGGCGGCGCCAGTGCAGGCGGTGACTTCAGATCAACCTCTAAACCAGAACCCAGCGCCGGCGGCGGCTCCCGCGGCGGCCCCGGTCAAGCAGTAGCGGGGATCCCGGGGATGCAACCATGTACCCTCTAACCATCGGTCTGGCGATCGAAAATCGCGAGCTATGGGAGCAGACACAGGCCTGCCTGGCCGAGTTGCCGTTCCGCGTCATCGTCGAGCATCAGGACGTGGGCGACGTCAGCAATTTTCTCGACCGGCTGGAGCGGATGCGGCCAGACGTAGTTCTGGTGGATATCAGCGGGTGGAGGGAACCGCTGGAGGGCCTGGTGTCGTCGATCCGCGCGGTCACCGGCGACCCGATGATCATCGCGCTCAACACGTCGGCCGATCCAACCGCCATTCTGTCGTCGCTGCGTGCGGGGATCAACGAGTACCTGTACCCGCCGCTGCGGGATCCGTTGCGCAAAGCGCTCGAGCGGCGCTCGGCGGAGCGCAGCCGGCGGGGCGGCGGTGGGACTAAAGGAGCGGGCAAGGCGTTTGGCTTCTTCTCGGCGAAGGGCGGCTGCGGGGCCACGACGATCGTCTGCCACGTGGCGGCGGAACTGGGCCGGCAGAACCAGAAGGTGCTGCTGACGGATCTGGATCTGGACGCCGGGATGGTGGGGTTCATCACCAAGACCAGCTCGGTGTACTCGATCCTGGACGCGATTACCAACCTGCACCGGCTGGATATTCACTATTGGAAGGCGCTGGTGTCGAACGGCATTCCCGGAGTGGAGATCGTGGCATCGCCTCTGGCGTTGGCTTCCAAGCTGCGCCCCACCGAGGAGCAGGTGCGCCACGTATTGGCGTTCGTCAAGCCGCACTATGACTGGACGCTGGTGGACCTGGGACGGAGTCTGAGCCCGATCTGCATGGCGGCGCTGGAGGAATGCGACGAGGCTTGCCTGGTCACCACGCTCGAGGTGCCGGCCCTGCATCTGGCAAAGCAGATTACGCAGACGCTGCTCGACAGCGGATTCGGCAAACACAAGATCAAGCTGATCCTCAATCGCTCGCCAAAACGGCTGGACATCACGGCGAGTGAACTGGAAAGAATGCTCGGGCTGCCGATTTTCTTCACGATCCCTAACGACTATCCGGAACTGTACGAGACGTACGCGGAGGGACGGATGCTGAGCCGCACGGGGGAACTTGGCAGGCAGATTTCAAAGCTGGCCCTGAAGCTAGCCAACATTGAAGAAGAAAAGAAGAGCACGACGAAACGCTTCGGGCTGTTCGATCGATAAAAGGAAGGAACTGCAATGGCCACTTTGATGGATTTGCCGGCGAGGCAAGGAGACAACCGGGAAGCCGGCTGGGTGAACCGGCTGTTCACGCGCGAGGGCTCCACTCCGGAGTACCAGGAGTTGAAATTCCTGCTGCACCGCAAGCTGCTCGACCGTATCAACCTGGAGGCTTTGTCCTCGATGGCGGGCGATCGGGTGCGGGCGGAGATCCGGGTGGCCGTAGCCAAGCTGGTGGACGAAGAAAAAACGCCGCTCAGCCTGGTGGAAAAAGATCGGGTCATTGAAGAGATCCTGGACGAGGTGTTCGGGCTGGGGCCGCTGGAGCCGTTGTTGCAGGATCCGACGATCAGCGACATTTTGGTGACGACGCCCAAGCTGGTATACGTGGAGCGGGCCGGCAAGCTGTACCGGACGCCGGTCGAATTCAAGGACGACGCGCACCTGCTGCGCATCATCGAAAAAATCGTCTCGCGAGTGGGCCGCCGCGTCGACGAGAGTTCACCGCTGGTGGATGCGCGCCTGCCGGACGGTTCGCGCGTCAACGCGGCCATTCCGCCGGTAGCGGTTGACGGCCCGCTGCTTTCCATCCGCCGCTTCGGCCGCCACGGTATGAAAGGCGAGGACCTGGTAACCAAGCTATCGCTGACCGAAGGCATGCTGGAACTACTGAAATCGTGCGTGAAGGCGCGGCTCAACATCCTGATCAGCGGCGGAACCGGCGCCGGCAAGACGACGCTGCTTAACGCCCTGTCCAGCTACATTCCCGAGGATGAGCGCATCGTGACGATTGAGGACGCGGCCGAGTTGCGGCTGCAGCAAACGCACGTGGCGCGGATGGAAACCCGCCCGGCCAACGTGGAAGGCGTAGGCGCCATTCATATCCGGCAACTGGTAATCAACGCTCTCCGTATGCGGCCCGACCGGATCATCGTGGGCGAGGTCCGCGCCGAAGAAGCGCTGGACATGTTGCAGGCCATGAACACGGGCCACGACGGGTCGCTGACCACCATCCACGCCAACACGCCTCGCGACGCCCTCGGCCGTCTGGAAGTGATGGTGGGCATGGCCAACGCCAACATGGGAATCCGTTCGGTGCGGCAGCAGATTGCCGCGGCTGTCAACGTGTTCGTGCAGATCTCGCGTTTCAGCGACGGCACCCGGCGGGTCACCCACATCACCGAGGTTGTGGGCATGGAGCAGGACATCATCACCCTGCAGGATATCTTCCTGTTCGAAAAGACGGGCATCAGCGAAACCGGCAGGGTGCTGGGACGCTTCCGCGCAACCGGGATCCGGCCCAAGTTCTACGAACGTCTCAAGGCGGCCGGCATCACCCTGCCACAGCAGATGTTCCAGACCGTGGTGGAGATTAATTAGTGGGTGGAGATTAATTAAATGACCGTGATGTTGATCGCTGTCTTCGTGCTGATCTTTTGCCTGGTGCTGGCCGCGACAAAGGTCGGTTTCCAGTTCGTCGATGCACGGCAAAAGAAGCAGATGATCGACAGGCTGCACGTCGCGGCCGGCGAGCCGGTGGCGGAGCTCAGCAACCTGTTGCGCGAGGTAGACGTCGACAAGCCGGACGGGCTGAGGGCGCGCTTCAAAGCGTTCCGGGTCGCCCGGCACGCGCAGCAGCAGATTCAACAGGCCGGCTTGAACTGGTCGGCCACGCACATGCTGATGGCGATGGGTTTGCTCTGCATTCCCGGTCTGGGGTTGGGGGCGGTGATCGGAATTCTGGGCAACCGCCTCATCACGGCCATCGCGTTGGCGGTGCTATTCGGGTTCCTGCCTTACGCTTACGTGCGGAAGAAGCGCAAGAAGCGTTTGGACACGTTGGAAGAACAGTTTCCCGAGGCACTCGATTTTCTGTCGCGTTCCATGCGGGCGGGACACGCCTTCACGATTACCCTGCAAATGGTGGGTGAGGAGCTGGCGGACCCTCTGGGCCAGGAGTTCCGCACGCTGTTCAACGAACAGAACCTGGGAGCGACGCTCGAAGCGGCTCTGCGTAATTTCGCCGAACGCGTTCCGTTGTTGGACGTACGGTTTTTCACCTCCTCGGTGCTGCTGCAAAAACAGACCGGAGGCAATCTGGCGGAGATCCTGACGCGGCTGGCCTATGTCATCCGCGAGCGCTTCCGGCTCAAGGGGCAGGTCAGGGCGGCCAGCGCGCACGGCCGATTGACTGCCACCATTTTGACCGTGCTGCCCATAGCCACCATGCTCGGCATGCTAATCGTGGCGCCGGGGTACCTGCAAGGCATGGCCAAGGATCCCGACGGCAGATGGCTGGTTGGCGGCGCGATCGCCGCCCAGTTCATAGGCTATTACTTCATTAGGAAGATCATCACGATCAAGGTTTGATATGACGCATCCCCTGTTTCTGTCGATTGCCACGTTTCTGATGGTCATGTTGCTCATGGCATGGCTCGGTTATCGCTGGGTCTACAAGCCTAACAAGTATCTGCGCCAGCTCGGCAATCCGGTTATTCTGGACGGCCCGCGCGTGACTGGCGACATCGAAGGGCCCCGCCCGGGCACCGTGGTTACGTTTCTGCAGACCGTCGGGTCCAAGATGCCTTCGTCCGAGCAGGAGGTGGCCACGCTCAGGGTAGATCTGATCCGCGCTGGATTCCGGTCCGAGAGCGCGGCCCCGGTGTTCTACGGTCTGCGGGTCATCAGCACCGCGGTCTTGGTGATGCTGTCATTCCTGATGCTGGCCAAGATGCCGTCCAACGTGATGCTGAAGGTGTTGCTGCTGGTATTCGGGGCGATGGCAGGATGGATTCTGCCGAAGTTCTTCCTCGAGAAGAAGGTGAAGAAACGCCAGAACATCCTGCGGCTTTCCCTGCCGGACATGCTCGACATGTTGGTGGTATCGGTGGAAGCCGGCCTGGGCCTGGACCAGGCGATCCAGCACGTGGCCCGGGAACTCGCCATCAGCCACCCGCAATTGAGCGAAGAGCTTTCCCTGGTCAACCTGGAAATGCGGGCGGGCAAGCGGCGGGCCGACGCTTTGCGGAATTTTGCCGAGCGGACGGGCGAGCCTGAAATCCGCAAGTTGATGGCCATCTTGATTCAGAACGACCGGTTCGGCACCAGCATGGGCGAGAGCCTGCGCAATCACTCCGACTTCATGCGCACCCGCCGCCGCCAGGAAGCCGAAGAACGCGCCGGTAAGGTGGGCGTGAAACTGGTGTTTCCGATCTTCTTCTGTATCCTGCCGGCGATCATACTTGTGGCGGCCGGGCCGGCGTTGTTGCAGATCTTCAAGTACCTGTTCCCAATGATGGACCACGTGGGTTAACCGAGAGGAGAATTCAAATATGACGACTAGCACGATGGTGCAAACTCTGCTGTGGCTGATAGCTGGCGGAGCGATTTTTCTGTTCGTGCGGCGCCGCAGGGCGCGCCGTACGCGGTAGGGCGGCACGCCGTAGAGCGGATCCACGCAGGCCGAGCTGTTCGGGGTTTTGAAAAGGTCCCGGAGGCTGGCACAAAAAGGAGAACACATGTCCCTGCCGATACTCGGGGCGCTTTGGCTCGGGGCGGGCATAACGCTCGTCATGGTGATGGCCCGCCGGCGCCGCCACAGGCCTGAACGCTAAGCGCGTAGCAACGCCGTTGCCCGCGATGCGCCCCGTCCGGAGCGCAAGTGATGCCAATACCAAAACTGCTCCAACAGCAAAACCCCGACGGTGGATGGCCCTATCGCCGTGGTGGTTCCTGGACGGAGCCGACCGTCTACGCGGTGCTCGCGCTGGCGGGGGCTGGCGATTCGGCATCGGTCGAACGTGGCCTCCAATGGATTCGTGCGGCGCAGCGGGACGACGGCGGGTGGCAGGCGCGTCCCGGCATCGGGGAAAGCTGTTGGGTAACCTCGCTGGCTGCATTGCTGCCCGCGGAGCGCCTGGGAGTGGAGCGCCACCGGCGCGCCATTGCCTGGCTGTCGGCCACCACGGGAATGGAGTCGACCGCCTTGTACCGGATCCGGCGGTGGATGATGGGCAGCCAGACTCCGTCCGAAATAACGGCCCCGGGATGGCCCTGGGTGACGGGTAGCGCGGCGTGGGTGAGTCCCACCTCGCTCGGAATCCTGGCGCTCGACCGCGAGAACCGGTTGCGTCCCGCGCATGGCCTCGAATCGCGGATTGATGCGGGGCGGCAATTCCTGATCAACCGCATGTGCAAGGGCGGCGGGTGGAATCATGGGTCGACCAGGGCCTTCGGATACGAAACCGGCGCCTACCCGGAGACCACGGGAATGGCGCTGGCTGCCCTGCGGGGCTATCGCGGACAGCAGACGGACCAATCGCTAGCTGTGGCTCTGCGGTTCCTCGATCAATGCCGTACGGCGGATGCCTTGAATTGGCTGCGGCTCGGACTGGCGGCTCAGGGCCGCATGCCCGAGGGTTACACACCGCCATCGGGCATTGCATACCGCACCGTCCCGGAGGTTGCCACCAGCATCCTGGCGGATGGAGCGGTTGCGGGTAAGAGCGCGTTCTGGATCTGAGCCATGGGCGGAGCGATGACAAGGCGGGATTGGCTGGCGGGTTCGGCGGCGGCACTGGTAGCCACCGGCTGTGCCAGGCCGGTCCACCTGACGCAATCGGAAACGACCATCGTGCGCGCTCCGGCCTATGACCAGCGTCTTTACGATATCGTGCGCCGGCTGGTCGCCTCGCAAGGTGTGGCAGTTCGTGGCCGTACCGTGGTGATCAAGCCGAACCTGGTTGAGTTCGAGCCTGGAAGCGCCATCAACACACACCCGCTGCTGGTTCATGCGGCCTGCGAAGCCTTCCGCGCCTTGGGCGCGTCCCAGGTGACCATCGCCGAAGGGCCGGGGAATCGCCGCGATACGCTGGACTTAGCCGAAGCCGCCGGCTATTTCCAAATCATCCCCGGGTTTGAAGACTGCTTTGTCGACCTCAATGTGGATGAGGTCACGCTGATCGATTTGCCGCGGCGGTTCTCCAAACTCAAGCGGGTGTATCTGCCCAATACCGTGCTGGGGGCTGCGCTGGTCGTGTCCACGCCCAAAATGAAAACACACCACTGGACCGGCGCCACACTCTCGATGAAGAACCTGTTCGGCGTCGTGCCCGGTGGCGTATACGGATGGCCGAAGAACGTTCTGCACTGGGCCGGCATCCACGAATCGGTGGCCGACCTACATAGCGTGTTTCCGCGGCAGTTCACGCTGGTTGACGGCATAGTCGGTATGGAAGGCAACGGCCCCATTCAGGGCGTTCCCAAACCGATGGGCGTGTTGGTGGCGGGCGCCGACCCGGTGGCGGTGGATGCCACCTGCTGCCGCCTGATGCGCATCGACCCTATGCGTATCGGCTACCTGCGCCTGGCGGCCGGCGATCCGGCTGTATTTGCCGAAAGCAATGTGCGACAAACCGGCGAACCGATCGCGGCGCTGGCGCAGCCGTTTGCGCTGATACCCGCATTCCGCGGCCTGCGGCTGGAGAGTGGCGCATGACCTTCGGCGGCGGCGGGTTGCGGCTGGGCGGGGCTTGCCCGGCCTCTACAAGGACCACGCCCGCTTGGCCGGCGGGCGCCGCGGAGCTACGATCCAAAGCCTGGCCGCTGCTCATCGAAGCAGCCATTTTGCTGGGCTTGATGCTGACCGGCACGTGGCTGGTCAGGCCATAGTCCCGGCACAGTCCGCGTGGTCAGGCAATCGCAAACAGTCATCAGAAACATACCGCCGCCGGAGCCATGTGTTAAACATGTTCCTGGTTAGTCAAGGAACGGCTGCATATGTGGCAACAGAACTATACGCCGGTGGCGAACAGCCTGCCGCTCTCGGCCCTGGTGGCGGCCATCCCCATTTTTGCCTTGCTGATCCTGCTGGGCGTGGCCCGCAAACCGGCCTGGATAGCCTCGTTGGTGGGGCTGGGCACGGCCGCGCTGGTAGCCGCGGGAGTTTACGGCATGCCTTTGGGAAGGCTCTTTGCCGCCGTTGCCTACGGTGCAGCGTTCGGGCTCTTCCCGATTGGCTGGGTGGTGTTCGCCGCCATTCTGCTTTACCGCGTGACGCTGGAGAGCGGCAAGTTCGATCTGCTTAAGGATTCCATCGGCCATCTCACCGATGACGCGCGCCTCCAGGCGCTGCTGGTCGCCTTCGCCTTCGGCGCGTTCATCGAAGGCGCCGCGGGATTCGGCACACCGGTGGCCGTGGCCGCCGCCATGCTCGTCGGCCTGGGCTTTACGCCGTTCTACGCCGCGGCCATTTGCCTGCTGGCCAATACCGCACCGGTGGCCTTCGGTTCCATCGGAATTCCGGTCACCACGCTGGCGGTCTCGACCGGCCTTCCTCTCGACCGTTTGAGCGCTGGCGTGGGCCGCATCTGCGCGCCGGTTTCGCTGTTCGTTCCGGCATATCTCATCGTGGTGATGTCCGGCTGGAAGGGCCTGCGCGCCGTCCTTCCGGCCGCAGCCCTATGCGGCATTGTTTTCGCCGGAATGCAGTTCGCGATTTCGAACTTCGTCGGCGCGCAACTCACCGATATCCTGGCGTCGATGGCCGCCATGGTTTCGCTGATCGTGCTGTTCCGCTTCTGGAAGCCGCGCGGAAGTGGAGCGGATTCGCGGCCCGCGCCCACTCACACTGCCTGGCAAGTCGCACACGCCTGGGCGCCGTACGCTCTGCTGGTGATCTTCGTTCTGCTTTGGGGCTACAAACCGCTGCAGACCCAGCTCAGCCGCCTCAACATCGCATTCGCCTGGCCGGCGCTCCACAACACCATCGAGCGCATGCCGCCAGTGGTTCCCAAGCCTTCCCCGTATGCCGCTTCGTACAACTTCACCTGGCTTTCGGCTTCGGGCACCGCGTGCCTGCTGGCGGCCGTTCTGGGCGCGATGGTAGCCGGCTTGAAGCCGCGCCAGTTCGCGCGCGTGCTCGGCCACACGGCCCGCCAACTGGCGCTGGCGGAACTCACGCTGGCAGCGGTCCTCGCACTGGCATTTCTCATGAACTACTCGGGCGCCACCGCCACGCTGGGCCTGGCCTTCGCCGCCACCGGCGCATTGTTCCCGTTCTTCAGCGCGCTGCTCGGCTGGCTGGGCGTCTTCCTCACCGGCAGCGACACTTCCGCCAACGCCCTGTTCGGCACCCTGCAAGTGGTGACCGCCGGCAAGCTGGGAATGAACCCGGTGCTGATGGCCGCCGCCAATTCGGCCGGTGGGGTGATGGGCAAGATGATCAGCTTGAGCAGCATCGCGGTGGCCGCCGCCGCCACCTCGATGGAGCGCGAAGACGAATCCTTGCTGTTCCGCTTCACCCTGAAGCACAGCGTGCTGCTGGCTTCCGTGATCGGCCTGGTTGTGATGTTCTATGCCTACGTGAGGCCAGGCTGGATGCCATAAGTGTCAAGATAGAATCCATGGCGACGGAGCCGATCCCGCAGGTCACGCTGGAAGAATTCGAAACTGAGTACCGGGACCGTCACCTGATCCACGCCGCGGTCGATTGGTGGGCGGCGCGCCAGCCGGACAGCACGGCCATTCTGAACGCAACGCGCGGTACCGCGCTCACGTGGCGGGATCTCGAGCGTGGGTCGATCGCCATCGCGGCGGAACTCGTGCGGCTGGGCTTTCGCCACGGCGATTTCCTGGCCGCCTCGTTGCCACTGCTCAATGAGCATATCCTGCTGGAGCTGGCATGCTTCCGCCTGGGCGTGATTCATGCGCCGCTCGATCTGCGGCTACAGCCCGCCGAAGTCATCCGCTGCCTGAACCTGATCCGGCCGAAGGGGTATTTCTTCTTGGGAAAGACTGCGACCGCCGATTTCGCCGCCCTTGGCGAGACCGTCCGCGCGCACTGCGATTCCATCGAGCACTTGATGCAATTCTCGCCCGCGAACGAGTGTATCGCCGGCGCTGCCAGCGTTTTCGATCTGCTGGCGCGCGCCCATCCGCAACCGGTGGAATCGCACGTGACGGAGCGCGATGGCGCGCAGGTGATCTTCACCACCGGGTCGACCGGCTCGCCCAAGCCGGCGCTGCTCTCACACCGAAGTATTACCTGCCAGAATCTCTGTCTCGGCACTGCGTTTCGATTCGGACCGGGACAGCGGGTGTTGTGCAATCTTCCAGCGTCGCACGTAGGCGGGCAGGCGGAAGTGCTGCTCACATCGCTATTCACGGGCGCGACCGGGGTGACGCTGGAAGTGTTCGATGCCGTCAAGAGCCTCGAGGCCATCGAGCGGCACGGCGTGACGCTGCTGGGCCAGATCCCGGCCATGTTCAACCTGGAGTGGCGCACGGCGGATTTCGCGCGGCGCCATCTCGCCAGCCTGCAGACCGCGGTTTACGGCGGGCAAGCCGTGCCACGTGCGTTCCTCGAACGCATGCTGCAAATGGCGCCACGAATTGCGACCGGCCTCGGCCTCACCGAGTCCTCCGGCTTTTGCACCTACACGCGCCTCACCTCCGAAGCCGGAGAATTGGAGGACGGCATCGGATGGGCGATGCCGGCCTATCGGCTGTCGATCCGCGAGGCCATGGATGCCGCGGGCACGGCTGGCTGCGAGGCGCCCGAGGGGCAGGTCGGACACATCTGCTTCCAGGGCCCGCAGACGTTTCTCGGTTACGTCAACGACCCGGAAGCCACTGCGGCGACGGTGTCGCGAGACGGCTGGCTCTACACCGGAGACCTCGGCAGCCTGGACGAACACGGGTTGCACTTTTCGGGACGCGCGAAGTGGGTTCTGAAACCCGCCGGGCACCAGGTGTTCCCAGGCGACATCGAAAATCACTTCGCCGCGCTGAGCGACCGGGTGGCGAACGTCGGGGTGGTGGGGCACGAGCACCGCCTGTGGAGCGACGGGATCGTGGCGTTCCTCGAGCGCCAGCCGTCCGCCGACCTGACCGAAGCGGAGTTGCGCAAACACGCACGGTCGCTGGCGGGATACATGCGTCCGCTGCACTACGTCATTTTGGAACCGGGCGCCATGCCGCTGAACCGCAGCGCGAAAGTGGATGTGGTCCGCTTGCAGGAGATGGCGCGGACGGAGGTCGGGAAACTGCGCGAACGCGGCCGCTGGGACGGGTAGGGGCCTGAGCACTAAGGACTCACTGCGAAATAACTGTGCCATTCCGACGTGGCGAACGCACTCGTGGGTACCGGCGTCGGCAAGAGTGCCGACGCGGCACGCAGAGTGCGTTGCGCAGAGTGCGTGCGCCGCGGCAGCAACGGCGACGCTGGTCCTGCGCGCTTCGCTGTTTTCCGCGACGAGTGCGGTGCGAGAGCGGGTGGACGTTTCCCCAATGGGGCTGTCAAGAAATCGGTTTGCAGGCGAAATCCGCTTCGGACCCGAAAGCCGGGGCGCCTGCCCGACGCGTCGGCGGGCAGCCAACTCCGACTGAATCGCCGGTTGCTCTATGCCACGGCCTTGGCGGTCAGGAGTTTTGCGTAGCCCTGGTCGCTCTGCCCGATATGCCGTTTCAGCCAATCGTCGACGAAGTGCAACAGCGGGATGCTGATTCCTATCTGCCCGCTTTGGAACTCCCGACAGAAGTGCTGGACATGCCGCGTCAGGTCGTCGTGTTGCGCTTTGTGAGCCGCGTAATCGGGATAGCCGTGAAGCTGCATCAGCCGTTCTTCATAGGCAAAATGGGCTGCGGTGTACTGTACCAGACGGGTCAGGATTCTGCTCATCCGCTCCTTACCTTGGCCCGCGCCCATGGCTGCGTAAAGCTCCGCCCCGATGGAAAAAAGCCCTTGATGCTGGGCGTCTATGCTGGCAATGCCAGTGCTGAATTTGTCGTTCCATTCGAACATAGTAATGGTATCGGCAGATCCAGCCGGAACTTTAGCGGGGGCTCCTTTCTGGTGGCGCCACCTCTGACCAGCCGAGACCAGCGTCAGCCGGCTTCGGCGGACCACGTGCATTACCCGGCAGTGTGCCCCGTCTAGCGCCCTTAAGTGGTTTTAACCGGCAAGGTTGCCTAGCCTTCGATTGTGCGAAATCCGCACATGCGTGTGGCCACCGGTCGACACTACGGGCGTTCACGTCCCGAGCTAACGCTTGCTATAATCGGGATTTACCAGTGCCAGCGAGACGCGTCCCCGATTGCCCATGAAGTGTATTCCAGTAATCATCTTTTGCTCGGCGGCTCTCTACGCCGCCGATTTCGTGAATGGCCAAGCCGCGCGCGCTGTCATCGGCCAGACGACGTTCACGACCGCCGACCCGAATTCCAGCAACACAGTGCTCGGTGCGGCTAACGGCATCGCTTACGCGGCCAACACGCTTTTCGTGGCGGACTCGAATATTCTCGGGGCGGCGCCGGTCAACAACCGCGTGCTGATGTTCCAGAATTTTTCCAGTCAACTGCCAGAGGTGACCGCGGAACTGCCCTACCTGACCACTTGCCCGGTGTGCGTGGGGACCGCAACGGTGGTGCTGGGCCAGCCGGATTTCATCACCAATACGGTCGATGTGAATGCCAGCCAGAATAATTTGCGCCTGCCCTCGGCAGTGGCATCGGACGGCGTCCACCTAGTGGTGGCGGACACATACCACAATCGCGTATTGATCTGGAATCACCTGCCCACCTACAGCAACGCTCCGGCGGACGTGGTGGTGGGCCAGGCGAATTTTTCCGACTGGCAGTCGCTGCCCCTGGGTACGTCCACCGCGAGTTCGCTGCGCGCGCCGCAGGGCGTGTGGCTCCAGAACGGCAAACTGTTTGTGGCGGACACGCAGAACAACCGGGTGCTGATCTGGAATTCCATACCCACCAGCAACGGCGTTGCGGCCAATGTGGTGCTGGGCTTTTCCAACTTCACCACCTATAGCGCGACGGCCGTGGCGAACCAGGCCACCAGCGCCACCGCCTCCAACATGCAGGACCCGGTCTCGGTGACTTCCGATGGCACGCACCTGTTCGTCAGCGACCTCGGTTACAACCGGGTGCTGATCTGGAAATCCATACCCACCAGCAACGGCGTTCCGGCCGACGTGGAGATCGGCCAGCCGGACATGGTTAGTTCCGTGGCGGATAACGCCTACAGCGGGACTGCGGCGACCACGGCAGGCTCCACGGACGTGGAAACTCCGGTGCTCTGTACGGAGTCGAACGGCGTGGACAGCAATAAGGCCCCAACGTATCCGGGCGCGTGCAATGCCACGCTGAGCTTTCCGCGCTTCGCGCTTTCCGACGGTACGCGGCTGTTCGTCGCCGATGGCGGCAACGATCGGATAATGGAGTACGAGCACGTGCCGACCACCAACGCGGTTTCCGCCGATATCCTTCTTGGCCAACAGGGCGGCGAAATCGACCAGGCAAGCAACGCGACCGATTCCATGAACACCCCAACCTCGCTGGCGTGGGACGGGGCGAACCTCTACGTGGCGGATCCGTATAACCGGCGCATCACCGTTTACACGCCGCTGCCCGTCAACCTTCCCTACCAGGCGGTGGTAAACGCCGCCAATCTGGTCGTCACGGCCAACGGAACGATTAGCATGGGCGGCTCCATCCACGACGGCGACGTGCTGACCGTCACGACGGGCTGCGGCGGCCAGGGGTGCCTATCGACGAACACCAGCACTTACATTTACGAGGTGGTAGCCACCGACGCCCTTGCAGACGTGATCAACAACCTAGTCGCGGTGATCAATACGCAAAACGGGGGCGATCCGAACGTGCTCGCCAACGCGGACACGGGCGACTCCGAAGTGGTCCTAACGGCCAAGGTTCCAGGACCGAACGGCAACAGCATCACCTTTTCGGCGAGCACATCGACCGGCGCGGTTCTCACCGCCGAGGTCTCCAACGGCGGCACGTTGAACGGCGGCGGAGGAGCGGCCAACGTCGGGCCCGGCTCGCTGGTCAGCATATGCGTCACCACCTGCTCCACGGTCAGCACCAACTCCACCCCACCGTTTACCTTCGGTTCCAACACGGTCTTGGCCGACCAGTCGAAGCCGACGTTGCCTACTCAAATGGGCGGCGTCGAAGTGTATTTGAACGGCATTCAGGCGCCGTTGCTTTACGTTTCCCCGACGCAGATCAACGCGCAAATTCCGTGGGAGCTCGGCAGTACCACGAGCATTAGCGCCTATGTGCGCTCGGTGATGAGCGACGGCAGCATTCAGGTCACATCGCCAGTGGCGGTGTCGATCGTTCCGGCAAACCCAGGCATCTTCTCGCAAAATCCATCCGCGAATGGGTACGGGGCCCCGCGGATAGCGTGGGCCTACCACGAGTTCAGCCAGGCGCACGGCGTGGTTTCGGTCGACGGCACGGCTGCGGCCGGAGACACCGAAACCGTCACGGTAGCCAACCGCACTTACACGTACACGACGGCGCCGGGCGATACGCTGGATACCATCCGCGACAACCTTGTGGCCCTGATCAACACCGATCCGCAAGTCACCGCCCAAGCGTCCACTGACTTCGACCGCATTGTCCTGCTGGCCCGTGTGGCAGGTCCGGACGGCAACGGTATTGCCTACGGCGTCAGCACCTCGGGCGGAGCGAGCACGACTATGACCGTCCTTGGCAACGCTCCCTCCCAACTGTGCTGCGCCAATATCCAAGGCGCGCTGGTCACACCGCAGAACCCGGCCGAGGCCGGCGAGATCATCTATGTCTTAGCGACCGGCCTGGGGCTGCCGGTCGTCGGGCCCCTCAACCAAGGCCTGATCACTACGGGATCGATATACCCCTTCGGTGCGCCGCCGACGGTGCCCCCCGACACCTCGTGCTGTTTTGTTTCCGGCACCGCCGGCGGCAGCACCGTCGACGTGCTGAATTCCTCGTTGATACCGGGCACGGTCGCCAATTTCCTCGTGGAGCTGCAACTCAGCCCCAGCCTGCCGACCAAGTGGGACACGGTCCTCACCATCGCCCAGGGCTTGTACTCCAGCTACCCGGTCACGCTTCAGGTGCAAGGCTCGGCCGGCCAATAAACCTGGCGCGGGTAGCAAGAGAACAAGCAAGAAAAGAAAAGCCGAGACGACTCTCGGCTCTGCAGCCTGGACAGGCCGCACCACGATCTCAGCGGTACAGCAGCCGCACCCGATCGCGCACGGCGGCGGGCACCAGGTGCTCCCAGTCATCTCCCGTAGAGATGCGCCGTCTCACTTCCGAGGACGACACATGGTCGAACTCGCCATCCAGTTCCAATCTGCCGATGGCGTGAGCGAGGCTTGGCGGAGGGGCGTACTCACCGCGGCGGGCGGCCACCAGCAGGCGGAATTCCTCGAGCATTTTTTCGATCGCTCCCGGCACGCCGTAGTCCCAGTGAACGATGCGCTCCGCGGCGTCGCGCCCGCATAACATCGACACGCGCACGCTGCCCTCATATGCGACACGGCACTCCCGCGCTATCTCGATGAAGAGCCCCCCATCGGCGCACGCCACGGAGAAGGATGGTGAGCCCACGGCCAGCGCCAACAGCAGGGCCGCCCGCGACTCAATCCGCGAGCCCGAGTATTCCTTGTGCGGAAAAGTTCGCGGCAACACGAACACCACTTGGTCAACCCGGGTCAGGGCTGCGTGCGCCAGCGCCAAATGCGCCACCGTAACGGGATTAAAGGCGCCGGGTAGGACGCCGATGTGGGCAGGCAGGCCTGGCGCGCGGTGTAGAAACTCCACGGAGCGGTCTCTTTCTCCCAGAAGATAACACGGTCCGATTGCGCCACAACCCCCAAAACTCATGGTATGAGAGGCCGGCGAGTGTGTATTCTGACGCACGCCTGTGGCAAATTGGCCGTGGAACCCGCAAAAACACGAAGGGCGCGGAATGTTCCCGCGCCCTTCGTCCAGATACCAGGACCAGAGGTTGCAGCAAGAGGATTTAAGCGGCGTCGGCCAGAAACTCGTCTGCCGCGTTGCCGGGGTCGGATTCGAATTCGTGACGGTCGGCGGCTTCCTGGCACGTAATGCAGTACTTTGTCCAGGGCACTGCCTCCAGACGCTTGGGCTTGATCTCCTCGTCGCAATGCATGCAGGTTCCGTAGCTTCCGTCGGCAAAGCGCGCCAGTGCGCTCTTCACCTGGCGCAGCAAGCTGGACTCGCGGTCCAGCGTGCGAATGGCGAGTTCGCGTTCCCCAGCCAGTTGCACTTCATCGAGCGCATCCGGCGACTTCTCGATCGCAATATCGTCGCGCTTCCGCAGCCCAGCCGACAGTTCCGCCTGTTTTGCTTCCAGCACCCTCTTGTATTTTTCCAACTCTGTCCTGTTCATGGTCCATCTCCCTTCAGCCAATGGTTTATTGCTTTTAATGTTTTTCCATCAGCCGATCTCGCCGCGGCAACTTAATAGACGGCAAATGCCGTCAAAAGTTTCACCACGGCCAACCCCTCATTAGGGCTACCTTACCGCCTCACTAACCGAGTAACGGCCAGATGAGCCGATACCTAGCAAACTTAATGCCAAATTAACTCGTGTGCACTCGCGCCAAAAACAAAGGACGCAACCACACCCGTTCTCTAATCGGCGGAATCCAAAAAATCTTCAGTGCCCGTGAACGGGATTTTGAGCCGCCACCTTCCGGCACGTGGTGCGCGCTGCCGCGCCCAAACGGTCGCACTGCCGGCAAGGGACCAGTGGCGTATAACGAGGTGCAATGCGAGCGCTCCAGACGGAGGAACGTTCCATTTTCTCAATGGATTGGCGCCAGCTTGCGGGCGCTGTGCTCACCGTCCTGCTGGCCGGAGCCACCAGCATCGACCGGGGACCGCTTCCCCGCGCAATTGCGGAGACCGCGCTTTCAAGATTGGATGCGGAAACCCGCTCGCGGATTCAGTATACACCTACCCGCAACTGTGCCAAGCCCTCAGGTATTACGTTTAGCGCAGTACGAACCCTCAATCGGAAGCAGCGTCTTGAGCGACGTCCTACAATATTTACTTCGCCCCAGCAGGAGACATCGTCCCGGCGAGGAGATCATGGTGCGCTTTCCAATCGAAATCCGCGAGCGAATTTGCGCCGCCGCCGCTATCGCTTTTTTCCTGTTGTCGGGAATGGCCTTTATCGGCAGCCTCGGCATCGAGGCAGATGAGGCGCTGCCGGCCGGCCCGCTCTATCAACCCAAGTCCTGGTATTACGCCTGGCACCTCGGCCATGCCCGCATTCCGCTGATGCACATGAGCTACCTGGGCACGCTCAAGACGTGGATCTGGCGCCCCATTTTTCAATATTGGGGCACTGGCGTATGGCCCTTGCGTTTGCCCGCCGTGTTGGCCGGAGCCGCCAGCATCTGGCTCTTCTACCGCTTCCTGCGCGCAACCGTGGGCGCCCGCGCCGCGGTGATTGGATGCGCCATTCTGGCCGCCGATTCCCAGTACCTACTGACGACGGTTTTCGATTGGGGTCCGGTGGCGTTCCAGCACCTATTGATCGGCGCCGGCCTGCTACTGCTGGTGAAGTTCCACCGCTCGGCGAACTCTCTCTGGCTGGGTGCGGGCTTCTTTCTTTTTGGGCTGGCGGTTTGGGACAAAATGTTGGCGGTGTGGATGTTATCGGGGTTGACGATCGGCGCCCTGGCGACGGTGCCGCGACAGATCCTGGCGGCGTGGAACTGGCGGCGCCTGGCAATTGCCGCGCTGGCTTTCCTCGCCGGCGCGGTCCCCGTCGCGCTCTCCGGCATCCACGACCACTTCGCGGCATTGCGCGAAAATGCCGGACGCAACGTGGACGAGGTGCCCAGTAAGATCGCCACCCTCCGGCGCACCATCGATGGCGAAGGACTGTTTGGCTTCATGTTCGCCGAAGACGGGCAAACGCCCGCGCCACGCGCCGCCGCCAACCTGGCCGAGCGCCTCAGCGCCGAAACCTCACAGCGCTTCGGCCATCCGCGGCACAGCCTGCAGCTTTATGCCTGCCTGCTGGCGCTGGCGTTGACGCCCCTCGCGCGCGGCCGGGACCTGCGGGCCATCTTGTTCGCGCTCATCGCCATGGCGGTTGCCTGGATCCAGATGGCCACCACGCCCTTGGCCGGCGGCAGCATTCATCACACGATTCTGTTGTGGCCGTTGCCGGCGATGGTGATGGCGGTCTCCTTCGCGGCAGCCTCGCGCCGGCTGGGCCGTGCCGGGATTCCGGCAGTTGCCGTCATATTGGCAGTGCTGGTCGCCTCCGACGTTCTGGTCGCCAACGAATACTTCTGGAAATCGGTGCGCAACGGCGGCAGCCACACCTGGACCGACGCCCTGTTTCCGCTCTCCGCCGATTTGATGGCGATGCGCCCGGCCGCGGTCTACTGCGCCGACTGGGACATCTTCGAGAGCCTGCGGCTGCTCGACCGCGGTGCGCTGCCGCTGTTCAGCGGGATGGACCCGGTTCCAGCGCCGGACATGAGCCCGGCCGACCGCCGGTGGCTGCTCGGCATGATCGCTGCACCGGACACGGTCTGGGTGACGCACGTACCCGATTTCGAGTTTTTCCCCGCTGTCCGTCCGAAGTTGGACCGTTTCGCCGCGGCCGCCGGCTTTGAGCACCGGCTGATCGAGGTCATAGGCGACACGCACGGCCGCCCGACCTTCGAGTTATACCGCTTTCAGAAGCAGGCAGAGCCGTAGCGGGCGACCCGCAACGGCAACGACACAAGCACGGCCGGGCTTGCGCCCGGCGTTGGCAGGTCGGGGACCTGCCCCACGGCGCCCCACTCACTTGACGGTATATGCCACCGTGGCCACGGTGTTCTCCCACGCCATCGCCAGGCTGCCTTGACTGCCATCCTTGGTCAGCGTGATGGCGAACGTGTCCACCGGGGCGGCGGGCTTGCTCACCTTCATGACCACGCGGCCGAGGTCCTTGGCGGGGTCCTCGCTGGTGCTGCCGTCGCGTTTAATGCCCCACTGGCCGGTTTGCGTATTGACGATCAGCGTCCACTGGTTCTCTTCCGGCAGTATGTAGAGTGAGTAGTCGCCCTTGGGCACCGTCAAGCTGCCGATGGTCAGGTCCAGGTCGGTGTGCAGCAGGGTAGCCTGGTTAGCGCCGGCGCGCCACACCTGGCCATACGGAACCAATCCGCCGAGGATCTGGCGACCGTGCATGGAAGGCGCGTGATAGCTGATGCGAATCTGCTTGTCGCCGGACGCGACCATCGTGGTAGCGACCGGGCTCGTGTATTGCTGTGCCTGCGCCAGGGCAACACTTAGGGCGAAGCAGCACATCCAGGTACGGTTCATGTGGTCACCTCTTTCGTAATGAGTATACTCCGCTCGCGATCACGCTGCCGCGAAGGCAAAAAAAGCCAGCGTGCGGAGAAACTCGCCGCGTGTGCGCGTGAACTCTTCTTCGAACTTCGACTTGGCGCGGTGGAGTAAAACCCGCAGATACTCGGCGCTCACGCCGAGGCGCCGGGAAACTTCCTGGCGATCGGCCTCCTCGATAAACACCATGCGCAGGACCTCGCGATCCTTGGCCGGGAGCGAATCCAAAATCCGCGCCACCACGCGCTTGCGCTGTTCGGTGATCAGCGAAGCGTCCAGGTCGACCCGCTCATCGGCCGGTTCGGGCGCATTCTCCGGAATTTGCGGATGCTTCGACTCTTTGTTGAGGGTCTCCAGGAGTACGTTATTGCACACCGCGCTGACGAACGCGCCGAAAGCCTCCGGCTGCGTCACGCCTTGCCCCTGTCGGAGGGTTCGCAGCACACGCAGAAAGGTCTCCTGGCGCACATCCTCGGCCATTTGCGGCGCAATTCTGCGCACCCTGAGCTTAGAGGTGAGCAATCGCCCGAAGTAACTGCTGAAATGCAGCTCGGTGTCCGGATCGCCTTGCGTCAGCCGGTCCACGTAAGCCGCGTCAAAAATATGAAAATCCAACCTGGGTCCGCCTGTATCTTGTTCAGTATAGTAGACAATCCCGCCGAACCCAAACCGGCGCGCCAGCCGCGAGCCTCTTGTAACGATCTGCGGCCGGTTCTCACTATAAGCCATGACCTTAAGCGGCAAAAGCGATTGGCCCACCGCCAGCGGGCAGAGTGTTCGGCTCCGGGTGTCTCCGAATGCTTCGGTAAGCAGGTGGTATCCAATCAAGCTGGTGTTTCAATACCGGGCGTATTCGGACGACCGCCTGGTACAGACGGGCGCCGGAGAAACCATCGAAATCAGCAGTCGCGCCTTGCGGCTTCGGATTCCCGAAGAACTGCCTGTCCAGGTTGCCGAGTTGGATCTCGCGATTGCCTGGCCGGCTGCGCTCGGCGGCGTCACGCCCTTGCAGTGGTCGGTTAAAGCGAAACCCGCGTGGCGTGCGCAAGGTTGGATCTTCGTCTGTATCGCCAGCCACGAGTTCCGCACGGCCGGCGCCCGCGGCAGGCAGTTTATGGCTGCCTGCGGCTGAAGCTTCCGCCGGCGTTGGCTTACCGGTCAGGAAAAGCCGAGACGACTCTCGTCTCATCAGGCTTGACAGCCTGCGCCACCAGGTGAACACGATTGATCTAGGATGAAGGTGCAAGACTGCGCGCTATGCCAGGATTGAACCAACCTCTGCTGATCAACATTCTGGGCCACGCAGCGGGCGCACTGATCTTCGCGATTTTCCTGGTTCTGCTCTACAGCGGGCGCGGCTGGTCCGGTTCGCGCGGGCGGTACCTGCCGGGGCTGGCGGCGGCTTTATCGCTGCTGTGGAACCTCGGTTCGCTGATCGTGCTGACTTGGCCGGGCCTGCCCGCTGCGGTCGAAGGTGTTCTGGTGGCCTGCAGCTTCTCCACACTCACGTTGCTGCCGGCGGTGTTGCTGCATATCTCGCTGGGCGACCGGAACCGCGCCCTGGTGATCTCCGGATACGCGCTTGGGGCGATCGCTTCGGCCATGCATTTCGTCGAGATACGAGGCAACGCCGCTCTCTGGCACGAGGCCGCGCTGCTGGTTACCACCATCGGTTTCCTCGTGCTTACCGCTCTCGCCGCCGCTAGCGCAGCCTACAGCCGGCGCCCGGGCGGCATCCGAATCATGGCTGCCATGTGCCTGGCCTTGTTTGCGATGTCATTCGTCCACTTTGGCGTGGGCCACGCCAACCAGGCTTGGGCCAGCGAACTGGTGGTGCACCACGCCGGCATTCCGCTGGCACTGTTTCTGATGCTGCAAGACTATCGCTTTGTTCTGCTCGACGCCTTCATCCGTTTCCTCGCCAACGCACTGCTGGCCGCCATTGTGACTCTGCTGATGATCGCCATCGCTTTCCGTTTGCTGCCATTGGAGCGGATTGCCGATCCGTTGCACGAAGCGGCGCTGCTAATCGGCGCCGGCCTGGTTCTGGTGTTTTTCGCCTGGCTGCGCAACCGCGTGCAGGCGTGGCTGACAGGGGTGGTTTTCCGGCAGAGCAGCGTGGCCGGTCTGGCCGGCCGCATCAAAGATTGCCCGCCGTTCACCGAGGAAGATCCGCTCCTCGAGTGGTCGGCCTCCGCCATGGCCGACACCGTGCGAACGCCCCAACACGCGATCGTGGCTGGGACGGAGATCGCGAGCACGGAAAACCTGCACGCCCCGGCGCCTGCCAACGCCATCGCGGACGCACCATCGCTGCGCAGGTGGGACTGGGCGGAAGCGGTGGTACCGGTGCGGCTCGGCTCGGGCAGTTCCAAGCTCATCCTTCTCGGTCGTCGCGAGGGTGGACGGCGCTACCTGAGCGAAGATTTCGATATGCTGGCGCGTGCCGCCGTCGAAGTCTCCGAAAAAGTGGAATCGTTGCGCCGCCGGGAAATGGAGCGGCTGGTTTCGCAGGGCGAGTTGCGCGCCTTGCAATCGCAAATCAATCCGCATTTTCTGTTCAACGCCCTCAACGCCGTATACGGCACCATACCGCGCGAAGCCGCACGCGCACGCCGCATGGTGCTCAACCTGGCTGAGATTTTTCGCTACTTCCTGCAATCGGAGAAGACCTTCGTGCCGTTGGCGCAGGAAATGCAAATCGTGCGGGCTTATCTGGAGGTGGAACAGTCTCGTCTGGGCAGCCGGCTAAAGGTGGAGATCGACGTGGACGCGGCGCTTCTCGACGTTCCCATCCCCGCGTTATCGGTCGAGCCGCTGGTGGAGAACGCGATCCGCCACGGCATAGCCCCCAGCGCCGAGCCTGGCTACGTTCGTATCCGCGGCGAAATGCGGGGAGGGCAGATGCGCATCCTGGTGGAAAACAGCTCCGCCGGCGACGCTGCCGACAGTCCGGGCGCGGGGGTTGGCCTCGACAATCTGCGGCGCAGGCTCGAAATCTGCTACGGCTCCGCCGCCGGGTTGCGCCTCGCATTCAATCCTGGCACGGCGACCGCGGAGCTTTCCATCCCTGCGACGACTCATGTAAGAATTGTTTCGTAGGCCTGTCATGAAATGACCGGTTGGATCGGCGTTGACCGCTCCCTTTGGTCGCGGCTCCGATTGCATTCCACAATGCCACTGAGAACTCTGATCGTCGATGACGAGCCCATCGCCCGCCAAGTGCTGCGCGAGGAATTGGGATTGATGAATGGCGTGGAAGTGATTGGCGAAGCCGACAACGGCGCCAAAGCGCTCGATCAGATTGCCAGACACAAGCCCGATCTGGTCTTACTCGATCTTCAAATGCCGGCCATGAGCGGGTTTGAAGTGGTGAGCAGTATCCGGCGCGGCTCCCACATGCCGGTGATCGTGATTGTCACCGCTTATGACAGCTACGCGGTCCAGGCGTTCGAGGCCGGAGCCATAGACTACCTGCTCAAGCCGGTGGGGCAGAAACGATTGCGGCAAGCCGTCGAGCGGGCCAGTCGCGTCAGCGGCCGCCAGGCGGCAGACCAACTGGCGCAGCTTCAGGAAATCGCGGCGCCCGGACCAGGGCCGCGACCGCGGAAGATCGTCGGCAAAGTCGGCGAGGAGTATTTTCTCCTCGATGCGACTGAGATCCTCGCCTTTCAGGCCGAGGGCGACCTGGTGTGGATCGTCACCGCACGGAAGAAGTACCTGGCTACGCAGACGCTGAAAATCATCGAACAGCGGCTGGGCCGATCCAGCTTCCAGCGCATCCACCGCAACGCGTTGATCAACGTGGATCACGTCCGCAAGATGAGCGCGCTGAGCAGCCAGCGCTGGCTGATTACATTGAGCAACGATCAGCAGTTCGTGGCAAGCAAACGGCGGGCGCATGGTTTGCGAGAGTTGCTGAGCGAATGAGACGGCGGCTGGTAGCCAATCCTGCACGTATATACGTTGCGATACAATACCGGGTGGTGGCCAGTGGAGTCGAGTTCGATTGGGATGACGAGAACAGGAAGCACCTGGAGGCCCACAAGGTAGCGCCCTCGGAGTTTGAGCAATTGCTGAACCACGATCCTGTCGACCTGAGTTTCGAACTGATCGAGAACGAAGAGCGATACCGCTCTGTCGGCCTTACGAATGCAGGCCGTTTATTGTCAGTGGCGTGGACTATCCGCAAAGGCAAGGTACGAGCCATTACGGCCTTTCCGGCTAGTGTTTCGGACAGAAGGGCTTTTCTGGAGAGACCAAAATGAAGAACCGGATGGAGGAACGAGCGAACCGCGTCATGCCGGCTTTCGCCACCGAGGCGGAAGAGGCGGAGTGGTGGTATAAGAACCGCAACGTACACGGCAAACAGCTACTTGCCGCCGTGAAGAATGGCGAAGCTCAGGTGTTGACGAAGGAGAAACTGCGGGCGCGGATAGCTGCGTCCAAGAAGTCGCCAGCGCCGATGGTGGCGCTACGGATTCCCGAAGCGGATTTGGCGTTGGCCCGAAAGCAGGCTGAACAGATGGGTCTGCCTTACCAGACCTACATCAAATCGCTGTTGCACCAAACACTCACCAAGCGAGAAAAGCGAAAGGTGGGGTGATAGGTCAGGCAGTTCGAGCGACGGTCCATCGGACCGCCCGTCATAAGTGGCGTGCCGTGGAGCTGTGAGCAGCCACACGGGTGTGTGACCCCCGTTTGGCCGCCCGCCCCAATACCACAGCCCCTCTCGACCAGTCCGCCTGCCGCCAGAAGTAGCCCGCTTGCCGCTCTGACCCGCCCGCCGGTCGAATTGTCCTAGGGTTCAGCCAATTCGCCCGCAGACAATAGACAAAGATGATGAGATACGCGAGGGTTACTCTGACTTGGCTTGCCGTGGGGTTGAGTTGCGGCGTCCTGAGTTATGCGCAGTCGAGCGGTAGTAGTTCGGGGACCATTCGCGGTTCGGTTCTCGATCCGAGCGGAGCCGCGATCAAGGGCGCGGTGGTGGAGATTCAGAACCCGGTTTCTCAGCTCAATCGCAGCACCGCTACCGACGCGCTTGGGAATTTTGCATTCGCCAACGTCCCGTTCAACAACTATCACTTGTCTGCCAGCGCGTCCGGCTTCCAGGTCGGCGTCCAGGACGTCAACGTTCGGACATCGGTCCCGGTCGAGCTGAAGATCAACCTGCAACTCGGCGAGTCGAAAGTGACCGTGGATGTGGAAGGTTCGCAGGATCTGCTGGAGACCGTTCCGACCACGCACACCGATGTCGATCGCGCACTGTTCGACAGGCTCCCGCTCGACAGCCAATCCTCATCGCTCAGCTCGCTGGTAACGGCCAGCGTTCCCGGCGTCGCCGCCGATTCCGACGGTCTGTTTCATGGACTCGGCGATCACGCGTCCAATTCATTTTCGGTGGACGACCAGCCCATCACCGACCAGCAAAGCAAGGTTTTCTCGAATCAGATTCCGCTCGATTCGGTGGCGTCGATGGAAGTGATCGAAGGCGCGCCGCCGGCCGAATACGGCGACAAGACCAGCCTGGTAATCGTGGTGACCACGCGATCCGGCCTGGGCGTCACTCAGCCGCATGGCGAAATCGACGCTACCTACGGCAGCTTCGGCACTGGCGGCGGCAGCTTCAACCTCGCGTACGGCGGCAACTGGTGGGGCAACTTCATCGCCGCCAGCGGCCTCCAGAGCGGCCGCTTTCTGGACGGACCGGAACTCGCCGTCATGCACGACCGAGGCAATGAAGAGAATTTCTTCGATCGCGTCGACCTCAAGCCTTCGCAGTCGGACAGTATCAACGTGAACTTCGGCTTCACCCGGTCGTGGTTCCAGACGCCGAATTCGTTCGACGCCCAGAACGCAACTGCATGGTCCGGGCTGGTGGCGGATAACGGAGGGCTTGGACCGAACGGTGTGCCGGTGGGCTCGACCGACCAGCGTTCTCAGATCCGCACGTTTAACGTTGCGCCGGCCTGGACCCGCCTGCTCAACCCGCACACCGTACTTACGTTCGGCGGCTTCGTGCGGCAGGATCAATACAACTATTACCCGAGCGGAAATCCCTTCGCGGACCTGATTCCGGATCTGCAGTCCGAGACCATCGGCCAGAATCGCCGGCTTACCAATCTCGGCGCGCGCACCAGCGTGTCCTACGTCAGGGGTGTGCACAACATCAAGGCGGGCGTGACGTATCAAGACACCATCATCACGGAGAGAGACGCTCTCGGGCTGGTCAATCCTGGCACAAACGCGGTTTGCTTGAATGCCGACGGTAGTCCGAATACGCTCGCGTCGATCACCGATCCGACGCAGTGCATGGGCGCGCTGCAGCCCAATCCCGCGTTCAACCCTCTGCTCGGCTGCTACGATCTTACACGGACAGGGTCCTTGCCGGCCTCCGACGGTTGCCCGAATTCTACCAGCGGCCTGTATCACTATTACGGCCATGCCGACATTCGTGAGGTGGGCATGTTTATTCAGGACAGCATCACGATTAAGAACTGGTCGTTCAACGTGGGGTTCCGCGAGGATGTCTACCGCGGCATCACCAGCGCCAGCCAGCCCGAGCCGCGACTGGGGATTGCTTACAATATCAAGCCAACCGGAACCGTGCTGCGGATTTCCTATGCCCGCTCGCTCGAAACGCCTTTCAACGAGAATCTGGTCCTCTCCAGTCTGGGCTGTAACGATCCGGTGATCAATGCCATCATGTCGGCTACCGGACCTTGCGAGACCGCCCCGCTGGGTCCGGGCTGGCGCAACGAGTTCCACGCCGGCTTGCAGCAGGCCTTTGGAAAATACCTGGTAGTGGATGGCGAATACATTTGGAAGTACACGCACAAAGCTTACGACTTTAGCGTGCTGGGCGCCTCGCCAATCACCTTCCCCATCGAGTGGGACCGCTCCAAGATTCCCGGCTATGCGGTTCGCGCCAGCATGCCCAATTACCATGGGCTGACCGCGTACGTGGTCTTCTCTCACGTTGCAGCGCGCTTCTTCACGCCGCAGATCAGCGGCATTGGCGCCACGCCGGGCGGTGCCACGGTGTTCCGCATCGACCACGACGAGAGCTTCAACGAGACGACGCACGTGCAATACCAGCCATGGAAAAAAGGTCCGTGGTTCGGCTTCAACTGGCGGTATGACAGCGGGCTGGTCGCGGGGCCAGTGCCGTGCGCTGGCGGCAACTGCGCGAATGGGCCGGACGGGACCGGCTCGGTGGTGGACGTTTCCAACTTGACGCCGGACCAACAGTTCCAGGCGGGACTCTATTGCGGCAGCGTGCACGCCACCGCGACCACACCAATCAGCCCCACCGGCCTGTGCGCTGCGTCGCAGTACGGGTCCACGCTACTCAAGATACCGGCCGCCGGCACTGAAAATGACGACCTCAACCCGCCGCGCGTGGCGCCGCGCAATCTTTTCGACGTCGCCGTGGGCCACGACAACCTCTTCGGCGGCGACCGCTACAAGTGGAGCGCGCGCCTGACGGTAGTCAATCTGACCAACAAAGAAGCCCTGTACAATTTCCTGTCGACTTTCAGCGGCACGCACTACGTCACGCCGCGCGCCATCACGGCAACGCTGGGATTCCACTTTTAGGCGCGGCGAGGTTCTTGGTTTGACGCGATGACCGCTGCCTATGGTCGCGGCTCCGTTCGCCGCTTCCATTCGGCGAGTAAGACGCCGGCTAGAAGCAGGCCGGCCATTGACCAGGAGGCGATTCGGGCGACGAGCATTTCAGTGCCGCCATCGTAAGTGAGCCGGATGACGCAATCGCCTTCGCAACGCGGGCGAATGGCCAGCAGGCCGATCGCATCCCCCATTACTTCCCGTGGTTGGCCGTTGATCGTGGCATGCCATCCCTTCGAGTAAGTCAGTTGGACGGATACGAGCTGTCCTTTATTGAGCCGCGCTTGTATGGTGGCGTCATGCTGATTACGCCAATCGGTTGCCGCTGGCGGCAGCGCGGGGTCGTCCAGCGCGGCAATGTACGGCAGAAGTGGCGCCACATCCAGGCCGTGGACCGGCGTGCGGCGCGCCAAGGCGGCTTCGGGAATCACGTGGGCCAGACCGGCGGTTCGCTCGGGAACTTCCAGGATTTCGTTGTCGCCCTGCTCCCACAGCCGGTGCAGCATGCCGTCAAATTTCTTCGGATGAGCAAAAGGGTGATACGCCTCCGTGCTTGCCGCGCCGTCCATCGCGATCGCTTGCACGCCGAACGCCTTCAGCCAGATCAGCGAATAATATGCGCCCCGATTTCCCGCGTTTTGGTCCGTATAGACCGTATACCCAGCGACCAGGCTTTCAAAGTTGGGCGAACTCTGGTCGCAGCAGCCGGCGAGCTGCGGCGTGTCCGTGAAGGCGTTCAGCCACACAGACATGGAACCCGGGGCGAAGACTCGCGTGTACGGCCCGTTGCGGTTGAGCCAATCGGCGACGCGGTACTCGATGGTCTGGCGAATGTCGATCGGACGCATTAACTGCCTGCCATACAGGCTATAGTTCCAGACTTGCACGCCAGTCAGCAGGCAGGCTACGCCAATGCCAATCCTGCTCCAGAACCGGGGTAACCGGGATAATGCCGGCCATAACGCGAATACCGCCAGGATTGTGACGGCTAACTCGAATAACAGATGAAATCGCTGCGGCTGCGGGAGAAGATACTTGCCATGGGAAGCGGCGACGATGACCGCGCCCGAAATCAAAGTAAGCAGCGCGGAGAATCGAATCAGCCCGGATGCCCGCCAGCGCAGTAACACGAACCGCAACGCACAGCACGCAATGGCCAGCATCAACATCCACATGAACTGCCGCAAACCGATTCCATAGGCACCCCCCGCGCGCTGCGCGTTCCCGAAAACCACGCGAACCGTCGAAGGCGGGCACCAAGGGGACGCGATCGCATATCCCACAATCGCAACCAGAGACACCAGACCGGCGGCGCGGAGTATGTCGAAACGTTGCTTGGAACAGATCCAGGCGATCAGAACCATGGTCAAAGCCACCGCCCCCGGCCAGTTCGTCAGGACAACGGCCATACAGGCCAGAACAGCCAAGAAGAAGTGGATCGGCCGGCGGCTGGTGAAGGCGAGTTCCAGAGTCAGGATCGCCAGCGGGATCAGTGCCAGCGACGCTACGTGCGGTCCTTCGCCATAATGGACGACGCACTGCAGCCTGCGGGCGTGCAGCAGGCCGCCGATATCGGCGCGGATTTCCGGCAGCAACGCCGCGGACGGCGAAAACAAGGAGTACAGCAGCCCTGCCGCAAAGCTCGGCGCCGTGCGGCCGGTGAGTTTCTTGAGAAGCCAGAAGAGCGTGACCGGTCCCAGGCAATAGAAGAACGCCGTGACCGCGTGGTAGGCTAGCGCCGGCGAAATGCGGACGGTGGCCGATACCAGCGCCACCAGCGCATGCAGCAGCGGCGGATACGTGTTCTGAAACGGCATGCCGCCGAACCAGAGCGGGCACCAATAGAGATCTCCTGCGTGGTCGCGCATGTAGCGTGCCAAGGCAATGAAGACGCCTTCCACCGAGCTCATCTGATCCAGGTACTCGACGCGGTAGAGCGGCGCGCAAATCAGCGCGTTCAAGCCAAACAGAACGAGCGACGGAATCAGCACGCGCCAAAGGCGGCGATCGGTGGGGTCGAGTGGTTTAGCGCGGCTGGGCATGAAGCAAGGTTCGAGTGTAGCGCACTGCCAGCCCAGCCAGGCGCCGGGCTTCAGGGCGTCCAGTTTCGGCAACATCTGCGTACCGGGGTGCAGATCTTACACCGCATCCCGAATCATGCCGTAGGCGCAAATGTGTGCACCGTAAGGAGAAGACGGCATCGAAGTTATCGCCAGCACACTGGAAGCCGATGTGCTCTACGGAAGCCGAAGAGGAGAACTTTGAATGCGTAAAACACTGGTAGCCATTTTGGCAGTTGCGGGTTCCATGAGTGCCGTGGCTTTCGCGGCGGACAGAGAAGTCAA
The DNA here is from genome assembly GCA_003142185.1 of Bryobacterales bacterium. Lineage (GTDB taxonomy): Bacteria > Acidobacteriota > Terriglobia > Bryobacterales > Bryobacteraceae > Bog-375. The sequence goes on from PLOR01000030.1 coordinate 56,361, forward strand.
GGTTGAGGACAGGCTGGACGCTTCGGCCGACGCGTTGACGGATATGATGAGGGCTGCCGACAAAGGTATTCCCCAAGATTTGATAAATAAGGCGAAATGCGTGGTTGTCGTGCCAGGCATGAAAAAGGCCGGATTCATCTTCGGCGCGAAGTATGGCAGCGGGTTCGCGGTATGCCGCGAGCACGGCGGCATGGGTTGGAGCGCGCCGGCCGCGATGCGGGTTGAAGGTGGCAGCGTCGGATTCCAGATTGGCCTTTCGGAGACCGATGTTGTATTGCTGGTGATGAACGATGGCGGAATGAGGCACCTCTTGTCCGACAAGTTCACGCTGGGCGGAGAAGCGACCGCGGCGGCGGGCCCGGTTGGCCGCGACCTGGCCGCTGAAACGGACGCCATGATGAGCGCGGAAATGCTATCGTATTCCCGGTCTCACGGGCTGTTCGCGGGCATCTCGCTGGAAGGCGCGACGCTCCGTCCGGATGGGGATAGCAACCGGGAACTCTATGGCCGCGACGTAACGAATCGCGAAATTCTGACCGGCGACATCAAAACTCCGGCAATCGCGGGCAGGTTTGAACACGCGCTGAATCGCGACTCAGCCGAACGCCAATAGAGGTGTGCAGCTTTGCAGGGGCCGGGCACGCCCGGCCCAGAGGTAGGACGGACGATCGGCTTGTGTCGTCTGTCAGGGTCTCGTGCTCTGTCGAGTGATGACAGACCACGAAAAGCGATGGTCTGTCCCACCTTATTACTCCGGAGGCGCGCCGCGGGTTGAACGCATCGAGCGGGCGATGAGTCCCAGGCCGCCTACCAGCAGCACCAGCATGATGATTGTGTGGATCAGGCTGGTCGGCTGGAAGTAGATGTGCATGTTGGCAATCACGCCGGCAAAAATGAAAATCGCTCCCGCGCAGGTCAGCAGCCATCCGGGGATGCTGCGGCCGTTCCAGAATAATAGTCCCACGCCAAATCAGCAAGGGTATGAGCGTGATACCGAAGGAGCTTCCGCCATAGAAACTCCAATAGGAGCCGACCACGGTTACCCGGTCGGCCAGAAAATATGCGCCGGCGCACGTCATGATGAAGCCCATCACAAAGTGGCCGAGTCCACCTGGGGTTCCACCCACGTCGCTGAAACGACGATCTTCCATGAGCCGAGGATAACAGAAGTGCAGGCCGGCGGTCGCCGCACTGATTTGCCGGCATCCGGCCCCTCAGTTGTCCATTTTCTCGGCTTCCTCCAATGAAATGGGGGCCTGCTTCTGGATGTCGATGGCGAACTTCAGTTGCCGTTCGGTCGGGTGGAACGCGTTGACCAGCGGCATCGTGATGTCAACCAGTTCGGCTGATTGGTATTTCGCGAGCGCGTCTTTGTCCCACTTGGAGACAATCGCGCTGACGCCCGCGGCTTTGGCGATCTCGGGTAGCTTGTCCTGAATGTTCTTCAGAATGTCGTCGACCGGCGCGGTGCTGAAGCCCTGCTTGTGCACGAGGGTTTGTTGGGCTTTGCCCTGCGCCTCCAGCTCCGCAACCCGTTTCTGATTTCCCGCGGCCTTGGCCGCGTTATACTCGGCCCTCATGGCCGCCAGTTGCTTGCCGGTGGAGGCTTGCCAGGCTTCGGAATTGCCGAATGCCACCGCGATCGCCCGCGAGTCGTACACGCCGACCCGCACCTTCGCGCCGGATGAATTCGCGGGCTCCTGTGCCGGCGCGGAGGCTGCGCACAGCGAGAGACAAGCCGCGGAAACGATGATTTCGATTGCTTTCATTGGTAGAATCTCCTTACGCTCTTGTGACGGCGCACAGAGCTCGGCCGCGCGGCAACGGTAACACCTGTTGCCACAACCATTTTGTCAAATCGTTCCTCTGAATGGAAGTAACCGAAGGCAGCGCGGCGGGGTTCTGCTAACCTGAAGCCATACCCGCCATGGGCATTGCCCGCAAACCGGAAGTGATGAGTCCGGCCGGATACTGGCCGCAACTGGAAGCCGCCCTCGATGCCGGCGCCGACGCGGTGTATTTCGGCCTGCGGCACTTCACGGCCCGCGCCAAGGTGGGCTTCGCGCTTGGCGAATTGCCGCAAGCGATGGCTGCGCTGCACCGCCGCGGCGCGCGCGGCTTCGTGACGTTCAACACGCTGGTGTTCGATCACGAGCTGCGGGAAGCGGCGCGCGCGCTGGCGGCGATCGCCGAAGCCGGCGCAGACGCCATCATCGTGCAGGACCTGGGGATTTTGAAGCTGGCGCGGGCGATTGCGCCGGATCTGGAGCTTCACGCCAGCACGCAGATGAGCGTTACCAGCGCCGCCGGGGTGCGCCTGGCGCAGAGCCTGGGCGCACGGCGCGTCACCCTGGCGCGCGAGCTTTCTCTCGCCGAGGTGCGCGCCATTCGCGCCGAAACAAGCTGCGAGCTGGAGATCTTCGTTCACGGCGCGCTGTGCGTGGCCTATTCCGGGCAGTGCTTTTCAAGCGAGGCCTGGGGCGGCCGCAGCGCCAATCGCGGCCAGTGCGCGCAGGCCTGCCGCTTGCCATACGAGTTGATTGTGGATGGCAAAGTGAAGCCGCTGGGCGACGCCCGCTATCTGCTTTCGCCGGGCGACCTGTTCGCGCTGCGGCAGATACCGGAGATCGTCGGGATCGGCATCGCCGCACTGAAGATCGAAGGCCGCTACAAAGACGCGGATTACGTCTCGCTCACCACGCGCGCTTATCGGCAAGCGGTGGACGCCGCGTGGGAAGGCCGCGAGGCCAATATCGACACGCGCCAGGAGCTCGATCTGGAGCAGGTTTACTCGCGCGGATCGGGCCCGCACTTTTTGAACGGCACGGATCACCAGGCGCTGGTGCGCGGGCGCGCGCCCCGTCATCGCGGCGTCCGGATGGGACGCGTGACCGCAATTTCGGAAACCGGCGTGACCATCGATCCGGCCGAAGCGCACCAGTTGGCGCCGCTCAAACCCGGCGATGGAGTGGTGTTCGACGCCGCCGATTGGCGCAGCCCGGAAGAGCCGGAGGAAGGCGGACGCATTTTCGAGGTGCTGCCGCGCGGCGGCGCCATTGAGTTGCGCTTCGCCAACCGCGCGCTGGACCACGCCCGCATACGCCGCGGCGACCTGGTCTGGCGCACCAACGATCCGGAGCTCGAAAAGCGTATCCGCGCGCTTCCCGCTGAACGGCTGCCGGTGAGCGTGCGCGTCACCGCGCCGGAAGGCGCGCCGCTCACCGCCGTGTGGGAAGCCGGCGGCATTCAGGTTACGGTGGAATCCGCTGCGCCGCTCGGCGGAGCACGCAACCGGGCGCTCGATGCCGAGCTGCTGCGCGAGCAGTTCTCCCGGCTGGGCAACACGCCCTACCGGCTGGCCGGTCTCGAATTGACGGTGGAGGGCGCGCCGTTCGCGCCAGCGTCGCTGCTCAATCAGTTGCGGCGCGATGCGGTGGAGCGGCTGGAAGCGGCGGCGACAACGCCGCAGCCGATCGAGATACGGGATCCGATGACGGTGCTCGATGAAATCGTAAGCATCGGAGCGGGTGGAGAGGTTGGCAGGCGAAATCCGCTTCGGACCCGAAAACCGGGGCGCCCGCCCCACTTTGCTGCCGGCGGACTTAGCGAGGCAGTGGGGCAGGCGCCCCGGTTTTCAGGTCCGAAGCGGATTTCGCCTGCCAACCGGATGGAGTCCGGCTTGCATCTCCTGGTGCGCACGCCAGAGCAACTGGATGCCGCCATCGAGTTTCGCCCGGCCAGTATCACGCTCGATTACCTGGATCTCTACGGCCTCAAGCCGTCGCTCGAACGGGTGCGCGCGGCCGGCCTAAGCCCGCGCGTGGCCAGCCCGCGCATCCTGAAGCCGGGCGAGGAGCGGGTGGCCGATTTCCTGCTGAGCTGCGATTGCCCGATCCTGGTGCGTTCGGCCGGCTTGCTCGAGGCGCTGCGAGGCCGGCCTCACGCCGCGCTGGCGGGCGATTTCAGCCTCAACGCGGCCAACGCCATCACCGCCGCGGAGCTGCTGGCGCTGGGCCTGGATTCGATCGCGCCCACGCACGATTTGAATGCGGCGCAGGTGGCGGACCTGGCGCGGGCCGTGGGCGCGAGCCGCATGGAGACGGTGGCGTTCCACCACATGCCGGTCTTCCACACCGAGCACTGCGTGTTCTGCCGTTTTCTTTCGACCGGATCGAGCTATCGGGATTGCGGCCGGCCCTGCGACGAACATCGTCTAGCGCTACGAGACTCGAGCGGCCGCGCGCATCCCGTGATGGCTGACGTCGGTTGCCGCAACACTGTCTTCGGTGCCGAGGCGCAACAAGCTGCCGCGCACTTGGAAGCGTGGCTGGCGGCGGGCATCCGTCATTTTCGATTGGAATTCGCGCACGAATCGGCGGCGCAGGTGTCGGCGGTTTCGCAGGCCTTCGCGGAGGCGCTTGCCGGGCATCTCGACGCCGGCGAACTGGCGCGGAGACTCGCCCGCATCTCGCCAGGCGGCATCACCGAAGGCAGCCTCTTCGTGCCGCCGGATTATCTCGAGCTGCCGGTGCTGCAGTAAGCTCAAGCGCGGTCCTGCCCGCAGCGTCGAGATTAAGAAAAGCCGAGATGACTCTCGGCTCAGCAGGCTTGACAGCCCGCGCCACGCCGGCAGATGCGCGCTACACTTCTTCCGCCAGGTCAGGCTCGGGCAGCCTGTCGTGCTGTCGCGCCACCCAAACGTACACGGTGGGGAGCAGGAAGACGTTCATCACCATGGCCACCATGAGTCCGCCGACGATCACGATGGCGAAGGGGCGCTGCGAGTCGGAGCCGATGGCGTGCGAGAGCGCGGCGGGCAGCAATCCCAGCGTGGCGACCAGCGTGGTCATCATGATCGGCCGCAAGCGCAGCACGGCCCCTTGAATGGCGGCCTCCTCCACCGAATGGCCGCGCGCGCGAAGCTGGTTGATGTACTCCAGCATGATGACGCCGGTCTGCACGCACACCCCAAACAGCGCCAGAAAACCGACGCCCGACGATACCGACATATGCGTGCCCGTTACCAGCAGAGCCGCGAGCCCGCCGAGCGGCGCCATGGCCATGTTCACCAGCATCAGGCCGGCCCATTTGAAGGAATGGAACATAGTGTAGAGAATGATGAAGATCACTAAAACGGTGACCGGCAGCACCACCATCAGGCGTTTCTGCGAGCGCTGCTGGCTGGCGTATTCGCCGGCCCAATCGATGGTATAGCCCTTGGGCAGCTTCACCTGCCGACCAACCTTGCGGATAGCTTCTTCGACCGTGCTGCCCAGGTCGCGGCCGCGCACGGAATACTTCAGCGCCACGTAGCGGGAGTTCGCCTCGCGGTAAATCTCCGAAGCGCCGTCCAGTTCCCGGACGTTGCACAACTGCGTCAGCGAAACGCGCTCGCCGGAGGGGCTGAGCAGCCGGATGCGTTCGATGGCTTCCCGGCTATCGCGATAGGCCGGCAAGTAGCGCGCCACCAGATCGAAGCGCTGCTCGCCTTGCAGCACCTGGCTGATGGCGTTGCCGCCGACGGCCGTCTGAATGGCGTCCTGCACATCGGCGACGTTGATACCGTAGCGCGCCGCGGTATCGCGGTTCACGCGGAATTCGAGGTTCGGCTGCCCGATCACGCGGAACAGTCCCAGATCCTCTACGCCGCGGACAGTACGCATCACGTTGACGATCTCGTCGCCTTTGGCTTCGAGCAGTTTCAAATCGGTGCCGTAGATCTTGACGGCGAGCTCACCTTTGACGCCGCTGACCGCTTCTTCCATGTTGTCGGAGATGGGCTGCGAAAAATTCCAGAGCACACCCGGCAGTTTCTCCACCTCGCGGTCCAGCGCGGCGATCAGCTCTTCCTTGTTCTGGCGAAATACCGGTCGCCACCGGTCCTTGGGCTTCAGGTCGACGAAGTATTCCGTGTTGAAAAAGCCGGTGGTATCGTTGCCATCGTCGGGCCGGCCGACTTGCGACACGACTTGCGTGACCTCGGGGAACGAGGCGAAAATCAATCGCGCCTGGTTCATCAGCCGGGTGCCCTCGGTGGGGCCAGTCGATGGTGCCAGCGTGCCGCGCGCCCAAATGGCGCCCTCGTCCAGGTGCGGCAAAAACTCGGAACCGATGACGCCGCTGGTCAGCAGGTACACGGCCGCCGCTACGCAGAGCGCGGCCATGCCCACCGGCGCCCAACGATGCTCGATGGACCACTTCAAGGCCGCCTGGTACCGGTGGGTCACGAACATCAGCACCGGGTTGTGCCATTCCCTGGTTTCGCGGCGGAACAGGAAGCTCGCCAGCACCGGCGCCAGCACGATGGAAAAGAGCAGGGCGCCGGCCAGCGCGAAGGCCACCGTCCACGCCATCGGCTTGAAGAGCCGCCCTTCCACGCTCTGCAAGGTAAAGATGGGCAGGTACGCCGTGATGATGATGGCGATGGCGTAAAACACCGGCCGCTGCACCTCATGCGCGGCCTCACGAATGCGCTCCATGGCCGTTTTGGGCGTTGCGCGCTCGCCCAGATGCCGCACGATGTTCTCCACCATCACTACCGCTCCATCCACCACCATGCCGAAATCGAGCGCACCCAGCGAGAGCAGGTTGGCGGGAATGTGGCGCAGGTCGAGGCAAATCGCGGCGAACAACAGCGAAAACGGGATGGTCAAGGCCACGATCAGCGCGCCGCGCACATTCCCGAGGAACAGGAACAGGACGATAGCCACCAGAATGATTCCCTCGGTGAGGTTGTGCAGCACGGTGTGCGTGGTGTAGTGCACCAGGTCGCTGCGGTCCAGGAACGGAACCACTTTGACGCCGGGCGGCAGAATGCTGTTGTTCAGCTCGTCGACTTTGGCGTGAATGTCCTTCAGCACCTGGTCGGAATCGGCGCCCTTGCGCAGCAGCGCGATGCCTTCGATGACATCGTCATTGTCGATGACCCTGCCGTCGGCGCGGTGGATTGCCTTACCGATCTGCCCCAGCCGGATCTTGGGGCCCTGTTCGACCGTGGCAATGCCGGAAACGCGAACGGGCGTGCCGCTCTGCGTCTTCAACACGATCTTGCCGATGTCCTCGACATGATCGACCAGTCCCACCTCGCGCACATTGACTTGCTGCAAGCCCTGCTCGATGAAGTTGCCGCCCGCATTCACGTTATTGTTGCCGAGCTGCTGCTCCACCTGCCCGATGCTCAAACCGTAGTCCACCAGCTTATCCGGGTCGATGCGCACCTGGTATTCCTTGGTGGCGCCGCCAAAGCTGGCCACGTCGACCACGTTGGGCACCGATTTGAACTGCTTTTCGAGCACCCAATCCTCGAGCGCTTTCAGTTCCAGCAGATCGTACTCGGGATTATCGCTGTGCAGCGAGTACCAATAGATCTGCCCCACCGGGCTCCAGTCGGTGCCCATCTGCGGTTGCAGGCCCTGAGGCAGAGTGACCTGTGCGAGGCGCTCCAGCACCTTGGAGCGGTTCCAGTCGTTATCGGAATCGTCGTCGAAGACCAACATCAGGCTGGAGAGCCCGAACAAGGAAGTAGAACGCAGATGTTCCAGGTGCGGCAATCCGTTCATCACGATTTCGAGCGGAATGGTCACCTGCTGCTCGACTTCCTCCGCCGCGCGTCCCGGCCACTGCGTGATGACCTGGACGTAGTTGTTGGCCACGTCGGGATACGCCTCGATCGGCAGCTTTTCAAAGGAAATGACGCCCCAGAAAAACAGCAGCGCAGCGATCACTACGACGAGAAAGCGGCTGGTGAGCGCGAAATCGACGATTCGCCGGATCATATCCCGATCACCCGCTTATTGCTCCGCGGTGTTCTGGAGCACGAGGGCATTGGAGACCACGCGAGCGCCCGGCGCGATGCCGCTCAGCACTTCCTGAAGATTCGGGGGCAGCATCTTGCCGCCCGTCACTTCCACCCTGCGGAACGCCTTTTCGCCGGCCGGAACATAAACCCAATCGCGGTCGTGCAGGTGCAGTACGGCCGCGGCGGGCACCACGGCGCGCGATTCTGCGTGCTGGCCGTGGAAGGTGGCCGTAACGAACATGCCCAGGCGCATCACCCCGGGATTGGAAACTTGCAGCCGTACCTTGGCGGTGCGGATGTTGGGATCCATGATGGGGCCGATATTGTCGATGCGGGCGCGCAGCGCCTGTCCCGGATAAGCGGTGAGATGGATGTCGGCGAACTCGCCGAGGCGCACACTCGCCAGGTCGTTCTCATACACGTCGCAGATTACCCAGACGTTGGAAAGATCGGCGATGGTGAACAGGTTGGGCGAATTGTCGAGCGTCTTGACGCCGCCGGCGTTGGTAACGTTCTGTTCGACGATGACGCCGGAAATCGGCGCGAAGATGTCCACCAGCGAACTGGGGTGGTCGACGTCGACGCCCAGCACCTTGAGCCGCTCCAGCGCCGTGTCCACATCCACCTGCGCCTTGTCGGCGGCGTCTTGCGCCACTTCGAGATCTTTTTGCGCCATGGCGCCCTTGTCGTAGAGCAGTTGCGTGCGGGAAAGTTGCGCCCGCAACAGCTTCTGATCGGCCAGCGCATGGCGATAATCGGAAAAGGCCGAAGAAATATCGGAGCTTTGCACGCGCATCAGCAACTGCCCTTTGGTGACGGTGTCGCCGAGCTTGGCGTGAATTTCGACCACGCGGCCGGAGGCGAGCGAAATCACCGGCACGTTGCGCGAGACATCCACGCTCACCACGCCGGTAACTTGCAGTTCGGGCGTCGTCTCGCGCAATTCCGCGGTGGCCAGAGGGAACTGCTCGGGATGGTCCACCTTGACCAGGTTCACGTCGGTTTCATTTTCGACCTGCGCCGGCGGCGGCGCTTCGGCCTTGGGATCCGGCTGGCCCTTGGCCCGGCAGCCAGCCATCGCCAGCGCCAACGCCACAAGAGCGCAACCGGTCATGCCCCGTGCGAGCTTCATGGAATCACCTCGCGGCCAACGGCCAGGTTCAACTGCCCCGCGGCCGTCAGATAACTGGCGATCAGATTGAGGTACGCGACTTGAACCGCCCGGTAATCGTGCTGTGCATCCAGAAAGTCCACCAGCGCCGCGCCTCCGTGTTGGTAGGAAAAGGAAACGATGTCGCGCACGCTGGTGGCGCGATCGAGAAAGCCGTTCGCGCCACGGTACCCTCGTAGCAGATTCACCGCCGACGCCACCGTAAAGTAGGCCGAATCCACATCGCTGAAGACCTGGTTCTGCGCGGCGTCGCGCAGCCGCTCGGCGTGCTTGATATCGATCTCGGTGCGCGCTTTTTCGCCCTGGTTCTTGTCGAAAATGCGCAGCGGAATGCTGATGCTAACGCCCATGTAGACGGGGATGGGAGGGTTGCGGCCGAAGTCCACGCTGAATGTCGGATCGGTCGAGCCATTGGCTTCGGCCAACCGGTGGTCGGTTTCCGCCTTGTCCACCGCCTGCGCCGCCGCTTTCAGATCCGGCCGGGTGGCCAGCGCGACGGTATGAAAGTCTTCGAGCGGCGTCAGTTGCTCGGCGAAATCGAACGGCCCCGTCACGTCGAATTGGTCCACCGGGGAGCGGTCGCTCAACATGGCCTGCAGAGTGATCTTGGCGGTGCGCAGATTCACCATCGCCGTTTCGTAATCGGATTGATACTGCGGCAACTGCAGCTCGATGCGGTCCAGGTCCACACGCGCGATGTCGCCGGCTTTGTAGCGCTCGCGGCTAATGCCGAGCTCTTTGCCGAAGTATTCCAAATTGTCCTTGGCCAGCGCCAGCACTTGTTTCGCCTGCAAGGTCTGTACAAAAGCGGTGCGCAGCGTGAACAGCAGGGTGCGCTCCAGGTCCGTCTGTTGCGACACGGCGACGGCGGTGCCCTTCTGCGCGCTTTCCAGGCGCAGCTCGCGCTTGTGCTGCCGCTCGTGCAGGTAATCGAAACTCGCCAGCGGCTCCATGTTCGCCAATGGCCGGTACGGGTTCGGGCTGAACGGGTCGAGCTGATCGAGGGTGAATGAGAAATTCGGGTTGGGGCGCAGGTTGGCGGTGATTTCCTGGTCTTTGGCCTCTTGAATGTTTATTTGACCGGCCTGCAGCGTGGGGTTACTGGCGGCGAACTTCTCTTTCACCTGTTGCCACGTGAGCGCCGTCTGCGCGAAGGCGGGAGCCAGGCAAGCCGCCGTCACTCCGGCGCAGATGCGCAGGGCGGCGCGCGCACTCATGCGTGCCGCGTCGACACTCGTGCCGACGCCCGGCGCCGCAGCACCGAGCGGGTGTCGAGAAGATTCTCGACACGGCACCGACGAGTGCGTGCGCCACGTCGTTCGGCAGGATTTGGCATGGTTATTTCGCGGCAAGGCCTTAGATCCGAAGAAAAGGTTGGCAAGAGGTTCCTCTTTGACTTTAGCGGCTTCGACCGTGGGCCCACCACCTATCTTTCGGACACGGCCAGCCTATCTTTCAGCCCCAGGCCTTGGGTTGTAGCATGATTGTATCTACAATTCGGATAAGGCTTACCAGTGCGATTGTCTCAACTTCAAGGCAACCTCCGTGTGGCCGCGGCCGCCCTGCTCATCCTGGCTGTGGCCCTGATTGACTGGCAGGTCGATCCGCCGCTGGCGTTCGGCTTCCTGTATCTCGGCCCCATTCTGTTGGTAGGCACCGTGTGGCCCCGCTGGCGGATTTTGGCCACGGCGACGCTGTGTACGCTGCTTTCGCACATCTTTGCGCCGCATTTTCCGCTCAGCCTGTCGCTGCCGGAGGACTTCCTGGTGTTCATCGCACTGGCCGGCACCGGGCTGTTCGCCTTCGAAATCAGCCGCAGCCGGGCGCGCGAATTGGATAACTTGCACCGCGTGGAAAGCGAAGTGGCCGCGCGGCGTTCCGCCGAAGAGCAGCTCGAATTTCTGATCGAAAGCAGCCCCGTGGCCATCCTGACCATGGCAACCGATTGCCTGATCCTGCGGGCCAACCAGGCCGCGCACCGGCTGTTCGGCGTGCCCGACGGCGAATTTACCGGTAGGAGCATCCGGCGCTATGTGCCGGCGCTCGGCCGCGTGCCGGTCGGCGGCACGGCGCAGCCGACGTTCCGCACCGAGATGCAGTGCCGCGGCGAGCGCGCGAGCGGCGACGTGTTTCTGGCTGATGTGTTCTTTTCCACCTACCAGACGGCCATGGGCCCGCGCCTGGCCGCCCTCGTCGTGGATGCTTCCGAGCAATTGCGGGAACGCGAGGAATCCGGCCTGGAGCAGTTGCTGGCCGGCTCGCGCATCCTGGTGGGCGCGGTTTCTCACGAGATCCGCAACGTCTGCGGCGCCATCGCCGTGATCTATGAGAACTTGGTCCGCTCCGGTGCGCTCCGGGCCGATCGGGATTTTGAGGCGCTGGGATCGCTGGTCGAAACGCTCACCCGCATTGCCTCGGTCGAGCTCAAGCACAGCCAGCGTCCCGACCCGGTGTCCGGCATCGACCTGTTCGAAACCCTGGATGAGCTGCGCATCGTCCTCGAGCCCTACTGCCGCGATGCGGGAATCGATGTGCATTGGCAGGTGCCGGAAGAATTGCCGCCGGTATGGGCCGATCGTCACAGCCTGTTGCAGGTGTTGCTCAATCTCATCAAGAACAGCCAACGGGCNNGAAAAACTCTTTCAGCCCTTTCAACACGGCGCGCAGTCCACCGGGCTGGGGCTGTTTCTGTCGCGCGCCTTCGTGCGGTCTTTCCACGGCGAGCTGCGGCACGATCCAACCGTGGCGGGCTGCTCGTTCGTCATCGAACTGGCCGTGGCCGGCCCCAGAGAACGCGAATTCTCGCGCATGGCGGAACATGGAACCCATCCGGTTGCTACTGCTTGACGATCACGTGCTGTTCCGCGAGAGCCTCGGCCGGCTGCTGGCCTCCGAGCCGGATTTCGCAATGGCCGGCCATTGCGGGACCTCGGCCGAAGCGCTCGGCATCCTCCAGAAGACGCCGGTGGATGTCATCCTGCTCGACTACGACCTGGGCGACGATCACGGCGCGCAGTTTCTCGAAGCCGCGCTCCGTGCCGGCTACCGCGGCAAAACTCTGATGGTGACCGCCGGCATGAGCGCCACCGAAAGCTCGCTGGCGCTGAAGCTGGGCGCCTCCGGCATTTTTCTCAAGCACAATTCTCCCGGCAGCCTGGCGCAGGCCATCCGGCAAGTAGCGGCCGGCGAAATGTGGGTGGATCCCAAAGTGATTCAATCGCTTGCCGACAACGTGAGCTTCCGCGAAGAGCACAACCTTCGCCGGCTGCTCACCGAGCGCGAACAGGAGGTGTTGCAAGGACTATTTGAAGGATTCACCAACAAGGAGATCGCCGCGCAGCTCGGCGTCTCGGAAAGCGCCGTCAAAGCCACGCTGCAGCAACTCTTTCAAAAGACTCATGTGCGCACGCGCAGCCAACTGGTGCGAATCGCGCTCGAATCTTCGCTAGGCACCACGCGAAGGTAAACGTCCCGCCGGGCGACGCCGCGCCGGTGGTTCCACGTGCGGGTGCAGGCGATTGTAAATCGCCCATGCAATGCCAGCCAGCACGCCGAGAACGATCAGAATCTCGGGCACATCCAACTTCATCACCCACCTGCCTGCACTCGATTGTACGTCGAATTGTGCCCAAATGATACCGGCAAATTGGGGTAGCGCCGGCGGTCTTGCCGCCGGTGTTTTCGCTTTCGACTTTATTTCCGATGCGCTGGCAGCGCCCCCCACCGCATGTGGTGGGCAAGCGCGTGCTAAATCTAGCTGCAAGACACCGGCGGGCAAGGCCGCCGGCGCTACCCCGCGTCAGCAGACCAGGTCTTCGCGGCCTACGTGCAGGTCCTCCAGGTTGCCCAGGATGGTCAGCGCGATGTGGCGTGAGTCGAAGAACGTTCGCGCCAGCTCTTGCAGGCCGTCGGCGGCCACCGATTCGATGCTCTCCAACAGCTCGTCGAGCGAAAAGAAGCGGCCAAAGTAGATCTCGTTGCGCGCCAGGCCGGACATGCGCGAGGAGGTCGATTCCAGGCCAAGCACGAGCGAACCCTTCAGGTAATCCTTGGCGCGGCGCAACTCTTCCTCGTCCACCGGCTGGTCCTTGAGGTCGCGGAATTCCTTGAGAACCGATTCGACCACGCGGCGCGCGGATTCGCGCGAGGTGCCGGCATACACCGAAAGGCAGCCGGTATCGCGATAGGGGCTGAGCTCGGAGAATACCGCGTACGCCAGCCCCTGGCGCTCGCGAATGTTCTGAAACAGCCTCGAGCTCATGCCGCCGCCTAGCAGGGTGTTGAGCACGTACCAGGTGAAGCGCTCGCGGTGCGGCAACGGGTGCGAAGGAACTCCCAGGCAGAGATGTACCTGCTCAAGCGCCCGCTTGTTGCGCAGCGCGATGCGCGCGTGCGTGTGCGGCGCCTGGTCGGCCGGCGCCGGCGAGCCCGCCGGCAACTCCTCAAAATACTGGCGCGCCAGGCGAACCAGCGTCTCGTGCGTGAGATTGCCGGCCGCCGTTACGATCACGTTGGCGGGCGTGTAGACGGCGGCATAATAATCGCGCACGGCGGCTTGATCGAGCTTGCCGACGGTCTCGGGCGTGCCCAGGATCGGCTTGCCCAGCGGATGGTCTTTCCAGAAGTTGGAAGAGAAGATCTCCTGCACCAGGTAATCGGGGCTATCGGCCTCCATCTTGATCTCTTCCAGAATGACGCCCTTTTCTTTCTCGATGTCTTCGTCGCGAAACAGCGGATGCAGCACCAGATCGGCCAGCACGTCGAAGGCGCGCGACAGGTGCTCGTCGAGGACCTTGGTGTTGAAGCACACCAGCTCCTTGCCGGTGAAGGCGTCCAGGTTGCCGCCGATCGAATCCATCGAGCGCGCGATAGCCTCCGCCGAGCGGCTGGTGGTGCCCTTGAACAGCATGTGCTCGATGAAGTGCGAGATGCCGTTGCGCTCCGCGATTTCGCGCCGCGAGCCGGTGCATACCCAGATGCCCACCGAAACCGACCGCACATGCGGCATGCGCTCGCTGATGACGCGCAGCCCGTTCGAGAGCGTGGTCATTTCGATATCCCGGACCGGATTCGCAGAGGTGGACATTTCGGAGAGGAGCTGCTCTACATTCTTTGTAGCATTGTTCGGGGCCGGACGGTGACGAGTAACCGAAACCGGCAGCAGGGCGGGGCAGGGCAAAGTGAGCCCCGTACCCTTTCCGGCGGTCCGCTTCGTCCCCCATAGTACAATTGAAGCAACTGGAGTCCTCGATTTACATGAAATTGCACTCTGCCGCGATTTTTCTGGGGTTCGCGGTTGCTGCGCTTCCGCTCCTCGCCGCCGATGCGCCACTGCCGCGCCCCAAAGCCGGCAAGGTGGAAATTCTGCCGCTCGACCAAGTGAAGCCGGGCATGAAGGGCGTGGCCTGGACCGTGTTCCAGGGAACCGAGCCGGAACCGATCCCCATCGAAATCATCGGCCGCTGGAAGGATATGTGGGGGCCGAAGCAAGATATTATCATCGCCAAGATGGGCGGCAAGGCGTTGCGTACCAACGTCGCCGCGGGGATGAGCGGCAGCCCGGTCTACATCGATGGCAAGCTGGTGGGCGCCGTCGCGCTGCGGCTGAGCGTGTTTTCTCCGGATGCGATATGCGGCATCACGCCGATTCAGTCGATGCTGGAAATCGAGGACCTCGACCAATCGCGGCCCGACGATTCGCGCACGCCGGCCAAGCCTGCGCCGCGTAGCGACCAGGCTGCGGTGACGGGCGAGCTGTTGGGCCAACTGGTGGCCGCGGGCGCAGTGAGCGGCGGTCTGCCGTCCGAAATGCCCATCATGGAGCCGATCGAGGCGCCGCTCGCGTTTTCCGGTTTCACCGACGACACTCTGCGCGAGTTCGGCCCGCTGTTCCGCCAAATGGGCATCCACATGGCGCAGGGAGGCGCGGGCGGCGATCTTCGCGGCGGCCAGCCGGCGCCCGGCTGGGAACACGCGCTCAATCCGGGTGACGCCGTGGCCGGCGTGCTGGTGGATGGCGATCTGACCGTCACCGGCCTCGGCACCGTGACCTACAACGACGGCAAGCGTGTGCTCGCCTTCGGGCATTCCTTCTTCAATCTCGGGCCGGTGGACATGCCGATGAGCAAGGGCGAAGTGCTGATGACGCTCGCCTCGTCCTACCAGCCGAACAAGATGGCCAACGCGACCGACATTGTCGGCGCGCTCCATCAGGACCGGCACAGCGGTATCGAGGGCGTGCTCGGCGGCGTCAGCCGGATGATTCCGGTCGACGTGCGCGTCCGCGCTTTCGACGATAAGAACCGCGCTTCCCGCGAAAAGGAGTTTCACTTCCACGTCTTCGTGCAGCAGAAGTGGACGCCCTACCTGATGATGCTGACGCTGTATAACTCCGTCTCCGAGCTGAACGAGTTCGCCGACGAAGCCACTTACCGGCTCAGCGGCCAGGTGGAAATGAACGGCGACCGGAACATTGCGCTTTCCACCATGCAGACCACCGGCGAGATGCCCATGCCTGCGTCGATGATCCTGGCCGGCTGGTTCGGCGACAAGTTCAACCGGCTGTACCTCAACAACGTGAAGACGCCGGAAGTGAAGCGGGTCAACGTTACCGTGGACCTGTTGCCGGAGCGGCGGATTGCCGTCATCGAAAATGCGTGGGCGGCCGATAGCGATGTCGAAGCCGGCCAGCCACTCGCGGTCAAAGTGTTTCTGCGGCCCTACCGCGGCGACCCCATCGAGCGCGATTTCACCATCCGCATTCCGGAAAGCCTGGCCAAGGGCGACCATCGTATCCTGCTGAGCGATGCCGAAACCGTCAACCGCATGCAGAACATGGCGGGGATGATGAGCCACTTTCTGGACATCCCCGAGACGGTTTCGCTGCTGAACCAGGAGCGCTCCAACAACCGGCTGTATGTTTCGCTGGTGGAAGCGAGTCCCACGGCATATTATGACGATAAGACCATGCCCAGCCTGCCGGGCTCGGTGCTCAACGTGATGCAGGCTGGGCGTTCGCCCGGCCGCTCCCTCATCACCACGCCCGAAACCGCCGTCGAGCAGACGGCGCTGCCCTTCGATTACGTGGTCACCGGCAGCTTCTCGCTTCACATCCACGTCAAATGAAGACGCGCAGCGCTGTAAGAGCCAAAACACAACAGGTCACGGATGAACAAGGGTGAACACGGATAAGAGTTTTTCTTTTTCATCTGTGTTTATCTGTGTTCATCCGTGGCTCAAAAGGGTTGGCTGAACACTTCTCATATGAACCGACTACCGATCTCTTTCCGTCGCGCCGCGGCCGTTTTCATCGGCTGCGCCGCGCTCCATGCGGGTGACACCCGCTTCTGGTCGCAGAGCGAATATGCCGATTTCGAAAAGGGCAACGTCAAGAAATTGTCGCTGCGCAGCGACGGCCTGGTTACCCTGGCGCCTGAATTGCGCGAAATGTTCGACACGTCGCTCGCCTACCTGTGGGCGCTGGCGCGCGATTCCAAGGGCGTGCTTTACGTCGGCGGCGGCTCCAACGCCAAGCTCTACCGCGTCCCGCCCAATGGCAAAGGCGAGCTGGCGGCGGAACTGGAAGGTCTCGCCGTGCAGGCCATCGCCATCGACGCCAAGGACCGCGTATACGCGGCCACCTCGCCCGACGGCAAGGTCTACCGCATCACGGGCAAAGCCAAGCCCGAAGTCTTCTTCGATCCCAAGACCAAGTACATCTGGGCGCTCGCGTTTGATAGCGCGGGCAACCTCTATGTGGCCACTGGCGACCCGGGCGAGATCGACCGCGTCACGCCTGACGGCAAAGGCGCCGTCTTCTTCAACGCCGACGAGACCCATGTACGGTCGATGACGCTGGACGGGAAAGGCAACCTGATCGTCGGCACCGAGCCGCGCGGCCTGGTGTTGCGCGTTTCGCCCGCCGGTGAGGGCTTCGTCCTCTACCAGATGCCGAAGAAGGAAGTGACAGCGGTGGCAGTTGCGCCCGACGGCTCGATTTACGCCGCGGCGGTGGGCGGAAAATCGGCGCCGACCCTGCCCACGCCGACTCTGCCGCTTCCGTCAATGCCCCTCGCCACAGCCGCGGCCGCGGCCGTAGCGCCAGGAGCCGCGCCGCAACCCACGCCGCGCGCGGCTGCGCTTCCGCCCGCGACGCTGGCCGGGTCCACCGGAGTGACCGGCGGCAGCGACGTTTATCGCATTCACCCCGATGGCAACCCCGAGCGCATCTGGACGAACCCGCTCGATGTGGTCTACGCCATCGGTTTCGATGCCGAAGGCCGCGCCATTTTAGGTGCCGGCAATCACGGCAATGTGTATCGCATCGAAACGCCATTTCTTTATGCCGCGCTGCTGACCACCGCTTCTACCCAGGTGACGGCGTTCGCGAGCGGGCCAGGCGGCCGCCTCTACGCCGTGACCGGCAACGTGGGCAAGCTGTATGAAATCGGGCCGGGCCTGGAACGCGAAGGCACGCTCGAAAGCGACGTATTCGACGCCGCTCTATTTTCGCAATGGGGACGGCTCAGTTTTGAGGCCCGCCTGGACGGCGGCCAGGTCGCGCTAGCTACACGCAGCGGCAATTTGGATCAACCGCAGAAGAACTGGAGCCCGTGGTCGGCCGCTATCGCCGATACCAAGGGTGCGCCCGTCGCTTCCCCCGCGGCGCGTTTCCTGCAATGGAAGGCTACTCTCACCGCCAACGCGCAAGGCCGCTCGCCACAACTGGAGTCGGTTGATGTGGCCTACCTGTCGAAGAACCTGGCGCCGCGCGTGGAGCAAATCGAAATCACGCCAGCCAACTACAAGTTTCCATCGCCGCTCATGCCGGTGGCAACCGGCTCGCAGCCGCAATCGCTGAACCTGCCGCCGCTTGGAAAACGCACTGCCCCGGCGCCCATGCCGACCCTGGAGTTGGCGGGCACCAGCACGCCCACCTTGCAGTGGGCCAAGGGATGGATCGGCGCCCGCTGGGTGGCGTCCGATCCGAACGGCGATTCGATGACCTACACCGTCGAGATCCGCGGCGAAACCGAAACCGAGTGGAAGCCGCTTAAGCAGAAGCTTGCCGAAAAGTACTTTTCGTGGGATTCCACGGCCTTCACGGATGGCGATTACCGCGTCCGCATCGCCGCTTCCGACGCGCCTTCCAATCCGCCCGCCGATGCGCTCACCGGGCAACTGGTGAGCGAGGTTTTCACCATCGATAACACGCCGCCGCGCATCAGCGGGCTCAGCGCGACCCGCAACGGAGACAAACTCGACGTGCGATGGCACGCCGCCGACGCGCTCAGCAACGTCACCAAGGCGGAATACTCGCTCGATGGCGGCGATTGGATGGTGGCCGCCCCTCGAACGAAACTCTCCGATTCGCTGGAGCTCGATTACGCCCTGTCGCTCGACGCCGCCGCGGGCGAGCACACCATCGCCATCCGCGTGGAAGACGATTACGCCAATCAGGCGACGGATAAAGTGGTCATGCGGTAAAGGCCGGCGGACTGGCTCAGGTTTGCCTGAGGCAGCGATGACCGCCAGGAAGTTTGGTAGAATTCGGATGGCACGCTTCCGCCAGCATGTGCCTATGTCGGCAGACTCTTTTCGATTGGTGTGAAGGAGGACGGACTTGTGGAATATAGAATCTTCGGGGCGGCTCAGCGGCCTCCGGACGATTTCAAAGACGACCTGGCCGCGTTCTTTCGCTTAGATGACAAGCAGCGGGACGTAATTGCGGACTGGTTCCTGTCAACTCGCGACTATGAACTGTATGCGCCGAGCATCCCTCCTGCTGTCGTGGCGAGCACCCTGTTGCCTGACCAGTTCAGGCAGACTGCGGGCGTGATCCGACAACTGCTCGAGAGTTGGCAACGGTACAGCCTGGAACTGGAGGACATTGAAAGAGATCTCTTGCTGTTAGGATTTGGGCCGGAGCCTCTCGGGATACTCTCGACATTTCTGAAGCGTCTCTCTCCAGTCAAGGAGCGGGTTTGGATCGACGGCATCGAGGGTACTCAGCTTAATATAGGGCTCCCGACGATAGACGATGTCAGCATTGTCTGGAATGCCAGGCCACTCTTCGGCGGCTTGTCGTACCACTATTTCAAGGCTGACGGCGAAGACCCCTACACGGCGTTCTTGGGCCTCACTTATCTTGCCACGATGGAGATCATTACCTCGGACCTTTACGGTCAGAAGGAACGGACAGCAATCCAGCTCAGCGAAGAAGGCTTCCAGCGGCTACTGCGCGGCCTGAAACGGGCCGGCGAGCAACTCGATATACTCAAAGAACGAACAAGAGCAGTGGTTCCGGATGCCAAAGCTACCAAGAATGGCAAGTGATTCGTTATGGATGTGAAGGACTTCCATCGTCGCGTCGAGTACAGCACACGTCGGAACTGTGCGCCGAGGTCAAGCCATCGGCTTTGGCCCGGCAAGTACGCGATGCCGAGCCGCAGACCGACGCCCGCTGTCAATCGTGGCGCCGTTGATACGGAGGTACTGGCGGTCGCCTCCAGGATTGCTTCGATGGCGGATCGCGAGGTCCGGCAGCGCTATCACGAACTCGTCGACAAACGTCTTGTATCAGAGCTCACGGTGCTTGAGCGCTTCGAGTTGGAACGTATCGAAACTCGCCTTGACGCCGAGGACGAGGACCCCAGAATCGAGGCAAGGGATCGCCAGTGGGAGATGGAGCGGACCCAGCTTTTGGAATCGATTCAGGATCTGTTACTGAAGCTCCAGAAGTAATTCGAGTTGATCGGCTTTGGATCATGGCGCTCTTTGCCCGCAGAGAAAACCCGCCGGCTAAGTCCAACTATAGGGAATACAAGCCGTTCCTGCGCAGGGATTTTCTCGCGCGGTGCGCATATTGTGAGCGCACGGAGGAGTACCTGGGCGGCGACGAGGTTTTCGAAGTTGAACATTTCAAGCCCAAAAGCAAGTTTACCGATCTCATCTGTGCCTACCACAACCTCTACTATGCATGCGGGGGATGCAATGGCCACAAATGGGAAACGTGGCCGTCCGGGGCCCAGATTGCTCGTGGGCAGAGATTCGCGGACCCATGTCTGGAAGACCCATACGTGCATCATCTCCGCGAGCTCGAGGACGGGGACGTCGAGGAACTGACGGAATGCGGAGTCTATTCGAATAGCCACATTCGCCTCGGTCGGCCTGAGTTGCGAAGATGGCGCCGCTTACGAAACCAGGCCAGGCAAGATTTGCCCAAGCTAACGGCGGTCGCGCGTCTGCTGGAACAGTTGATTGTTGCCAACCAAGGATCTGACGGCGAAGCAGCCGAACAACTCGGCGCCATCAAGCGGCGTATCGAGGAATCTAAACTGCGTTTTTCCATCGATTGACAATGATGTTCGCGTTACGGTCTGCCACCCAGGCGGCGATGCCCTGGCTTACCGCGGCTTCTCTTCCTGCCAGGGCGGCAGCAGCTTGATCAGCACCAGGAAAATCACAAACGGCAGTATCATCAGCGCGATTGCCGACAGTAACCCTTCTCTCGTCACCAGCTCCATTTTGTAGCTGGTGTAGCCGAGAAAGCTCTTGGAGAACAGTTGCCCGCCGATCACCACGTTCCAGCGCATGGCGAAAATGCCGATCAGCGTCAATCCGCCGGCGGTCATATACATCGCCTTGCGGACCCCCACGGAGAACCTCCACAACTGGTTAGCCGCGAGAATCGCCAATGGTACCAGTGTGCCCAGCATGATTTGCAGAATCACCTGCGAGAACCACAGCCGCGTATGCACCATGAAATCCAGGCTGCGGAAGCTCTCGTCGGCTTCATAGGTACGATGCACCAGGTCCAGCATTTCCAAGGTGAAGTCGATGACAAAAGTGTAGAAGAGATAACGCGCGATGGTGTCCAGGCACCGCATATCGATGGGCACTTTCCGCAGCTTGGAACAAACCACGTACAGCACCATGACCGCGGCAATACCGGAGACCATGGCCGAGAACAGAAATACGATTGGCATCAGTGGTGAGGACCACCATGGATTGGCCTTCACCGAGCCAAAGATGAAGCCCACGTACCCGTGCAGCAGAAATGCCGACGGAATGCCGATGACGGTGACGGCATAACCGACCTTGTCGTCGATGCGGCGTGCTTCCGGGCTGACGTTGTAGGAACCCAACGTCAAGGCCCGGTAAATGAGGCGGCGGATACCGGTGGTGGTCTGCGCCAGCCCGACGATTTCGGCGCGGTACTCGAGCCAGATTTCGAGTAGCAGCACCACCGTGAGATACCACAGATAAACGAAGCCGAACATGGCCATGGCGGAGGAGGTGTGCGGCGTCAGGTACATTTCAAACGACCGCTCGGGATGTCCCAGGTGAAGCTGCAAGGGCAGCGGGGCGACCAGCAGGAAGGCCAGCGCGGTCAGCAGGGCCAGCCGGTAGGTGGGCCGCACGGCCTCCACTTTGAAAACCCGCTCGAGCGAAGCCAGAATGAAGGCTCCTGCCACCAGGCCCGTTATATACGGGTAGAGAACAATGAGAACGCTCCATTGCAACTCCACCTCGTTCGGGTACATGAAACCGTTCACGCCAGGTATCATCGATAGCTTCCTCTAACGCACCGCGCCGTCCAGGTTCTTGTAATAGACCTTGGCCTGGGTAGCCATGTACGGCTTCAGCACTTCGACCTTGTTGTTGCGCAGGATCTCGTGCACCGGATCCTTGGGGTTCTTGAAATCCACCAACAGGCGGGCGCCGGTGGGGCAACTTTCGCAGCAGGCCGTGGTGAGGCCCTTGGTGATGCGGTGATAGCAGAGCGTGCATTTGTCCACCGTCTGCTTCTGCGGATGCAGGTAGCGGCATCCGTACGGGCAGGCTTGCACGCAATAGCGGCAGCCCAGGCAATAGGTATCATCCACCAGCACCACGCCGTCCGGACTGACGAAGGTGGCCCCCACCGGGCAGACCTGTACGCAAGGCGAAGCGGCGCATTGGTTGCACAGTTTGGGTACGAAGAAGCTCTTGAGGCGCTCGCGCGTGTTAGGCGGGAAGCCCTCCATGGCGCCATCGGGCGAATCGACCCGCGGCTGCTTCCCCTCCTCAATCTGGTACCGTTCCACCCAGGTGCGGAAGTAGCCATGCGGCACGCCGTTTTCCCTGGAGCAGGCGCGAACGCAGTTGCCGCAGCCGATGCAGTGGTCGATGTCGATGATCATGCCCCACCAGTGATCGGCCATTTTGTAGGCATCGCTTGCGGGCTCGGCGCCGGTGATCTGCTCCAGCGTGGCGCCCACCGATGCCAGCACCAGCAGCTTTCCACCTGCCTTGAACAAATCGCGCCGGCTGAAATCCATACTCTTCTCCTTGCCTTAGAGATGCGGGTTGTGCGGTTGATGGCACTGGTTGCAGGCCATGCCGCCGGAATGCTCGGCGGTCACCACCTGGGGAAAGGTTGGTGGCTTGGCCGCGTCTTTTTCGTGGCAACGCCGGCAGAGGTTGGCGACGTCGGGCAGTTGCGGAACGTGCGCCGCGGGATCGTCGGCGTGCTGCGCCAAGGCCCCATGACAGGCTTCGCACGCTACGTGGGCGTGTTTGCCGGCGGCGCGCGCTGTGGCTTCGTCATCATGGCAGACGACGCAGGTGTCCTGGCCGGCGTAAGCGATGGGCCGCTGCCGGACCAGCGCAAGCGCACCGGGGCGATAGTGGCCGTATTGTCCAAAAGCTTTGGGGACAATCGCGCTGCGCACCACCAGAAATACGGCCACACCGGCTAGCAAAACCAGGGCCGGGCGAATCAAATGACCAGCGTCCCGCACCAAACGGCGCACTACTCCCTCTTTCCGCGCAAACCACATCTCCGCGCAGAGATCATCCAATGGCCTTCTGGCAATATCATCACCAACAGGCCTGTTGATCGAAAAATGGGCCGTTTGGCGCAGATTTGTTGCGAAACTCAACAACAAAACAGCCTGAACCGAGGTTGTGATTGGGCTACACTGCGCAACGTTGTGCTACGAGTGGGGCAAATCGCGCCTTTACCCAGAGGCATCGGTTCAAAGTGGAGGGATCCGGATTTCAGTGGCGTTTCAAAGAGTCGTCCGCAGTGTTGTGGCAACTGAACAGCCGCATATAAGCATCGGAAAACACGGGTCTTACGGTCCATACCCAGCTATGGGGATCGCTCCAGACAGGGTCGGTGTCTTTGACGATGATCACGTCGATGGGCAGATCGTGGCAGACTTCCGCCACGCTGATTCCGGCCGGTTGACCGGCGGCTGGATAGAGCCGATTCAGGCGGGTCATGATCGGGGCGCAGAGTCTGGGATCGCCGCCATACGTCGTGTCGCAGTCACGGTCCGCGGCTACGAAGCGGCGATCGGAGTACAGCATGGCGTCGGTCACCTGCTGGTGAACGTCGGGGTTGTATTGCAGAGTGGCAGTCTCTGGCGTGGTGGACCGCACCCATTCATAAGCGGCGCGCACGGCGTAGTTCCGCTTGCCGAACTGCCGGTCGGGGGCCATCCAGCTCAGCGTCGGGAGAACCCCCCGGTCGGCCAGAATCAGGTAGAAGCGAACGATGCCGATCTCATACACTGTGCCGGCCGCGCCCAACACGATGCAAACCGTCAGCAACCGCTTCCGGCGGGCGGAAAGGAAGCTCAGCCGGTCGCGCCGCGGCCAGAGATCCACCGCCCAGAGGAGCAGCACGAACTGTGCGGGCAGGAACCCCTTCCAGGCCAAGTCATTGGTGCCGTTCACGTCGGAGCGCAGGAAGGTGCAGATGAGAGCGCTGGTGACCAACATGGTCAGGCACGCCGCGCCCTGGCGGGAGGGCGGTTCACCGCTGGCCCGGTACTGACGCCACTTGACTCCCGCGATAAAGAAAAAGAAGCCGAACTCCAGCGCGTAATTCAGGGGCAGAAGCGATCCGTTCACCAGAATCAGGCGCAACCAGCCTGGCATGCCCGGCCACATCGGAACCAGGGCTGTCATCGAGAAGGCCCGCACAGTGAAGTGAATCGGAGACCCGGCGGTGGGGCTAATCCCAAGATCGTGCAGGTACGGATAAGCGAGGGCGCAACAGGTGACGCCTGCAATCGCCAGGACGGTCACTTCGCGCCACCAGCGCTTGCCAATGCAGATCGCCGTCCAGACACACAGAAAGGCGGCGAAAGAGAAGGTGAACCAGATTGAAGTGCCTGCGGCCGACGCGAAGGCGGCCCCAGCCAGCAGGCCGTAACGCGCCCAGCTAGCCCAACCGGTCTTCGATGCCCCGTGCCACAGCAGCAGAAAGCCGGTGACGGCCGCGATTAAGGCGGCGATTGCATGCGGCGACCAGATGGCGCTGTGCAGAAACCAATCGACGTACTCGTTCCAGCATTCCAGGCTGGGGAGAACGAAATCCATCTGCCCCCGGGCGAAGAGAAACAACAGGAACATGCCCGGCAGGATGTCCAGGCCGGTGATGCCCATCAGCAGCACGCCCGTCCGCAACCGCCGCGCCAGGGAGACTTCCGAATTTGCGACGAACAGGCGGAGGCAGGCGGCCAGCAGAGCCATCAGCCCGATGCCGCACCAGAACGCGCCGCCGATCTCCGCATGCCGCGCGCTCACCCAGGGCGAACCCAGACGATTCACCAGGCTGCACGTCATCAGCCAGAAATAGTGATAGCGGAGCGCCGCCGGCGGGCTGGCCAGGAACAACGGATTCTGCGGCGGAACGCCTGTAGTCGTTATGGAATGAATCAGCGTGGCGCGTATCGAATAATCCACTGAGTTGGTCGGATAATAGAGGCGGTCGCCGGCCTGCACGTCCACCAGATAAAAGAGCGTGACCAACAGCCACACAGAGATCGTCACAGCAAAGAACACCCATCCGTCGGGCAGCCGCGGCCGGCGTGCCCAACCGTCCTTCGCGTGAAATGCCAGGATCGCCAGCAGCGCCAGGTCCACCGCCAGGTACAAACCCTGCGCCATGCGCATGGAGCCGCATCGGCCCACGAAATAGGTCAGAATCGGGCAGAGCGCGATGGCGAGCGGAAGGCCGATGACGGCGCGAAAAGCGGCGCTGCGGTTACGAAATTCGAACAGATTGAACACAAACCCAAGCGCATAGCCGGGCGCCCACACGAACAAGGGGAAAATCAAAATGGCCAGCAGACTGCCCCGCACGTCCGCGGCCATGAAATGGTAGTCGGGCATTACCGTCCGGAATTCGCTTCAGTGTACCTGTTTTTTAGCATCCAATCCGCCGATTAAGCGAGACAAGACGAAAAAAGATAGGGCGCGTCTGCTAGCTTGAGATAATTCGGTCCGGCGCAGCGTCCACCGGGTGCCAGGGGCTGGCGACAACTTCCTTCCGAAAAGGGAGGGCGCCACGCCCGGCTGAGCCTATGCGAAGATGTGAATGACCGTGGCGCGGTCCATGGAACGCGGCGGGAATCGCGATCGCCCGATCGGGGGCCGGCGCGCACTTCAACACCCATGACACAGGATCATCCTACAGCGGAATCCCGGCGGGCCGTGATCGTCGTCCCGTGTTACAACGAAGGCCGCCGCCTGCCGGTTTCCGATTTTCGGCGGTTTCTCGAGCGGCCGGGCGCCGAGTTGCTGTTTGTCGACGATGGCAGCACGGACAACACCGTGGAAGTGCTGCGTGGCATTTGCGCCGGGAGTGAAGGCCGCGCTACGTTGCTTGAATGCGGCAAGAACGGAGGCAAGGCCGAAGCAGTGCGGCGCGGTATGCGCGCGGCGCTGCTGAGCGGCGCCGCGTATGCCGGTTATTGGGATGCGGACCTGGCGACACCTCTCGATGACATTGCCGAGTTTCTGAACGTCCTCGACGCGCGGCCGGAAATCGATATGGTGTTCGGCTCCCGCGTGAAGCTTCTAGGCCGCAAGGTGGAGCGCCATGCGATGCGTCATTATCTGGGAAGAGTTTTTGCCACCGCGGCCTCCCTGGTGTTGCGAATGGCGGTTTACGACACCCAGTGTGGCGCCAAGGTTTTTCGAGCCGTGCCGGCGACGGCCGGTCTATTCGACGAACCCTTCTGCAGCCGGTGGGTGTTCGACGTGGAAGTGTTCGCCCGCTACATCCGCAAGCTCGGCTCTTCCAGTGCGGCAGCGGCACGAATCTACGAATTCCCGCTCATGGTCTGGCGCGACGTCGCCGGTTCCAAAGTCAAGCCAGCCGATTTTCTTGTGGCCCTCCGCGACATCGTGAGAATCTACTGGAAGTACATGCGCAATGCGTGATGGCGAGTGACGGTCCCGCGGCAGCGCATTCATGATGCCTGACGGGCGGGCGCGTCAGTACTAAGATTAGAGTTGACCAATGCAATCCAATAACCAGCAATGCTCCGTGGCCGGACCTCTCGGAGCGGCGCGGAGGTCCCCTGCGATGGCGCCGGGCACATTGGCCCCGGTGGATGTTGGACAAATCCCTTTCTCGTTCGACGACGCGTGGGAAACTGAGCCAATCCGCAAGATTTCGTTCTACTTTTGCCTTGCAGCGCTCTTCTTGCGCCTCGGCGTCGTGCCCGAGTTAATCCTCTATGTCACCCACGTCAACACCTATCTTTTGTACCTGGTCGCACCGCTGGCGATAGTGTCGACGCTGCTGAAGGGAGGCGTGCGGCGCGCATTCCAATCGCGTGCTTCCTATTATTGGCTGGCCTTCTTTGTCTGGATGGCCCTGGCCTCGCCGTTCAGTTCCTGGCCGGGAGGTTCGGTGGCGACAGTGATCACGTATGCCAGAGTCGACGTCATTTTTCTGGTCTTGGTCGGTGGCATGGCGCTCAATTGGAATGAGGTCCGCATCATATTCCGCGTCATTGCCGCCGCCGCTGTGGTGAATCTGGTCTCCACGCGCCTTTTCGAGAAGATCGACGAGGGCCGGGTGTCGCTCGAGTCGAGCGGGTCTATCGGCAATTCGAACGACCTGGCGGCGCACCTGATATTGGTGTTGCCTTTTCTGTTGTTCTTTATGACGGGTCGGGGCAGATCGATAGTCGTCCGGATCGTGGTACTGGGTTTGTTGCTGTACGGGGTTTGGATCATATTGGGAACCGCGTCCCGAGGCGCCCTGATTGGTTTGGCGGTCATGTTTCTTTGCCTCCTGATTCATGCTTCCCTGCCGCAAAGGCTCTTGTTAGTGGTCGTCGCTGGCGTGATGGCACTGGTGGCGCTGGCAGTATTACCCGCGATGACGCGCAACCGCCTGAGCTCCATATTTGGAGCGAAGGAAAAGGAAGCTGATGAATCGACGGAGGCGCGCAAGTATCTCTTCAGGACGAGCGTGAAGTACACCATCGAGCATCCGGTGTTTGGCGTCGGTCCGGCTCAATTCGCCAGTTTTGAGGGGAAGACGAGCCGGGCGCAAGGGTTTCACGGCAATTGGCACGAAAGCCATTGTGCCTACACCCAAGTGTCGTCGGAGTGCGGCGTGCCGGCGCTTATTTTCTTCACCGCCGGTCTCGGATCGGCAATGCTGCTCGTGTTGCGGACCTATCGCAGGGCCAAGCGCGAGGGCTACCTGGAAATCGCAAACGGATGTTTCTGTTACCTGCTGGCGATGGCGGGTTACCTCGGGGCGTTGCTCTTTTTGGCGCAGGCTTATTCGTACCAGTTGCCGGCCATGGTAGGGCTCGCCGTGACGCTCAGCTACGCGGCCATGCGAACCATGAGATCGAGCCACACCGGGCAAGCTTCGATACCGCTGGCGCCGGTCCCGCAGGGAGCAATTCACCGTTGATGGACCGCCAGCCTCGGGCGGCTCGGTTTCCGATTCCGGATTAGCGCCCGCACGGGAAAAAGCACGTTTGCCGGGTAACGTCCCCACAAGATCGACGCCGAAAGATTGTCGAGAAACGAGGTGGTGCGGATGAAAGGACTTGAACCTTCACGGAGTTGCCCCCACTAGAACCTGAATCTAGCGCGTCTGCCAATTCCGCCACATCCGCACACGGGCACGAGACTTCATTTTTCCAGACCGCGCGCGCAGAGTCAACTTCGCGAGCATGGGTCCACGTGGGGGCGGGGGCTGCGGACCGCTCCCATCGAGCACGGGAGCGGTCCGGTCATCTGGCGAGCACCCGTTGGCTACTAGTCGAATTCGAGCGTGGTAGTGGAACCGCCCAGCCGGATCGACTTCAGCACTTGGGCGCCATTCTCGGTAGCCGTTCTCACGGAGGTTGCGTCGTGCTTGGATCCGTCGTTGTCGAGTTTCACCGGCGCGGTGTACGATTTGCCGGAACTGACGGAGGTGAAGACGGCGCTGTCGCCCTTTACCTTCACCGTGTAGGCTCCAGGGTTGAGTTGGACCGGGCCGGCCTTCACCGGGTTGCCCAGAACGATATCGTAAGATTTGGCATTGGCGGCGGCAAAGCTGGCCAGCGCCAGGACGGCGGCGCACAACAAAGACTTCGTGGTCATAACATAGCTCCTTTTGGAATGGGTGCGAATTGTGTTGTCGAGCCGAAGCGGCCCTTGCCGGGCTCTTTCCCTGCGATTCGCTTTCGTTCGGCTCGTCATCATAAGAGACGCCTGGCGGCGTGAAAAGATAGCCGCCGGCCGGCTCTCCGGAGCCATCGACCTGCAATTCCCGTTAGTAATCGCACAACGCCAAGCCTCGCGTCGCCGGATCGGCTATGGTAGGAAGAGCCAATGTATCGAGCCATCCTGATGGACCTGGGCAAAGTCCTGATCGACTTCGATTTCTCCGCCGGCTATCGCGCGCTGGAGGAGTTCTGTCCGTATCCGGAGGCCGAAATTCGCCGGCGCGTCACGGCCACGGACTTGGCGGCGCGTTTCGAAACCGGGCTGATGGAGCCGCGGGATTTTTGCGCTCAATTCTGCGCGCAACTCGAACTCAAAGTGGATTACGATCGCTTCTGCGCCATCTGGAACTCGATTTTCTCCGGCGTGCTGGTCCCGGAGAGCATGATCGAAGGGCTGGCCCGTCGCTATCGCCTGGTGCTGGTCTCCAACACCAACCGGATTCACTTCGAGATGGTACGGCGGCAGTACCCGGTGCTGCGGCATTTCCACCATATGGCGCTTTCCTACCAGGTGAAAGCGATGAAACCGCGCCCCGAGATATTCCTGGAGGCCGTCCGCCTCGCCGGGTGCCGCGCCGGCGAGTGCTTCTACGCCGACGACATTCCAGCCTTCACCGAAGCCGCCCGCAAGCTGGGCATCGATGCGGTCGCCTTTGAATCCGTGGCGCAGCTATCGACCGAGATGCGCCGCCGCGGCATCGCCTGGGAATGACAGCGCCGGCAAACCTCTCGCTCGCGGCCACACGATCACGGGCGCGCGGTAGTGAAGGGCGTGGAATTGCTAGATGGCGCGGGCCTTGCGCGCCGCAGTGGAGGTCTCGGATTTTGCCGGCTTGCGCTCAGCCACCATCCCCAACCTTTTCACCTGGTCGGTGACGCACACCAGGAACATCGGCTGGCGCGCGTTCTTCAGCAGGTTGATGATGCGGTTGGGCGCCTCTTCGAGGTAGATGCTCTTGCCGTCAGTGAGCAAATGCATCTCGGAGGATGCGCTCAGGGCTTCGCTCAGCCGCTTCCCCATATCTTTTTCGAGGAAGCGCAAAACCCGGCGGATCTTCTGCAGCGAAAACCCTTTGCGCCGGAGCTCGGCAATCACCGAGATCTCCACTACTTCCTGGGCGGCATAAATCCTCTTGTGGCCGTCCTGCCGCGGCGAGACGACGTTACGTTCGTCCCACCACTGCAACTGCCGCAGGCTCACGCCGCAGATGCGCGCCACCTGGATGCTGTTAAAGCCGTCGGCCTCCGGCTGCGCCGCCGGCGGGAGCTTTTTTGCTCTAAACATTTCACGCCACTTTCGTTCGGAATAAAATCGGAATAAAAAAGGATACCACTCTGGATTGTACATGGCGTACCGCCGCTGTCAATAGGGAGTTCTTGAGACCGTGCGAAAATTGGGAATTAAGGCCGCCGGTATGGCCTTTGGTGCCGTACCATAAGCCAGGTTAACCATCGTGCGGACCGGCCATGCCCGGCGCGGCTTCTCCCCGCAACAGTTTCATGGCCGGGCAGTCGCATCTCGTTGAATTGTCGTCCGCATGGGCGGATACTGGAGTTCGGAGCGCAGAAACAAGCGGAGAATTTCGCGCACCTGGATTGACGCCGCCGGAGATGGAATGTGAACGACCTCCCCGAGAGAGGAATCGACATACTGACCGGACAGCCCGCTCATGGCGAGCTTCTGGCGGAGTTGCTTCAGGCGGGCCCACTTGCGCCCGAACTCGTGCTGCGCTATGCCATCGGCATCGGCAAAGCACTGGGTAGAGTGCACGACCGAGGGGTGGTCCACGGCAGTCTTTCGCCCTGGTCGATCGTGGTCGGCGACCACAGCGCCGCGATCCTGCAGCCGGTGGCCCAGGATGCGCACGCCCAAGCCTACACCTCGCCGGAACAGATTCGCGGCGAGGCGCCCGGCTGGCGGAGCGACATCTTCGCTTACGGAGCCGTGCTGTATGAAATGGCGGCCGGCCGGCCCGCGTTTGGCGGCGGGCCCGACGCCGTGCGGACCGCGATTCTGGACCAATCCCCGCCCAAGCTAAAGGTGGAATCGCCGGTCTTGGCCGCCATCGAACCGGTGATCGCCGATTGCCTGAACAAGGAACCCCTCGGGCGGCGGCAGCGCCTGCAGAACGTGGTGACCGAGTTGAAACTGTCGGCGCGGTTTCTGACCAAGGCCACACGCCCGCGCGCGCGGCGAGCCGCTCTGGCCGCCGGCACCGGTCAGAAGGCGGCGCCCGCCGGCGAAACCTACTGGCTGGATGTTTTTGCCGCGGAGCAGGCGGTGCGCCGCGCCAAGCGCATGCGGTTGCTCGGCTTTGCAGCGATACTCTTAACGGTCGCGGCTGCCGGCCTGCTAGCGGGCAAACTGTTCTTCGCGCGGCGCGTGCCAGGTCCGGTGCTGAAATTCATCGTCTCGGCGGAGGCGAAGTCGAGTTCCCCCGGCGGCGTCACTATATCGCCCGACGGCCGTTACGTTGTGTTTTCCGCGGACGGCCCGGAAGGCCACCGCATGCTGTGGATGCGCGCACTGGATGAAACGCATGCCAGAATCGTTCCCGGTACGGAGGATGCCGCGGAGCCTTTCTGGTCCGCCGACAGCCACGCTATCGGATATTTCGCCGGGCGCTCGCTGAAGATATGGAAGTTGCAGGTGGACACCGACGGCAGCTTTACCGGAGAGCCGCGGATTCTTTGTCCCGCCGATAACATGGCGGGCGGCGGGACATGGAATGCGGCCGGCGTGATCGTCTTCTCGCCCAGCCTCAGCGGCGGTCTTTACCGCATTTCCGAAAGCGGCGCCGATCTGCAGGTCCTATTGCCGCTGAATGCGGCCAAAGAGCATCGCTCGTACCGCTGGCCCCACTTCCTGCCCGACGGCAGGCGCTTCACTTTTCTCGCGCTCGGCGCGGCCGACAAAACCAACGGAGTTTACTCGGGCGATCTAGAAACCAGGGACAGCGATCTCCTCTTTGCCTCCGATTCCGATGCCATATACTCCGGAGATCTGGATGGCAACCCAGCCAAGTTCGGCTATCTGCTTTTCGTTCAGGACGGCGATCTGTACACGCAGGGATTCAATCCCTCGATTCTCGAAGTGGAGGGCAAACCGGAGTTGTTTCTCCGCCATGTAGGCGCGGTCGAGACTCTCTCGCTGGCGCCGCTTTCGGTTTCCGCCACGGGCCTGCTGGTGTATCAGACGGTCAACCCGCCCGCTCGCCAGTTGGTGTGGATGGATCGCGACGGAAAACAAATCGGGCTGCTGGGCGAGCCCGCGGACTGGGGTCTGCCGCGGATCGCGCCGGATGGCAGACGAGTGCTCTGCGGCAAACTGGCGCCGGACCGCCATCGCGGGGAGGTGTGGCTGTTCGATGGAGAAGCGATGTCGCGTTTGGTTTCGATTCCCGGAGCCGATGCGCGTTCTCCGGCCTGGTCGCCCGACGGTACGCGGGTGGCCTTTACCAGCAATCCCGGCACTCTCTACGACATTTACCTGAAGACGCTGAACGCGCCCGACCCGGGAGAGCCGCTGTTCCACAGCGAGTACACGAAGTATCTCACTGACTGGTCGCGCGACGGCCGTTATCTCCTGTTCGGCTCCTTTGCCACCGCGGGCACTTCTTCCGACGTTTGGGCATACTCTTTCGGCGATCGCCGCGGCGGCCCGGTAGTCGACACGGCCCATTCCGAGAGCTATCCCGCGCTCTCGCCCAACGGGCACTGGTTGGCGTATCAATCCAGCGAATCCGGCCGGGATGAGATCTACGTGCAGGCGTTCGACGGCATTTCGGCCGGGAGCAAACGCCGCTCGAGGGTTTCCGCCAGCGGCGGCCGGATGCCGCGCTGGCGCGCCGACGGACTCGAGCTGTTCTTCCTGGCCGGAGCCGGCAGTGTGATGTCGGCTTCCACGTCGTCCGTTGCCGGCGAATTCAAGTTCGAGCCTCCGCGCAGATTATTCGAGACGCGCGCCATCCCGAAGAAGTCCGACTTGTACGATGTGTCGCCCGATGGTCTGCGGTTGCTGATGAACCTGCCGTACGAGTGGGCCAGCGATTCGCCGATTACGGTGATGACCAACTGGATGCAAAAACTGCGCAACCCGTGACGCAGAGGCACGAAGTGCGCGGCTTTGTGTAAAAACTACCTCACGCGGACGCGCGTGTTATCCGGAAGCATTGGCCATCTGCAACAAACAGCATGACTTGTCGAATGGGCCGAGGCTTGCTATAATGCCCGCCGAGGTTTATGACGATTATGAAGGCATCCCTAGCTGCCGCGATCCTCGCAGCGGGCGCGTTGCTCGCCACAGGCTGCGCAACCAAGAAGTACGTACAGGCCACAGAGGCCCCGATTCAGGCCAAGGCGGATCAGGCCAGCCAGCAGGGCACTCAAAATGCTACCCAAATCAAGACTACGCAGGACCAGTTGAAAGAACTGGATGAAAAGACCGCGACTGGCATCGACCGGGCCAATGAAAAGGCCGGCGCCGCCGAGCATGACGCGCAAGACGCGGGGAATCACGCCAACGACGCCGCCAAGGAAGCCGGGGTGGCGGTTCAGAAGAGCGATCAGAATACCACGGCATTGGCAAGCCTCCGCGACTCAGTGGCGAGCCTGGACGACTATCAGGTGCAGACCTCGGCCACTGTGACGTTTGCCACCAATCGGGATCACTTGACGACGGAAGCCGAGGCCTCGCTGGACAAACTGGTGCAGGATATACAGGGCAACAAGCGGTTCTTTGTCGCGGTCGAAGGCTTTACCGACAGCCGGGGTGGGCGGGCATACAACGACGCGCTCAGCCGGCGCCGGGCCGAGGCCGTGGTGCAGTACCTGGTTTCCAAACACGACGTTCCGGTCTACCGCGTCCACGTTATCGGCTTGGGTCCGGACAAGCCGGTGGATGAGGCCCACACCGCCGCGGCGCGTGCCAAGAACCGCCGCGTCGAGGTGAAAGTGTACACCGCTCCCACGGTGGCCGCCACTGCCGGGCCCCCGTCCGCCAAGTAAGCGCGGGCACGCAGGTTTCCCGTAGGGGCCGGGCATGCCCGGCCCTCCGCGAGTCACTTTGGGGTTATCAGAAGTATGTCACCCTATTTAACGCGACAGCGTCTTCAGGTTGGCTCAATCGGGCCGGGTCATAACGAACGGCTGCGCTCACGCACAGCTTGGAACTTGCCAGATGCCTTGGCTTCCGGTTGCCGGCGCAAGGCCTGCCACCAGGTGTAAAACCGGAACAAGCTGGCGGCAACCGCAATCATGCCGCCCGCCAGTGCGAGCGGGTGTGACCGCGATCGCATCGCCATCTGGCGCAGCGACTCGCCCATCGCAGCTCCGGCGAATTCCACGCCCAGCCCCCCTGACAGCATCAGCAGTTGCCGATCCTTGTCCCGCGCCACCAATAGCGAGGTCCAGAGCACGACGTCCATCAGGGCGCAGGCAAAATTCAGATCGCGGAACCACGGCGTCAACCAGATGCCGCGTACAGGCGACTGACCGTAGTGCAGCAGAAACGTCCCACCCGCCACCAGGCAGGCCGCCAGAATCAAGACCACGCGCGCCGCCCGGGCCGAGCGAAGGCGGTCGCACGCCCGGTAAAGCAGGCTAATGACGACCGCGTAAAGAAGCAGTTGGTTGATGACTTGGCCGGTCCAGTAGGTTATCCAATACGGCAGACCGGGCGGGTGGAGACCGCGCATCCATTCGAGAGCGCTCGGCGCCTGGACTACAGCGGAAACCAATTCCACCGCCGAAAACGCCAGCAGCAGCGGAAAACGACGCCAGGCGCCGCGAAGCAGGGCAACGACGACCAAGACCTGCAACGGCAGACCAATTGCCAACGCAAGGACCTGGACTCCGAACCGCATCCGAACCCTATTCTAAACCCGACCATTCGAAAACACACTGTGATTTCAGCCCGAGAGCCACGCGCCGGCGTAATAGCCGGTTCAAACCGTAGGCGCACTCCTTTGATTCGGGCCGCCAGCTATTACCTTAATGCGTACGGGGCAACACGGAGGCGTGTACCGGTACTTTGGATCCTGGGCAAGCCAAAACCCTCGGCGTATACTTGGCCGATGAGAACAGAGCGCAATTGGGGCGCCGGATGGTTGGGCAGCGGGGTCGCCGCGCTGCTGGCGGCGAGTTTGCCGCTGGCGGCGAGCCCGATCAACGTGACCAACCAAACCACGGCATCGCTCAACACTGACGATGCGCTGTTCTTCACCCTGGCCACGTATGGTTTTGCGGTCGATGCGGCGGCGTTCGGACTATCGCCGTATCCGGCGGTAGTGAGTTTCGGCTTTGTTTCCAGCTCGCCAGGTCCGGGTGGGCTTTTTGATGCGATGCTGGAGACGCCCAGCGGCTCGGTGATCGCGGCGTTTCCGGGTCCCCTGGAGTTTGTGCCGGCGCAGTACCAAGGGGCTTACTATAGCGGTCCGGTGGGCGAGCTCGAGGCTTCGTTTACGCTTTCTCCCGCGCTCTCGCAGCAACTGTTCAGCGGCGCTACGGCGGTGCTGGTACTGCAGAACCTCGGGCCAACCGCCAGCGTTGGGCTGTCTTCCTACACCATTCCGCAGGATTTGACGGTCTCGTTGTCGGAAGGTGGCCTGACCACGGGCTCGCCCGTCGTGGAAGCGACTCTCGACGATCCGCCACCTCCCGGCGGCGTGCCGGAGCCGGGCTCGGGGTGGCTGCTGGCGGGCGGAGCGGCGCTGTGCTGGGCGGCAGCCGCGGCGATGAAGCGCGTGCGGCGCCGGAAGCGCCAGAAACCCAACGCCGCGTAACTCGTTCAGCACGCATCGCCGGCCGGTCTGCCCGCCCACGAAAAAACACCCGGCCCGACGTGCGGACCGGGTGTGCGATTCTCCCAGTGAAAACTCGGTGCTCCGGCCGCGCGGTGGCGGCAGGTGGACTGCGCCGCCTAGCTACAGCCGCTGGTGCCGCCGCAGTTGCCGCACTTGTAGCAGCTTCCGTTGCGCGTCATAATCGACCCGCATTCGGCGCACAGCGGCGCGTCGGATGAGACCGGCGCGAAGGGCAGTTGCTGCTGCGGGTCGGGCTCGGTAGGCCGCAGGTTGGTGGTTTCGCCGGCTTCGGTGATGGCGTACTCCGGTCCCAGGAACTTGGCGCCCAGCCAGCGGAATATGTAATCCATGATCGACTTGGCGTAGGGCACCTGTGGGTTGCCGGTCCAGCCGCTCGGCTCGAACCGCAAGTGGGCGAATTTATCGACCAGGAACTTCAGCGGCACGCCATATTGCAAATTGAAGCTGATCGCGGTGGCGAACGCGTCCATCAGGCCGGAAATGGTCGAGCCTTCCTTGGCCATGGTGATGAAGAGTTCGCCTGCCGAGCCATCGTCGTACATGCCGGCCGTGATGTAGCCCTCGTGGCCGCCGATCGAGAACTTGTGGGTGATGCTCCGCCGCTCGTCGGGCAGCTTGCGCCGCACCGGGCGGTAGACCACTTTCTCAACCACCGGCGCAGCGGCGGGAGCGGCAATCGCGGCCTTTTTCTCGGTCTTCCCGCTGCCCGAGCTGAGCGGCTGCACGCGCTTGGAATTGTCGCGGTAAATCGCCACCGCTTTCAGCCCCAGCTTCCAGCTTTCGGTGTAGGCATTGACGATGTCTTCCACCGTGGATTCCTCGGGCATGTTGATGGTCTTCGAAATGGCGCCGGAGATGAACGGCTGCACCGCCGCCATCATGCGCACGTGGCCCATGTAATGGATTGACCGCGCGCCGTTCTGTGGCCGGAAACTGCAATCGAAGACCGCCAGGTGCTCCGGCTTCAGGTCGGGCGCGCCTTCGATGGTGCCGGTGGAATCGATGTGGCTGACGATCTTCTCCGCCTGCGCGGACGAATAACCGAGCTTGATCAGCGCCTGCGGCACGGTGTTGTTGACGATCTTGATGACGCCGCCGCCCACCAGCTTCTTGAACTTCACCAGCGCCAGGTCCGGTTCGATGCCGGTGGTATCGCAATCCATCATGAACCCGATGGTGCCGGTCGGCGCGATCACGGTCACCTGCGCGTTGCGGTAGCCGTGGCGTTTTCCGGATTGGTAAGCGTCGTCCCAGCATTCGCGCGCGCCCTCGTACAAAGCAGCCGGAAGGTGCGTCCGCCGCACGCGGTCCACCGAATCGCGGTGCATGCGGATGACTTCGAGGAACGGCTGCTCGTTTTCCCGGTACCCGCCGAACGGTCCCACCGCTTCGGCCACGCGCGAGCTGGTCAGATAAGCCTGCCCGCACATCACCGCCGTTACGCCTGCCGCCATGTCGCGCCCCTGGTCGCTGTCGTAGGGCACGCCCATCGACATCAGCAGTGCGCCCAGGTTGGCGAAGCCAAGACCCAGCGGGCGGAAACGGTGCGAATTTCCGCCGATCTTTTCGGTCGGGTAGCTGGCGTTATCGACGATGATTTCCTGCGCCAGGATCAGCGTATCGACCGCGTGCCGGAAGGCCTCGACGTCGAACTGGCCGTCCGGGCCGACAAACTTCATCAGGTTGAGCGACGACAGGTTGCACGCCGAATCGTCCAGAAACATGTATTCCGAGCATGGGTTGGAGGCGTTGATGCGCGCCGTGTTCTTGCACGGGTGCCAGCGATTGACGGTGGTATCGAATTGCATACCGGGGTCGCCGCACTGGTGGGTGGCCTCGGCGATCTGGCGCAGCAGGTCGCGCGCCTTGTACCGGTCCTTGGGCTGGCCGCTGAACACGTGCTTGGTCCACCATTCGCCGTCCTCTTGCGCCGCGCGCATAAAATCGTCGGTGGCGCGCACCGAGTTGTTGGCGTTCTGGAAAAAGATGGAGCTGTAGGCTTCGCCGTCGAGCGAAGCGTCATAACCGGCCTCCACCAGCGTGTAGGCTTTCTTCTCTTCCTTGGCCTTGCACCAGATGAACTTTTCGATATCCGGATGGTCGCTGTTGAGGATCACCATTTTGGCCGCGCGCCGCGTCTTGCCGCCGGATTTGATGACGCCGGCGAAGGCATCGAAACCCTTCATAAAGGAGAGCGGCCCGCTGGCGCGCCCGCCGCCCGAGAGAATCGCGTCTTCCTCGCGCAGCGCCGAAAGATTCGATCCCGTACCGGAGCCCCACTTGAACAACATGCCTTCGGTCTTGGCCAGGTCGAGAATCGATTCGAGCGAATCTTTAACCGACACGATGAAGCAGGCCGAGCACTGCGGCCGCCGCGTGCCGCTTTCGAGTTTCTGGATGCGGTCTGTCGCGGCGTCGTACACCCAGCCGTAGCCGCGCGCTTCCTTCACGCCGACGTTGAACCACACCGGCGAATTGAAGCAGGCTTTCTGCGTGAGCATCAGGTGCGCCAGCTCGGCGCGGAAGTTCTCGCCGTCTTCGTCGCCGCGGAAATATCCGTCCTTCTTTCCCCAGCCGGCAATGGTGTTCACCACCCGCTCGACCAACTGGGCTACGCTGGTCTCGCGCTCCGGCGACCCCAGTTTGCCGTGAAAGTACTTGCTGGCGACGATGTTGGTGGCCGTCTGCGACCAATCGGCGGGCACTTCGACATCGCGCTGCTCGAAGATCACCGCGCCTTTGTCGTTGCCGATCGAGGCGGTGCGGGTTTCCCAACGGACCTCGTCAAACGGAGTCTGGCCGGGCGCAAGCCTGGCGGTAAAATAACGGGGAAACAATACCCCGGTGTTGCTTGGTTGGGTGGTCTGAGTCTGCAATGACTCTATTTTCGCACTCAAGCCCACGGTAAGCTGTCCCATTTGCCATCTCCTTTTGGGATCCCCACGTTGAAAGGACGCACTCGTAATAGTGCCCCAAGATGTAGTGGGAAAGCAAGAAATTTATCTATATGAAGGGTGTTAGGGTTACAGAGAATTAACATTTGGCGGCGGGAACGTTTTCCAG
>PLOR01000074.1 GCA_003142185.1 Bryobacterales bacterium
ACAACTTGACTTGTTAACGACATTCTGTGCTCGCCTACGGGGCGCCCACCGAGCTCTTGCCGGCGCGCAGGCTAGCTGACTTCACGCGCTGAGAGCACATCCCGCGCAATCGTCCAACGAATACTGGGATAGCGATCATTGTCGAGCGGCTCTAGCTTTGCCCGGCCGTCGAACATGTTACGCATGTACTGCATGCCCTGCCATACCGGGAAAAGTTCCTTCTCTCCGGGGGCGACCGCGCGCACGACCTTGATCAGCGTGCCGAGCATTCCCAGACCCCCGGCGCGGAACAGGCGGAACTTCTTTCCGGTCACCTCACTTGCGACCGCCGTCAATTCCCGGGCGCTGATTTGATCGCCGGCAATTCGTAGAAAGCGAGGGGTGGACGTAGCAAGTGCTGCGCTCGCCGTGAATGCGGCCGTGTCGTCCATCGTCGTGAAGTCCATGCGCTGGTCCGCGTCGCCCCAATAGAGGACCCGCTTCAGCTTGAAGAGAATGAGCGGCATCTGACCGGTCAGCATGTCGGCAAACGCACCGTTGAAGATCGTGGTCGCTGAAATCGGAGTCTTATCGAGGCGCTTGTGGAAGTCTCGGCGCAGATCGAGATTGCGATTCTCTCCGGGTGGAAACTTGGTGAAATCGATCGAGTAGTCGGACGGAATGAAACGTGGCACGCCAGCCTTGATCGCAGCGTCGAGCAGAACCGTTTGCGCTTCCACGATCACGTCCTGCAATCCCTGCAGAGCGGACACCACACAGGACACACGCGAGCACGCCGGTGTCACTTGGGAAGGGCTGCTCAGGTCGACACTGGCAATCGTTACGCCGAGCTCCTGCAATCGCTCAACCTTGTCTCGCGCAGTGCCGTGGCGAACAAACGCTTTTACGCTGGCGCCCCGTTCGAGCAGAGCTCTCACGATGCGTCCGCCGAGATTACCGGTGGCCCCCGCCACGACGATGGTCGAGTCATTCATGATCCCGATATTAAGAGAAAAGGACAGCGTCGGCGGCGGATGATCGAAGATAGCTTACCAGCTTAAACCGGCTGGTGCAAAATCCTGGGAGACGAAATTTGCCTGCGACTCCCGCCGCCGGCCGCCTCGTTCTTACGCTTGATGTCCTGGCCTACCGCGAGGTAAGGTTCACATGGCTGCCGATATTGCCCATTATGAGGACCTTAAATGAATGATTTGATTGTAGTTCCGCAAACGAACCAGTGGCGGAAGCTCAAGGCGCTGGTGCTGGACAGCGTCTCCTCACCGATCACCAAGCGCGTATACAACCTCGGTCTCGACGAGTTCTTCGGCTGGCTGTCCGTGCAGGAACCGCGGCCCGGATTTACCAAGGCGACGGTGAGCTCCTGGCGAGTGGCGTTGGAGGCGCGCGGGCTCGGCGCCGTGTCGATCAACGTGCGGATCACCGCGGTGCGCAAGCTGGCGGTGGAAGCTGCCGACAACGGGTTGCTGGCGCCGGAGCTGGCCAACGGCATTACGCGTATGAAGGGCGTGGCATCCAAGGGCGTCCGCTTGGGGAACTGGCTTTCGCTCAGGCAGGCGCAGGCGCTCCTGAACGCGCCGGATATCGCCACCGTGAAGGGCATGCGCGACCGCGCCATTATCGCGGTGCTCCTGGGCTGCGGCCTGCGCCGGTCTGAGGTGGCGGCACTTACGACGGAGCACATACAACAGAGGGACGGCCGCTGGTGCATCGTGGATCTTTTCGGGAAGCACGGGCGCGTGCGGACCGTGCCGATGCCTGTCTGGGTAAAGGTGGCGATTGACGCGTGGACCGCCCTGGTAAACGTGAGCTCTGGATACGTGTTTCGGCCTGTGAATCGAGGGGACCAGACTGTGGGCGAGCGTCTGTCCGGGAAGGTTGTGTGGCAATTGCTCCGGCCATACGCCAGCGCAGCCGGCGTGCCCGGTATCGCACCCCATGACTGTCGCCGGACCGCCGCGAAATTGTGCCGGGCGGCCGGCGGGGAGCTGGAGCAGATCCAGTTGCTCCTGGGCCACGCTTCGGTCCAGACCACCGAGAGATACCTCGGCACCAAGCAGGACCTCGTGAACGCGCCGAACGATGGGATCAAATTGAGGCTAGCGATGTAGCCACATTCATCGGTGTTGCGCCATCGCATGCGAGTTTCCCTCGGGTCACGGCACGGACGGGGTGCTCCCCGGAGCCTTCGGCTCACTGCGGATGACCACGATGGTGAACTTGGCGACCAAGGCAGAGATAGCGCCGATGGCGGCGAGGAGCGGAGAAACGACCGCGCCAACCGCAGCGATGGTCACGGGAATCTCGACGAACGTGTTGCCATGCTCGTCCTTTACCACGATGCGCCGGACGTTTCCCTCGTGGATCAAGTCGCGGATCGTATCGACGAGGTCGCGGCCCAAGACATGAACTTCTTCCACAAGGCTCTCGATGCTCATAGCAAAGAGTACGTGGGTGCCTGTCGGTAAGTTCCCGCGCGAAACAGTCCAAACGGACCCCTGGTGTGCAACTCGGAGTTCGCTGCGCGGGGCCATTTGGCGCCCGTCTCTCAGACTCTCCGACAAGGCTGCGCATTTGGTTAACTGGCACGCTGGCCTGCAACCATGCGGTCGCCGAGGCGCCGGGGTGCCCGATGCCGTTCCTTACATGCTCCTGGGCATGCCGAGCCCGGACCGAATCGCTTCGGGCCGACCAACTGCCAAATGCGCAGCTTCGTCAGCGCCGCTCACCCCAAGCGTTGAGAATCAAGGGCTACCAGCAAGGCCATTGTCTTTACCACCCGATGGCACAATTGTTCGGCGGGAGCAGGATCTCGGAATCTGGGGGCAATCTGATTTCCATGTCATACCCGGAATTACCGGACGAGATCAGGAGTTCTGAAATGGTTGCGACACTGGCCAGCCCGAGAAATGGCAACAATCCCCGGCGCGTGCGATTGATGACGGCGATATTTGGCACGTTCAGTCTCCCGGCTTCACCGCCGGGCGTTGAGTCCTTATAATCTCGCCAACGAGAAACATGTCCGTGAGCAGCGGGACTCATTTGTGCACTGTAGCGACCTTTCTTGAGGTAGAGTCGCTACATTTTCCGCTACAGTTGAGTGGCCCGACTTGTTTTGGAAGGCTGTAGGCCATTTTTGTAACCATCGCGCTGCGACGCTGCAAATTCGCTCTACGAGTGGGTATGCGCAAAATGAGTTGTTAGGGTGCCGTTTTGGGACAGGCAATGACGGCCTTGCGGTTTGCGGTGACAGTTTGTACGGCATTCGCAGGGAGGAGGGGGCGAGCTTCGTGGCGGAGCGCCGGACGCTCTTGGAACCAAGAGCCTACGTTCGGGCGACCTCACATGCGCACGGAAGATGCTAATGGGACTGCCAAGGCCAGCAGGCGAGGTCTCGCAGGATCAGCTCTGAAGTTCGACCGTTTCCCACTCTGAAGAAAACTGCGAACTTGAATCCTCGGCTTCGCTGGGAAGGGAAGCGACGGAGTCGCAAAACTCAGTTGCGAGAAACGCGATTATCGCGGCTCCGGCGAGCACCCACGACAGCGGGAATCCGGCATGCTCGAAGCGCGAGACCAGTTCGGTGTTGCCGGCCACGACCGTGGCAAAACACGCCAGCGTCAAAACGACGCCAATCCAATTAAACATCCGCGCAGACACGATAGGCCTCCTCAACGGTCATTCAAATCCGTCAATTCCAGTTTACACGAGTTTTTTATGGACCGTGAAAGGTTTTTCATGGACCGTGAAAAAGTTATAAATGTGACGCTGGCCGCCGGACGACTGGGACCGTCAAGTGCCTGGTTTAGCAATGAGATCCGTGGGATGCGACGCGCAGAGTCGTTATCGAGGTGGGATTATGCCGCTCGGGGCGTTCGCGAGGGCCCCGGCCGGAAGCCTCACGCAGGAACCCGCGTCAACTCCGTCCCTCGGAGCGGCTCTGGTCCAAGCCGGCAGCAACCGGCGATCGACTCAGTTCTTCCAGTAAGGTCCGGAGGGCGGGACTCTCTTGATCGTGATGCTTCCGCAACCCATGCGCAGAGAGACTCGCCGTGACGGAGTCTGGCTTGCGTAAGCGAAGTGATTGCCCGCCACGAATCGGTATTGCCCCTTACCCATAGCGTCGGAAGAAACGCTGCCCAGCCTGGTTCGCGCGTCGACCGAGTATGAGATGGTGTCCGGCAGCATCACGATCATGTCGCCAGTGCGGCTGTTGACGTCGATGTCTCCGGTCACGTCGCTTACCCATATGTAGCCGGTGTCGTGGCGAACCACCAGCCGGGAATCACGCGGCACCAGGACCTTGTATTCAACCGTTACGCGGCACCTGTTGTTCGGCACTAATGACTTGGTGAGAACGATGCGGTCCAAAGGAAGGACGGATCGGAAGAACGGATTGCGAGCCGGCAGAATCGTCGAAATCGTTATTTCTTTATCCGATTTCCGTTCGGTGACCACGCGGACCTGGCCAAAGCGCCGCTCGGCTTCCTGCTTATTCTCGGAGCCGTAGAAACGATCAG
This sequence comes from Bryobacterales bacterium, assembly GCA_003142185.1. GTDB lineage: Bacteria > Acidobacteriota > Terriglobia > Bryobacterales > Bryobacteraceae > Bog-375. Next base: position 4,518 of record PLOR01000074.1, read on the forward strand.
TCGACTTGGTCACGGTGACCTCAACCTCTGGCTCGTCCCACCCTTCCACGGTCAGGTAGCCGTACGAATCGACCAGCCGAATGGTGCCGCCCGGCGAGAAGTTCACCCGCTCCGTGCTCGTGACTTCAAAAGACTGTTTGGGCCCTTTCGTCTCGGGTCCGTCCGCCGCGAGCAAAGGCAGTGCGGCTCCCAGAACACTCAGCGCGAAAACCATCGCCAGTTTTCTCATGTTGGTTACCTTGCGTTCTTTTTCGCGCGGGCGGCCTTCACCATTCCCAGGTATCTGCGCGCGAGTTCCTGGATCTGTTCTTCCTTCATTACGGGGAGAGCCTCCGGGTTGATCAACTCGGCCCCGATGCCCAGAGCGGTGGCCCCGGCCAGGATGAAATTGGCGGCGGTTCGCTGATTCACGCCGCCAGTGGCAATCATCGGCACTTGGGGAAACGGTAGCTTCAAAGATTGAATGTAAGAAGGACCGCCCAGGGGCCCGCAAGGGAAGATCTTGACGAAGTCGGCGCCGGTCCTCCATGCGGCAATCACATCCGTTGGGGTCATCGCGCCAGGGAAAACGACGAGATCGTGCTTTAACGCGAATTCCACAACCTCCGGGACCAGTCCCGTGCTCGTCAAGAACGTGGCGCCGGCGTCCAGGCAGCGCCAGGCCGTTTCGGCGTCCAGAACGGTTCCCGCCCCTACTGCCATTTCCGGGAGGGTCTTGGCCAGGTAGGAAATTACATCGAGTGCGCGAGGAACAGTCATAGTGATCTCCGCGATGGGAATGCCGGCACGGTTGACCATCTCCGCAGCGAAACGGGCGCGCTCGGGCGTAGATACGCGAATGCCGGGGATGATGCCGATTTCCTCAATGCGGGCGCGAACTTCTGCTTTTTTCATCACTGCAAACTCCTGCTTCCCACCGCCTGGCGAAGTTGCTCGACCGAAGTCAGGTAAGCGGCCACCGACTGACGGTAGGCCAGTTCGATGGCGTCATAGTTGCGCTGAGCGACGAGGAAATCGAGCAGCGCCGTGGCGCCACGCCGGTACGAGTATTCGCTGATATCGCGGCTTAGCTTCGCGTCGGCCCGGACGCCCGAGACGTAGATCTTCGCCACGCGGCCGTTCGATTCCATCCCAACATACGCGTCTCTTACGTCGGTCAGTACCTGTCCGCTAGCCGCCTTCTGCTGCTCCTCCGCTTGCCGGATGGCAACGCGTGTCTGCGCTATATTGCCCTGGTTTCGGTCAAAGATAGCGAGCGGAATGCTGAACGACCAGGTGAGGGCACTGATCCCGTTGACGTGCGAGTAATTGCCCGAGATAGTAGGATCCTGTTTTCCATTCGCCTTGGCAAGCGCATATTGGCTGTTGGCGGCGGTGACGCCCAACACGGCCGCGCGCAGATCCGGGCGATTCTGAAGGGCTTTCACCTGCAATTCTTCGAGACTGACCGCCATCGGTTGGTATTCGAAATCGCCGGCGACACCGTAATCGGCAGGCACCGATTCGTAACCTAGTTGTTGCCGGAGGTCCGACAGCGCTTGATCCCGCGCCAGCACCGCCTGTTCCGCATTAGTCTGAAATTGCACCAATTGGAGCTTGATCTGCAGGTAGTCGTTCTGGCTAATGGCGCCGATCTTGTATTGGCGTTCGCCTATGTCCACGGTAGTTTGAAAGCTCTTCACATCCGCGTTCGCCAAGTCAAGCACCGATTTCGCAAGCTGAACGTTGTAGAAGAACTGGCCGACCTGAAACGCCACACCACGCTCGTTATCGAACACCTGCGAGCGGGTCACGGCCGTCGCGTCCTTGGCGGCCTGCAGGCGGCGTTGGCGCTTCTTGCCTCGTTCAATCAGGTAACTCACCCCAAGGTCGCCCTCGGTCGAGCCTTGGAGATACTCCGCCACCGACTCGCCGGGCAGTTTCGAGATCGGCAGGTATTCCCAGTCGGTGAAAATCGTCGGGTTCGGGCGCAGATAGGCCGTGATTTCCGCGGCCTGGCTCTGTTGGATGGTGGTCCGCGCAGCCTGCAAGGTGTGGTTGTGCTTCAGCGCCAGATCGATGGCTTGCTCCAGCGTAATCTTGACCGGAGCCTGCGCGAACGCCAAATTCAACCCCAAGCCGAGCACGACGGCCGCAACGACAACACTCCGATAGCCCTTCATAGGCAACATCTCGCGCTCAGTTTTCATTGACCCTCGAAAGAACCTTCCGGTTCGGGAAGTTGATCGCCATCCCGCGCGATCCAGACATAAAATGTAGGCAACAGAATGATGCTCAGTAGCAGGTCGGAAATCAGGCCGCCTACGATCACGATCGCGAAAGGCCGCTGCGAATCGGATCCGATGCCGTGCGACAACGCCGCCGGCAGGAGCCCAAGAGTCGCCACCAGCATAGTCATCATGATGGGACGAAGCCTGAGGACCGCACCATCGACGGCGGCATCCTCGATCGAGTGCCCTCTGGCCCTGAGCTGGTTGATGTACTCGAGCATGATGACGCCCGTTTGCACCGATACGCCAAACAGCGCCAACATGCCGACGCCCGACGACACGCTGAGGTAAGTTCCGGTAATCACGAGAGCCAGCAAACCGCCGATACGAGCCATGCCGACGTTCAACAGAATGAGCAGCGCCCATTTGTAAGAGCGAAACATGGTGTAGAGAATAATGAAGATGACAAGGATCGTAAGCGGGACTATGACCGCCAGCCGCGCCTCGGCGCGCTTTTCGCTCTCGTATTCGCCCGACCAGCCTACGCTATAGCCCGGCGGCATCTTCACCTTTTGACTAATAAGTTTGATCGCTTCTTCGACCGTGGTCCCCAGGTCCCGGCCTCTCACGTTGAAAGTTACTGCCACATAGCGGCTGTTGCCTTCCCGGTAGATGTCATACGCCCCATCCTTGACTTCTACGTGAGTCAACTGGGCCAGCGACACCCGCTCTCCGGAGGGGGAAAGCAGGCGAACTTTTTCGATGGCCTGCTGGGTATTCCGATAGGGCTCCTGGTAGCGCACCACCACGTCGTACCGCTGCTCATTAATCAGCACTTGACTGACTGCATTTCCGCCCACGGCCGTCTGGACGGCGTCTTGTATGTCTGCCACGTTGATTCCAAAACGGGCCGCCTGCTTGCGATCGACGGTGAGATCGAGGTTCGGCTGGCCGAAATCGCGCAACAGCTTGACATCATGCATACCCGGTATGGTCGCCATCAGGGCAGTGACCTCTTCGCCCTTCTGTTCGAGTAGCTTCAAGTCATCCCCGAAGATCTTGAGCGCCGCCGAGCCCTTGGTGCCAGTCATCGTCTCGCCGACGTTATCTTCGATCGGCTGCGAGAAGTTCCAGATCGCCCCCGGGTACTTTTCCAAGGCTTTGTTCATGGCGGCGATCAGTTCCTCTTTGTTCTTGTGAAAGACGGGGCGCCACTGGTCGTGCGGCTTCAAGTCGACAAAATACTCGGTGTTGCCGAATCCCCCGGTGTCGGTGCCGTCGTCGGGGCGGCCAACCTCCGATACGACCGTCGTGACCTCAGGGAACGAGGCGAAAACATAACGGCAGTTAGCCGTGAATTTCTCGCCCTCGTAGAGGCTGGTACTGTTCGCGAGGCTGCCGCGCGCCCAGATAGCGCCTTCATCCAGATGAGGCAGGAATTCCGCGCCGATGACGCCACCAAAGCCCAGATAGACCGTGCCCGCCAGGGAAATAACTGCGATGCAAGCGACGAACCAGCGATGCTGAACGGCCCACCGTAACCGTCTGCGATACTGCTCCGCCAGGAAGTCCATCACCAGGTTGCGCCGCTCGCGAACTCCGTGGCGGAAAAATGTAGCTGCCAGCACAGGAGCGATAAGAATCGAAAAGGTCATCGCACCGAGAAGCGCGAAGGCGACGGTCCAGGCCATCGGCCTGAACAGTCGGCCTTCCACGCGTTGCAGGGTGAAGATCGGCAGATAGGCGGTGATGATAATAGCGACGGCGTAGAAGACCGGCCGCTGGACTTCATGGCAAGCCTCGCGGATGAGGTCGCCAGCCGTCTTTGGAGTCCCGGAGAGAGTCTGGTTGCGGCTGCGACTCAGATGCCGGATGATGTTCTCCACCATGACCACCGTTCCATCCACCACCATCCCGAAATCCAGTGCGCCCAGCGAAAGAAGGTTTGCCGGAATGTGGCTCAAATCCAGCCAGATCGATGCAAACAACAGTGAGAACGGAATCGTGAGGGCGACGATGAGAGCGGCACGAGCATTGAGCAAGAACAGGAAGAGGATGACGCTGACCAAAATCATGCCTTCGGTCAGGTTATGCATCACGGTGTGCAGCGTGAAATGAAGGAGATCGCTGCGATCCAGCATTGGCACCACCGTCACGCCAGGAGGCAGGATGCCGTGGTTGAGCTCATAGACTTTCTTGTGAATGGCATCGAGCGTTGGTTGCTCCTCGGCGCCCTTGCGTAACAACGCCATGCCCTGGATAACATCGGGCTCGTCAATGATCCTGCCGTCCTCCATGTGGTTGGCTCTGGCCATGTGACCCAACCGGATTTTGGGACCCTGGGTTACGTAGCCGATGTCCTTGATCCGCAGAGGAGTCCCGGACTTTGTGGTGAGCATGGTCTCCTCGATGTCGTGAACCGTGCTAAACAGGCCGAGCGCGCGAACGTTCATCTGCTGCATGCCCTCTTCTACGAAGCTGCCGCCGGCATTGATGTTGTTATTGGCGAGCTGCTGCTCCACTTGGCCGATGCTCAATCCGTACGACACCAGCTTGTTCGGGTCAACGCGTATCTGGTACTCCTTTACCGTGCCGCCAAAGTCGGAAACGTCCACCACGTTGGTGACGGATTTGAACTGCTTGAGAAGAACCCAGTCCTCCAGCGACCTCAATTCCATCAGGTCATAGCGAGGATTTGTGCTTCTGATCGTGTACCAGTAGATCTGACCCGTGAGGCCCCAGTCCGTACCGATCTGAGGCTGGAGGTTCTGGCCGCTAGGAAGATTGACCTGGGTGAGTCTTTCCAGCACCTTCTGACGGTTCCAATCGTTGACGGAACTGTCGTCGAAGATCATGATTACGAACGACAGGCCAAAAATGGATTCGGAGCGCAGAAAGGTCATGTGCGGCATTCCGGCCATTTGGATCTCGATCGGAATCGTCACTTGCTGTTCCACTTCCTCGGCGGAACGGCCCGCCCACTGGGTAATCACCGTCACATAGTTGTCGCCGATATCGGGGTAGGCTTCCACGGGCAGATCGTGGAACGAGATGGCCCCCCATCCGAGCAGCAAGACGGCAATCGCCAACACCACAAACTTGTTGTTGAGCGCGAAGTCTACAAGAGCGCGAATCATTTCCTGTTCCCTGTTCTATGGCTGCTGTGCTGGCACTCTCCCCGGAGCCCGAGCATCCCAGTTACAATCACTGAGCGAGCACGTGATCCAGAACCAATGCGTTCGTGACCACCTGTTGGCCTGGCTCCAGCCCCGATTTGATCTCTTGCAAGTCCGTGTGGTCCTGCAAGACGTCTCCGCTGACGACTTCCACCCGGCGAAATTTCTTTTCCGGCGCTGGAACGTAGACGAACTCCCGATCGTGCATGTGCAAGATTGCGGATGCCGGCACAATGGTGTGCATTTCCCTGGTTTGCCCGCGGAAGGTAGCCGTTACGAACATGCCCAGCCGCATGATTCCGGGATTCTGCACTTCTATTCGAACCTTGCCTGTGCGCAGGTTGGGATCGAGAATCGGTAGAATGTTACTCACCCGTCCCCTGAACGTGCGATCGGGATATGCATTCAGTTTGATCTCGGCCGTGTCGCCGATCCGGACAGAGGCCAGGTCATTCTCGTACACGTCACAGACAATCCAAGTTGACGAAAGATCCGAGATCGTGAACGGGGACGGCGTGCTGTACGCCTGCACGAGAGACCCCGCCGTAACTTCCTGATCGGTGATTGTCCCCGAGACCGGCGCGAAGATATCCACCGTGAAGTTCATCTTGTCGGGATCGTTACCGAGCAGCCGCAAGTGCTCCGCCGCCGTGTCCACGGCTACCTTGGCCTTGTCTTCAGTGTCTTGTGCGACCTGAAGGTCGTTCAACGCGAAAGCACCGTGCTCGTAAAGATCCTTGGTGCGCTCCAATTGGGCGCGCGCGAGGGTTTCATCCGCGACAGCCATTTTGTAATTCGAATAACCGCCCGACACGTCGTCGCTTCGAATCGTCATCAATAACTGGCCCTTTTGCACGGTGTCGCCCAGGCGCGTCCGGATAACCATGACACGTCCCGAGGCGAGAGAAACGACCGGAACGTTGCGGGAAACGTCGGGGGTAACCGTTCCCGTGACGACCAATTCCGACGCAGTGGGATGCTCGGCCGCCGCGGCCAGTGGAAACTGCTCCGGATGATCCACCGTGAAGAGAGCGGCGTCCGCGAACGGAACAACTTTGGCGGGTGGCGGCGCGCCGTCCGCCGTGTCGCCCTTGACGCTGCTGCAAGCCTGCAATAGCAGCAAGACTGGGATCGAGACCACCAGAAGACCAGTTTCAACGGTTTTCAGTTTCATTAGAAAGCTCCATTCTGCCGGAGGCGCGTCTTTCCGGGCTGGCCATGGTCCAAAGCCGTGCGAACACTCGTGCAGTCCACCTGTAAAGAATAGGACAGGTGACATAAGGAAGGCATGAGGAACAGAGACGAAAAACCCTATACGTCCTATACAAGGTGTTTATGGTGAGATGCGGCATACCGATACATACATCGGGAGCCAGCGCCAACACTTAGACTTGACTTGCGGTAAACCACGGGTTCGCTAACGGCGCGTTGTTTTATAAGTATGCTGAGAGTGTTGCGTCAGAGCATCGAAATACGGGCCTTGGGTTGCACGTTCGAGGCAGTCTGCGTGGCTGCGTTATTGGCTAGTCTCGTCTCCAGGCCCCCGTTTGCTCACCGGCGGGTAGCTTGGAGCGACGTAGGTCTCGGCAAAGGACTCGTCTGGCGAGGTCGCCGGCCAGCCGACCATGACCAGGAACACGTCAAGCACAAATAGGGCGATGGCAATGTCATTAAAGAGAACCGCCTGGCGTAGGTCCGGCCAGAGTTGATTGGCCGCCCAGAACGCAAAGGCGACCGCGAGCATGGTGGCTTTCACCAACTCCCGGAACGGAGGCCGGTGTACAATCTGATAGACGAAATAGGCAAATGCAATCATCGCCAGCGGAAACGCGGCGAGAACATCATGAGCTCTAGCGGGAAAGTACCCCGGGAGGACATCCCATGCAAAGAGCACTCCGATGGCCACAAGGGCGAAGCCCCCGAGGATGACCGGCACCGCCCGGTGGACGCGATCAAGGCGAATGTACATAGAGCAAGCCTAAGGCGAAGCGATGCTCATTTCCCGCGTCGAGTTTGAAAACCTCGTCGAGTGTTTGGATGAGCTACGTCGTGAACCGTCCGCCATTATACATGACCAACTGTGCCCTGCTGAATGGGATAGCCGCTCCGGGTCCTGCTGCGCGATGGTATGCAAAGCTGGCCACATGGCCCTTGCCGTTATCCTAACCAACTCACCCGCGAAGTCCTCTGGGGGCCATAACTAAGAGGGCTCTCGAAAACGATAACCAAAGTAAGGCTCGGTGAGCAGATACTCGGGAGATGACGGATCATCTTCCAGCTTTTTGCGGAGTTGGTGCACGAATGTGCGCAGGTACTCCAATTCCTGCCCGTACTCGGCGCCCCAGACCGCTTGCAGAAGTTTCGCATGGGCCAAAGGCAACCCTGGGCGGTTCATCAGGTATTGCAGCAAATCGAACTCTTTCGGCGTCAGGCGGAGAACCGAACCGGCTTTGCGCACGGTCCGGTGTGCGGGGTCAAGCTCAATATCACCGATCGTGATGGGTGCACCCGGATCGGGCTCAGTCGTCGTGGAGCGGCGGACCGCGGAGCGCAGGCGGGCCGCCAGTTCCGGGATGGAGAAGGGTTTCGTAATATAGTCATCGGCCCCGGCGTCGAGCGCCTCGATCTTGTCCGCTTCCCTATCCCGCACCGTCAGCATCAGGATCTGCAGCCGCGGGTCTTTGCGCCGCATCTCGCGGCACGTCGCAATTCCGCCGGCACCCGGCATATTGACGTCTAATAGAATCGCATGGAACTGATGCGTTTCAACCTGCTTGAGAGCCTGCTCCCCATTGGAAGACTCGGCAACTTCGAAGCCGAGCGCGTCCAATGTCCGCCGCAGCACCCGGCGCAGATCGGGGTCGTCGTCGGTAACCAGAATGTTTCCGTTGAGAGCAGGCATAGTCGTAACTCAGTGCGCGTGGGCTGCCGGAAGAGCCAGAGAGAAAGATGTCCCATAGCTCGCTTCGCCTTCTGCCCAGACGCTCCCGCGGTGAGCCTCCACAATCTTCTTTACAATCGAAAGTCCCAGACCCGTACCGGCGGGGAGGTGATGGGTCTCCGGCGCCCGATAAAATCGCTCAAAGACCCGTTCGCGATCCCTTGGCGATACCACGATTCCTTTGCTTCTCACTGTCAGGATCACTTCGGAGTTCCTGGCCGCAAACTGGATGTCGATCGGCGATCCTGGTTCGGAATACTTGACCGCGTTATCGACGAGCTGCGCGATCGCGGTTAGGATCAATTCCTGGTCCGCCAGCACGGGGACTTCCTGGCTTGGGCCGGAGACGCGGAATCGCTCCCGATCCATCGGCGACTCGAGTTTTCGCAGGACGACGCCCACCAGGCTGGAGAAGAGCAGCGGTTCCCGCTGTGGTTTGAACTCCGTGTTGTCCAGCATCGCGGCCCTTAGCAGGCGCGAGGCGAGGTGATCGAGCTTTTTCGCTTGTTGGTCGATCGTCGTGACAAGCTCCGTCTGCAGGTCCGAGAGGCCACCGACAGCGAGCAGGCCGGAGCTGGCGGTCCGGGCCACCGCCAGGGGCGTCTTGAATTCGTGTGCCAGTGCGTCGAGAACAGCGGTGCGCAGTTGTTCGGTTTGACGGGCGGCCTGGGCGCGGTACTCTCTCTGCAGCGTTCGGGCGCGCTCGAGCGCAATTCCGCCCAGCGACGCGAGCGCCGTAGCCGCCAGCTTCGTCATTTCCGTATCGATCAACGCCAGGCCGCCCACGGGCCGCACACCCAGGCGGACCACGCAATACCAGCTTCGTGTCTCCGGATCGAAAGTGTCGGTGCCTCGAAAGTACGCGTCCCGAGTTTGCTGCTCGGCCGCCGACAAGCTCTCGCCGCTCTGATATGTCGCGGCCGATTGAGCGTCGAACAGTTGAACCGCGCGCAGATCGAAGATGTCGCGAATCAAGGACGGGATCAGCTTGCCAGGCTCGCCCGAACTATCCAGCAGCAGTATCCGCCGCGAGGTTTCGTAAAGCCGCTCCATGTCGCGCCGGCCCGCGACGGCCTCCTGGGCCCGCAGTTGGACCCTCTGCGAAAGCCGGCTGATCACTAGCGCCGTGAACTCAAACGCACCCAGCGCCACCCAGTTTGCCGGGCTGTTGGCGAAGCTGAATATCGGTGGAACAAAGTAATAGTTGAGGCAGGCAGCCGCCGCAACAGAAATCACGGTCGCCTGCCAAAAGCCGCCATAGAGCGCAGCCAACACTACGAAGACAAGATAGAGAAATCCCGTGAACGCGAAAGTCTGCCCGAGGCGAAACGAAACCCAGGTGCACACCGCAACCCCGCCCAGAGCCAGGCAACCCGGCAGCGTGGGCATAAGCGTTCTCTTTAGCTTTTGAGCCGCGCCGCCGCACGCCAGATTTGCCGCGCCCATCCTCGGCCACTCCAATGGCCTGAGAGTACCTTCCGAGTTATACGGCGCGGCGAGTGAAAAAGGCATAAAAACCAAAGTCTGGGCGCGGCAGCGCCGAACGTCAAAGTTCTAGCTTGCCCATAAACTCCATTTCACGCAGATCGAAGGTGTGGTTGACGACAATCCGGCCGATCTGCGCCTCGAATTGGATTTGCCGGTCTTTCTTGCTGATTTCCGCGGACAAAGGAAACAAATAGACCACCACCACGCCGTCTTCCAAGCGGAACACCTCGGCGCTAACCGGCCTCACATCCTTTTTCGCCTCGCGCTTTAACGCGGCCAAGCCCTTCAGAGGTTTCCCCAAATCCTTGGGATCGCCCTTGAAATTGGCGTTGGGAACGCCGTAGACGGCGATGCAATACCCGTCGACGTCCAACGTGGGAGACTCGACCTCGTGCGATTTCAACTCGGCGAGCCGAACCGGGAGAGCGCTCTCCCACCGCAGTTTCAGTGTAATGGGCCGGGGAAGAGACCGGGCGCTGCGGTCATCGCCACCGGGGCCCGTGAAGACATTCAATGAAACCTTCTCGCCGCTGCCCTTCGGGTCCACCCCCTCATTGCCGACGCCTTGGGGTTGTCCCATTTGTCCGCCTTCCCTAAGTTGGTCCTCGGTCAGCCGGCGCGTGACAGTAGCTGTAATCTCCTTCGCCCAGGGCGACGCAGCGAGGATCTGCTTAGCGTCCTCTTCGGTCCATTGGGCGGCCGGCTTACTCTTCCAGGCCGGATCCGCTGCCATGAGGCTAGCCGCGGCTACGATCAGGCTGAGCGGCGGCAGCAAGACTTTGCGCATTCGTGACTCCACGCGGCCCTAGAACTTCACCATCACGCCAACCGAGATCTTCGCTTCGCTACGGCGCAGGTCGGGGAACCAGACGCCGCCGGAGCTGGCGCAGTTTGTGGTTGCCGTCGGGAGATCGCTAGCTCCGGACGGTGCTCCGCTCATACAGGCGAACTGCCCGGGAGCACCATTAGTTCCACCGACTTGGTAGCCGGGCGGCGTGACCCCGCCTCGTCCCGCGAAATACGGAATATCGGAGTGACGGTATCCGAACTCTCCCCACCAGGTGATGTACTGTCTGGGCATGTACTGGAGAGTGACAGTGCTGTCCCACATGTGCGCCCTTTGGCCGGGAAGCTGCGTGAAGTAAGGTGAGCCCGTCACAGCGTCGGCCCCGTTGATCGGCGGCAGCAGCGTCAAATAGCGGCCCCAGTTGCTCATGTCTCCGCCGCCAACCGTTACGGCGAACAGGTCCTTGTGGAACCACACCCGGTTGTACATCATCCACCCTACAAACGAATCCTTGTTCTTGCTGGGCGCGCCGGTGCACTGAATGCCGCCGCCATATTGGCATCCCGCATCCACCGTAAGAGTGTATGCGATTTTATCGACACCCATCTTATCCGGCTTGTTATAGTACCTTACCTCGATGCTATCGTCCGTGTGAATGCGCTCCGTGTGGGGAAGACCCAAGTTATCCTGTCCGTAGCCATACTGGTTCGCGACCAGCTTAAACCATTCCGTTGGCTGCCAGAGAAGCTGTCCTCCCAGGCCGGGATGGCCGTTGAACTTGGCGTAAGATTGCCATCCGTTGATGAACCAGGGTTCGATTTTCAGCTTGTTGGTGGGGAACCACTGGACACGCACGCCGTTGAAGAACCAAGGCGTGTTCGAGGACACGTACGACGGCTGGTAAGTCCAGTTATCGAAATTATAGTAGCTGAACAAGCCAATGTACGAGACGAAGATTCCCGCGTCCACGTTGAGTCCGTGATTCACGTTAAAGTGGTACCCGCCCCAAGCTTCCGACGTGTACTTATATGCGCCGCGAAGGTCCCACTGGCCGACCGCGTAGCTGGCGTCATTGCGGGGTGTTGTCGTGGCAAACATGCCGAACATGAACAAGATTCTTCCGCGGACGTTCTGCCAGTGAAAATCGCCGCCCACGCTTTCCTGTTCGATCTGCACTTCACCGGAACGGAAGGACTCGGTCGCACCGACGATGGTGTGGTCGTGCGGCTGGTTAAAATCCGTCATGTAATTGGTGTCGAACCGGATTTCCGGAGTGAAGAACTTCGTATCCAGCACGGTGTCTTTGGAGCGCGTGGTGGCGTTCATCCAGGTGAAATCGGCGAAGGCGAAGGGAGTGAAGTTATCGACCGCGGGACCGGGCGCCGGCGCCGATAGGGCGTCCGGGAGAGCCGATGCAGCGGGCGCGGCAGCCGGAGCTGTCGCAGCGGGAGCGGCAGTTGGAGCTTGCGCGGGCGCCGGTGCGTCCTGTGGCACAGGAAGCGGAGTTCCCACGTCGGCAGTCGGAGTATTGGCTACCGGAATTCCAAACGCGGCAATCGGTGGGTACTTCAGTGAAGCAACCGTGTCCGGCGGCGCTGTCTGCGATTTTGACACGAGCGCCGGCTGCGGTTTCACCAAGCGCGCCAACAGGCTCTGCTTCGCCTTGTCGCGCGGCGCGGCCGGTGGTGTTGTGCTCGAATTCGCCGTGATGACTGCTGGCTGAGGAGTGACGTTGGCGGCCATAATGACATCCGTTCTGGTCGCCCGGCCCGCCGTGATTTGTAACTTGGAAACTGTGGTGTCCGGATAACCGTCGGCTTGCGATGTCACCAAGTATTCGCCTGGAGCGACATTGGGGATCGAGAATATCCCTTCGCTGCCCGAGATCGTCGTCCAGATGCCTTTGCCGTCGGCCTTGGCCACGGTTACCATCGCGCCGACGATGGGAAGCTTCGATGAAGTTCTGACCACGCCGGCGATAGCTCCGAACACCGGCTGCACCTGCGTCGGTGCCGTTGAAACGTCTGAAGCCTGAGCCACATTCCGTGGCACCTGTTGCCCATATGCTGGAACGCCAAGGGACTCCGCGCCAATCACCAAAGCGAAACACGAAAGAGCAGTCATTATCGATTTGCGAGTCATAGTGTTTTCTCGTTCTTCGATTGTGGGGGACGACCCGTGAAAAAGGTATGAAAGCGCCGATCAGGAATTTCTATAACTCACATAACCGGTAAGGCGCGGCTATCGGTCTCGGCCGGGCGGGGGAATTCGCAGTTGGTAGCCGATGGCCCGATCGGTAACGATATATTGCGGGCGCGCCGGATCCGGTTCGAGTTTCTTGCGCAGGTTCTTGATGAATGCGCGGAGAGAATGAACGCCTTTGGTTGGATCGGAAGGCCAGAGCTTGCGGACCAGCTTCACCGATGGCACGGTTTGATTCATGTGGGCCAACAGGTGGGCGAGAATGCCGTATTCGAGCCACGTGAGGCGAACGTCCCCAAAACTTCCTCGAACCAAGCGGGCGTTGAGAACTACGGTCTTGTCGCCGAGCTTGATCGCTTTGAGCGGCGTGCGCCCCTTGCGTCGCATCTGCCGAGGTTTGCGCCCCACGAACCTTTGCGATGCGGAGTTCGCGGAGCTTGGAAGAGACAGGGGCGAACCGTTGCCCAAGTGTGATGCGAGCAAGCCCAGAGCGCCCGGCGCGGTCGCCAGCGCGTCCAGCAGGATCAGGCAACACTTGTCGGCGTCGAAAGGCAGTTTGCCCATGTCGAGCGATGCTTCGATCACGTCATAGCGCTCGCGCGTCAATACTGACTTCAGGGCAGAGCAGTCGAAGTTCTGTCGATGAATAATCAGGACCTTTTCCGGACCCATCGTGCGATCTCCAGAGTACGCGGTCGGCGGATCGGTTACTCTGCCAGCCACCAGTGTAGGAGAGGAGTTGTAAAAAAGTCATAAAGGAACTTACCCGTTTCGCCACGCCGCGCCTTTTATGCCTTATTCACAACTTTTGCCGCATGATCAAGTGAGAAGAGAAGCAAGGAGGGTATGTGACCAATATCGGTGAGACAATCTGCCGGCTGGCGTTACGAATCGCAATTGCGGTTTGCGCCGCGAGCTATCTGTTTGCCCAGCCGCTGTCGCTTGCGATGCGTGCCCCCAAAGGCCCGGGAGACGCGGTGGCCGAGGCTTCGACGCACGTGATTCGGGCGGATGTGAACCTAGTCCTGGTTCCCGCCGTGGTGACGGACCGCAAGGGAGCCACGGTGAATGGCCTCGGCCGCAATAACTTCACTGTGCTCGAGAACAAAGTTCCGCAAGCGATTGTCGCTTTGAGCAGTCAAGACGCGCCGTGCTCCGTCGGCATCGTTCTCGATTTGAGCGGCAGCATGCGGACGAAGTTGCGCGCCGCCACCGATGCCGTGCGCGCATTTCTCCAAACCGCAAATCCGGAGGACGAGGTGTTTCTGCTCACTGTCGGCTCCCGCCCGCATAGCTTGTCGGATTTCACGGCCGACTTCGCCACGCTGCAAAACAGGGTCGTTGCGGCCCGTGCCGATGGCGACACCGCTTTGGTCGATACCGTGTATATGGGCCTGAACCGCTTACGCTCGGGGCGAAAAGGCAGGGGCGCCCTCCTGGTTGTCTCCGATGGCATGGATAACAACAGCCGTTATTCCAAGTCGGAACTGCTGCGGGTTGTCGAAGAGTCCGACGTGCAGATTTACACGATCGGCATAGCGGACAGTCCGGCTTGGAAGAAGGCCATCGAACTCACTGAGCAATCAAGGGGTTTGGCTTTCCTGAGCGATCTCGCAGACCGGAGCGGCGGCATGAGTTTCAAAGCCGTTATTTCCGACGATGTCGAGCCGGCCGCACTCAAGATCGGCCGCGCGATCCGCAACGAGTATGTGATCGCGTATGGCCAGACCAGCGCCAGTGACGCCGGTAAGTGGCGCAGCATCCAGGTCAAGGTGAATCCGCCGCAGTTCCGGGTCTATGCGCGCGCGGGATACTTTGCGCAATGATCGGGCGACGGCCCTTAAGAATCCGAAGGTGAGCGGAAGCGGTACCCGAGCCATGGCTCGGTTAGAAGGTATTGTGGCTGCGTCGGGTCTTCCTCAATCTTTTTGCGGAGTAACCGGACATAGGCGCGAAGATACTCGAGCTCTTGGCCGTACTCCGGCCCCCAGACCGCTTGCAGAAGGCGAGCGTGCTCGATTGCGACGTCCTGGTGTTGCATAAGGTATCTGAGCAGTTCGAATTCGGTTGGCGACAGGCGAACCTCCTCTCCCGATCTGCGCAGCCTGCGGTGCGGGACATCGAGTTCCAGGTTGCCGGCTCGGAGCACAGACTCGCCCTCCGCGCTTTCCACGCGAATGCGCCGAAGGACCGCCTGGAGACGCGCGATCAACTCCCGCACCAGAAAGGGCTTCGTCACATAATCGTCCGCGCCGGCCTCGAGCGCCTCGATCTTGTCGTCCTCCGTATCGCGAATCGTGATCATCACGATTCCGGCACCGGGGGCCAGAGCGCGGATTCGCCGGCACGCTTCCACCCCGCCCATGCCCGGCATGTTGCTGTCCAACAGCACCAGGTCTACGGACCTTTTGGCGACTAGTTCGACGGCCTCCTCGCCGTTTCGAGCCTCTTCAATAATGAAGCCGCTGGCGCTCAAAGTGGCGCGGAGCGCGCGCCGCATAGCCGGCTCATCATCCACCACTAGGATTCTAATTCGCTTGGAGTTCATGAAACGCTTCGCTCTTCACCGCCGGCAGCAGCATACAAAACGTTGTGTCTTCGCCGTTTGCCGATTGGCAATCGAGCTCCAAACTCCCTCCATGCGCTACGACGATTTTGCGGGCAAAGTAGAGTCCCAACCCCGACCCAGACGCCGCGTGCCCAACGCTGGGACCGCGATAAAATCGTTCGAAGACGCGCTCGCGCTCTTCGGCTGGTATCGGAACCCCTTCACTGGTTACCCGAATGCTGGCGATGCCTTCGCCGAATTCGAGGCAAACGCCCACGGCGCTGTTGGAGCTGGAGTATTTCAGCGCGTTATCCAGTAATTGCATCAGCGCCAGGCCCAGGAGTTCAGAATCGGCCAGCACCTCCACGCGCTCGCGACCCAGCTCCAGCGCGACCGACCGTTGGGCGGATTGCCGCCGCAATTGATTGACTGTGTGGCCGATCAGGGCGGCAAGATCCTTGCGCTCCAGCCTCGGCTTGACTTCTTCACGATCCAGCCGTGCCATGCGCAGAAGGCGGGTGGCGAGGTGGCTCAATCGGGAGGCCTCGCTTTCGACAATTTCCGCCATTTCGATCTGCTCCGGCCCCAGAGCGCCGGCCTGGCGCAGGCCTTCGGTGGCCGTGATAATGGTTGCCAGAGGCGTCTTGAACTCATGGGCGAACGCGTCCAGCAGGGCGGAACGCAGAACTTCCGCCTGCGTCGCGGCGGCTGCCGCGCTTGCCGCTTGCCAGGATCGAGCCCTGTCCATCGTTCCGGCAGTCAGCGTGGCCAGGGAGCCGACGGTCGATTCAGCGTCGTGGAGTCCTTCGAATCCCACTACCCCGGTGATTTTTCCGGCCACCCGCAGGCAGCGGACATACACCTTCGAGGGCGGATCGTCGTAGTCCTGACGTTCCAGGAACGCGTGCCGCGTGCGTTCCGCCAATCCGTATTGCGAATCTCCGTCCAATTGCGCATTCGCGTCGTTGGCATCGAACAAGCACGCGGCATCAAGTCCGAAAATCTCGCGCAAGATTCGCAAGAATCTCTCACCGGCCGCCGCTTCAGGCTCCAGAGACAACAGTTGGCAGGCTGCTTCATAGAGCAGAGCTAGCGCTTTGCGTTTGCTCTCCGAAGTGCGGGCCGCGCCCCGGGCTTGCGCGGCGAACCGCGTTATCACCAGGCTCGTCGCCAGGTAAGTAGCCAGCGCCATGCTGTCCAGTGGACGGTTGATGTCCCAGGCCAGAATTGGAGGGACGAAGAAATAGTCCAGAGTCGCGACCGCGATGACCGAAACAATGGCGGACGCGGCAAATTCGGCTACCGCCGATTGCAGCACCACGAGCAGCAAATAGAGGAATGCGGGTATGGCAAGGTCGGGGTGCAAGGGAAAGCAGACGGCAGTGATGGCCGCTACGCCGCACGCGCCCATCGCCACCTGGCCCGCCCCCCGCAGAAGTCGGCGCAACCCGCGTTGCATCATCGTCGCTCTCGGGGCCATTTCCTGCGATCCTCTCTCCCACAGGTTTGGATCCGGATCGACTGGGCCGGTTAATGACGAAGGCGGACGAGGAGCTTCGGCATCATCTACGAGTGTAGGGTGACCTTCGTGAAAAAGTCATAAAGGTCATGAAAAAACTAGAAAAGCCTTCAAATCACTCGTTGTCGGGTAGGGGTGACTCGGCGTCGCAGGGGTTGCGGAAACGGTAACCAACCCAAGGCTCGGTAAGAATGTATTCCGGTTGCGACGGGTCGTCTTCGATCTTCTTGCGAAGCATTCTCACGTACGACCTGAGATACTCCAGTTCACCACCGTACTCGGCTCCCCATACGCCTTGCAATAGCCGGGAATGGGTGATCAACGCTCCCTGATGTTTGAATAGATACGACAGCAGGTCGTACTCTTTAGGCGAGAGATGAATCTCGGCGCCGGACTTAGTGACCAGGCGCCGCTCCGAATCCAGCTCCAGGGCTCCCGCGCGGAATACGGTTCCGGGAACTTCGTCGGGCGGATGCAGCCTGCGCGTTACCGCCCGCAGGCGCGCGATCATTTCCCGCAGGCGGTATGGCTTAGTCACAAAATCGTCGGCTCCCGCTTCGAGGGCCTGAACCTTGTCCTCTTCGGCGTCCCGCACCGTCACCATCAGGATGCCAATGCGCGGCGAAAGGCTCCTGATCTTGCGGCATGTTTCGATGCCGCCCATCCCTGGCATATTGATATCCAGCAACACGATATCGCCGGGCTTATCGCGCAGGACAATCAGCGATTCCTCTCCATTGCGCGCTTCCGAGACATCGAATCCGCTGGCGGCAAGCGACGTCCGGAGCGCCCGCCGGAACGCGGGATCGTCGTCGACAATCAGGACCTTGCAGTTCTCACTCGGCAAAAGACGCCTCACTTTTCGAAAGCGGCAGAGTCAGACGGAAGGCCACGCCGTCCCCTGCGGTATCCACCAACGCCAAGTCGCCTCCATGGGCCAACGCGATCTTGCGCGCGATGTACAGCCCGAGGCCGGAACCCGCGGCGGTTCGCTTGGCATAGTTACCCCGGTAAAACCGGTCGAAGACGCGGCTCTGCTCGTTCGGCGGAATGGGGTCGCCGTCATTCCAGACATTGATCGCGGCGGCGTTCTCGCCGGCCGAGAGCTCGACCAGGACTCGCGCATCCGGCCGCGAATACTTACACGCGTTTTCCAGGAGTTGGCTGATTGCCAGGCTCATCAATTCGGGATCCACCCGCACGTCGCCCGCCTCGCCATTTTTGTGGAATGAGATCCGGCGGTCGGGCCAGAGCTTCGCATACCGGCGCGCGGATTGCTGGGCGAGTTCGGCCGCGTCGGCCGGTTCCAGACGCGGTTTGACTTCTTCCCGGTCCAGCCGCGCCAGCCGCAGCAGTCGTGAGGTCAGATCACCCAGGCGCGAGGCCTCGGTTTCGATCATCCCGGTCAGTTCCTCCTGGCCCGTAGACATCGGTCCAGTGGCGCGAAGGCCGCCCGCCGCGGTCACGATGGTGGCCAGCGGAGTCTTGAACTCGTGGGCCAGCGCATCGAGGATCGCGGAACGCAGTGTCTCGGCTCGCGCGTTGGCCGCTGCGGTCGCGGCCGAGCGAAAGATGCGTGACCTTTCCAACGCGGACGCCGCCAGGCCAGCCATCGCAGGCGCCAACAACTCCGGGTTGCGCAATCCCTCGAAGCCAATCGCGCCCAGAATCGTGTCCCGCTCTCGCAGGCAGTACACCACAATCCCGAGTTCCGGGTACGCCGCGTTGCGGCCCGAGATGTATCCATTGCGGGTCTTCGAGGCCAGATCGCCGCGGGACGATCCGACCTCGTGCAGTTCCATCGCCGCCTGGTCGAAGAGGCAGACCGCATCCAGTTCGAAGCACGTCCAGAAGGGCCGCAGCAGCGCCGGTCCCAGCGTGGTGGATGGCGCTTGGGCAAACAACTCCGACCCGGCCCGGTTGAGCCTTGCCATGTTTTCCCGCTGCAGTTTCGATTCGCGCGCTTCCGAACGGCTGCGGGACTGAACTCTGGTCACTACCAGCGAGACGATCAGCAGGCAGACCAAAGTGACCGCATCCAGGCCATGAGACACCGTGAAGGTGAAGAGCGGGTCGATGAAGAACCAGTCCAGGCTCGCAGTCGCGAGCACGCAGACGATGGCGGCCTCCCAGAATCCGCAATCCAGGGATTGCAGAACAACTGCGATGAGGAATAGCAGAGCCGTGGACGCCGAGTTGAGGTGGATTCGAAAACAGACCAACGTTACGGCGGCGATCAATGCAGCGCCGCGCACCAGGACCAGGGCACGGCGCAATGCATGGCTGGGCGACATTCGATACCGGTTTGGCTTCAGCTCTATTGTACTTCCGCCGGCGAAACCTGTTCGCGGGTGGTGTCGGATGCAAACTCTCGTCGCGGCCAAACGATTCGACGTTGGTGACGACGACTCAGCGACTACGCGCCGCATATCGACCAGTGCCCAGGTTCACTAGTCCGTTCTCGGCTCTCCCCGCGTAATCAGCCGGAGCGGTTGGCTTGGGTCGAACTGGAAGTCGTCTGGCGGTCGGCCACTCTCTGCGCAACTCCGGAGAGCGCGCAGTCGGGCCATTTCGCGCAAACTCCGGGCTGTCTGGGCGTCAATAGACGATGTTGGCGAGCAGGTTATAAATATGGCACCGGCACAGCGGGCTGCCGCCGTAGGGCTTGCCGTCCCGAGTCGTCCATTGCTTGTTCCGCCAGCCCAGGCGGTCAAGCCGCCGAACGATATCCAGAACCGGCGTGCCTTCCAGGTAGAACTGGAACACCTCGCGGACACGCTCGGCCTCTTCGGCATTGACGATCGACCGACCACCACGCGGGTCGAGGTCGTACCCCAGAATCAAGTGGCCCCGGTCCACTTTCCCTTCTTGCGAGCGGCCACCTGCTTGTCGCGCGTGCGCTCCGAGATGATCTCCCGCTCGAACTGGGCGAACGAAAGCAGGACATTTAACATCAGCCTGCCCAGTGATGTGGCCGTGTTGAACTGCTGCGTCACCGACACAAAGCTGACGCCCTGCTTGTCAAACACGTCCATGATCTTCCCGAAGTCGCGGATGGACCGGCTTAGGCGATCTACCTTTTATGCGACAACGCAGTCCACGTCGCCGGCCTGGATATCAGCCAGCAGCCGCTTCAACGCGGGCCGTTCCATGTTGGCGCCGGTGTAGCCGCCGTCGTCGTATTGCGCGGGCAGCAGGCTCCAGCCCTCGCCCATCTGGCTGCGGATGTATGCCTCGCCGGCTTCGCGCTGCGCGTCCAGGGAATTGAACTCCTGGTCCAGCCCCTCCTCGGTGGACTTGCGCGTGTAAATCGCACAGCGGACTGGCGTCGGGATCAGTGCGAGGTTACTTCGCGCTGCCATGTTTCCTCCCCGGTCTGCCGCCGAGCCCAAAGAACGCGAACCCGTTCCAGGGCGTGCCCGTCGCTGCGCGCACCGCCGAGCTCAAGGAACGGTGGAGCTCGCCGTCGTACTCGAAGCCATCCTCCCGGACGCGCACCACGACGTCCTTTCCCCGGTAGCGTCGCACGAGCATCGAGCCGGGCATCGGGAGCCGCGGGTCGTCGGCCGGGGCGCGTGTCTCAATCGTCCGGCTCTCGTCGAGTTCCGCCTTCAAAAAGTTCTTCGGGGCCCGGATGCGGAGATCGGCGGCGTCGGCAAGCTCCAGCGCCCGCCGGTGCGCCCGCTCGGAGAGGCCGCCCAGAGCGTTCGCCTGGATGCGCCAGGCGATCCTCCGGAAGAGGAACTGCTTATGATTCGATCGGCTGCGGTCGCCGAGGCGCCGGGGTGCCCGATGCCGTTCCTTACATGCTCCTGGGCATGCCGAGCCCGGACCTCCTTCTCCGATGGGATGCAGGCAGGTGGGCCGACGCGCTCGATCCACGACACCTCAGCGATGTACCATCGCTCCATCAGGGTGATCTGCGTGGTTCCCGACTTGGCTCAATTCAGGCCACAGTAAAGGTTTCGGGTCAGGTCAGTTTCCTTGAGATCAGGAGGTCTGCATTTATTACAATCAGCCGCTGCTGACCGAGATTACCGCGTGCGGCAATCTGCCTGATTACCACCTCGCACGAGGAACGCCACGTCTGCGTCCGTTGTGCATCGAGAATGGCTCAGGAAAGAAGAGCAGAATCGCTTCGAGCCGACCAACTGCCAAATGCGGAGCTTCGTCAGCGCCGCTCACCCCAAGCGTTGAGAATCAAGGGCTACCAGCAAGGCCATTGTCTTTGCCACCCGATGGCAGAATTGTTCGGCGAGAGTAGGATCTCGGAATCTGGGGGCAATCTGATTTCCATGTCATACCCGGAATTACCGGACGAGATCAGGAGTTCTGAAATGGTTGCGACACTGGCCAGCCCGAGAAATGGCAACAATCCCCGGCGCGTGCGGTTGATGACGGCGATATTTGGCACGTTCAGTCTCCCGGCTTCACCGCCGGGCGTTGAGTCCTTATAATCTCGCCAACGAGAAACATGTCCGTGAGCAGCGCGCGCAGATGGATGGACGCGTTCAGATTGTCGATCAACTGAGAACCGATGATCGGCTGGGCTAGTACCAGTTCAATGGCCGCGAGCGAGTCGCGAGCGTCGCGGTCCAGGACATCGAGGAACGCGTGGTACTTCCCGGCGGGCTCCATCCCTTCCTCTTTCACCGCCGTGCGAAAGCTCACGGCCAACCCGGTCAACGCATTGACGGCGCGATTCAGGAATTCGCGCACTTGTCCACCCGCGCGGCTGCCTTCGTCGCTGGGGAGTCCCTGCGCGGCATAGGCAAGCATGAACTCGTAGCACTCCTCGATGGTTTCACCACGCTTCAAGATGTTGACGAACATATCTTAAGCCTGAGTATTCCTTCCGTCGGATTTCGATGATGGCGTTGAGGCTTC
This sequence comes from Bryobacterales bacterium, assembly GCA_003142185.1. Lineage (GTDB taxonomy): Bacteria > Acidobacteriota > Terriglobia > Bryobacterales > Bryobacteraceae > Bog-375. The sequence goes on from PLOR01000074.1 coordinate 26,276, forward strand.
GACGGGCCATCGTTCCTGGTCGTAGTGTTGCAGATAAGACTCGCGCTTCATCGATCCGAAGATCATAGATTTCGTAATCTCCAGTTTTTCCGGCCGACTAGAGAGTTTAAGTTCGCATTATCCATTATGTCGATAGACTATACAGTATTCGCCGCGAGACGGCAAGAGTCGGCTGTCGGACAGAGTCGGCTGTCGGACAGGGGTGGGGCTATGGACGACCACCGAGTGCACCGGCGCCCTCGACGATGCGCCCCCAACGGGCATCGCGCGCGATGTCGACCATGGGACCGAACGTCCAGTTAATGCCGGAGACGGACGCTTCATGGGCCGCCATCGCCTGGGCGCTCTCCACCATCGCCGGGTCCCAACTGGACGCCATCGCGAGCGGCACGGGGAAAACGTTCTTATAGCCGTGGATCACATCGTAGCCGAACAGCAGCGGGATCTCGAGACGGCTCTCCTTCACCGCGGTTTCCTGCACCTTCCGAATTCGCGCGGAATCGATCGTCCACAGCACCGTTCCGGCGCGGCCCTGACGAATGAGGTCCTCCGGCTGCGGGCCGTTCGGCCCGACGGGGTCAGGACCGACCTGCGTGATCTGCCCGATCTTCTCATCGAGAGTCATCTGCCGGAGCAGCGATTCCACTCTCTCGGTGACCTGAGCGTCGCTCTGCGACGATGCGGATGGCGGTTGGGCCAACGACGCAGCAAGGTTCGCGAGCGGCATGAAAAGCATTGCCAGCATCGCGGCGCTCGCCAGCGGGCGCGGTCCGGTGCAGCTCACCTATGTCAGAACATCGCCTTCAGCGAGAACTGGATCTGTCGCGAGTTGGTGGCGGTGCGGCTGAGAATGCCGAAGCCCGATCCCGTCAGGATGTTCGACGGCAGCCCGAAGTTGACGATGTTGAACAGGTTGAACAGTTCAGCCCGAAATTGCAGGTTCACGGATTTCCGGGACGGGCCGACCTCCCAAGCCGTGTCTTTGATCAGCGCGAAATCGAAGTTGCGCAGAGCCGGCCCGCGGAACGTATTCCGCCCTAGCGTGCCGAACACGCCGCTGTTAGGCCCGGTACCTCCCGGCGCGTTCACCGGAATCGAAAAGTACGAAGCGTTGGCCGCGCCTAGGCCGAAGTAGTCTTCGCGAACCGTGCGGCCTGTGGACAGCACCGGCGTGCCGATCTGATCCGGCCGATCCGTCCCCATCGAACCCACTCCGGTCTGCTGCACTCCCGAGTACACCGTGAACGGCAATCCGCTGGTCAGGGTCGATATGCTCAGCAACTGCCAACCACCCGTCAATTTCCGGCCGAGCAGTCTGAGCCCCGGCGCGCGCTCCGCATGCAGATCCTGCACGACCGTAGCGGTGAAGGCAAGCTTCACATCGAAGCTGGACGGTCCCTTATCCGCGCTGGTATCGAACGGATTCTGCGGCCATGCCGGCGACGACGCGCCGGACGTGCTCCCCACGCCGGGCCCGATCGTGCTGCTGGTGTCGTCGATCGATTTGGACCACGTAAAGTTCAACTGAATCTGCGGGCCGCCGTTCGCAATCGACCCCTGCGCCGAAGTCTGCAGCGCATGATAGGTGGAGTGCGAACGGTTGGTCACGAGCATGTCGGTGCCGAATCCGCCCGTAATCTGCCCCGCAGCGTTGAACTGCGTGTAACGCGCGAATGCCGGCGTCGCTCCGGGGAAGGCGTTCGGGAAATCGATGGCGGGCAGGTCCTCTCCCGCCGTGCCGACGTACCCCGCGCTGAGGCCGACCCCGTGCACCGCGCGCTCCACGCTCAGCGTCCACGTCCCCAGATACGCATTTCGGAAGTTCTCGGCGATCGCCGACGCGTTCAGCGGGCTGATCAGGTGGCTCGGCGAGAGCAGTGCCAGCGCCTGGTCGAAGCGGTTCACGTCCCAGACTGTGTTATCCGGCACGGCCTTCGAATTGCCAGACGCCAGGATGTTGACTCCCTGGGGCGTAAACACACCGGGAAGATCCGCGGGCGTGATCGCCGTTCCAATCGGCAGCGGCGCGCCCGGAGCCGCCGTGATGCGCGGGTAGTCGACATAAGGCGCCGCGCCGGTGAGCAGATTGTCCTGCCAGATATTGGGCGGAATCGTCGTCAGCGCACCACCCGCCCGGACCCAGAGACCCTTCGATGCCTGCCAACTCATCCGAACGCGCGGTCCCCAGTTGTTCCCGAGCCAGTGATACGGCGGCTCCGGATTAATCAGGTAAAACTGCTCCGGCCCTAACGGTCCGTTGACGAACCCCATGCCCGCGGTCCGCCGGGCACGCTCCGTAATCGGCGAGTACAGCTCGAACCGCAAGCCGTAATCCACAAGCAGCCGCGGCGAAATCCTCCAACTGTCTTCCGCATAGAGATTCAGGTTGTAGCGCGAAATCGCCGCCACGCCGATCTGGTTGCCCTGCGGGAACTGCGGCGGTGCCACTGCCACCGTATATGAGAACGCGCTCCCCGAGAGGAACCCGCTCAGCGTGTCGGGCAACTGCTGTCCGGCGCTGATGTCGTGGTCTCCGCTCGCCGACCGGATCGCGCTCGTCGCAAACGCCGCCCCACCGCCGAACACATATTGCCCGTTGGGACTTTGCCCGAAATACGTCGTGTCGCGGTTCGCCCGGAACTCCCCGCCGAACTTGAACGCGTGCCGCCCCCGCGTCCACGCAAAGCTCTGCCGCCCCACGAACAGGTTGCCGAGCGACGCGGTAACCGATCCGCCGGTTGCGTCGAACGGCTCATAGAGCCCGTCGCCGAACACCACCGAGGGATCGGTGTGGTCCGGAGTCGGGAAGTTCGGCGTCGTCCGCGTCACGCTCAGCGACGACTCCCAGGTGAACTTGGGAGACGACGTGTGCGACCACGTCACCACCCCGTTGCGCTGGTGATCGACATACCGCACTCCGAACGCCGGATCGATGGCCGTCTGGTCCGGATTGGTCGTGGGCCCACGCAGGTCGTTGAAGGTGAACCGCTCAAACAGCTTGTCCTTTCCCGACAGTTCGTGATCCAGCCGGACCGAGAACTGGTCCGCGCTCGTTCCCACCGGCGACGACGTCGCGTACGTCCGCGCCCCGAACGCGCCCGTCGGATCATTCGGCAAGGGATACCGGTTTAGAATGCCGGCCACGATCGGGTTAATGGGCACATACAGCGTGTCCCCCGGAAACGCCGTGGTGTCGATTCCCTTGCGCTCGGCTGCTGTCGGCACCGGCATCACCTGCGTTGTGCCCAACACCTGCCGGAACCCTTGATACTCCACGAAAAATGTCGTCTTGTGGCGCCCGCGCGGTCCGCCGAGCGCCAGCGGCCCTCCCAGTGTAAACCCGAACTCGTTCCGCCGGAACGGCGGGATGCGCTCCGGGTTTTCCGGCGTCGAGCGGTCGAAGAAGTTCCGCGCGTCCAAGCTTGAATTGCGCAAGAACTCGAACACCGACCCGTGCAATTCATTCGTGCCCGAGCGCGTGCTGATGTCCGTGAACCCTGCCGCTCCGCGCCCGATCTCTGCCGGCATCCAGCCTGACGACGACTGGATCTCCTTGACCGCATCCACATTGAAGTTGGAAAACGTCGCGCCGCCCATTTCCGGATCGCTCGAATCGGCGCCGTCCATGGCGAAGACGGCCTCCACGCCGCGCTGCCCGTTCACCGCGAACTGCTGGGTGAAGTTCGTGGTCCCGTTCGTATCCGTCATGGTGCCGGCTGCGAGCAGAAGCAATTGGCTGAAGTCCCGCTTGTTGAGCGGAATCGATGTCACCGACTTGCCGCTGAGGTTTTCGCCGCCGCTCGCCTGCGTCTGGCTTTCTTGGTCAATCGCAATTGACCCGTCGGCCTGCAGCGTGACTCTCGATCGGCCCTCAATCGGAATAGCGACCGAAGCCGCCATCCGGAACAGCCGCCCTTCGAAGCTCACCGTCAGCTGGTACGAACCCCGCGCCGGCGCGCCGAAGTGAAAGCTCCCGCTCTCCGTCGCCACCGCCGAATATCGGTTGCCGTCCCGCTGTAACAGCAGCTCGGCTTTCGCTGCGACCCCACCCGCAGCGTCGTGCACCGACCCGTTCCAGTCCGGAGAAGTCTGAACCTGTCCTGCGGCCGCCCCACACGCCAGAATCCCGGCGATCCCAACCAGGGTGGAGAGCTTCACATTCCGCATACCTGAGAATAACTCTACGCGTTCGTGCGCGCTCTTAAAAGGAGGATCGCGTATCGACCAGCCCTCCGCTGCCGCAATACCCGGCGAATCGCAACGAATCTGGTCCACTTTCGGAGGGGGGTAAGGGGGGTGAGCGAATTCCTGAAGGGGTGGGAGGCACATTTCGGGTGGAGGCCACAGAAGGGTATCCTTCGGTGCTTTGACTATATCATCCTCAGCCGTTTGACCGGTCTTTCAGAAGGTGCATCTGAGACGTGGCGCACTGCATTCATTCGTGGTTTGAAGTCCGCCTCAGAGAAGGGCAACGTCTACATCGCGACCGTCTTTCACAACGTCCTCGCGACATACTACCTAAACCGTGCAGCAACCGTGCGTCAGTTCCAAGCCGAGCGCCTTACCGGACGAGTCGTGTACATCGATACGAACGTGCTGTACTCTCTGCGTGTCGAGGCGAGTAGCTACCATGATATCTCGTTGTACTGTATTGAAAGGCTCAGGCAACTCCAGGTCGACATCAAGATATTCCCTTTCCCTATAGAGAAATTTGAGCATTCCTTGCGACGCGTTGAGAATGGCTTCCGCAATGGCGTGGCCGAGCCATGGACTGTATCTGAGAATCCGTGGCTGTACCAGGAGTACAAGTTACATCAGCCTCGGTACTTCAGCATTGACGCCTGCCGCCTCGTGCCCAGTGTGACGAAGAGAGAGGCTTTCTCTGAGGCGAATTATGACGAGGTCGGCAAAGAGCTAGCTCCCCAAGTCAACCGCCATGGTATCGCGTGCCGCGAGAGCGCCCCACAATGAAGCTTCCGTGATCCCGGAGTTCGTGGTGGGTAACGGCTACCCGGAAGCTGCCCAAGCTAGCAGGCGTGCGGGCAAACAGATCTGCAAAGGCCGCAAGCCGTGCAGCGAGTCTTCCGCACAACGGGAACCCTTTTGACTCGCTCTGCCGGTCGCGTGGAATTTCGCCGAAGGAGTCCCAACAGCCGAGGCGTCTGGTGGATAGCCGGCGGCGAGAATGCGGGCGGTGGATCGGAGATCCTCGGCTGGAATGCTCAAGACGGTTCGCCTCAATGTGGATTGGCGCCACAGCGAGAGTCCGCCTCGCGGTCGTTCCGCCGATCCCGACCATGCCGACGACCCTCCCGCCCTTTCCGCGTACGCGAAAAGGCTGTACACTCGGCGCATGGAACGAAAGATGTTCTGGCTTACGTTCACGGTCCTGGGTCTTGGGGCCGATTTCGTTCTGCCGCTATGGTGGGCACTGGGCGCAACGATCCCAGTTTTTATCTTGAGCTGGTGGGTGGCCTATCGCAGCGACTGGTTCTAGAGTTCGGGTTAGTGCGCGATTTGCTGCATGGTTGCAGTTCTTCGATCGGGACAGCCAAGACGGATCGCCTCGCTGTGGATTTGGCACCCACGGCGTTGTCCGCCTGGCGGTCGTTCCGCTGCCGGGCGCCGCATCATGCCACTCTCCCATTACCCTCGCGCCCCACCGCACGGTGAACCTAACACTACCGGCAGTTCGTGCCCCATACTAAAAGGTGGATAGGCAGTCGGCAGAACCTCGGCGGTCACCCAAAACCGGCCAATGAGAAGTAGCGCGCCATGGGAGGCTTCTGCCAAGCCTCGCGAATTATGTATACTAGCGGCTATCTTGAGCGAGCGCCGAAAGAGCTACACTATATGTTCCTCAAAACAGAAACGCCGAACAATTTCGCGTTGCCGTCTTTAGCGGTGGCTCTATTGCTTGCGTCCCTTCCCGCGCAAATGTGGGGTCGCGCCGCAGGCCAGCCGTCAACGAAAAACGGCGAATGGCCTTACTACACTGCCGATGCCAGAGGCAGCAAATATTCGCCTTTGGATCGAATCGACGCATCTCCAGACAGTGGCGGGGGAACCATTCCGATCGCCGTGCGGCCGCGGGCCGCGGAGGTCGCCAAGAATGTCAACCAATGAACCTTCGGCGATTCAAGAGGTTGTACAGCGCATCCGACAGTTTTTAAGGCTCCGGCGCGCCGAGATCGGCGCACTCCTAAAGGAGACAGGCAACGCCTGGATCGACGACAACGCACCGCGCCTCGGCGCCTCCCTGGCCTTTTACACGTTGCTGTCCCTGGCTCCTATCCTCATCGTCGTTGTTGCCGTCGCTGCGCTTGCGTTTGGCCAAAAGGCGGCTCAAGGTCAGCTCATATGGGAGATCCAGGATCTGGTCGGAACGGAAGGGGCGCGAGCAATCCAAGGTTTGATTCAGTCTGCTTCCAAGCCTGCAACGGGCACTACGGCGACTGTACTTGGCGTTCTCACGCTGGTTTTGGGAGCGTCCGCGGTAGTGGTGGAACTGCGCGACGCGCTTAACACAATTTGGCATGTTCCGGCGGCGACCTTTTCAAGCCTTCGCAGCTTTCTTCGTCTGGCAAAAGAGCGGTTCTACTTGTTTGGATTGATCTTGGGCGTGGGCTTCTTGTTGTTGGTCTCGTTAGCGCTGAATGCCGCTATTGCCGCCCTGGGCTCCCTGTTTGGTTCACTGCTGCCCGCTCCCGAATCCGTATTGCACCTGGCCGTATTTGTGATTTCGTTTCTGGTGATCACATTCCTGTTCGCAGCCATTTACAAGTTTCTGCCGGATGTTCAATTGAAATGGAGTGACGTAATCGTCGGTGCATGTTTTACCTCCTTACTGTTTACAATTGGCAAGGAGCTCATCGGAATCTATCTCGGCAAAGCGAGTTTCGGCTCGACTTACGGGGCGGCCGGTTCTCTCGTCATCGTGCTGGTGTGGGTGTATTACTCATCCCAATTGTTCTTCTTTGGTGCCGAGTTCACAAAAATCTATACAAACACATTTGGTTCTCGACTGGACGCTAAACTTAACGTGCATCCTCCTAAGCCTGAGAGCGTAATTGTATCTCCCACTACTGGCTTACCGGCGGGAAAATGCAACGAGGAGGCTTCGGTTAAG
>PLOR01000020.1 GCA_003142185.1 Bryobacterales bacterium
CTGGCCAGCAAGTAAGGACTAGCAGCGGTGCCTGGCGCCACAGTCCCAATTTCAGTATGGCGGGTATGTCAAGGGGGTTGAGGGCTAAGTCATTGTAAGAGTTGGGAGGAAAGGTTGTGACTGGAGATTATGCACGGTCAAGCGCGGCGGGGAAAAGCCGGGATGACCGAAGGGTGGGGCCGGCGCTTCCGCCTGGCGCTTCCGCCTGCCAAGGCCCGGCCAGGCTTTGCTATAAAGAGCCCGGCCGATTCCGCCGATAACTGATGCGAGCGAGGTTTTGGGCCGATGGCATTGTTGAGCGTCAAACGGTTCCTGACGCAGTTGGAGGAGGAGGCCGCGTACCGGAGGGTGATCTCCATGCTGCTGGAAGCAGTGGCCACCCACGCTCTGAACCTCGATGGCGACGCCTGCCGGAGCTTCCGCGAACGGATCGGCGAGGTTCGCCTGGCCATGACCTCGGAAACAACCGTCGAGGAGTTGCTTGGGGACGCTGGAGCGGCTGTGCAGGCGATCGGGGATTACGCGCGAGAGACAAACCGCCTGGTCGATGCCCAGGGCGCCGAGATGCAGAACACGATCGCCATGATCGCTGCTACGTCAGCCGATATCGGAGGGGTTGGGGGACGCGCATTGGCGCCGCTGCTGAAGATCGGCGACGGAGCGGAACGGGCCGCCGCGGTGGAGGACGCCTCCGCCCTCAAGGCGCGCCTGCAACAGTGTCTGGGCGGCATACGGGAGGAAGCCAAGCAACCGAAGGCTGGTTCGGACCAGATGGTCGAGGCGCTGCGGCGGGAAGTCCCCGGCAAGCAGGAATCCTCGCGCAACGCCGGTCTCGACCCGGTTACCGACCTGCCCTGGGAAATCGCCGCTCAGGCGCAGTTTCTATCGGCTGTGCGCACCGGCGAACAGAAGCACGTCGCCGTGTTCGTGCTGGGTTCGGCCCAACGCATCAACCTGCGTTTCGGCCGCGCGGCCGGCGATGAAGTCATACGGGCGCTCAAGCAATATCTCGCCGGCCGGTTGGAGTCTGGCGACCGCATGTTCCGCTGGCCCGGCCCGGCCATAGTCGCCTTGTTAGCCAGTAAGGAACCGTTCGAACGAGTCCGCGCCCGGTTGAAACGCTTTCTGGAGAAACCCATCGAACGGACCTTCGACATCAATGGCCGTTCCGTGTTGATTCCCCTTTCCATCGCGTGGTCCGTTTTCGCGTTGTCCTTGCCATTGGCGGTCCCGAACCGCCAGATTCACGATTTCATCGCCGGCCAGGGGTACCGCGACGAAGACCCGATCTCCGCCTGACGAGCCGTCAGGGAGCTGGGCCGCCTCGATCTGGCCGGCGAGGTCTACGATTTGTTCGTGGATATCTGCCCGGTGGTGCTGGCGGTGACGCTGGCGGAGGCGACGATTCGTCCACATGAAACCAGCATTGCCGGGTTTCGGGCGCGGTGTTACCCTGATTCAGGCTTCGCAATCGAGTAGGAATGCTGCGCGCATGTCTCGTGCTGTGTCTAGGTCTAGTGCTCCCTGCATCTGGCGGGCAAGAGCCGCGCCCGGATCTCGAACGCGAGTTGGTGCAGCGAGTGCGGCAGCGGATGGCGGACAACATCACGCTTTTGCCGGATTACACCTGCCTGGAAACCATCGAGCGGTCGGTCCGCACTGCCGGCAAAAAGAATCCTCTGGTCAGCGACCGGATTCACCTCGAAGTGGCATACGTTGGGGGCAACGAGTTGTTTGCCTGGCCAGGGTCAGAGCACTTCGACGCGGACCTATTCGAAGAACTGCCTCGACAAGCAGGCGCCATTGCTACCGGCGGCTTCGGCGGCTGGGTCGGCAGTCTCTTCGGTCCCTCCGCACCTGCTTTTACCTTTGCCGGGGAATGCATAGTGGAGGGCAGGAGTGGATCCCGGTTCACTTTCCGGGTGCCGCTATCCTCCAGCACTCACATGTTCAAAGTGGGTGACCGCAGAGTCAAATCTGCGTACGCAGGATCGATCTGTATCGACCCAGCCGCATCGGACATCATGACGCTGGAGATTCAAGACGAGGAGATTCCAGCTCCGCTGGCGGCGTCCTCCGAGGCCATCCGCTATGGACGAACGCGGGTCGGCTCGAGCGATTTCCTGCTGCCGCAATATGACACGCTGACTGTCACCGATCTGGAAGGTAAAGAGTTCCGCAACGTCACTCACTACACGGCCTGCAGGCAGTATACTAGCCACTCGTCAATTTCTTTCGACTCGAAGTATGAAGCTGCGCCGGCTGCGCAGGAGAAGACGGAAGAGAGCGAACTCCCCGGAGGAATCTCCCTGGACTTGAGCCTGGAGACTCCGATCACGTTCGGAGCGTCTGCGGTCGGCGACCCGATTACGGCGCGGCTCAATCGCACCGTCCATGCTTCCGGAGCCACCATTCCGAAAGGTGCCACTGTATCCGGCCGCATTCGGGGCCTGGAGCAGTACTCCGAGCCGAAGAAAGGCTTTGTGGTCAGCCTGGAGTTCTCCTCCGTGACCTTTGATGGCAAACGCACTATGTTCCAAGCCCGGCTAGTCGGCCCGCGTTTCGAGACGCACGTGCTCCCTGGGACCGGCTCGCCTGGAGGATTGGCTGAATTGCCCGAAGCACCCCGCATCGTACCGACCGGATTTGACATCGACAAGTCCGCGCCGCGCTTCGGTGTGTTCCGCGTTCAGGGAGACAGCCTGAACCTCGGCCGCGGACGTTGGATGATCTGGGAGACGCAAAGAGCCGGCGCCGTAACTGAGCTGGGCGAGACCTCTGCGCGCCCGGCCGCGGGAACGAATCAGGCCGTCCCGGCAACGCCGCCTCCGGTCGCTCGACAGGAACCTCCCGCCCCGTCAGCGCCGCCCCCGCTAGCCCCGCTTCCGGCCACCCGCCAGGAACCGGCTGTCTCGGCAGCGCCGCAAAGCCAGCCGGCGGTCAGTGTCCGCGAGGAACATGCCACCTTCACAAGTCGCGTCAACCTGGTGATGGTGCCGGTAGTGGTTCGCGACAAGCAGGGGAATGTCGTTGACGGCCTTACCAAAGAGTCCTTCCGCCTGTTCGACAAAGGAAAGCTACAAGAGATCGACCGGTTCACGGTGGAAAGGCCGGGCAGCGCGCCGGCCCAGGCGCAGCCGGCAAAGCAGCAGCGAACTTCGGGAGAAGCTGTGCCGGCAGCGGCCTCCCCGGTTGCCACGCCGCAGCGCTTTATCGGTTATCTTTTCGACGACATACATGTGGAAGGCGCCGACCTGATACGCGTGCGCGCCGCTGCCAAGCGGAACATCGAAACCCAGTTAAAGCCCACCGACCGCGCCGCCATCTTCACGACTTCGGGCCAGGGCAACTTGGATTTCACTGACGACCGCAACCAGCTCCGCAAAGGCATGGCACGCTTGGCGCCCCATCCCATCGCCCGTTCCATCGGCCAACAGTGTCCCGACATCAGCTACTACCAAGCCGACTTGATTCTTAACAAGCATGATGCGCAGGCTCTCGACGCGGCGATTGCCGAGGTTGTTTTCTGCCTTCACCCGAAGGACCTAGGAAGAGCAGCCGTGCTTGCGAAGATGGAAGCGCAGCACGTCCTCCAAGCAGGGGAGCAGGAAACCCAGGTTTCGCTGGCGACGCTCAGACAAACGGTGCAGCGGATGGCGACCATGCCCGGCGAGCGCGTTCTGGTGCTGGTGTCGCCGGGCTTCCTCACCTTGGCGGACCATCAGCCGGACGAGTACGATGCTATCGAGCACGCCCTCCGCGCCGGTGTAATCATCAACGTCCTCAACGCCAGGGGTCTTTATACAACCAATATTGACGCCTCCCGCGCGATGATAGACGCTACATCCCCCATCACCATGCCGCCCGCGGTTGTCGAGCAGATCAAGCAAAATCTCATGCTTCAAAGCCAAGCGTTGCAGGAGGTCCTGTTAACGGAAATCGCGGCGGATACTGGAGGCGCCTATTTCCATAACAACAACGATCTGGACGAAGGCTTCCGCCGCACAGCAACGGCCCCGGAGCTCTACTACCTGCTGGGCTTTGAACCGCAGGATTTGAAGCTCGACGGGAGCTTTCACGGGCTGAAGGTGACGATCGAATCGAAAGCTGGCTACTCTATCGAAGCGCGCCGCGGCTATTACGCGCCCACGCACGTCGAAGACGCGGCGGCCGCCGCCAAACGGGAGATCGAAGACGCCATATATTCGCGTTCGGAGACGAGCGATCTGCCTGTCACGATGGACACGCAGTTCTCGAAAGGCGCGGGCGACACGGCAACGGTAACCGTATTGGTCCACCTGGACCTGGCGAATGTGAAGTTCCGCAAGGCGGATGGCCGCAGCCTGGACCACATTACGCTGGCCGCGGCGCTATTTGACCATAACGGGAACATGGTTACGGGACAAGTGAAGCACGTCGATGTGCGCCCGCGCGACGAATCTCCGGCGAAGGGCATCACGGTCCCCATGAGCCTGGAAGCCAAGTCGGGCTCGTATTTGGTGCGGTTTGTGGTGGGCGACTCGGAAGGCGAACTGATGTCGGCCATAAACAGCACGGTCGATATACCGTAAGGACCTTGTCCATGGCGCCTTTCCGTCGCGCCGGCGATTGAACCGACCCAGCGTGGCGTTGTGGCTGGCGCCCTGCGCGTGAAGAAATCCGCTGGGTTTCAAGTGGCCGGGAAACGCGCGTCTCACTGATCTGGTCCGGCGAAAGGCCGCGGAAGTTGGCATCGGGGAATTTGCGCAGACCGCCTCCGGACGCGTGACGCGCCACTCACAAAGAAATTCTCTCCCACCGAACTTTTCCTTCCCCAACCGACTCACTGCCACTACCGCGCTGCCTCGTCCCAGGCCCTACAATGAAGTGCGGGTACGGCATTGTGTTGCAGCGCGTGGCGCAAACTATCGAACGATACGGGATGTTCCGTCCCCGGCAGCGGGCTGGCGTGGCCGTCTCGGGCGGGGCGGATTCGGTGTGCCTGCTCGAAGTGTTGCGGGAACTTGCCCGCCGGTGGGAGTTGCGACTCTCGGTGCTGCACCTCGATCACGGGTTGCGCGGCGAAGAGTCGCGGGAGGACGCGGAGTTCGTGCGCGCGCTTGCCAGTGGGATGGAACTGCCGTTCATCCTGGAGCGGGCCGAGCTGGGGTCGGCGGCGGGCAACCTGGAGGAGGCGGCGCGGGAGGCGCGTTTGCGGTTCTTTCGCGAGCAAATCGCGGCTGGCGCGGTGGATTCGGTCGCGCTGGGCCACACGCGGAGCGACCAGGCGGAAACCGTGTTGTTCCGTTTTCTGCGCGGCGCAGGCACGGCCGGCCTGGCGGGCATTCGACCGGTGACCGGCGACGGCATCGTGCGGCCGCTGCTCGATGTCACACGCGCCGAAACCGAGGCGTTCCTGCGCGCGCGCGGCATCGCCTGGCGGGAGGATTCGACCAATGCGAGCGCCCGCTTCGCGCGCAACCGCATCCGGCATAGCCTTTTGCCGCAGCTTGCGCGGGAGTGGAATCCGGCGCTCGAGGAAACGCTCGCCAAAACGGCCGATTGGGCGCTGGCCGAGGAGGCCTATTGGAAAGAGGAAACCGCGCGCCTGGCCGCCGGATGCCTGCGCGACGAGGGCGCCGCCGTGCTGGCGCCGGCCGATGCGCTGGCCCGCCTGCCGCTGGCCGCCGCCCGCCGCCTGGTGCGGCTCGCGATCGAGCGCGCGAAGGGGGATTTGCGCGGGATCGGCCTCGATCACGTGGATCGCGCGCTCGAAATGGCCCGCGCCGCTAACGGCCACGGCCGGGTGCAGGCGCCCGGGATTGGCATCACGCGCTCCTTCGACTGGATCCGGTTCGCGCCGCCGCAGCCACCGCCGCCGGGCTGGCAGGAGCCGGCCGCGATTCCCGGCCGGACCCGCGCGCCCGGCTCGGGCATCGAAATCCAACTGGAGCTGCTGGAAAACCGGGGAACGGACCGCGCATCGGGATGCGTATATAATAGTGACGTGGGCTGTGTCGACGGGCACTTAGTGTCCGGAGACTTGGTGTTCCGTAACTGGCGGCCCGGCGACCGCTACCGGCCCAAGGGACACTCCAACGAGGCGAAAATAAAGGCTCTCTTCCATCAGGCCAGGATTCCAATTTGGGAGCGGACGCAGTGGCCGGTGCTGGTCTGCGGCGGCTCCATCGTGTGGACGCGGCGGTTTGGGCCTGCCCAAGGCGTAGCTGCCGGTCCGGCGAGCACCCGGATTCTCGAAATCCGGGAAGTCGGCCGAAATGAGAACGTGGAATCGCAGGCGCACGGGGCGGCGTCTATTAAACAGGAGTCGAACCCGGCTCGCAGGGAGGATAAGTGAGTTCTAATATCAAACAGATTCTGTTTTGGGTGGTCATATTCCTGGTCGTGGCTATGCTGTTCGTGGTAGTCCGCACCACCTCGGGACCCAAAGACCAGAATCTCACTTTCACCGAATTTTCCGCCAAAGTCAAAGCCGGCAGCGTGGATAAAGTCACCATCACCGGCAATGAAGTGCACGGAACCTACAAATCCAACCCAAACGCCACCCTGCATACGTTCATTCCAGTGAACTACCCCGACATCATCAAAGAGATGCAGGAGAACGGCGTCAACGTGGATATCAAGGACACCAGTTCCTCCGGCTGGGTCTCCATCCTGATCAACGCTTCACCGTTCATCGTGGTAATTGCCTTCTGGATTTTCATGATGCGGCAGATGCAGAGCGGCGGTAATAAGGCGCTGAGCTTTGGCAAGAGCCGCGCGCGGCTGCATTCCACCCAGCAGAAGAAGGTCACGTTCAAGGACGTGGCGGGCGTGGAAGAGGCCAAGGAAGAATTGCAGGAGATCATCGAATTCCTGCGCGAGCCGCAAAAATTCCAGAAGCTGGGCGGGCGCATTCCGAAGGGCGTGCTGCTGGTGGGGCCTCCGGGCACCGGCAAAACGTTGCTGGCGCGCGCCATCGCCGGCGAAGCCAGCGTGCCGTTCTTTTCCATCTCCGGTTCGGACTTCGTGGAAATGTTCGTCGGGGTAGGCGCCAGCCGCGTGCGCGACCTGTTCGAGCAGGGCAAGAAAAACGCGCCCTGCATCATCTTCATCGATGAGATCGATGCGGTGGGCCGGCATCGCGGGGCGGGTTTGGGCGGCGGCCACGACGAGCGCGAACAAACCCTGAACCAGTTGCTGGTGGAGATGGACGGCTTCGAATCGAATGAAGGCGTGATTCTGGTGGCGGCCACTAACCGTCCCGACGTGCTGGACCCGGCGCTGCTGCGGCCCGGCCGTTTCGACCGCCGCGTGGTGGTGGGCCGCCCGGACGTGGGGGGGCGCGAGGCCATCCTGCGCGTCCACACCAAGAAGATTCCGCTGGGCGACAATGTCGATCTTTCCGTGCTGGCGCGCGGCACGCCGGGCCTGGCCGGAGCCGACCTGGCCAACCTGGTGAACGAAGCCGCTCTCAACGCCGCGCGGCAGAACCGCAAGGTCGTGATGATGATCGATTTCGAGCTGGCCAAGGACAAAATCCTGATGGGCGCGGAGCGAAAATCGCTGATCCTCTCCGATGCGGAAAAGCGCAATACGGCCTATCACGAAGCCGGGCACGCCCTGGTGGCGGCCGTGATTCCGGAAGCCGATCCGCTGCACAAGGTGACCATCATCCCGCGTGGCATGGCGCTGGGCGTCACCATGCAATTGCCGATCGACGACAAGCATTCCTACAGCAAGGATTACCTGCTGGCGCAGCTTGCCATCCTGATGGCCGGGCGCATCGCCGAAGAAAATTACATGCACCACATGACCACCGGCGCCGGCAACGATATCGAGCGCGCCACCGATCTGGCGCGCAAGATGGTGTGCGAGTGGGGCATGAGCGAGCTGGGGCCGCTCAGCTTCGGCAAGAAGGAAGAGCAGATCTTCCTCGGCCGCGAGATCGCCCAGCACCGCGACTACAGCGAAGAGACGGCCATCCGCATCGATGCGCAGGTCAAGAAACTGGTGCAGGGCGCGTACGACACCGCGGAGGCCATCATCAAGGAACGCTCCGAGGCGCTGGTGAATATTGCCGAAACGCTGCTAGTGCGGGAAATCCTGGACGGCAACGAGGTGATGCAGATCATCAAGGGCCAGCCCATCGAGCCGATCAAGCCGGGCGGCATGGACGCCGAGGACCACACCCAGCAGGTGCTGCGGCCGGAGAGCGCCCGCCGCGTTCCGGGCCTCAACGAAGGCGAGCGTCCTCAGCCGGCGTGAACGGACCAGTCCGGATGATGCACGGACGAGTCCGGATGATGCACGGACGAGTCCGGATGATGCACGGACAAGTCCCGCACTTCCCGGTTTACCTGTTCGATATCGACGGTACGCTGCTCGATTCGGCGCGGGATATCTGTGGCGCCGTCGAGCAGGTGCTTCGCTCGGCGGGGGCTCCGCCGGTTTCGTTCGACTTCCTGAAAGGCTACGTCGGCCTTCACCTGGTAGCTGTGTTCGGCGACGTGTTCCCCAATCACACACCCGAGCAGATGGAAGAGTGGATTCGTCAATACCGCGCCATCTACCTGGGGCGCGGCCACACCCAGACCAGCGTGTATCCGGGCGTACTGGAAACACTGGCCGCGCTCGGCGGGCGCAAAGGCACCGCCACCACGAAGGGCACGCCCACCACGCGGCTGGTGCTGGAGCAATTCGGTCTGCTGCGCTACTTCGACCACGTGCAAGGTACCGACGGCTTCCCCTGCAAGCCGGCCCCGGACGTGATTCTGAAATCCATGGAGGCGCTGGGCGCCAAGCCCGAGGAATGCCTGATGGTGGGCGATTCGGCGGCCGATATGGAAGCCGGCCGCCAAGCTGGAATCAAGACCTGCGCCGTGCTTTACGGGTATGGCAAGCGCGAAGAAATGGCGCGGCACCAGCCCGATTTCCGCATCGACGATCTGCGCGAACTGTTGCCACCGGGGACTGGTTAGGAAACAATCGACCGCTCCCTACGGTCGCGGCTCCGTTCAGGAAGCGGGTTCCGCGTGACCTTCCTGCCTTCGATACGTCTGTAATGATGAGGTCACTTGCGAGGCGCACTGCCCTCCAAGCGGCGTACATCAGACAAACAATTGGGAGGCTACATGAGTTTCAAAGGCATTTGGACCCGACCGCGCGCTCTGGCCTTGGCAGCGTTGATGGCAGCGGGGTTGGGCGCCCTGGCGGTTGCCGCCGCGGAGCATGCGAGCAACGCCAATCCGCCGGCTACGTTCCGCTACGCCAGCCCGGACGAGTCGGCCAGCCGCAACACATTCGCTCCGGTGGTAAAGAGAGTGCTGCCGGCGGTGGTCAACGTTTCCTCGGCCAAGATGGTGAAAAGCCCGATGGGCATGATGCCGGGCAACATGGAACCGTTCTTCCGCCAGTTTTTCGGCGACGATGACGGCGCGCCCTCCGGCCCCAACGGCCGTGGCGAGCGCGGCCAGATGGCGCCGCGGCAACAGCGGGAACAGGGTGAGGGATCGGGCGTGATCGTCAGCCCGGAAGGTTACATTCTCACCAATAATCACGTAGTGGATGGCGCCACCGACGTGCGGGTCACCCTGTCGGATAAGCGGGAGTTCAAAGCGCGCATCGTGGGCACCGATCCGAAGACGGACCTGGCCGTGCTCAAAATCGATGCGTCGAATCTGCCCTCGGCGGTGATTGGCGATTCCGACAAAGTGCAGGTGGGCGACTACGCGCTGGCCATCGGCAACCCGTTCGGCCTGGGCAGCACGGTGACCATGGGCATCATCAGCGCCACCGGCCGCGGCAACCTGGGCATCGAGGAATACGAGGACTTCATCCAGACTGACGCGCCCATCAACCCGGGCAACTCGGGCGGCGCGCTGGTGAATGACCGCGGCGACCTGATCGGCATCAACACGGCGATCCTATCGCACTCGGAAGGCAACCAGGGGATCGGTTTCGCCATTCCCGTGGCGGTGGCGCGCAACGTGACCGACCAGATCCTGCGCAACGGCAAGGTGACGCGCGCCTACCTGGGTGTGATGTCGGAGGGAGTGACTCCGGCGCTGGCCAAGGCGTTTCACGAGAAGGAAGTGGGCGGCGCGCTGGTGTCGGAAGTGAAGCCCGATAGCCCGGCCGCGCACGCCGGCATCGAGAAGGGCGACATCATTCTCTCGGTGAACGGCAAGCCGGTGAACGACAACGCTCAACTGCGCATGACCATTTCGCTGATGCAGCCCGGCACGGCGGCGAGCTTGCGGCTGCTGCGCGACGGCGCGGAGCGCGAAGTCTCGGCGCACCTGGAGGAAATGCCCACCGAAACCGCCAAGGCCGCGAGCGAGCCGGACGCTTCAGAAACCGGCATGGACGGGGTTTCCGTCGAGGACGTGAGCGCGCGTAGCGCCCGCCAACTCGGGCTCGCGCCCGATGCCGCCGGCGTGGTGGTGACGGCCGTGGATCCGGCAAGCCAGGCCGCCGCCAACGGGCTGCGACGTGGCGACGTCATCCTGGAAGTCAATCGCAAGCCGGTGCGAAACACCGCCGAGTTCGAGCAGGCGCTCAAGCACTCCACCCCGGAGACCCTGCTGCTGGTCAGCCGCCAGGGCAGCACCCTATACCTGGCAGTCTAAGCCGCGAGGCAACCACTGTGGCAACCGCTCCCTCAGGCCGCGGCTCCGAATGCATCGGAGCCGCGGCCGCGCCGGCCTCACGGTCAGGGTTCCGGTGCAATGAGTTTTTGCCTTGACCCAACGTGGCGCGAACGGTCCTGCCTGCCGTGTCGGGATTGATTCGTCTCGACATCTGTGGATGGCGCGATGCCGGCAGGCAGGACCGCCCGCGCTGCGGAGTCGAGTGGCTGTGCGAAAGGCCGGCCCATAACCAAGGGGTGTGCGACATGGAAGCCCAGACCAGGCGGCGGCCGGGTCCATGGTGCCAGAAAGTCATTGGGTGCCTCCAAATAGAATCAATAATTGCGGATGACTTTCTGGAGAGTGGGAACTCCACGGCTGGCTTTGTATCAGGGCACTGGCTTCAGCCGTGCCGCAA
>PLOR01000055.1 GCA_003142185.1 Bryobacterales bacterium
AGGTGTGGTCCCCGACCTGCCAATCTCGAACGCGAGGGCGAGGCGTGCCTCGCACCTACAACGGTCTCGTAGGGCCGGGCATGCCCGGCCCGGCCCGGAGCGGAACTGAGGAGCAGCCTGTTATAGGTTACAGGTAATTTCGAATGCGAGTGCTAAGTGGAGTTACTAACATCGTGGTGGCTGGCCTAGGCGGCCAGGGCGTGCTGAAGGCTTCCGACATCATCGCCGGCGCTGCGTTTCTCGCCGGTCTCGATGTGAAGAAAAGCGAGGTGCATGGCATGAGCCAGCGCGGAGGCTCGGTGGCCAGCGACGTCCGCTTTGGCGCGCGCGTTTTCAGCCCCATGGTTTCCGCGGGCGAGGCGGATTTCCTGCTGGTCCTGGACGCCGGGCAGATCGAAGTGAATCGCGCCATGCTCGCCCCGCGCGGCGTGCTGATCGAGCCCGGCATGCTGGCCGGCCGCACCCTGCGCAGTTCCAAGGCGCTCAACGTGGCGCTGCTGGGAGCGCTCAGCCGCAGCCTGGATTTTTCCGAGGAGCTGTGGACCCAGGCCCTGCGCGACAACCTGGCCCCCAAGCTACTCGAACTCAACCTGCAAGCGTTCGACCTCGGAAGAACCGCCGCCGCATAGCTGTGTGGGCAAGCGCTTTCCTATGCCACTGAAATAGGCCGTTACCGCTGCAAGCCGAGGTCAGGCGCCTAAGTTCAGTTCTCGTCGTATGCTCTTGCGCACGAGTGGCTTCAGATCATTTAGGGCGTTGTTCGAACCTTGCAGATCGCGCTGTTCACACGCTGCAATGAATCGCTCCATCCCGTCGATTTCGTCGGCGAACCCGTATAACTGGAACTTGCTTCGCACGTCCGCAAGCTGCTGAGCGAATCCAGGTTGTGAGAATGGAACTCCTGTTGCAAACAGAATTGGCAGGCAGTCATGAAGCGCCTTCAGACGATACTCCAGTCTCTTTAGGACCACTTCCTTTGCGCGATTAAGATGCCCCGTCACAAACCACCCAATCGCTACCAGGCTGCCTGCGGTAGTGAATCCAGCGATGGTTACCCAGTTGTCAGTGGTCACGTTACCCCTCCTCCTCATGACTCTCCGGACGCCTAACTCTCGTTGAGGCCGCTTTTTCCCGCTGCGCTTATTCTAGTGTCCTGTCTCACAAGTTCGCAACATGATTCCAGAGCTTTGTATCAGGGCACGGCTTCAGCCGTGCCGGCGTGGGATTTACTAAACATGGCCTTTAGGCCCTGCAATAGGCGATAGCCTCGTGGGGTTTTTGTCAACGAACTTCAGAGACGGGACACTAGCGCCCATACCCGGCCCAGAGGGTCCGCCCCGCGAATTCAGATCCAAGTATTTCATAATTCGGATGTCATGCCTGTTAGTCAGTTTGATAACAGATTGGTTTCAAATTGGGCAAGAATAGGTCCATCGTCTGTGGGGCGTGGATATGCTTTAGATAATTTAAGCGAGGGTGAAAGAAAACTCTTGCATCATGGTTGATTTGCCCGCAAGATAGTTGTGCGGTTTCGACTATAAGGTGGCCTGTCCTCCCCGTCGAAGCTCGCGGGTGTATCTCACATCACTCAGGAGGTGTGCTCTTGGGCACTCCAATTACCAGCAGTATCTTTCGCGCAGCAGCGCCGTCCGACATTACCTTGGATCGGCTTGGGCCGCTCAAGGAATTGTCCGGCAGATGGGTCGGCACAGGTTTCAACCTGGTGTCGTTACCGAATGGGCAGAACGCAAACATTCCCCTTCCGTTTTTTCTGAAACTCAATACAACCATGGAGGCCTTGAGTTTCACAAAGATCGGCGGACCGATACCGAACCGCGGATCGAGTCAGGGTGACATTTTCTTCCTCGGCTTGCATTACCTGCAGCAGGTGAGTGATGGTGTAACGAGCGCGCTGCTGCACCTGGAGCCGGGCCTTTGGCTGAATTTGCCCGTCAGCACCTCTCCTGCACAGCCCCGGACCTTGGCTCGATTGGGCACCATCCCTCATGGAGATTCGATTCTGGCTCAGGGCAACCTGATAAACAATGGCGATCCCTTTCCCGGACCTCCTAAGATCGACCCCGTAGATTCGACTCCGTTTACACTGGATGCCACGACGGGGGCACGCGTCAATGACACGAACCCGGCGTATCTGGCGCCTTTTGTAACTCCCGTGTCGCCCCCGCCGCCCGGCATCACTCCGGCTATCATCGCCAATCCCAACCTCATTTTGACCAACGCGATCAGCGCGCAAACGATTGTGAGCACATTTGTGCTGGCCGTGAGTGCGAATCCGGTAGGCGGCATTAACGGGACGCCAATTGCTCCGCCGGCTACTCCCAACATCGTGGGTGGGATTGAAAGCATCCCATTCGTCGGAACCAACGCGAATGTTAACGCGAATGCTCTTTCGGCGATCTTTTGGATTGAAACGGTTGAGAACAGCGACGGAAGCACATTCTTGCAACTGCAATACACGCAGACGGTTATCCTCGAATTCGTGGGCCTCAAATGGCCCCATATTTCCGTTGCGACGCTGGTTAAGCAGTAGGTTGCTCTTCGTAACCGCTAATGTATAGCATCGAAGACCTATGAGGGCCGTTGTGATCGTCTTCGGGTTGTAGCGAAGTGACAGGAAGACTGTGGAAGAGGATGTTCAACAAGTTACTCGCCGCTCTCCGGCCCCTCTTTCATCAAGTCCCGCCGTAGCCTCGCCGTCTTTTCGATCGCCGACTCTTTCCGGAAGCGGCGTATCTCCTCGTGATTGCCGCTGAGCAGAACCTCGGGCGCTTTCCAGCCGCGAAAATCGGCCGGGCGCGTCCAGTGCGGGCAATCCAGCAGGCCTTCGCTGTGGCCGGTTTGCTGGAAGCTCTCGAACGCCGCGGAGCTTTCGTTGCCCAGCACGCCGGGCAGCAGGCGCGCGGTCGCATCGATCACCACCGCCGCGGCCAGTTCGCCGCCGCTGAGCACGTAGTTGCCGATCGAGAGTTCTTCGTCCGCCAGGCGCTCGGCCACGCGCTCGTCCACGCCTTCATAGCGGCCGCAGATCAGCAGCAGCTCGGCTTCCTGGCTCAGGCGATTCGCGGCGCCCTGGTGGAACAGGCGTCCCTGCGCCGAGAGCAGAATCACTTTCTGCCCGGCCGCGCGCTCGGGCCAGATGGATTCCACTGCCAGGAAAATCGGCTCCGGCTTCAGCACCATGCCTTCGCCGCCGCCGAAAGGCCGGTCGTCCACCGTCCTGTGCCGGTCGAATGTGTAATCGCGCAGGTTGTGGATGCGGATCTCCAGCCGGCCCGCGTCCTGCGCCCGTTTCACCACGCCATGCGCGAACGGCCCCTCGAAGAACTCGGGGAAAATCGTCAGCACATGAAAGATCACGATGGGTTCAATTCTCGCAGGCCCTCGGGCAATTCCACCACGATGCGCCGGGCCTCGACGTCGATCTCGACGCAGATCGACCGCGCAAACGGAATCAGCAGTCCGCCTTCCACCACCAGCAGTCCGCTGCCGCCGCCATCCTGCCAAGCCTCCACGCGCCCCAGGCTCCCGCCGGTCTTCCGGTCCACCACTTCGCAGCCCACCAGGTCGGATTGGAAAAACTCGCCCGCTTCGAGTTGCGTCCGCTCGGCGAGGGGAATCCGCACCTCCAGACCCACCAGCAACTCGGCATCGGAGATCGTATCGACGCCTTGGAATTTGAAGATCAGCGTGCCGTTGTGAAACCAGGTGTGCTCCACCTGCCGCGGCAACGGCGCACCGGTGCCGCATAGGTACACTTGAACCAATGCCTGGTAGCGGTCCGGCCGGTCGCTCAGTGCCAGCGCGGTGATTTCGCCGCGATTGCCGCGCGTCTTTCCCAGCCAGGCTACCGTCACCCAGGCTTCTTCCGGCAAATTCACTCCAGGATTTCCAGCGTGAATCGACGGTTCAGCTTCATCCCCGCCGCGCCCAGAATGGTGCGAATCGAGCGTGCGGTGCGGCCCTGCTTGCCGATCACCTTACCCAGATCGCTGGCAGCCACCTTCAACTCCAGCACGGTCACCTGCTCGCCGAGCACCTCGCGGACGGAAACCTCTTCCGGGATGTCGACCAGAGCCTTCGCGATGTCCTCTACCAACTGTTTCATGCATCCCGCTCCTAACCCCATGGTAACCGAAGGAGGCCGGGCGTGATGCGTCATTTATCCCGGCCGGCCACCCAGCCGTCCTGGGACATACAAAACCACCGGCGCAAAGTGGGACAGGCGCTTCCGCCTGTCAACTATCTTCCCGCCGCCTAGGCTACGGGCTGAACCACCGGCGCCGGATACTTTTCGAGCAACCGCTTCACCGTGTCCGACACCTGCGCGCCGTGCTGCGTCCAGTGTTCGATCCGGTCGCGCTGGAGCGTAACCTGGGCCGGCGACGACACCGGGTTGTAATGGCCCACCACCTCTATGTTGCGGCCATTCGCGGCGCGCTCTTTCTCGATTACCACTACGCGGTAAAACGGCTTCTTTTTGGCGCCGAACCGCGCCAGACGAATCATCAGCATTGATACTCCATGGTTATTTTCGAAAACTCCTACATTCCGGGCATGTTGCCAAACGGGAATCCGGCGGGCATCTTCATCTTGCCGAGTTTCCGTCCGATAAAACCGCCCGAAAGGCCCTTCATCATCTTGCGCGCCTGCGCATACTGCTTCAATAACTGGTTGACTTCCTGCACGCTGGTGCCGCTGCCCCGCGCAATGCGCCGCCGCCGGCTCCCATTGATGATCATGTGGTTATCGCGCTCGCGCGGCGTCATCGAATCGATAATCGCCACCACCCGCTCGATTTCCTTTTCGTCGATCTTGACGTCCTTCAGATCCTTCAGCATGCCCACCTTGGGCATCATGTCGAGCAGCGAACCGAGCGGGCCCAGCTTGCGAATCTGCCGCAACTGGTCGCGGAAATCCTCCAGCGTGAACTCGTTCTCGATCAGCTTGCGCTGCATCTCCACGGCCTGCTTCTGATCGATGGCCTCGCCAGCCTTTTCGATAAAGGAGAGGATGTCGCCCATCCCCAGAATGCGGTTGGCCGCGCGGTCCGGGTGGAACGGTTCGAGCGCATCGAACTTCTCTCCCACGCCGACGAACTTCAAAGGCTGCCCGGTGACGTGGCGGATGGAAAGGGCTCCGCCGCCGCGTGCGTCGCCATCCATCTTGGTGAGGATCACGCCCGTGATGCCCAGCCGCTTGTGGAATTCATCGGCCGATTTCACCGCGTCCTGCCCGGTCATGGCGTCTGCCACGAACAGGATTTCGACCGGGTTGAGTTGTTCCTTGAGCTCGCTCAGCTCGCCCATCAACTGGTCGTCGATGTGCAGCCGGCCGGCTGTGTCCACCAGCAGCACGTCGCGGCCGCTGTTGGCGCTTTCCCGCCGCGCCGCCCGCGCCAGTTCCATCGGCTGCTTCTCTTCCGCCGCGCCCTCGTAAACCGGCTGGCCCGTCTCGCGCGCAATCACCTTGAGCTGCTCCCGCGCCGCCGGCCGGTACACGTCCACCGATACCATCATCGGCCGATGCCCGTTGCGCGAAAGCCACCGCGCCAGTTTTCCCGTGGTGGTGGTTTTCCCCGAACCCTGCAAGCCCACGATCAGAAACACGCTGGGCGGCTCGTTCGCAAACCGCAGTTTCGATTCATGGCTGCCCAGAATCTTGATCAGCTCTTCGTGAACGATCTTGACCACTTGCTGGGAGGGCGAAAGCGCCGCCAGCACTTCCTCGCCCATCGCCTTCTGCTTGATATTTTCGATGAGCTGTTTGACCACCCGGAAATTGACGTCGGCCTCGAGCAGCGCCATGCGGATTTCCCGCAGCGCCGATTCCATGTTTTCGGCCGACAGTTTACCTTCGCCGCGGAGATTTTTGAAAACCCGCTGCAGCTTTTCCGAGAGATTGTCGAACATTGAGTGATGCCAGGAACGCGAAACCGGCGCACCGGCCGGAGATACCGGCCGAGCGGCCAAGTTTTCTATAGTATAGCGCTATTCCTTGGGCGCTATGCGGACGCTCGAGGCCGCCATTTTGCCGGCCCGGTCCATGCCCAACTCATAGAGCACGCGCGTGCCGGGCCGCAGATCGGTCGCCAGGCCCTCAGCCAGGCGCGAGACGTGGAAGAAGATGTCCCGTCCGCCATCGTCCGGACGCAGGAAGCCAAAGCCCTTGGCATCGAAATAGGTGACCACCGAGCCGGCCTGCTCGCCGGTCGGAGGTTCATTCGATTCGGCGCTTTCGCCAGGCGCCGCGGATTGTCTCGTGGTCTTGTCGCCAACCCCCTGCTTGATCAGGGCCAGGTCGGCTTCAGTCCAGCCCGTTGCGGGCTGGGCTTCGGCGGGCATTGCGAGGTTCGGATTACGCTTCCGCGCCTCTTCGAACATTCGTTTTTGAAGTGCGTTCAAACCAAAGTTCCTCGACGCGCCGCTCCGCTAAACCGCAGCCGGCGCGACCTTTCGCTTCCGTGAGCCTCGCTTTTCAGCCGGAGGCTGCCGGTCGCTCTTCTCCAAAACTCCAATCACCATGTTGGTGACGAATTTCTTCTCGCCATGATCGTCGAACTTGATGACGATCCGTTCTTCACTGCTGAACATCACCGTGCCCAATCCGAACTTCGGGTGCTTGACTTGGGCGCCTTGAGAATACATGTTGGAAGCCATAGATTTCTTACGCTTTAGTCCTCGGCTGAACGACTGAGGATATAGGATGGCCGGTCGTGGGATTGTGGGGAGAAAAAAACTGCACGTTTTCACTGCCATGGTACCAAATCGAACGCCCGCTTGTCGAGCTTGCTTTGGTCTCTGAACTGTTGCCGAGCCGGTTTGCGCTCCGCAACCTCAACCGAGAGCCTTAGGCCTACCGCACTGAGCACAGCCTTTAAACTGTTGATGCCTGGGTTCCCGCGACGCGAAACCATCCTGCTAGGCGAAAATCCAAAGTGACTAGGGTGCGACACCTACCCGGAATCGCCTCAGAGCGCCTACTCCGGCGGCGCCACCTTCACCCGAGCGGCGGTCTTAACCAGGGTTTCCCAATTGCCTTCTGAAATGGGAATTCCGTTGCGGAGGCGTTCGGCTTGGGTGCGCCATTCCGGGTCGCCTGCCACCAGCACTTCGTCGTAACCGGGCGCGGGCGGAGCGCTCTTCACTAGCGCCACCAGGCTCTCCATGCGCGCGGTGAATTCCTCCAGCGGCATATAGCGGGCGACGTCAATGGCCAGGAACATCTGGCTAGTGCGCACCAGTTTCCCGCGGAAGCGGATGCCGCCCACTTCATTGGACATGGCGCCGCCCGAGAGCACGGCGCAGAGAATCTCCACCAGGAACCCGAGGCCGCTGCCCTTGTAACCGCCGAGCGGCATCAGCATACCGTGATACGCTTCCTCCGTGTTGGTGGTCGCCACGCCTTCGGCGTTGAACGCCCAGCCGGCGGGGATCTCCGGTTGATGATTGATGAAGGCCTTGAAAACCTTGCCGGCGGCGACCGTGGTGGTGGCCATATCCAGCAGCCACGGCCCCGGCACGGCCATGCAGATGGGGTTGGTGCCGAAGCGGCCTTGCTTGGCTTGCCAGGGCGGCACGATGGGCGAGGCGTTGCACATCACGATGCCGATCAGCCCGGCCTCGCGCATCTTTTCCGCCCACCAGGCGCAGGCGCCAAAGTGGTTCGATTCGCGCGCCGTCACCAGCGCCACGCCGTGCTGGCCGGCGATGCGAGTGGCATGGCCGCAACAGGTTTCCGCGATCCATTGCCCGATGCCGTTCTGCCCGTCGAACAGCAGGCACGACCCGCTTTCGCTAGTCACGCGGCCCTCGGCGTGAGGGTCCATTTCGCCGGCCAGCAGTTGATCGACGTAGAACGTCAATAACTGGATGCCGTGCGAATCGACGCCGCGCAGGTTGGCGGCGACCAGCGAACCCGCTACGATGGCGGCCTTGTGCGCCGGCACGCCGGCGGCCAACAGGATGGACTCACTGAAACTCCGGAGCACGGGAGCGGCAACGGTGGGCATGAAACTCCCATCCTAGCGCCAAATGCAGTTCGCTTAATTGGCGGCCAGGAAAAGCCGAGATGACTCTCGGCTCATCAGGCTTGAAAGCCCGCGCCACGAAGCGCTGGGCGCTTACTTTGCCGGCGTGCCGGGCACGCCCTTCGGCGGAAAGGCGGGGTTGGGAAAATCCACCTTGACTTCGGTGTTGAGGTGATCGGACCACTCTTTGGCGTGCTTCTGTTTGAGCACGTTGAAAATCTGGTCGCGCACTTCCGAAAGCGGGCGGATGTTCACGATGTCGGCTTTGAAAATGTAGAAGCCGTGAGGCTGCCGCACGGCGTCGGTGACCTCGCCCATCTCGAGCGCGAAAACCGCCTGGCGGATCGCATCGGGCAGGGGATCGGTGGTGGAGAACGTTCCGAAGTCGCCGTCCTTGGCTTTGGAGGGATCGTCCTCCGAGTTCTCCTTGACCAGCTTCACGAAATCGGCGCCGCCTTTGGCTTGGGCGACCAGTTTGTCGGCTTTGGCCTTGGCCTGCTCCTCGGTCAGCGACTTATCTTCCGCGGAGGGCGCGTCGGCAAAGGGAATATAGATGGCCTTGACCTTGACCTGTTTGAAGCTTTCCTTGTTCTTGCCATAATAGTTGACAATCTCGTTCGAATCCACGGTAGTGGTCGCGATCGCGTCCTGCACCAGCGCCACGGACAGGTTGTACAGCCGCGAAAAGGCGAGGATTTCTTTGGTCGGGCTCTGCTCATCGAGCTTCCTTTCGAGGGCGATTTGCTGGTACTTCAGCATGGTGGCGTACTCGTGGAAGAACTCGACGGGATCTTGCCTGGCCGCATTCTGCATGGGAACCGGAAGCGCCGGATAGAGCTTCTTTAAGTCGCCCATGGTGAATTTCGTGCCGTCCTGAAACTCGGCGATGACCGTCGGATCGGGCAGATCGGGGAAAGCAGGTGCGGCGGCTTTAGGCTTGGCGCTGGCGGCGGGCCGCGGACTCGCTAATGGGGGCGCCGGTGTCTGCGCGCTGACTGCGCTGAGGCAGACCAATAGAAGAAAGCAGGGGCTTTTCATAATAGATTGGCTGTGATTTTTCAGTATATCATTCGGCGCGGGGACACTCCTTTTTGAGACGCGGTCCACGCGAAAAGGTTTGGACTCGGCGCTACCCCGCCAGGCCGGGCAGCCCGCCCATGCCGCGCGCGGATTGGATGGCGCGGAGAATCGCCTGGGCCACCGCTTCGGCCGCCGCCACGCCGAGCGAATCGATGCCGGCCTCGATCGAGCCCAGGGACAGTGCGAAGACAATGTCGCCATCCACCGTTGTGTTCACCGGACAGATGGTGCGCGCCATGCCGAGGCTTCCGAATTCGGCCAGTTTCCTGGCCTGCAGCTTAGTCAGGCGCGCATTGGTGGCGACCACCGCGAGCGTCGTGTTCTTAGGCGTTGCAGCGCTGCCCGCTTCCGCGCTGTGGCGTTTCATGTAGGCGGCGGTATCCAGGAACTCGCGGCTCGCTGGCGAACGGCGCGCGCCGGCGATGATTTTGCCGCTCGCCGGGTCGCGCACATCGCCCATCGCGTTTACGGCCACCAGGCTGGCCACCAGCACGCCGCCATCGAGCTCCACGGTAGCCGAACCCAGCCCGGATTTCATGGCATGCTCGATACCCAGAATCTTGCCCACGGTGGCGCCCGTGCCGGCGCCCACCGCGCCTTCGGCAACCGGATCGGCCGTGGCGGCGGCTGCGGCGGCTTCGCCCATCGCCAGATTGGGGTGGGTGTTCGACTTGCCTAGCCCCAAATCGAAGAGGATGGCCGCCGGTACGATGGGGACGTGCTCGCCGCCGAAGGCGAACCCGACGCCGCGCCGCGCCAGGTAGCGCCGCACGCCGGAAGCCGCTTCCAGTCCGAATGCGCTGCCGCCGGCCAGCAGGATGGCGTGGACGCGATCGGCCACGTGGGCCGGATCGAGGGTGGGCGTTTCCTCGGTTCCGCTGGCCGAGCCGCGAATGTCCACCCCGCCCACGGCGCCCTGCTCGCAGAGAATCGCCGTGCAGCCGGTGAGCGCCTCGTAATCGGAGACGTGGCCGACGCGAATGCCGGGAATATCGGTGAGACCCTTCACGGCTTGTATGGTAGCATCGGAGTTCGGAGAACGACCTGATTGTTGGATCTGCTGAAGGAGCCTGTTCTCGCCGTTCAAGAATTCGTCGTGCTGGCGGGCAGAGCCTTCCAAAATATCTTCCGCAAGCCGCATTACTTCGACGACGTCATCCTGCAGATGGACACCATCGGTGTCGGCAGCCTGGTGGTGGTGGTCCTGGTCGGCTTGTTTTCCGGTGTCGTGATGGCGCTGCAGATGTCGCGCGCGCTGGCGCAATACGGGGAAGTGGAAAAGACCGGTACCCTGGTGGCGATCACGCTGGCGCGCGAGCTGGGCCCGGTGCTGACGGCCATCATGATGGCGGGGCGCAACTCCTCCGGTATCGCCAGCGAGCTGGGGTCGATGAAGGTGACCGAGCAGATCGACGCCATGCGCGCGCTGGGAACCGACCCGATTCAAAAGCTGGTGACGCCGCGCCTGGTGGCGACCTGTTTCATGCTGCCGCTGCTCACCGTGATCGCGGATTTCGTGGGCCTGTTCGGCGGCTGGGTGATCGCCATCGTGAAGCTGCACCTCACTTCGCGGCTGTACTGGACCTCCTCCTGGCAGGCGCTCGAATGGAACGACGTGGCGCAGGGGCTGATCAAGCCGCTGGTGTTCGCCGTGGTGGTTTCGCTGATCGGCTGCTTCTACGGTTTGCGCGCCTCGGGAGGTACGCAGGGCGTGGGCCGCGCGACCACGCAGGCGATGGTGGCGGCCACCATCATGATCTTCATCACCGACGTGATGATCACGGAAATGTTTGTCAGCCAGGGTGTAAGCTGATGGCGGAAACCGGATCGCCCAGTGTTCTGCGGTTTGAAAACGTCACCGTTTCCTTTGACGGCGAGGCGGTGCTTCGGGACGTTTCCTTCGAGGCTTTCGAGGGCGAATCCAGAGTGATCCTGGGCGCGGCCGGCAGCGGCAAGACGGTGCTGTTGAAGACCGCCCTGGGCCTGGTGCAACCCGATTCCGGCCGCGTGCTGGTCTTCGGAAAAGATCTGGGCAAGATGCGGGAAGGGCAGCTTTTCGATATCCGCAGCCGGATCGGCATGGTGTTCCAGGAAAGCGCCCTGTTCGATTCGCTCAACATCGAGGAGAACGTCGCGTACCCGCTGCGCAATCAGAAATCGATTCGCTGTCCGGCCGGCGAGGTGCACGGGCGGGTGGAGCAGGCGCTCGACTTTGTGGAGCTGGGCGGCACGCTGGAGAAATTCCCCGCCGAGCTTTCCGGCGGCATGCGGCGGCGCGCCGCCATCGCCCGCGCGGTGGTGACCGCTCCGCCGCTGGTGCTCTACGATTCGCCCAGCGCCGGCCTGGACCCGATCACGGCCCACACCATCATGGCCTTGCTCATCAAGGAGCGCGACATGACGCAAACCACCACGATCCTGGTGACCTATCGCTACCAGGACGGGAACCTGATGGCCAACTTCCGCTACAATTCGAAACAAGGGCGTCTGGAGCCGGCCCGGCATTCGGATGGGCCGCTCCCGTGCACCACGTTCATGGTGCTGCGCGAGGGCCGCCTGGTCTTTGAAGGCGATCAGGACCGGCTGGAGTCGACGGCCGACGAGTATATTTCGAAGTTTTGCAAGCACCGGGAATAACGCATGGCGGATCGCGCGAAAGTTCGTTGGTCGCAACTCAAGATCGGCATCGTCGCCGGCACCGGCTTCATCATTCTTTTCGTCCTGGTGTTTTTGCTGACGTCGAGCCATAGCCCGTTTTCTCATTACGCGCTGCTGCGCACGTACATGGACAACGCGGCGGGACTTCCCGACGGCACCGAAGTCCGGCTGAACGGCATCATCATCGGTTTTCTCGAAACGCCCAGGCTGACCGAGTCACACGACCCGAAGCGCGCGGTGGAGTTCACCATGGACGTGAAGCCGGCATTCCTGGCGCAGATTCCGGAAGATTCGTCGGTTGCCATCGCCGCCTCCACATTGCTGGGCGGCAAGGTGATCGACATCACCAAGGGCGTGTCGAAGGTTGCCGTGAAGCCGGGCGCCGAGCTGCGCTCCGCCCAGGTGGAGGACATCCCGCAACTGATGGGTGAAATGAAAGTGGTCCTCGATAGCTTGCAGACGATCGTCGTGCGCGTGGACAACCTGCTGAGTGGGGTCGAGCAGGGCAAGGGCAACATCGGCAAGCTGATCAAGGACGAGGAACTCTACGACCGGCTGAACGGCATCGCCGCCGAAGGTCAGAAGCTGTTGGGCGATGTGCGCACGGCCAACGGAACGCTGGGGAAACTGATCTACGACGACGCGCTCTACCGGGATCTGGACGCTCCCTTGAAGCGGATCGACGCGATGATCGCCGACTTGCAGGGCGGGCAGGGCACGGCGGGCAAGCTGCTCAAGGACCCGGCGCTTTATGACGAAGCCCACCAGTCGCTCACCGAGATTCACGCGCTGCTCAACCAGCTCAACGCGGGAAAGGGCACCGCCGGCAAGCTCATCAAGGACGACCAGCTCTACACCCACATGGACGAGCTGGTGGCCAAATTCAACTCGACCGTGGACAAGATCAACGCCGGCCAGGGCACGCTGGGCCAGTTGGCGGTGAACCCGGCGCTCTACGACGCGCTCACCAGCGCGACGCTGGAATTCCAGTCGCTGGCCAAGGACATGCACGCCAATCCCAAGCGGTTCCTGTCCATCCGGCTGGGCCTGTTTTGAGTGCGCGCCGCCAACTGGTGGTGAACGCGGACGATTTCGGATTCACGCCGGACGTCAACTCGGGCATCGTGGAAGCGCACCGGCGCGGCATCCTGACGGCAACCACGCTGATGGCCAACGGCGACGCGTTTGACGATGCGGTGCGGCTGGCGCGCGAAACGCCGTCGCTCGATATCGGCTGCCACCTGGTGTTGATCGGCGGACGCTCGCTGGTAACGGGTAATCCGTTTCCGGCCACGGTGGCGCAACTGCTGGTGGCGTTGGCGCGCCGCCAGATCCGGCTCTATGACGAACTGGCGGCGCAGACGCGGCGTGTGATCGCGTCCGGCATCCGGCCCACCCATCTCGACACGCACAAGCACACGCATCTGGCTCCGTCGGTGCTCGAAGCGGTGGCTTCGGTCGCGCGGGATTTCGGCATTCGCTGGGTGCGCCGGCCGTTCGATTTTCCGATGGGCGCACTGGGAGGGCCACGCCTGACGCGCCTCGTGAACGGCGCGCTTGGTTTGTTACGAGGCCGCGTTCAGCGCGTGCTGGCGGCGCACGGCTGCCGCACCGTCGATCATTTCGCCGGTTTCCAACTGACCGGCCGCCTGGGATCGGGCGAGCTGACGGCACTGGCCGCCGCGCTGCCCGAAGGATCCACCGAGCTGATGTGCCATCCGGGGCACTGCGGCGAGGCGCTGTGCAACGCGCACACCCGCCTCAAGGAGAGCCGCGAGCGTGAGCTTGCCGCGTTGATCGCGCCCGAGGTGCGGCAGGCGCTTGAACGGCACTCCATCGAGCTGGTGAATTTCGCGGGATTGGGGTAGGGCACGCTTTAGTTTGCCCAAATTGCGACACGACGGCCACAGATAAACACGGACCAACACAGATTGAAAAGGATTGGCTCATGGTTGTGGGCAACGAGTAGGTGTCGCCTAGTAATCAAATGCAAGAGCTTCAGGGGCAAGCCCGCCCCACCAATGCAACCCGAATTTGGGTGTTAGTCGACGGTCGTTATACGGCTGCCGTCGTCGGACGGCGATAGGCAGATGCGGCTGTGCTGGCGTTCAATGGCGGCGAACAATAGGGCAGGCTGGATCGGCTTGGTGACGTAGTCATCCATGCCGGCCTCCAGGCAACGCTCGCGATCGCCCTCCATAGCGTGAGCCGTGAAGGCGATGATGGGAATGCGCCCACCGCAATGCCGTTCCCGTGCGCGGATTTCGGCGGTGGCCTCGAATCCGCCCATTTCGGGCATCTGTATGTCCATCAGGACGACGTCGAAGCACTGTCGCTCGAAGGCGGCCAGTGCTTCGACCCCGTTGTCCGCGGTCACTACCGTGTAGCCGCGCTTGTGCAGCAGCCGCACGGCGAGCTTCTGGTTGACCGGGTTGTCTTCGGCCAGCAGAATGGCGACCGAAGAGGAGCGCGGCGGAGGATTCTCGACGGCTGGAACGGCTGCGGCCGGGACGGCTGCGTTCGGTTCGGATTCGACGGCGGTGGCCAGGGCGGCCAGGTCCGAAGCGCGAGCGCATTCGCCGTTTGCCGGCTCCTCCTGAGCTGGTGCGTTCTGAAACAAGGCGGTGAAGTGGAAGCAACTTCCTTGTCCGGGCGCGCTCTTCACCCAGATGCGCCCCCGCATCAGGGCCACGAACTGGGCACAGATGGTAAGTCCGAGACCCGGGCCGCCATAGCGGCGCGTGTGCGACCCATCCACTTGAGAGAAGGGCTCGAAGATCAAGGCTTGGTTCTCCGGCGCAATGCCGATACCGGTGTCGGCGACCTCGAAATGCAGCAGCACGCCGTCTGCTGCGTCTTGCAGCTCCACGCGCAAGGAAACCTGGCCCTGTTCGGTGAACTTCACCGCGTTGCCGAGCAGGTTGATCAAAACCCGGCGCAGGTGGACCGGGTCTCCCACCAGGAGGTGCGGCACGCCTGGGCCTATGTAAGAGTGTGCTTCGAGATTCTTATGGCGGGCCTCGAACTCGATGTTCCGCATGGCCGCGCTCACCAGCGCGGGCAGGTCGAAGACGGCCGTTTCCATTTCGGTTTTGCCGGCTTCGATCTTGGAGAGGTCGAGGACTTCGTTCAGGATGCCGAGCAGGGATGCCGATGAACTGCGCACCGTCAGCAGGTACTCCCGCTGTTCGGCCGTGAGAGGCGTGTCCAGCGCCAGTTCGGTCATACCGACGATGCCGTTCATGGGCGTGCGGATTTCGTGGCTGATGTTGCAGAGAAACTGATCTTTGAGCCGCGCGGCCTGGCGGATTTCGCGCAGCAGGTGTTCGATCTCGATCTTCTGCTGCTCCACCGTATCGCGCTCGCTTTCGGCGCGAGCCTTTTCGAAGCTCAAACTCTGCGTGCGGTCCGCCACCGCTTCTTCCAGTTCTTTTTGCCGCCGGAGCATGCTGCGCACGCGCCAGTCCCAAGCCAGGCGGGCCAGCAGCGCGAGCGCGGCTATCGCCGCCAGTTGACACCACCACGCACGCCACCAGGCGGGACGGATCGTAAACGCGAGGCGCGCGGGTGTTCCCAGCCAGGCGCTTTGTCCGGCGTTGGACTGCACCTCGAAGGTGTAACTTCCGGCGGACAGGCTGGGGAAATGCGCTTCGCGCAACTGGGTCTCGGCCCAGCGCTCCTCGAGGCCGGCGATGCGATAACGGAAGCGCACCGTATCCTCGTTGACGAACGTCAGGGCCGCAAAGTCAATCGTGAGCGACCGCCGGGACCACGGCACTGAAATGGCTGTGCCCAAACCGGCATTCGACCCGCCGAGAGCGGCGGAAGTGAGCATCACCGGGGCGGCCATGGGGCGCGCCGGCAGCCCGGTGGCGGGAATCCGCAAATGCGAGATGCCCCGGCTGGTGCCGATCCATACGCTGCCGTCGGCGTCGGCCCAAAAAGCGTTGGCATTCGTATCGTCCCAAACCAGCCCGTCAGTGTGATCCAGGTGCCGCCAGAAGCGACCGTCCAGAATGTCCACGCCTTGGTCGCTGCCGAACCAAATCCAGCCGCGGCGGTCGCATCCGATAAAGTAGATCTTCCCCGACCGCAACCCGTCTTTGCTCGAGAAGTGGCGCCAGCGCGGACGTGGGCCATCGAAGACAAGCTGCGACACGCCGACCGGTTCGGCATAGGAAATCCACAACGAACCGTCTCGCGCCTCGGCCAGTTTGCCAACCCGGTCATGGAGCAGACCGTCGGCCGTGGTCAGCCGTGTCCACCGGCCCGCCTCCAGCCGCAGCAGCCCTCCCCAGCCTCCCACCCAGAGCCGGCCTTTTCGGTCGACCAACGATGTCTCGACATACTCGGTTTCGCGCTCCGACGGCAGCGTCTGGCGTTCGAAGCGGAGGGAACCGCGGCGGCTCACTGCGAGATACAACCCGTTGGTCGTGCCTGCCCAAACGCGATTCTTGGGATCGACGGCAATCGTGCTGACCCAGGGATTCTCCAGGCCCGACTCCCGCCCGTATGCTGTGGCCACAGCCCTGCGCAAATCGACGTGAACAGCGCCGCTGGCCTGTGCCAGCCACATTGACCCGTCGGGCGCCCAGGCCAGATTGGTGGTCACGCCGGCTGGCAGGCCGGGCATTCGCAGGTCCCTCCACCGTTGGGCGCTTTCAGCAAAGCGGCTGACTCCGGCATCGTGGATGGCCCACAGACCGCCCCCGTGGTCGCGCTCGATACCCCAGATCGATTCGGACGAAAGTCCTTCCGTTTCGGTCCACTGATCCCAGTTAGGATAGCCCAGCCACCGCGCCAAGCCGCCGCCCCACATCCCGATCCAAATCGAGCCTTCGCGGTCCTCGAGAGCGCAGGTGACGGAACTGAACGGCAGGCCGCGCGATTTTCCGATGATTTCCCAGCCTGCCGCCGTGCGACGTGCCAGCCCGCGGATGGTGGGGACCCACAATTGGCCATCCCGGCCGACCTGGAGCGTCCCCGCGAACGCCGGCGGTAGTCTTTCATCCCGGCGAAGGAACCGGCTTTCCCCTTTAGGCAATTCGATCAGCTTGCTGCGGCTGCGGGCCCAAAGATTGCCCTCCTGGTCGAAGAGGACCGCGTACCACATGTCTTCCGCAACGCCTCGTCCGGCGGCAAGAACGGCCCGCCCATTCTCCAGCCGGCAAAGGCCGGAGCCACACGTATACCAGACCGAGCCGGTCGCGGAAACCGCGACGCTACGCACTGTCTGCCCTTTTTGCTCGGGAACCGTGTATAACGTAGAGGTGGATTTCCCGGCTCCGCCCACCGGCGGCGCCTGAACCAGAAGGCCTTTCGACAGGCCCACGTACAGGCGCCCGAACGAGTCGGACGTAACGGCGTTTGCCCCGGTTCCGGGTGAGATATCCACCACTTCGAACCTCTCCCCGCGCAGCCGTGCCAGGCCGCGCGGCGTCGCCACCCAAAGCGTCCCATCCCGGCTCTGGTGGATTGCCTGAACCTCGGAGGCCGGCAGACCATCGGCCATGCTGAAACCGCGGAAGCGGCGGCCATCGTAGCGATACAGGCCATTGATCGTCCCGATCCACAAAAACCCCGCGCGGTCCTGGAGCAAGGCATGAACCGCTTGATTGAGCAGTCCCGACTCCCGGTCGTAGTATTTGAAACTATAGCGTTGTGCGTAACCGCCGGCCGATAGCAGGGTCAGGCAGAAGAGCGCACATGCGGCGCGACATCTCACTCTGTCCGGTGTTATCGGCTGAACGGAATTGGCGCTATAGGGCCACGGGGCGACGGTCTTGCGGGGAACCGCGTCGCGGCGCCGGCCGTCGCGGGCGGTGCGCTACGCTGGTGGCTGGCGACGATGCCCTCGAACATCGAAATTAAGGCGGTCCTTCGCGACCGAGCCGCAGCGGAGACTTCCTTTCGAGATGCTGAACAGCGTCAATCAATCCGGAAGCTAGTGTCCCGTCTCTGAAGTTCGTTGACAAAAACCCATGAGGCTATCGCCCTGTTGCAGGGCCTAAAGGCCATGTTTAGTATATCCCACGCCGGCACGGCTGAAGCCGTGCCCTGATACAAAGCTCCGGAATCATGTTGCGAACTTGTGAGGCAGGACACTAGGACGCTACATCTTCGAGCAGGCCCAAATTTGAATCGCGCAATTCTTGCCGGCGGCTTTCTTGCACTCGAGCATCCTGAGCGATGGCCCAGGGAACGGCCAGATCGATCTCCTCCGGTACGGAGCGCCATGGTTGCAGTCTTCCTGGGATGCGGGCTCCTTAGGGCCGAGGCAGGACGCCCGCCGGAAACCATCAGCCCGCCGTCGCCTACAGCGTGAACTCGGCTCCCCTCCATTCCCTCGCCTCGCGTGGGACCAATCGTGCCCACGGAAAACCGCTAAGCTTTTGAAAACAATCAAAACCGGTGTCCCAAAATGGGCCGATCTTTCCCATTTTTCCGCTGGTGCCGAAGCGCAAGCGGGCCGCGCGAAAGGCCTGCTTGCTAAGCTCAGTTTGGCACAAGAGGGAGTGCGGGGACGACGTCCGGAGTGCGGGGAGAGGGGTGTAAGGCCTGTGGGGACAGCGGTTTGCGAAAACTCCCGAAAGTGGTGATTGCATGAGAGCGCTGCGGCGACACAATGGCCACCGCGGCGGATTCGGGGTTGCGTCCCGTCCGTGCCCGGCGTTCCGTCCCCGAGGTTCCATTTGAGCGCAATTCGCCGGTTCCGTTTGACATGTGACACGTGTCACCGTACAATCAGATCGTGATAGCGAGCTTCCGCCACAAGGGATCAAGCAGATGTTCCAGGATGGCCGGGTCCGCCTCATAGATCCCTCCCTCCGGGTCCGCGTTGCCAAGATCCTCGCGGTGCTCGATGCGCATCAAGCGCGCTCGATCTTGCTGGCCCTGGAAATCGCCTGCGCGGACTACAGGAGACCAGGAGGGAGTCTGGTCTGTCACCGTAAGCGGAAACTGGCGAATTACCTTCCGCTTCGCCGACGGAAACGCTGATGATGTTGATTTGATCGATTACCACTTAGATGAAACGAATATGCCCATGAAGAATCACCCGCATCCCGGCCGCATCGTCCGCCAGGATTTCCTGGAACCGCTTGGCTTAACCGTCACCGAGGCCGCTAAGGTGCTTGGCGTTGCGCGCCAGACCGTCAACAACCTGGTTAACGAAAAGGCCGGCATATCGGCGGAAATGGCCGTGCGACTGTCGAAGGCGTTCGGACCTAGCCCCGAGGTGTGGGTTCGCCTCCAGGCCAATTACGACCTTTCGCGGGTGCGGCAAGACGAGATCAATGTCGCGCGCTACAAGCGGGCTTCATAGACCCGCACTCCGCCGCTCAAGGAGGCAAAATGAGACGCGACAGACTGAGACTCGAAGTTCGTTGACAAAATCCCCACGAGGCTATCGCTCTGTTACAGGGCCTAAAGGCCCTGTTTAGTAGATCCCGGTGCGGCCGGGGACAT
>PLOR01000089.1 GCA_003142185.1 Bryobacterales bacterium
GTTTTGCGGTGATCACCGAGGCATAATCCGCAAGAAATCAGCGGAATACCCGGCTGTTGGCTCCAAACCAGGGAGGTGTTGGCCAGGCATCTGGGCCATACAACTGTGTGCGGCCCAGAGCAGGAACAAGATTGGCATGGTTCGAAAGACGCCAGACGGCACGAATGGCATCGCGCCTACTACAAGAAGACCGGAACATCATCGGATTGCACCTTTCTATCCGCACATACTTCGGCGTTCGAGAATGTAAGGGATCTCGCACTCTTCCTTTAGGAAATCCCGCGAGGAACCCCACGCTAGGGCCGCTCTTTAGTGTTCCCGATTTGACAATAAACCGCGTACCGCTGATCGCGAATTTGATACATCGGCATAAGCTCGTATTTGGCGCCTTCTCCGGCGACCTTGAAACGCAGCTCCGCTTTGGATTCAGTCTGGACCCATTGGTCCGGCCCGATACCTGGATCTGCAAATGTCTTCGGCAGCGGATCCGGTGAAGGCAGGTTATCCGGGGCGGTGGCCCCGCTGTGGATTACCTTGCTCGGACCGTCTGCCGGACCGGGTCCCAGATCTGTGGCAAGAACCAGCGGGCCATACAAGACGGCAGTGACGGAGTCATCACCCGGCAGTGCTTCTTGCCGCAATTCCATGGGCAAGGTGATGTTGATGGTGTCCCCGTCCTGCCAAACTCTTCGAATCGCTAGATACGATCCCGAATCTGCAACGGCTTCCGAGGCTCGGCCGTTGATCTTCACCTGGGCAGCATCTGTGGTCCAACTCGGAATCCGCACATGAACTGTGCGGGCGATGGGACGCGAGGTTTTGATCTTGAGAGTCGCCCCCTGCTCTCGTGGGAATTGAGTGACCTGGTCGATGAGCAGGCCTTCCTCTTTCCAGTCGAGGGTTGATGCGATGAACTGGTTCACGTAAACATCGCTGCCGCGGCGGAAGAAGATCGTGTCGGTAAACTTGGCAAATTCCTCCGCGCCAGTTCCCGTGCAGCACCAGAAGGATTCCTCCGGCGAGTTATAGGCGCGCCAGTACCCGGCAGCAAGCGGGAAGAAGTACTGCTTCAGACCACTTGCATTTTGCGTCCCCAGTCTGCAGTTGAAAAGCGAACGTTCATACGCATCCATCCAGCGTGCGTCCCCGGTCCAGCCAAAGACGAGCCGCTGCAGCTTCATCAAGTTGTAGGCCACGCAGCATTCCGCATTCTTCCAGCCTAGGCTCCCCTCGAGTTGTCCGGGTGGAGTTTTCCAATGCTCATCGAGACTTGTGTTCCCGATGACATAGTTGCGCGCGGTCAGCACTTCTTCGAGGAAGTACTCGGCAATTTGCCTGTAGCGGCGGTCGCCTGTGACTTCGTACATGCGGGCAGCGCCGATTATCTTCGGAACGTTGGTATTTGCATGGAGGCCTTGCAATTCGTCCCGGCGCTCCGCCAGCGGATCGAGAAAGCTTGGCTGTTCGAAAAGGCGCGCGGTTTCGAGATATCTGCTCTTCTTAGCTAGCGATCCCAGATTGACAAGGACCTCATTCATTCCTCCGTATTCGGTGCGCAGCATGCGCTGACGTTGCTCGGCACTGATTCCCGAGAAATAGTCTCCAGCCCACTCGGCCATGCCTTCGGCAATTTGAAGCGCCTCGGAGTTGTCCGCCAAGACGTACATATCAAGCAGGCCGGCCATGATCTTGTGGTAGGTGTAGAAGGGCGCCCAGACCGGTTTTCCCTGAACGAGGTGTTCGAACAAATCGGCCGGATAGGCGCTCAGATATCTGGTCCCGATCTTTCTCTGGCATTGTGCAAGGCCGGAGACCAGCTCATCGCCCTTCCTCTTGAGCACTTCGTTTCCGGAGGTGGCTGAAGCCAGAGCGACGGCTGACAAGAAGTGCCCCCCGGCGAAATGGCCGCGCAATTCACAGGCAGGATCTTCCCAACCTTTGTACGGCGTCGCACTCGAGGAGATGCCGGCCGTGACTCGAAATGAATGAAGGAGCCGATCGACGGAAAGTGAATCCAGGTAGCGCGCATTGGTCTCCGCCTGCTCCTTGAAGATGCCGGGAGCGAGTCGGACCGAGCCCAGCGGAAAGGGGGTTAGCCTTGCGCTTGCATAAGAGGGAGCATCCGCACACAAGACTTCCGTCTGCGCCAGGGAACGGATGAGACTGAGGCCAGCAGCGACGGTGCTCGTCTTTAGGAAATTACGGCGGGAACGATCTATCATTCGAAGCTCTCCTATTGGTGGTCTATCGTGGAACGCCTGAGGAAGGGCCCTCCAGATCTGCGTTGGATGGCGCTGTGGAGCGTCACAAGCGAAGGATGCAGGCCATTTTCGGCCGCGGAAAGCGAACGGACAGTTTGCCCTCAACTGTGCCCAATTCGATACCGAGGTCAACCGGATAGAGAATCTCTTTCGCGGCCTCCACAGGAAGTTCGACGGTGTCAGCCCCTTCCAACCGCCACACCGCCAACGCGGTCCAGCCCGGAGCGCGCATTCCGAGCGCCACCGGGGCATTCCGATTCGTCACATCCGGCATACCCAAAGGATAGAAAGGGACAGCGTGAGGTATGTGGTCGCGAATCGCTTCCTTATATATTCCGATGCCGTTGGTTACCTGAAGAAGCGCGCTAGCGGAGATTGCGTCGAGACGGCCGCTCTGGTGAACGCGGCACATCATGGCAGTGACCAGGTTGAAGCTGGCTTGATCGGCATCCGCCTTTGCCAGCGGATACGACCAGATTGCGAGTTGCTCCGGCAAGACCGCCGCGGACGCCCCCACCAGAATTGCGGGAAGCTTCAGGTAGTCTTCCTGGTCGGTCATGGACTGAATCTGGAGACGGCTGAGCATCGCGTAATCCATGCGCCCACCTCCGCTGCCGCAGTTCTCGATCACCAGCGCCGGGTAGCGCTTCAGGAGTCCTTCCAACCAGGCCAGCAGCGCGCGGTTGTGGTCGAGCAGGCCCTGTCCGAGACTATCCGCGTTCTGATCGGTGCCCTGCAGCGAATCCACGTTATAGTCCATCTTCACGTACCCGACGCCATAGTCGTGGACCAAGCGATCGATTACCCCATCCAGATAGCGGGTCACCTCAGGATTCCGAAAGTCGAGCAGATACCGCGAATTCTTCAGCACCCGCTTGCCGTGCCGCATCAGAAACCAACTGTCCGGCTGCTGCGCCAACTGCGAGCGCAGGCCGGCGACCTCGGGTTCGAGCCACAGGCCGGGCGTCATTCCGAGCTGTTTGATTCGGTCCAGCACGTAGGCGAGGCCATGCGGCCATCGGTCTTGGGATGCCTGCCACGCTCCGAGGGTCTGGCTCCAGTCCTCGTGCAGTGCGGCGTACCACCCCGCGTCGATGACATAGTAGTCGCAGCCGGCTTTCGCCGCGGCTTCGATCATCGGCAGTTCGTTCTCCTCGGTCGGATCGGCCCACAAACAATTCATGTAGTCATTGAAAATGACGGAGCACCGCTTGTTATCGGGATGCGGCAGCAGGCAGGCGGCCCGCCGGTATGCCGTGAGCGCCGCGACCGCTTCCGTGAAGCCGCCGGCGACGCAGCCCACCGCAACCGGTACCGAGCGGTAGCTCGCTCCCGGAGCCAGGTTCTTCCATGCCGCGGAATGCAGGTCGTCCGGCCCGCCCAGCCAGGCATACACATCGTCAGCTCGTTGGCCGACGGCGGCGTTGTTGGAGATCTCCCAATACCACGACCCGTTGTGCTCGATCTGCCAGAACCACGTCAGCCCCAGCCGCGTGTTCTCCACCATCGCCATCGGCAGATACTTCTCGGTCGACCAGCTCCCGATGCTTCCAGCCGAAGCCTGCGACCAACTGGTGCGCTCGTTCTCCACGAAGCCTAATTCCGACGGGCGGAAAGCATGCCACTGAGCTTCCGACATCCAACTATTCACGGCTAGATGGATCTTCAGCTCGCGGTCGAAACGTTGACCGTCGCCCAGGCCGTGGAGCATCGCGGAACTCAGGAACTCTATGCCAGCGTTTGCGCTCCCGCCATTGGTCGCCCTGGTCCAGCGTCGAACCACCGGCACACCATCGAAGGCCTCGTAAAACGATTCCACCCGAAGTTTCGTCACCGGGTCGAAGTGTGTAAGCGTGAGGCGCCGGCCCTTGCCGGCCGTCTCCTCTTTCTTGTCCACAAAAACCAGGCGCTCCCCAGGCTGGCCCATTCCCTGTTTCATGCCGGGATCCGGCGAGTCTTCTCCGCTGCAGTGGATCGCAGTCTCGACCCCGGAAGACGCCGGGGGCTGCGGCGTCGTCTTCGGATAGCCTGCCGGCAGCAGGAATTTCTGGCGCAGCTTGCCGGCGGAGAAACTGAAGGAGAACGTCAAATCCGGCGTTGTCCACTCGAACGGCTCCAGTGCCACGGCTTCCGCCTCGGTCACGGCGAGAGCAGGCAGCAGGGGTCCCATGGCGGTAGCCCCGGTCGAACATATAAAGGCTCTGCGGTTCATAGCTCACGCTCCCAGAGGGTTGATTTTCAACACATGGGCGTAATCGCACGGCGGCCGTTCCGGCAAGGTGACCGTCACTCCGTCCGTGTTCCGCGACCAGACGAGGGTGGACTCCGACCCCAGCAGTCCGATTCTGGCGATCTCGCCGCGGTAATGAGGAGAATTGGCGGCGAGCGCTTTGATCGTCAATTTCCGGTCTTCGGGCCAAGCCAGCGCGATCGCATAAAGAGCGTCTCCCCTGATGGTAAACCGCACATCGCTGGCAACGAATCGCGGCGTCGAACCGCCATACAGCGAACCGCCGCTACTCTTTGTCGGGCCCTCCCCGGAGATTTTCCAGGGCCGGGTGGAGTAGATCGCCTCGCCGTTGAGCGCCATCCAGCCACCGAACTTGTCGAGGAAAGCTATTTCATCGTCGTCTGGCTTGCCATGTCCGGGCAGCGGGATGTTCAGCAGCAGGTTGCCGTTCTTGCTGACGACATCGACCAGAAGGTGAATCATCGACTGGGGCGTCCTGTACCGGTGGTTTTCGAAAATCGCCCGGCTGTAGTGCCAGCCTCCGATACAGGTATCGGTTTGCCAGGGATCTGGTTCGATCGCGGCCGCCTGGCTCATCTCGAAGTCGCGCACCAATGTACTCAACACCGCGGCTGGCACGTTCTTGATATTGAACACCGCGTCCAGTTTGCCCGCGTTCCGGCGGATATTGGCGTTATAGTAATACGCCATGATATGCGGCGTAAGTTCGGGCATGCCCAGCCATACATTCAGGACTCTGCCGGAGGGCGCTCCTCGGTCAAAGTCCCAATCGCAGTTATCGTCAA
This sequence comes from Bryobacterales bacterium, assembly GCA_003142185.1. Lineage (GTDB taxonomy): Bacteria > Acidobacteriota > Terriglobia > Bryobacterales > Bryobacteraceae > Bog-375. The sequence continues at coordinate 5,298 of PLOR01000089.1, forward strand.
AATACAGAAGATCCGGGTTGTACTGATCGATGAGGTCCTGAACGCGCAGCAGGAAACTCTCGACGAACTCCGGACAGGGATCGTCTTTGCCGTGCGGACGCCCATTGAGCTGTTGCGGGTCCATTCCGTCCCACCACTCGCCCTTGCCATCGGCTTTCGTCAGAACGCCGTCGTAGGGCACGCCTTTCATGGGCCCGGTCTCATCGCTGCCGTACCGGACCGGCATAAACTCCCGCCAAACTCGTCCGGGCGTGCCATGATAGGTGATCCCAAATCTGAGCCCGTGCGCGCGCGCGACCTGTCGCCACGTGCCCACGATGTCCCTCTTCGGCCCGACGTTCACGCAGTTCCAAGGCTGATACTTCGAATCCCAACAATCGAAGTTTCCATGGTGGTTGGCCAGCGCGACGAAGTACCTGGCCCCGGTCTTGGCGTAGAGCCGGATCAGTTCTTCCGGATTCCAGTTTTCCGCCCGCCAGATGTGGCAGACGTCCTTATAGCCGAATTTCGACGGATGGCCGTATGTCTTGACGTGGTAGTTATATTGGCCGCTGCCTTGTACATACATGCCACGGGCGTACCAATCCCCCTGTTCAGGGACACACTGCGGGCTCCAGTGGGCCCAGATTCCGAACTTGGCGTCGCGAAACCAATCGGGATACCGGTAAGCCTTCAACGATTCCCAGTAGGGCCGAAAAGGACCAGTGATCTCGCCGCCGGCGAAGCTGCCATCCGCATACCCACCCTGCGCACCTGGCGCGCTTCCGGCGGCCAACAGGCCGGCGCTGCCCGCCAGAAACTTCCTCCGGCCGAAGCTTCCAGATCCACGGCTCATGTGCGGTATCCCCTTTCTCCAAGCGATGACTTCGCCAACCCGGTCGAACTCCTATTCGAATGCGATGGTGTACTCGTGGTGCGGTTCGAGCCGGACCCGCCCATTGCCCTTTCGGCCGGATCCAGGTATGGCGCGCCGCCCGCTCCGCCAGCCACAACTCGTTCCAAGCTACCGGGTTTCATTGCGGTCTCACGCGAACTTCTTCGCCCGAATAGGTCACGGTCCGAGTCCCGGCAGATTCATCCAGGCCGCCGCCGCGCTGCTGGTTCACCAGCACAACCCGGAAGGTCCGCTGCCGCAACATACCTTCATAGGCGCCGGCGCGCTTGCCGATGGTAAGCGTTTTCGTTGCGTCGTCCCAGCGGAGCGCAATCGTCGTGTAGGCGCCGTGTTCGTAGTCGTAGGAATCGCCTGCGTCTTCGTAGAGGATGAACGAGCCGTCGGCGCCCGGATAGACCCGCAATTCAACCGGATCGGCCGGTTTCTGATCCACATATTCGACGTCCGGCCCGAGCGGCAGAATCGAGCCCGCCGGAACATATAACGGCATCGAATCGATGGGCGCAGCGGCGTCCACGGGACCGCCGCCGGCTTCGCGTTTGCCGGTCCAGAAGTCATACCAGGCGGCTTTGCCGGGAAGATAGACGGAGCGCGAGTAAACTCCCGCCTCGGTCACTGGATTCACCATCAGCGATGGGCCGAACAGATACTGGTCGGCGATGGTGAGCGCGGTCCGGTCGCCGGCGAAGTCCATCACCAGCGGGCGCAGCATCGAACTGCCCTGGTTCGTCACCTGCCACGAGACCGAATAAATATACGGCATCAGGCGGTAGCGCAGCCGTTCGAACTTCGCGATGGTCTTCTGTGTGGGCTGGTCGAATTGCCAGAACTCCTTGCCGGCGCCGGTGCCGTGCACGCGGAACATGGGCGTGAAGGCGCCGAACTGGAACCAGCGCATGAACAGCTCCTGGTATTTCGGGTCTTTGGGATTCCCGCCGAAGAACCCTCCGATATCGGTGTTCCAGTACGGAATGCCGCTCATCGAGAAGTTGAGGCCCGCCGGGATCTGCTTGCGAAACACGTCCCAGTTGCCCTGAATGTCGCCCGACCACGAGATGGCCGAATTGCGCTGCTGACCGGCATAGGCGGAACGAGTGAGAACGATGACGCGCTTCTTCTCCGACTGCGCGCGCTGGCCCTGATAGATGCCGGTGGTTGTCATCAAGGGGAAGGCATTGAATACCGCCGCCCCTGGCCCTTCGGCCGTGGAAAACGCACGATACTCGCCCCATTTCCCGCCGATCTCGGGCTCGGTGGCATCAAGCCACCAGCCGTCCATGCCCATCGTGCCGAGGCGGTCCCAAATCTGTCTCCAGTAGATGCGGCGGCCTTCGGCGTTGAAGGCGTCGTACCATTTGCCTTGACCCTTCGGATACACATTCGGAATCACGGGAGGGTAAAGCGCGCCGGCCTGCTCCAGTTCCTTTCCATTGGCGGTGTCGAGATCGAAGCGCGCCCACACCGAGATCAGGATGTGCGCATGCATTTTGTGGATGGAGTCCACCATGCCCCTCGGGTCCGGATAACGCGAGGGGTCGAACTCATGCGAGCCCCAGCCACCCGGCTTCCAATACTGCCAATCCTGCACGATGCCATCGAGGGGCATATGGTCCGCGCGGTATCGCGAAACGATTCCGAGCATCTCCTCCTGGGTGGAGTAGCGTTCCTTGCACTGCCAGAACCCCCAGGCCCACTTGCCCAGCAGCGGCGCCGCGCCGGTCAGCTTACGGTAGGCGGCGATGACATCGTCCGCCTTGGGTCCATACAGGAAGTAGTAATCGATCGCCTTGCCGGTCTCCGAGATCCAGCGCAGCACATTCTCCTTGCCTTCGATGCCGGCCTCGACATCCGTGATGGCGGGATTGTCCCACAGCATGCCGTAACCGCGACTCGAAACGAGCATCGGGATGCCGATCTCCATGTTCTTCTGCTGCAGGTGGACCGAGGTCCCGCGATAACTCATGTAACCGTCCTGGTGCTGGCCCAGGCCGTAAATCTGTTCATCAGGCGCGAGCGCAAAGCTGTCGCCGGCGCTGGATTCGCGGGGACCCTTCTCTTCGAAGATCGTCCTGCCCGCCAAGTCGCGGAACGAAACGAGGCCCGTACTCTTGTCAACGTGCGCGCGCAACGCGCGCGTGGAGAGGTCCACGGCGGCCCGCGTTTCCTGAATCTCGAAGAGAACCGCGGCAGGCGCGGGAATAACACTCAGACTGTGAATGGCCGGAATCTCCGCGCCCTGGGCGTACGTAACCCGCACGACGCGGTCGGACCAGACTTCGAGGCGCAGCGCGCCGGCATCCAAGCGCACCAGTACGCCGTGCGCCTGTTTCTCCACGGCGGGAACCGCAGCAGGCCAAGCCCAGCCACCGAGCGCAGCCGCAGCGAGAGTGAGAAGCCTCCAAAATGAACGCATGTCAAACTCCTGAAACTTGGGCTAACCAGTCAACTTGATGTAGCACTCCCGATAGTTTCGGTCTCCGCATCGTCCTGGCAGTCGCGTTGAATTGGCTCGCAGAGGGCGAATTGGTCATTGGAGCAGGTCGCGAAAAGCGGGCTCCAGGCCGGCGGCGCCCTCGCTGCCTGGAGCCCCCTTCAGCCCCAGCGGACCGTCCGTGCCGGTGTTTTCCCAACGGTTGCCCTCGCCGTTTCGGTTTTTGAAGAACACGTTACGATCCGTCAGGTTATCTTTGACGAGGAATCCCGAAGAGCCCTCATCGAGGTAAATCATGGAGGACGGATCGCCAACCGGCGAGTGGCGGAGATCGAATACGTAATTGCCCCGGATTTCCGACGGAGTCTGATTGGAGAGGACGTAGATGCCTCCGCCGTCACCCATTCGCTGCATGTACTGGTGGATCCGGTTGTAGAGAATCTTGTTGTCGCGCATGGCATTCTCCTGCGGTGTCCATCCCCAGCCCACGCTGATGCCGGAATACGGCATCTCGACGATTTCGTTGTGTTCGATCACCAGTCCGCGCGGAAACCCGGCCGCGATTGCCGTTGAGCCCCAGTCCTCGTTGCCGCAGTCGCGGAAATAGCTGTTCGCCACGCGATCGTTCAGAGAAAGCTCGCGCTCGTCGGCAACGCGGTAGGGCAGGTGGGCTTCGAGTCCTTGCTCGGAAAAGCGGCCGATCTGCATCCCATTGCCGCCGATGCCGTGGAACACGCAGCCGACGATCTGGTTCTTGCTGGTCGCGTAGTGAAGGTCGAGAGCGGCGGAGGCCGTATTGCGGAACGTACAGCGCTCGAATAGGATCCGGCTTGCTCCCATGAGATAGACCGCGGCCGGCGGCCGGGCCGACCAGCCCAGGTTATCCAAGGTAGGCTGCTGTGGAATACCACCCTGGATCCTGTATGCGGGTTGCACGAAATACTGACCTGCCTGGAGAGGCACCAGCCCTGCCTGCGTCGGCCGCAGCCAGGTGGAATCCTCGAAGTTTAGACCCTTGAACTGGATGTCATGCACCGGGCGATCCACGGAGCCCGCGATTCGGACCAGAGTCTCCAGCCGCGGCGCCACAACTTGGGCCGTCGCCATGTCCTCGCCGGCGCGAGGCCAATAGTAGACGAGTCCAGCCTTGTAATCGAGATACCACTCCCCCGCTTGATCGAGGAATTCCAGCGCATTTGCAAAACAGTAGGGGTCGGTCTTGCGCGGCCATGGATACGGGTGGGAAAACACCAAGTCCCGCTCCGGTTCCTGGAAGGTGATGCGCGCCTTGGGGCCTTCGACGGAGATGGATTCGATGCGCAGGAAGGAAATCACCCAGGACTCATGCAGGACCATTTCCACCCGCTTGAGATTCCGCCACTCGCCGACATCCTTGGAATCCACGATGGCTTGCCGGTTCACCAGGTCCCATTCGACCATCCGATGGAAATCGTCGCCATTGGGAGAACGCGCACGCACCGCTTTCGTGCCGTTTACGTATAGCTGCCGGAAATCGAGCGTTGCCGCGCCGATTTCCGGCGCTGTTGCGACCCACACGTGCCCAACGGCGGCGGCATGCACGCCTGGCGTAGCGGCTTTCAGCTTCCTCCATCCGGTAATGGGTAACCCGCCGCTCACGATGGGCTTCTCGCCTGGCGCCGCTGTGTAGACCACCGGCAAGTCCGGCGTTCCCGAGTCTTCCGGAACGAATTCCAGCGGCTGGGTCAGGCGATAGAGCCCCCCGTGCACGACGACTCGGATTCCTCCCTCCGGCATGCCCTTGGTTCGCAGTAGTTCGCGGACGGCCAGTTGGGCCTGGTAGAGCGTCGCGAACGGCCGCTCCGCGCTGCCGCTTGTGGAAAGCCAGAAGCCGGGCTCGAAGCCGCCGGTCGCCCATTGCGGCTTGCCTGGCCTGCCGAGCTGGGGCCGGACCGACGGATCTGAGGAAGTGAAGGGCTGCCCACCATCCGGCTTCACGTGGAACTCGACAGCGCCGGGCGCGCTCTGCGCCGCGGCAGCGGAGGCGCTCATGGCCAAAGCTGCCACAAGCAGCCAGTCCCGCATTGATATCGCAGTAAGACTGATTCGCATGATGTCCTCTCGGCAAAATCCGCCGGCACCAGTCTCAGTCGGCTGGACGCACCCGTATTTCCTCTCCGTTATAGACCACGCTGCACGACTTCCGGCCGCTTTGCGAAATGAACACGATTCGCAATTGGCGCCACGTCACCATCCCGTCAAAATCACCGGCCCTCGCGGCAACGATCAGTTCGCCGTCGAGTTCGCTCCAGCGTAGCATCACGATAGAGAATCGACCAGACTCGTAGTTGTAGTTATCTCCCTCATCCTCGTACAGCGGGAAAACGCCGTCCGCGCCGCGAAACACCCGGATTTCATAAGGAGCGTCGCGCACCTCATCCGCGTACTGCATGACCGGCGACATCGGCACGATTGCGCCGGCGCGCGCGAACACCGGCATCGCCTCGAGCGGCGCCGGCGCCTCGACAGTCGCTCCGCCGGGAAACCAGGTCTCGGTCCGGAAGTCATACCATCCGGTCCCCGAGGGCAGGTATACCTGCCTGCTCTTCTCCGCCCCGGCGATCGGCTCGGAGTTCCGATCGTAGTACATGGGCTTGGTGACAGGGCAGACCATCAGGCCAGGCCCGAACAGATATTGATCGGTAAGACCGTGGGTCCGCAGGTCGCGCGGGAAATCCAGCGCCACCGCTCGTATGATCGTCCAACTGTTCAGACTCACTTGCGCCGCGACAGAGTAGATGTAGGGCAACAATCGATAGCGGAGCTGGATGGACTGGACGATCGCATCGTAGAACGGGGTGCCCGGCTCGCCAAAGCGCCAGACTTCCCGCGGCGCGTCGGTTCCATGCGAGCGGAACATCGGTAGAAAGGCGGCGTACTGCAGCCAGCGTGTGTAGAGCTCCCAGTAGCCGAGGTCGGTGCAGCCGGTGTCCTTCGGATCGGGCTCGCCAGCCGAGCCATCGGTCAATCCGCGGCATCCGGCGTCATAGTCACCGCGCCAGAACCAGTATGCGGGATCGTTCTTGATGAAGAAGCCGCCGATATCCAGATTCCAGTAAGGCTCCCCCGCCGCACAGAAGTTCAACCCCTCGGGAATCGAGCGCCGCAGCGTCTCCCAGGTGGCGCTGATGTCGCCGGACCAGGTGGTTGTCCCATAGCGGTGCTGCCCGGCGTAGGACGACCGGGTGACGTTGACCATGCGCTTGCCGGAGGTGGCGCCGCGCTGGCCCTCATACATCCCCTGCGAATGCAGCAGCGAGTATGCGCTGATGTAACCCGGGTCAAGGTATCGCTTGGCTTCCCCGGTGTTGAGCGGCAGGCGTTCATGCGGCTCGGGCTTGACCGCGCCGCGCCAGTCCGATTCGAACGGCTCCGTGCAGTCGCACCACCACGCGTCAATCCCGTTTGAGAACATGCCGCGGTTGGCCTGCTCCCAGTAGCACCGCCGCGCTTCCTCCCGGAAAGCATCGTAAGTCGATTGATTCCCCAGCATCAGGCCGCGTTCGAGCATTTCCTTCCGGTCAGGGCCGTCGCCGGTCATCGCCGGCCAAACCGACGCCATCAGCTTCGCGCCCATCCCGTGCAGCGTGGCGGTCAGTTCCTTCGGATTGGGAAAGCGCACCGGATCCAGCGATTTCTGTCCCCAGCCCCCGCCGTCAGGCCAGGATTTCCAGTCCAGTATGATCAGATCCAGGGGGATGCCGCGCCGGCGGTATTCGCGGACGATATCCACGAGTTCCCTGGCATTTACGTAGCGCTCTTTGGATTGCGTGTAGCCGAAGTACCATTTCGGCGGCATGGGAACGCGGCCGGTAAGTGCGTGATATCCCCTGGTAATGTCATCGAATTGCTCGCCGCGGATGAAGTAATAGTCGAGCTCGTCGACGACGTCCGCCCATATGTATGACCCGAGCGTATCGTCGTGAAAAGCCATCAGCGAGTAACAATCGACCAGTATCCCGTATCCCCGCGTGGAGACGAAATAGGGAATCACCGCCTTCAGGTTGTGCTGGTACAGCTCTCGCGACTTGCCGCGCAGGTTGCCGTAGCCCTCCTCGTGGGACCCCAGGCCGAAAAGCGCTTCGCCCTCGGCGAAAACGAATTCCAGCTTCGCCTGGAAGGCATGCCGATCCAGGATGCGCTCCGATTCCGCGGCCGAAACGCGGACACCGTCAATCCCGTTCGCGGATGCCGTCGCGGAGTTGCTGAAGCGGTTCCTGTAGACTTCGATCGGTGTCAGCCATTTGCCTCCGCGCTCGGGCTCGCCTATCAGCAGCCGGCCCTGTGCGTCGAAGTAGGCGATCGCGCCGGTCTTCTTGTTGATGCTGACGGCTACCCCCGCTGTCGCGACTCGGAATTCGTTCGCGTCTTCCTCCATCCGGTAATTCCGATACCAGGAGTTCGCTACCACCGAGAGACTGGCGCGGTCCTGGAACGGCTGCTTCTCTGTCATCGTCACCCGCACGATGGACTCACTGACGAAACCGATCCGCAGGCGCGCTGTTTCGCCAGTCAGGATGAGCGATTCGCGATTACTTTCGAGTTGATACATGTTCATGCCTTGTCGATCGCCGCTAAGGAGCGGCGCTGATCCAGCTCCTGACGGATCCGCGGCTCCATTGCCTCGTACCGGGAATAGAAGAGGGTTGGCAGCAGAGCGAGCGCGAAAAAGGCCGCGGGCAGCCAGATGAATCCGATCTCAATTCCCGCCAGCGCCGACACCGTCTGGCGCGCTTTCGGAACGTAGCCGTAGGCGGCCATGGTCCACGCCGGCAGCGCACCGCCGATGCCGCTACCCGCCTTGAAGCACAACGAAGCGCCGATCGCGGTCAGCAGGCCTGCCGAGCGAATCCCGGTCTTCCACTCACCGTAGTCCACGCTGTCCGAGAGGATCGAGAACGGCAACGTCATGGCGACTCCGCCGGCAATCGCGGCGAAAATCCAGCCCGCCAGCACCGCCGGCACCGACGGCTCCGCTACGTACATCAGCAACTGACCGGCGATCGACCCGGCCAATCCCATTAGCCACAGATTCCGCTTCGAAATGCGGCGACAGAGCCACGGCAGGAAGATAACCGCGCTGAGCGAGACGATGTCCAGACTGTTGACCAGCGGGACCAGATCCTTGCGGCCCAACTTGTAGGTGAAGTAATAGATCACCGCCGATACTCGGGAAACGTAAGCGATCCAGAAGAGAAACGTGCTCGAGGCGATGATCATCCAGGGCCAGTTGCCCGCGATCGCGCCAAACGAACCCAGTGTCCGCCCCGAGTTCTTCGGCACCTCGACAACTTCCTCGAGGTTGCGAAACGCCAGCAGGAACATGATCACCGCCGCCGCCGCGAAGAGGGGCATCGTCAGCATGAATCCGCGTTTGTCGTCCCCGTGCCCGAGCAGCGCGACCAGGGGAAGCGCCGTGGCGTTGACGATCAACACACCGACCTTGGAGCCGATCATCCGGTACGTGGTCAGCATGACGCGCTGGTTCGGGTCCGGCGTGAGCGCGGACAAAATTGCGGTAATCGGCGTGTTGATCCCGGTGTAAAGGATGCCGCAGACGATATACGTGGCGGCAGAATAGAAAACTTTGGCGTGAGCGCTCAGGTTGGGCGTCAGGAAAGTCAGCACCCCGAACACGGCGTACGGCCCGCACAGCCAGAGAAACCACGGGCGGTACCGGCCCCACCTGCTGCGAGTCTTATCCAGAATCATCCCCCAGACCGGCGCATCGATGCCATCGATGCAGCGGGCCACGAGCAGGATGGTGCCGGCGATGCCCACCGGAATTCCGTACACGTCGGTATAGAAGTACAGCAGGTAAGTTGAGATCACCGCAAACACGAGTTGTCCTGCGGTGTCCGTCGCGGCATAGCTTAAACGTTTGCTCTGCGGGATAGTGTTCATGTAATTGTGGATGAGGATAGATCTCAGTTAATAGGCGTCAGGGCTTTCCGAGCTAGCTCGTCGTGGCTGGCCCGGATCTGTTTCGATTTTTCAAACGCCGCGGCCGCCGCTCTCTCGTCGCCGGCTTCCTTATATAGGCGGGCAAGCTGGTAGTGCACGCTGCCGTCCTCGTCGCTGGCGAGTCCCTGGGTCAATTCATTTAGCGCCTCCTTCGAGCGGCCGGTTCTCGCAAACACCTCGCCGAGCAGGGCGTGAACTCGCGGCAGGAGATCCGGGCGCGCTTGCAAGCTATGTTCCAGATAAGGCTCCGCATCTGCGTACTCGCGTTGCGCCACAAGGATCTCCCCCATCTGGAGATTGATCTCGCTATCCTCCGGGCTACGAGCGAGCGCCTTCCGAGCGGTGACCTGAGCCTGTTCGAGCCTGCCGTCGGCCAAATCGGTTGCGGCTAACCCCGCCAAACCTGCCACGCTATCCGGCGAGATCGCCAGCACCTTCGAATATTCTTCCCGGGCCTCGTCGAACATGCCCCGGCGCCGGTAGACATCGCCGAGCAAAGCGTGGATTCTCGGAGAATCGGGCTCCGCCTCACCGGCGCGCGCAAGCGCAGCCACACTCAGCTTCTGGTTGGCCCGCACCGCCCAGTACCAGCCCGCCGCATCGTTCGGATACTTCTGCCGAAGACGGTCGCTGGCCAGAGCCGTTGTCCGTAAGTCGCCCGCGAAAAACGCACCGCTCGCGCGGCGTTTCAGATCGTCCTTCATAAGTCCGGCGAGATCGGGAAGCGGGTTTTCCGGCTGGAGCACGGGCGTGGAACGGGCGCCTTCCTGGACCGCCGCCTCCACCACTCGAGCGATGGCATCCGCCGATTGCCTGAGTTTGGCGAGCAGCGCCTCGAGTTGTTGGGCGTCGAGGCCCTCCCAGAAGCGGGGCAGCGAGGCGCTGAAGACTGCCTGGTCCTGTTTCGCGAGTTCAGCCAGCATGGTCAGCCCCTTTTCGCGCTCGCCGCTTTCGAAGAGAAGGCGGGCCGCCCCCACGCGCGCCGCGGGGCACGATGCCAGGTCGCGCTGGAACTCCTGTTGAGCTTCTTCCGCGTTGCCGTTCCTGAGCAGGACGAAACCGTAGGAACTGTGTGAGCACGGGGGTGAAGGCTCTTTCAACGCGAGGAGGTCGCGGTAAGCATGGATGCCTTCTGTCAGACGCCCCTGCTCGGCAAGCACGCCGGCCGTCAGCTCCGCGTCGTATGCGGAGCCGCCAAACGAACCTGTCAACTTCGCTCCCGCCGCCTCCGCCATACCAAAATACGCGAGTCCCAGGCCGTACCACGCCTCGCCATTCCGGGGCGCCAGCACGACTGCCCGCCGGTACCATCTCCCGGACTTCTCCGGTTCCCACAGCGCATGGAACGTACGCCCCAAAGCCAAGGCCGGCTGCGGATCCTGCGGCTGGAGTTTTTCCGATGCCAGAAGGTACGGAATTGCCTCACCCGGGCGTTTCAGTTGCAGAAGGTCGAGACCAAGAAACAGATTCGGAACGAACAACGACTGGTTCAGCCGAAGAGCTTTGCCAAACGCCTCCGCCGCCTCCGTATATTCCGCGGACTGGTGCTGCATGAGCCCGAGATTGCTCCAGAGTTCGGCGATATCCGGACGGATCGCTACGGCCTGGCGATAGCTGGCCGCGGCGCCCAAAAAGTCGCTCCTGGCCTGGGCGTTGTGAGCCTCGGCCAGGAGCGATTCGAACCTGGCGTCCCGATCCGGCTGCGCAACAGCCAGAGTCGAAGCCGCCAGGGCTATCGTGAGTACTGCGCGCACGCGCTTACCAGTACAACTTCAACCCAAATTGAATATCGCGTGGAGGAAGGGAAGCCGAGATTGTTCCAAACGCCGAATCCGTAAGGTTGCCATCGGGCGCGTAGAAGTTCACCCGGTTGAACGCGTTGAACATCTCGGCACGGAACTGGAGCTTCAGGTTCTCGGTGAACTTGAACCACTTCTGCACTCCGATGTCGAATTGTTCCAGGCCAGGAGCTCGAACATTGCCCATGTAGCGCGGCGCGTTGCCGAAAGTGAACGGCGCGGGTTGCGCGAACGCCTTCGTATTGAACCACTCATAGATACTCTTGTTGCCGAGGGTCGGGTCGCCCACCAGGTTTGGCCTCTGGCTACCGCCAAACGAGTTGGTGTTGTTGTCGCCGTCCGTGATACCAATCGGGAAGCCGCTCTTGAAGGTGGTGACTCCCGAGATCTGCCAACCGCCGATAATCGCGTTGGCCACGGGGTTCATGTTTGTTCCAGCCTTTTTGCCTTTTCCGATCGGGAGTTCGTAGATGTAGGTGATCACCAGGCTGTTCGGGGTGTCCGCGGCGTCCAGCGATTTCTCGGCGGCCAGGTTGTAGTTGTCGCGAATGGGCGACTGGCCCAACCAGCTAGTGGTATAAGCGGTATTGTCGATGAACCGGGAGTATGTGTACGAAGCCAGCAGGCTCAGCCCCGAACTCCAGCGGTGAGTGAAGCTCATCTCGAGAGCGTTGTAATGCGAAAAGCTGTCCAGCGGCTGCGCTATCGAGACGCTGCAAAATTCCGAATAGGGAAGCAACAACTGCCCATAGGCGACCGTCGGACTCGAAAGGCCGCAACCGCTGCCGGAGATCTTGCCGTAATACGGGTTGGGGACCTGCTGCAACAGTTGGTTTCCGAGCGAAAGGTCCGCTGTCGGCAACTGATCGTAGTCCTGTGAGGCCTGAGGCAGTTTGACGCCATGATTCCCCACGTAGCTGACATCGATCAAATCGTTCTTGGTCAGGGCGTACTGGAATCCAACCATCCACTGCTCCATGTACGGATCGGGCCGGTGGTACTGCGAACCGCTCACGCCGTAGCCGACGTCGGTCATAGCGCCCAGGCTGTTGCCGGTTTGCGGCAGCATGCCGTTGGGAAACGCATTGTCGAGGGTGTCCAGCGGGGTGTAACCGTCGGACGTGATGGCATTCCAAGGCGTACTCTGCCCGTAACCCAGGTCCGCTCCCCCTCCCAGGAAGGAAGGCACGTAGTAGAGTCCGAATCCGCCCCTGACAACCATCTTATCCGTAGCCTGATATGCGAGGCCGAGCCGCGGAGCCCAGTCTTTCTTGGTCGGGTCATAAAGGCCGCGTCCGACGCCGCCGACGCCATTATAGACCACCGCGCCTAGAACCGTCGAGCCGAGCGCCGAACTGATCGGATTGGTGGCGTTGAAGTCGAAATAGTTCTGCTGATTGAAGCGATCCGTGGGCGCGGTTTGGTATTCCCAGCGCATACCCAGATTCAGCGTCAACTTACGGGTGGCCTTCCAGTCGTCCTGGAAGTGGACTCCGTAGTAATGCTTCGAGATGAACTGCAACGCGGTAACGCCGGTCGAGCCGCCCGTCCCGACTCCGAGCAGCATCGAGGCGATGGCGTTGCCGGTGAGGCTCGGGTCAGCAGTCTCGGGGTTCGGTCCTGCCGTCGAGACGGAACCGAAGTCGAACGTCGTGGGATAAATACGTCCGCCGCCAGTCTGGCTCACCACTTCCATCACGCCCATCGTGAAGGAGTGGGAACCGTGGACCTTGTTGAGGTCGGCCGACCAGGTCAAATCGTTGCGGGGGAAGCCGCCTTGGCCCGCTCCGTTCTCGGGACCCAGCGGGGCATAGCCACCTACCGACACAACCGGGAACTGGTCCGATGTTTTGTTGATGAAGGCAGGTAGCCCGAGCGAGGTCATATCAAACGGGTAGCCCTCCATTACATTGCCTTCAAACCAGTGATTGTAGCCCGCATTGAGGCTGAAAACCGTCGTCGGATTGATCACCCATGTGGAACCGCCGGCGCCATCCAGGCGGTTGTTGGGGTTCATCGATCCCGGTCCGCCCGGATCGTTGCCGTAATAATCCGCTTCTTCCACCTTGGACTCGTCCTTATTCGACCAACGGACGAACAACCGGAAGTTGTCGCCAATGTTTTGGTCGAACCGAATGCCATATTCGTCGGAGCTCGCCGCGGCACTGGCTGAAGCCGAGAAGTTGTTGGTCAGCGCGCTGTTCGTCGCGGCGGGATAGTACGAGAGCAACTTGACCCCAACGTTGCTGAACAGGCTTGCCGGGATTTGATTGCCCGGGAACGGCGTACGCGAGAATCCGCCGGCGGTCGCCACCGTGGTGAAGGGGTTGTACAAAACCTGGGAGATGGCGGAGAAATTTCCACTTATCTCGGCCGATGTCGGCACGGTGGTGGTGAGGGGACCCGGAGTACCCTGGCGCAGTCCTTCGTAATACGCGAAGAAGAAGGTCTTGTTGCGCTGCTTGTAGATGCCGGGGATGTACAGCGGTCCGCCGCCGGCAATACCAAACTGGTTGCGCCGGAACGGCGTCCTGGGGATGCCGTGGGCGTTATTGAAGAAGAAATTGGAATCGAGGTCGGAATTGCGAAGGAACTCGAACGCGTCCCCATGGAAGCTGCTGGAGCCGGACTTGGTGATCACGTTGTACATGTTGCCGGTGCTCCAGCCGTATTCCGCGGTGAAGGCGTTGGTTTGGATCTTTGCCTCCTCAACAGACTCCATGGAAGGCACATAGATGACCCCGCCCCAGTCGGCGGCGGTGTCCCAGTGGCCGTCGAGCAGGTAGGCGCTGGTTCCAAAGTAGCCGCCACCGAAGTTGAGGAACGAGATATCCTGATCGGCGGTCCCCGACTGTCCTCCTCCATTGACCACCTGGAACTGTGAAGCGTTATTTACCGAGGAGTTCATCATCACGAGACCAAAAGCGCTGCGGAAATCCACCGGAAGCTGGTCGATCTGCTGCCCCGTCAGGTCCGAGGAAACGTTAGCGTTGTCGGAGGCGAGGATGGGCCCCTGACCAGTGACCGTAACCTCCGTCTTTACTTCTCCCACCTGCATAGTGACTGCCTGATTTGCGGCTTGGCCCGCATCCAGGACAATCCCTGCCTGCTTGTAGGAGGAAAATCCGCTGGCTTCGACGGTCAGCGTGTAGGTTGCCGGCGGCAGCAAAGCGAATGAGTATCGCCCATCCGTGTCGGTTGTAAAGCTTCGAGTGACGCCCTTGTCTGGGCTCACCAGTTTGACTTTGGCCCCAGGGACCGCTGCCTCGAGAGTATCGTGAACGACCCCTCCTAAGGACGCGCTGAACGCCTGCGTCTGAGCGTGGACGGACGGGTTTAGGAACGCGAGAACGGCTACCAGGCCGATTCCGAAGGCCAAGCCGACTCGCGGAGAGTACTTGCGCAACATGGAAGACCCCTTTCTTGAGAAGGCATTAAGGCGAGACACACACACTGCCTCCCATCCGTGTGAAAGTATTTCTTTATGAATGTTTTCGCAAGGTTCTTTACGGTGCCCTACCCCTAAAAGACCATGCTGTACCCATAAAGTGAGCGGTAAAGTGAGCGATATTCATGGCTTGCAAAGGGGGTACGTTGGGAGTAAAGTACCTAGTAGACTTTGGTGGGGAGCAGTCCAGCGATGATTCCGCAAACGAGCGCCGAGGTCATATCGCACGCCGATGCCGTCCGAATCCGGGAAGTGCTGGGCGACGTCCTTCAGAGCGCGCCGTTTCGGACCACGCGCCAGTGCCAGAGCCTTCTGAAGTATATAGTCGAGCACACGCTCGCCGGGGAAAACGATCTTCTTCGCGAACGGGTCATCGGGACCGAAGTATTCGGCCGCAGCCATGATTACGAGCCTGGCGATGACCCCGTGGTTCGAGTGCGGGCAGCCGAGGTGCGGAAGCGGCTCGCGCAATACTACCAGGACCGGGCGGACAGCCTCGTTCGGATCGACATCCCATCGGGTTCCTACCGGGCGGTTTTCCAGTGGAAGGCGGCCCAGCTCACGACGCCCGCGTCGCCAAAACCTGGTTTGCAGAAATCCCGATGGCGGTGGGCGCTTGTAGCGGTCCTCGTGATTGCCGCCAGCGCCATGGTAGTGCGCGGTCTTCGCACCACTCCATCCTCCGCGCCCTCCGCGATGGACCAGTTCTGGGCGCCGGCATTGACCAGCCCCAAGCCGATCCTTGTCTACAACGCCACCAGCACGGTTTTTCAGTCTCCCGATCTCACCGATTCCCCGCACGGTCTGGTGCCTGTGCGCGGCCAGTACACGTGTATTGGCGACGCGTACGCCAGCGTCGTACTCACTTCGCTGTTCGCTCGAAGGGGAAAGCTCTATCAGATGCGCTATGGCGCCGATCTCAGCTTCGGCGACCTGAGATACCAGCCCTCGATTCTGATCGGCGCTTTCAACAACGCCTGGACGCTGCAGACGACGAACGAGCTGCGGTTCGTCTTCGACAAGCACCCGACGATTCGCGACCGGACGGATAACCGATTGTACATACTGCCGAACCTTGCGCCGGACGGACGCACACCCGAGGACTACGCGATCGTTTCACGCGTTTTCGACTCCAACACCGGCGAGCTTCTGATCGCGGCGGCTGGAATCACCCAGTATGGCACCCACGCAGCGGGGGAATTCCTCACATCTCCACAGCTTTTGGCCACTCTGGCCGTGAACGCGCCAAGCGACTGGCCGAAAAAGAACCTGCAAGTACTATTGCACACGAAGATCGTCGACGATATGCCCGGGCCTCCGAGTATCGTCACAACGTACTTCTGGTAGACCGCGCCGCGTACTCGGAAAACAACTGGCCGCATTGAGGCCGCTCCAGTAACCAGAACGTAAACTGCGGAGCGGCTGGATCTGCGGCAAACAAAGGGCGAATCCAAGCGGTCAGGAAATCAACTGCCGGATTCAGCTTGACACACGACGTGCCGCAAGGATATCATGATGTACGTTTACTTAATCGATAACTATGAATGTCCGAATCGATTCTTCCATTGACCGTCGGCTTGGGTCCGATGACCTGATCGTCATCGCCGGCGCCGGCGGGTTTATCGCCGGTGCGCTGACTCGGTATTTCCACGATCTCGGCTACACGCGCATCCGGGCCATCGACCGCAAGCCTCTGCCCGAGTGGTACCAGCGTGTCCCGGACGTGGAGTGTCTTTCCATGGATCTGAGCGAGAATCAGAACGCCATCCGCGCCGTCGAGGGCGCGGTCGAGGTCTACAATCTCGCAGCAGATATGGGCGGCATGGGTTTCATTGAGCGTTTCCGGGTGCAGTGTCTGCGCAGCATCCTGATCAACACGCACTTGATCGAGGCCGCCTGGATGGCCGGCGTACAACGCTATTTCTTTTCCTCATCCGCGTGCGCTTACAATACCGACCTGCAGAAGGACCCGCATGTCCGCGCGCTGAAAGAGTCCGACGCCTATCCCGCCATGGCGGAACGCGGCTACGGCTGGGAAAAGCTGATCTCGGAGATGTTCTGCCAGGAGTACTGGGCGGAGCGCGGACTGGAGACGCACATCGCCCGGTTCCACAACATTTACGGACCATACGGCACCTGGTTCGGCGGCCGGGAGAAGGCCCCCGCCGCCATCTGCCGCAAGGCGCTCGAGGCCCTCGACTCGGGCCGGCACTCGATCGAGATCTGGGGTGACGGCACGCAAACCCGGAGCTTCTGTTACATTGACGACTGCGTCGAAGGCATTGACCGAATCATGCACTCGAAAGACCTCATCGCCACCCCGATCAACCTGGGATCGAGCGAACTGATCTCGATCGGCGACCTGGTCGGCATGGTCGAGGAGATCGCCGGCGTGCACCTCGCGCGCACCTACGATCCGGCCGCGCCGAAAGGCGTCGCCGGCCGCAATAGCGACAACACTTTCATCCAGCAGGTCCTTCATGGGGAGCCCCGGACCCTCCTGCGCACAGGCATGGAGCACACCTATGCCTGGATCGCCACACAGTTCGCGGATCGCAAGGCCGGCCGGCGCGTGGTTACGGACTAAAATGCACTCCGAATCCTCCATCGTCGCGCCGGAGCAGGCCGGCCTCGAATTACTCATTGGGAGCATCCCTCACCGGGTGGCTCTGGCGGGCGGCTGGATCGACCAGCCCTTCGTTTCAAGCCGGAATCCGTCGACGCCCGGTTCCATGGTGGTGGTCTGTCTCGAGCCCGATCGCTGGCTCATGGACCGCGCCGGGATGGCCAGCGGCACGCGCCGCGTGGCACTGCAACTGTGGAGCGGGGTGCTGCCGAACCGTCGGCGCGAAGAGCTTGTCCGCGAGCTCTACCGCGCCGAAAACGACGGCAAAGCCGAGCCCTCTGGTTCCCAGGACATGATCGGTCTTATCTACCCCGGGGTTAGCCGCCTCGATTACGACGTGGCCTTTGAGGGCGGCTTATTCCCGGAGCACATCGAGTCCAACTGCGATCCCGCCATTGCGCGTTGGCTCGAGCGGGTGCTTCAGTTCGTGCCGGTGAATCAGCGGCCCGAGGGCTACAATCCGCTGGGTGTGAAGAACCTGGCTCCTGGGTGGATCCGCCGCCTTGGCCAGACCGGCAAGGATTGCTACGACGCCATCCTTCGCCAAGATGCCGCCGCCCTCGGAGCTTCCATGAACTCCTGCATGGAGTGCTGGGAGGCTATCCTCCCGCACACCGTTTGCCACCCCACGATTCACATCGACCTCAAAGCACTTCTAGCTAACTTCCAGGCCCGCTATCCCGGCGCCATGTACTCCGGCTGCGGAGGCGGCTACCTGATGGTGGTCGCGGAGGAGGACGTCCCGGGCGGCTTCCGGGCGCGAATCAGAACCCAATAGTGCAGGAATTCAAGTCATGCTCAAAACCGGCATCCTCAACCCAGCCATCAACTCGTTGTTCAGCCGCGTCCGTCACACCAACACGCTGGTCATCGCGGACCGTGGATTCCCCTGCTGGCCGCAGATCGAAACCGTCGACATCTCGCTCGTCGGCGACATACCACCGGTTCTCGATGTCCGACAATGAACGTGCCTCCTTTCGCTTGGGATTACTTGGTTCTGACAGCGTCGAACGCCGCACAGGCCGGGGCCTACGAGTTCCAGTTGGGGCTGCGCCGGCAATACGGACTGCTGCCGCAGGTGCGCGAAATCCTGGTGGTCCCCGATCTCGAGGGCCAGCGGATCGGCAGCGGGGGCAGCACACTGTTGTGTCTGGTCCGGATTCTCGAGATCGAGCGCCGGCGCGGGCAGCGCGACCAAGTTGCCGCCATCCTGGGCCGGCTTCGTGTCCTGATCGTGCATGCTGGCGGCGACTCCCGCCGTCTCCCCGCCTACGCTCCGTGCGGGAAGATCTTCGTTCCTTTGCCCACCAACTCCGACGCGCCCCTGCCGGTGACCTTGTTCGATCGTCTGGTGCCCGACTTCCTGGCTCTTCCACCCGGCGCTGCCGGACGGGGGCAGGTGCTCGTGGCGGCCGGCGATGCGCTGATCCGCTTCGATGCCAGCCAGGTCCGTTTCTCCGAGCCCGGCCTCATCGCCCTCGGCTGCTATGCAACACCGGAAGAGGCCAGCCGGCACGGAGTGTTTTGCATCGGAGAGGGCGACGCGGTGTCCGTCTATCTGCAAAAGCCGTCCGTTGAGGAGCAGCAACGGATGGGCGCGATCAACCGCGCGGGCCAGACCGCGCTCGACGTAGCCGTCATGAGCCTGGACGCCGGCGCGGCGGAGGCCCTTCTCGACGCGTTCGGTGTAGAAGAGACTTCCGGCGGCGGTCTCAACTTTTCGGCGGAAGCGCGCCAGCGCATGCTCGACGATGGAATCGATCTATACCGCGAAATCTGCTGCGCCCTGGGAAGCGCCGCCACGCCCGATCAATACGTAAGCAGCGCGCGCTCCAGCGGCTCGCGCTGGACGGACGAAGCCCTCGGCCGCCTCTTCCCGGTTCTGAATCGTGTTCCGCTGCACGTGCAGATCGTCCCGTCCTGCCGGTTCCTGCACTTCGGCTCGACCCGCCAGTTGGTCGAAAGCGGCCTCACTCTGGTCGCCGAGGACCGAGGCGCGCCCCCCTCGCCAACCGTGCTTGCGGTCAATTGCCGCATAGCGCCGCCGGCCCGCATCCGCGGCTGCCAGTCCTGGCTCGAAGCCTGCCGGATCGAGGCGGACGTCGACTTGCCGGGCGGGAATGTTCTGGTGGGCCTCGACGTGGACGCGCCGCTTGCGCTGCCCGGCGGCGCCTGTCTGGAGGTGCTGCCCGGACGCAATCGCGCCCGCGAAGATGTCTGGTTCGTGCGCTGCTACGGCATCCGCGACACCTTCAAGAACGGCCTGTTCTGCGGGTGTGCGCTGCTGGATTGGCTACGCGTCGTGGGCGTGGACGCCGAGGAAGTCTGGCCCGGCGTGAGCGATTCGGCTGAGCGCGCATTATGGAATGCGCGCATCTTCCCCGCAGAGCGGTCGGCCACTGGCTTCCGGCGGTGGCTGTGGATGTACGCACCGGAATCGGCCAGCGCGCAGGAGTTGCAGGCGTTCGGGGCAGCCGACCGCTACAGCGCCGCCGACATCGCGCTGCTGGCCAACCAGGAGGCGTTTCACTCCCGCCGGCTGGACATATGGAGGAGTCGTTCACCCAAGCCATGCGCCACGCATTGATTCTGGCAGGTGGTCCCGGCCTCCGGCTCTGGCCGATGAGCCGTGAGAAGCGGCCCAAGCAGTTGGTCTCTCTTCTGAACGGCCGGAGCCTCCTAACCGCGGCCGCCGGTCGGCTGGACGACGTGGTTGCCCCCGCGAACCGCTACGTCTGCCTCGCGCCCGCTGGGGCCAAGCGTGGAGTAATGGCCGTCTAGTGCGGATGTCCTCGCCACCCCGTCTGAAGGTAACCATTGCCGATGTCGCGCGCAAAGGCGGCGTCTCCCAGATGACTATTTCACGCGTGATCAACGATCCGGCGAGTGTGGCGGAAGGCCGGCGCCGCCTAGTGCTTCAGGCTATCGAGGCTCTCCACTATTCGCCGAATCCTGCCGCCAGAGCCCTAGCCGGCGGCAGGCCGGTTCGCCTCGCGCTTTTCTATGACAATCCGAGCACGGCTTTTCTCAGCACATTCCTCCTCGGCAGTCTTGAGGCCGCCCAACGGCAACACGCGCAATTGACGGTCATCAGGTGCCAGTCTGGAGCGGAGAAAAAAGCCGTGCTGGAACTCCTGGGTATCGGCGCCCAAGGGGTTTTGCTTCCGCCGCCGCTTTGCGATTCCACCAGGTTGCACAAGATGATTCGGTCCGCGGGTTTATTGGCCGTCTCGGTAGCCGGCGGAGCGCGCTTCGCCGAAACCCCTTCCTTTCGCATCGACGATTTCGCGGCCGCGGCTGCCATGACGCGCCACATCGTCGACCTCGGGCACCGGAGGATCGGTTTTATCTCTGGCAACCCCGACCAAATCGCAAGCGCGGAACGCGCTCGCGGCTATCGCTCGGCGCTCTCCGACGCTCGCATCGA
>PLOR01000105.1 GCA_003142185.1 Bryobacterales bacterium
ACCCATGTCCCCGGCCGCACCGTGCTACGGCACGGCTGAAGCCGTGCCCTGATACGAAGCCGGCCGCCGAGTTTCCACTTCCATGTCGCACACCCAAGCGATTCGGGCGGGTGCGCGACACCGAAATGGATTTGCGAAAACCCGCTTACGGCTCGCGCCGCCGGGCTTTCACGAAATCGATTTCCTGCTGCTTGGGAATGCCGGGCTCGAAGCACCGCCGGCAGCGCGCTTCGTACATATCTTTGGCGCCCACCACGATCAGTTCGTCGGAGCCCCGCAGCCGCTGCGTGTGCTTGGCCGGATTGCCGCAGCGGACGCACACCGCCAGCGTCTTAGTGATGGATTCGGCCTGCGCCAGCAGATCCGGAATCGGCGCGAACGGCCGCCCCAGGTAGTCCGTATCCAGACCCGCGATAATTACCTGCTTGCCGCTGTCGGCCAGCCGCCCGGCCACCTCCACCAGCGACGGCCCCATGAAATTCGCTTCGTCCACTCCCACCACTTCCGCGCGCCAGTCGATCCGCTCCAGCATCTCACCGGCGTCGTGGATCACCTGCGATTGCATGCGCAGATCGCCGTGCGAGACAATCTCTTCGGCCGAGTAGCGGTCGTCGATGACGGGTTTGAACACCGCTACGCGCTTGCGCGCGATCATGGCGCGGCGCAGGCGCCGGATCAGCTCCTCGCTCTTACCCGAAAACATCGGCCCGCAGATTACTTCAATCCAGCCGGCATTGCCCGTGATGATATCCATACGAACCGTTCAGCATCCCACAGTTACAACTCCGCCGCCACCGCGGCAACTCGCTCTTCCAGCGCCTCCAGCCCGCCCGCGAAAAAGTGGTCCGCGGCTTCGATCCAGATGATGCGTTTCGGGGCTGCCCAACCTGCGAACGCGGCTTCCATCTCGGCGCGCGGCCCGTATTGGTCGTGCGTGCTTTGCACAAAAACCTTTGGTGTCGCGCAGCGCTCCAAATACTCCGCGCCGCCCATGCTGGTCGGAAATCCCGCCGCCAGCAGAAAGCGCGCGCCGGCGGTTTCGCATGCCAGGCGCGTGATCACCCGCGCGCCGAAGGAGAAACCGGCCAACGCGTAGGGCAGCCCTGGGTGCCGCGCGCGCAGCCACTCGATGGCTGCGCGGGCGTCTTCGATTTCACCCTCCAGGTTCCCGTACTCTCCCTGGCTGCGGCCCACCCCGCGGTAATTGAACCGCAGCACCACTAGCCCCGCGCGGCGCAATCCGCGCGCCAGCCGGTAGACCACCTTGTTGTGCAGAGTGCCACCGTGCAGCGGATGCGGATGGCAGACCACCGCCGCGCACCACGGCTCGCGATCCAGCGGCTCTTCGAGCAGCGCTTCCAGTCGCCCCGCGGGCCCGGCGATTTCGTGCGATTCAATGCGGCGAGTCATGGGCGCTGCGCGCTTCAGACAGCGACAAGAAAGTTGGCAGGCGATAGCGCCTACCCCACTATGTGGGCGCGCCCAGGTGGGACAGGCGCTTCCGCCTGTCAACCCCGCGCCGCTAATTCGTCCGGTAGTTCGTGAACTGCATGTCCAGTCCGAAATCGGCAGCCCGCAGCAGTTGAATCGCCTGCTGCAAGGTGTCCCGGTCACGCCCGGAAACGCGCACGAAGTCGCCCTGAATCGAAGCTTGCACCTTTAGCTTGGCGTCTTTGATCGCCTTCACGATCTCGCGCGCCTTCTCGATCGGGATGCCCTGTTGCAGCGTCACCTCCTGGCGCACCGTCGAACCGGCCGCCGGCGTCACCGTCCCGAAGCTCAGGTTCTTCAACGGCACCTTGCGCTTCACCAGCTTCGATTCCAGAATGTCCACCACCGCCTTGAGCTTGAACTCGTCCTTGCTCGCCAGCGCCATCTTGCCGTCTTTTTCGTTCAGCTCGATCGAGGAATGAGAATCCTTCAAGTCGTAGCGCTGCAAGATTTCCTTCTGCGCCTGCTGGATGGCGTTCAGCACTTCCGGCATTTCGATTTTCGAGACCACGTCAAAAGTGTTATCGGGCATAATCTATTCCTGCACTTCGGGATTTTCCTCGTCGGCTGGGAAATCATCCAGGCCGAGGATCGATCCCGGGCGGCGGCGCAACGTCGTCACCCGGTGCGCCGGTTCCGGCCATGGACTCTGCTCGGTCTCCGCCTCCGCCGGCGCGGCCTCCGCATCCATCGGAGTTTCCTCAGCCGGCGGTGCGTCGGAGGCCGCAACCGCTGGCCGATTGGTTTCCTGGCTTTCGAGCGCCACCAGCACGTGCCTGGTGATTTCCTCCACCATGAGAGCCATGGAAGCATCCAGCGCCACCGTCACCGCGGCGCGCACCTGCTCGGCATCCACCACTGCCACGAACGGCACCACCGGAGCCTTTTCCACTTGCGGCGTGGCGCGCGGATCGCCAGATCCGCCTTCCCGGTACTGACGACGCGCTTCCTGCGCCCGCTCGGCCAGCGGCCTCACCGCCGCCAACAGCGCGGAAGCCTCGAACGGCTTGCGCAGCAACGCATCCGCCTCAACCCGTTGCGCCTGCGCCTCATCCACGCTTTCCAGCACGCCCGCCGTGAGGATCACGCCCACGTACCGGTGCTGCGGGCTCATTTTGATGTATTGGCAGATATCGTATCCGGTGCGGCCGGGCATCACCGTGTCCGCCACGATCACGTCTGGATCCACGTCCTGCAGCCGGATCAGCGCCGCTTCGGCATTGCTGACGGTGACTACCTCGTAGCCTTCCTCGGCCAGGATGCGCTCGCCCATCCGTTGCGCGTGAGGGCTGTCATCCACCAGCAGAACGCGGCTCATTGCTTGATGGTACTACCTCCGGCGTCGGCCGGCTGCGGCTGTGGCGGGGGCTGGGGCGATGGTGGCGCGGTGGTTACTTTCTTTTTCTTATTCTTCTTGGCCCGCTCTTCCTCGGCCTGCTTGGCCGCCTTTTCACGCTGCGCCTGCTTCTTCCGCATCAAATCTTGTTGTTGCTTGATCATCTTGGCCTGCTGCGCCGCGGTAATCTTGCCCGTGTGATTCTGCGGCAGCGCAGCGTCGGGAACAGGCTTGGCGGGAACTCCGGCCGGGTTCTCAGCCGTTCCGCCCGTGCCGGTCTTGCCGCTTGCCGCACCGGCTGCGGGCGCCGGCGCCGCCCCGGAGTTCTGCCGCGCGTCCGGCGCAACGTCAATCAGCTTGCTGTCGTTCACCGTGGATACGGTCACATCGCTGCCACCGCCGCCGCCGGAGCTGACTCCCGTGTTGCCGGTAGCCTCACCACCCTTGGCCGATGGCGGTATGCTCACCGGAGTGTAGGGCTTGAGCGTCTCCATCCGCGGCGATCCGGATTTGGCAACGTTCAGGACGTCGGGGTGCGAGCTGAAAGGCCCCCAAGCCTTGCTCAGCAACTTCTTCTTCTGGCGGTTTTCCATCTCGTATTTCTGGCGCGCATAAGCCACCGGGTCAGCCTCCGGCACCGGCCGGTTCATGGCTTTCAGGTGACTCGTCGCTTCGCTCACGTGCGGGCTCAATGGGTAGTCGCGCACGATCCTGCTGTATGCCGCCGCCTCCTGATCTTCCCACCGGTCTCCCATGCGGTGATAGGAATCGGCTTCCAGCATCAGCGCATCATCGGCGCGGCTGTACAGCGGGAACTGGTCCGTCAGCGCGTTCAGCCGGTTGGCGGCCGCCGGGAAACTCCCTTTGCTGCGGTAATAAAACGCGCCCACCCTGTATTCCGAGTCCCCTAGAACTTCCTGCGCCGTTCGCAGGTATTGCTGCGCGTCGGGAGCGAATTTGCTGTTCGGAAATTGCACCAGAAGCTGCCGGCATTCGTCTTCCGTGCGCCGCGCGTGCAGCGGGTCGCGGTCGGCCTTGTCCATCTGCTGGTACTGCATTTTGCAGACCTTTTCCTGGGCCTCGGCGGCTTCCTCCAGTTGCGGGTAGAACAGGATAAAATCCTTGTACTCGGCCTCGGCCTGCGCCAGGCCGTGGTTGCCGCCTTCGCGATACCAACTGTCCGCCACCGCGAGCTTGGATTTGGCCAGGTACTCGCTCGTGTCGTAGGTGTTCATCAGCGTTTGCAGCGTCAGCCGCGCCTGCTCGAAACGGGCGTGCTCGATATCGTCGACGGCCCGGTCGAACAGCACCTTGTCGGGTTGCTGCGTGTCTTTGGTGATGGGGTTCTCGTACTTCTTCTTCGCGCAACCGGGACCGAGCACCAGGGCGCACATCACTGCCAACACGGCAGCCGGACGGATGACATTTCGCGGCATAAAGAATTCCACTTTCACTTCACTTCTCCAGCAATCTTGGCCGGCCGGGCGGCGCTTTCGCCGCCGTTTCCATCAGCACCGCACGGCGGTCGCCTGGGCGGCAATTTCGCGCATCTCGCGCGTGGTGGCTTCCGCATTCGAACTGTGAAAGATGGCCGACCCTGTGACGATCCATTCACACCCCGCGCGCACCGCTTCCGCCAGGTTCTCCGGGTGAATCCCGCCATCGATTTCAATCGGGAAAGCTAACTTCTTTTCGCGCCGCATGCGACACAGCTTGCGCGCCTTTTCGAGCACGTATGGAATCAGCTTCTGGCCGCCCCATCCCGGGTTAACACTCATGAGCAGCACGTAGTCGGCCACTTCCAGCACATCTTCCAGCATCGCCACCGGCGTGGCCGGGTTCAGCACCACACCCGCCATCGCGCCGGCGTCCTTGATCATCGCCAGCGTGGCGTCCAGGTGCCGACAGGCTTCATAATGCACCGAAACCGAGTTGGCGCCCGCCTCGATGAACGCTTTGGCATACTGCTCCGGACGCTCGATCATGAGGTGGCAATCCAGGTGCGCCCGCGTGGCTTTGCGAATCGATGCGACCACCGGCGGCCCAATCGTAATGTTGGGGACAAAATGGCCGTCCATCACGTCGAGATGCAGGATCGTGGCCCCGCCTCGCTCCACCGAAGCGATCTCCTCGGCCAGGCGCGCGAAGTCCGCGGACAGAATCGAGGGAACGATTTCAACCATTTGCGGATGCTTCCGATTTTATCACAGCCGCCCAGAAACCATCGCCCGCGTCGCGCCCCGGCAGCCGCTCCCACACCGCGGCGGCGCGCCCCGGCGCAGCCTCCGCGATTACGCGGCTGTTCTCTTCCGGCTCCAGTGAGCAGGTGGAATACACGAGGAGCCCGCCCGGCGCGAGGGCCTCCAGCGCGTTCCTCAAAAGCGCGGTCTGCCGGCCGTGCAGATCGGTCAGATCCTCCGGCCGCAAACGCCACTTGATTTCCGGATTCCGCCCCAGCGTCCCCGTCCCCGAGCACGGCGCATCCACCAGGATCCGGTCAAACCGCCGCGCCAGCGGCAGCGGCCGCGTACCATCCAAAACCACCAGGTCGACTGCGAGACCGCGCAGCTCGCGCAATCGATGTAAGTGCAAATCGCAGGCCACCGCGCGCACTCCCGCTTCGAGCGCCTGCGCCGTCTTATTGCCCGGCGCCGCGCACAAATCGAGGAAAGTGTGTCCCGGCTCCAGTTCGAGCAGCGGCACGATGGATTGCGAGCCGATGTCCTGGAAGCGTGTGCCCGCGGCGGAAACCCGCACATACTTCTGCGGCTCTTCGAGCGCCGCCAGTGCGATGGCGCGGGCGGCCTCCGATCCGTGATGCCGTTCCCAGCGCTCGAGCAGCCACTCCGGACAGGAAAGCTCCACCTCGCGCGTGGGCCACTCCACCGGCGCGCGGTCCAGTTTGCGCAGCACCGCATTCACCATCCCCGCCGCCGACCGCTTGCGCGCCCGCTTCACCAGTTCCACGCTCTCGGCCACCGCCGCGTGCGCCGGAATGCGCTCCAGGTAACGAAGCTGGTAGATGCCCATCCGCAGCGCCAGCCGCACTTCCACGTCCAGCCGCCGAGGCCCGCCGAAGTGTTCGATCAGGAAATCGAGCTGCGCGCGATACCGCAGCACGCCGAAGACAATCTCCGAAGCGAGGCCCGCATCGCGCGAATCGAGCCCCGCCGTCGCTGCCAGCAGCAGGTCGGAAGCCCAGCCGCCGGTCTCGACTCTTTCGAGCACGGCATACGCGGTCCGGCGGGCAGGGGCAATCGTCATTCCCTCGGCAGCGTAGCATGGTAGGGCATGCTTTAGCTTGCCAACGCCCGCTTGCGGGCGCACGGCAAGGCAAGAAGCGCAGGGGCTAAAGCCCCATGATGGCTGAGTTTTCGGCACGGCTGAAGCCGTGCCCTGATACAAGGCGTACGTATTTGGGTTGGCGGGGCTAAGCGCCGCCTAATGCTCAAATATAGAAAGTCCATACGCCGCTTGCGGGCGCATTTTATTCGCCGCCCCGCTTCCGCTTGACAACCGCGCCGTCCCGCTCCATAATAAGACATCTTAGTAAGGAGTCTTAGCATGGCGCGTCAGGACGCATTGCAGGGTTCGCTCCCGCTGTTGGTATTGAAGATCCTCGCCCGCCGCGGACCGCTCCACGGCTACGGCATCGCCGTGCAGATCGAAGCCATGTCGGAGGACATACTGCGGGTGGAAGAGGGCTCGCTCTATCCGGCGCTCCATCGCATGGAAGAGGCCGGCTGGATCAAGGCTAAGTGGGCCACCACCCCGAGCAACCGCCGCGCGCGCGCCTATGACATCACTGCCGCGGGGCGAAAGCAATTGGAAGGCGAGCTAATCCGCTGGCGCTCGATCACGGCAGCGGTGGACGCAGTTCTGGAGCAGGCGTAGAACATGTTGTCAATCGAAAATGCCGCGTCGGTAGGACATTCAAACAGGCGATCGATTTTTGTCGCCTGTCACCGGCCGCCAGCGACAGGCCACAAAAGGCGATGGCCTGTCCTACCTTGCCCGGCGCCTGAACAACAGGAGTAACTCATGTCCTGGCTATCTCGGTTGACAAACGCATTCCGGCCGGACCGGCTGGACGACGAACTCGAAGAGGAGTTGCGCTTTCACCTGGAAGCGCGCGCGGAGGAAGCCGTCCACCGCGGCGCGAATCCGCAAGACGCTGCCGTCGAGGCGCGCCTGCGGCTAGGCAATCCATTGCACACGCGCGAGACCAGCCGCGACGCGAAGCTGCTACCGTGGCTGGAATCGCTGCTCAGGGACGCGCGCTTCGGCTTCCGCATGTTGCGCAAGGACAGCGCCGTAACGGCTGCGGCGCTGGCCTCGCTGGCGCTGGCCATCGGCGCGTCGCTGGCGGCCTTCGCGCTGGTCGACGCGTTGCTCCTCCGCCCACTGCCGGTATACCAGCCCGAGCGGCTGGTCCAGTTATCCACCTGGGACGAACGCGACCCGCACGAAAACTACACGTTCAACTATCCTCTTTTCGAGCGCTGCCGCCAGGCCACGCGCGGGCAACTGGAACTCTTCGGCATGAGCAACCAGTCTCCCGAGGCGGTCGTGTTCGCCAAGTCGGGAGGCGTCCAGGAAAAGGTCCGGCTGCAATACGCTTCGGGGAACGCCCTGACCTCGCTCGGCATTCGCCCCGCCTTGGGCCGTCTGCTGAACCCAAGTGACGACCTGCGGCCCGGCGCGCATCCGGTCGCCGTGCTCAGTTACGACTTCTGGATGCGGCGCTTCGGCGGCGATCCCGCGGTGCTAGGGCGCTGGTTCAGCAACGGCGCGAAGCAGTTTCAGATCGTCGGCGTGACCGCGAAAGGGTTCACCGGCATCGAGCCGGGCAAAGACACCGATCTCTGGGTGCCGACTATGATGTGGTCGGTCCCGGAGGATCTGTCGGACGCGGGCAGTTACTGGTTTATCGTGTTGGGGCGGTTGAAGCCGGGAGTGACGGCGGAAGCGGTCCGCCCGATTTTGCAGGGCGTGTACGCGAACTTCCTTCGTGAACAGGCGGCGGGGTTTCGCGCGGACGAATCGCGCGCCGTCGTGGATAGCTTCCTGCACGGCAGCCTGCATGTGCTGCCGGCCCCGAACGGCCCGTCCCGTTTGCGCGAAACATTCGCGCGGCCGTTGTGGATTCTGGCCGCAGTCGCCGGCTTGCTGCTGCTGATCGCTTGCTCCAACCTGGCCAACCTGTTCACCGCGCGTGCGCTGGCGCGGGAGCGGGAGATGGCGCTGCGGATCTCGATCGGCGCCGGCCGCGGGCGCCTGCTGCGGCAGTTGCTGGTGGAAGGCTTGCTGCTGGCCGGCGCGGCGAGCGTGCTAGCGGCCATGTTCGCGGCGGTTGCCGCCCCTTCCCTCGTCGGATTGCTGAGCACATCGGATAGC
The DNA here is from genome assembly GCA_003142185.1 of Bryobacterales bacterium. Taxonomy (GTDB): domain Bacteria; phylum Acidobacteriota; class Terriglobia; order Bryobacterales; family Bryobacteraceae; genus Bog-375. Next base: position 8,225 of record PLOR01000105.1, read on the forward strand.
CCGGCGTACCTGGATCTACATCCGGACTGGCGCATGCTGACGTTTCTCTTGTTGGCGTGTACCGCAGCCACGCTGCTGTTTGCCCTGCTGCCCGCGCTGCGCGCCTCCGGTGTGTCTCCGCACGAAGCGCTCAAGTCCGGCGGCAAGCAGTCCGTTCGCTCCAGTGCACTCAGGTCCATGCTGGCCGCGCAAATCGCATTCAGTTTCGTGGTGCTGTTCGTGGCCGGCTTGCTGCTGCTTTCCTTCCGGCAACTGACGCACGTCAATCTCGGATTCAGGAAGAGTGGGGTGGTGCTCATCGGCGTGGAGACTACGGACCCCAACCCGTTCGCCAAGATATACTACACGCCGGCGGCCCGTCTCACCGCGCTCCAGTTGGTGGACCGCGTCCGTGAGGTTCCGGGCGTGCGTAATGCCGCTATGTGCGAGTTCGGATTCTTTTCGGGCTCGCTGATGGGCGAAAACGTGCGAATCCCTGGCCGCGCTCCAGGCGATGGGGGTATTTACGGCGTGCCGGTCTCGCCGGGATTCCTCGAAACGACAGGCGTGCGGTTACTGGAAGGCCGGACCTTGGCGCCATCCGATTTCACTCCCACGCCATCGGTGGTGCTGGTGAACCAGACCTTCGCGCGCCGCTATTACCCGGGAGAAGATCCGGTTGGCAAACGCTTCGCGTTCGCCGAAAGAGACCGGGACCTACCGCAGGACATCATCGGCGTTGTCCAGGATGTCCGCTTGCAAAGCGTCCGCCAGCCGGCGCCGCCCACCGTGTTCGTGCCGCTGCGCGGGCTGAACGGAACCCTGGCGGTGCGTGTGGATGGCGATCCCTGGAAAGTGGTGCCGCTGGTGCGGCGGCAGATCAACGCGTTCGGTCATTCCGTCCGCGCCGGCGACGTGACCCTCCAATCCGCGTTGGTGGATGACGATCTGGTGCGCGAGCGGCTGCTGGCGCTGCTGGCCGGCTTCTTCGCTCTGGCGGCGTTGGCGCTGGCGGGCGTAGGCCTGTATGGGGTGCTCAGCTATTCGGTGGTGCGGCGGACCAAAGAGATCGGCATTCGCATGGCTCTGGGCGCCAGGCAATCGTCGGTGGTTCGACTGGTAGTCCGTGAAATCGCCGCCGCCGCTGGCATCGGAATCGCCGCCGGACTCGTCCTCGGCCGCCTGCTGGCTCGCCCGGTGGAGAGCCTGCTATATGAGGTGAAGGCGGGCGACTTCTGGAGCCTGGCTTTGCCGCTGACGTTGCTCCTGGCCGCCGCCGCACTGGCCGCCTTCCGCCCCGCGTACCGCGCCGCCAAAGTCGAACCGGCAGTCGCGTTGCGGAATGAGTAAGCGCCAAGTCTGACCGGGCGCCGTGGCGCACGCACTCATGCGTGCCGCGTCGGCACTCATGCCGACGCCCGCTGGCCGGGAGCGAAAACGCGTCGAGAAGAGTCTCGACGCGGCACGCATGAGTGCGTGCGCCACGGCGCCCTACAGCACGTCCGCAAAGCCTCGCTTCATATGCCTGAAGAACAGGCCGCCTAATATGAACGCGGCGGCGCCGAACGCGGTCAGGATGGCGAGCTCGCGGAGCGGGAAAACGCCTCGCAGCACGATGGCGCGGTAGGACTGCACGGCATAGAAAAGCGGGTTGGCGGCGAGCAGCCAATGGGCCTTGGGCGGATACAGACTTTCCGCGATCATGATCGGGGTCAGCCAGAACCAGAACGTCAGGGCGACGCTCAAAAGCTGGGCCGTGTCGCGCAAAAACACGTGCAAGCTGCCCAAGATCCAGCCCAGCCCGACCGCCAGCAACCCGATCGAGAAAACGAATACCGGGAGCAGCAGCACGAACGGGCTGAGGTGATGCGCCGCGATCCCCACCACGGCGATCAGAAGTACCAGGGCGAGCGCGTGGCTCACCACGGCCGACAGGAAAACCGAGACTGGGATCAACTCGGATGGGAAGACGGTCTTGGTAATCAGGTTGGCCTGCTCGACCACGCTCGAAGCGGAACGTTGCAGGGTCTCGCTGAACAACAGCCAGGGCAGCATCCCCGCAAACACGAATAGCGCATAGTTCCTGGTGCCTTCGCCGGGTGGAACCGCGACCTTCAGACTGACGCTGAAAACGAACCACCAGCACACCAACAGGACTAGAGGATGAATCAACGCCCACACCCAGCCGATGATGGAGCCGACGAAGCGCTGCTCGAAGTCGCGCCGCACCAACTGGAACAGCAGGCTGCGCCGTCCCACCAGGTTTCGAAGAAAGAACTTGCCGGGAATTCGCTGTGACACGTGGAAATTGGACGATACCAGCTTGTTCGATAACTCGCAAGTTGGTTTGGCAGGCGGAAGCGCCTGCCCCACCTTTTAGGCCATTCGCCAGTGCCGTGGGGCAGACGCTTCCGTCTGCCAACCCGCTCAGCGCGCCGCTTTCCGGGCTGATATACTGAGACATTGAGCTAAAATGCCGAAGCGTACATTTCAACCAAATAACCGCCATCGCGCCAAGACCCACGGGTTCCGCAGCCGCATGGAAACCAAGAACGGCCGCGCGGTGCTGGCCCGCCGCCGGGCGCGGGGCCGCAAAAAGCTTACTGTCAGTTCGGAGAGGTAGGGGTTTCCGGGCATGCCCGGCCGCTACAATTTCCCCAAACGTGTTCGTCTGCTGCGATCCACGGATTTTCGCCGGGTGTATGACCAGGGAAGCCGTTTTTCGGGCCCCCTGTTCGCGGCGTTCTGCCTGCGCGGGGCGGTCGAGGACGGGTCGCGCATCGGATTCACCGTGCCGCGCGCGCTGGGCAAAGCGGTGGTGCGGAACCGGATCAAGCGGCGCATGCGGGAGGCCGTACGGTTCCGGCTGGACGGGCTGAAGTTATCGTGGTCGATAGTCATCAATCCGCGGTCGAGATCGCTCACGGCCCCGACGGCGGAGCTGGAACGCGAAGTGGAGCGCCTGTTTCAGCGCTGCAATGGATCATCTTAGGGCTGCTGCGCGTATACAAGATGGGGATCTCGTGGTGGCTGCCCTCGGCTTGCCGTTTCCATCCGACCTGTGCGGAGTACATGCGGCAGGCGGTCGAGCGATACGGCGCGCTGCGCGGAGTGTGGATGGGGCTCGGCCGGTTGGCGCGCTGCCATCCGTTTCATGCCGGGGGCTTCGACCCGGTCCGGTAATCGGGACAGGCGGAATCAAAGGGAATGGCAGAACCAGCTAGCGGCGGATCGCCGAAAGAAATGTCGATGGAAGTGCGGCTGCTGCTGGCCTTCCTGCTGATGGGCGTGGTGATGTTCGTGACGCCCTACATATACAAGAGTCCGCCGCCGGCACCGAAGACCGCGCAGAAAACTACGGTGGCGCAGAACGAGCCGAGCCAGCCGCCTGCCGCGCCGGCGGCCGCGGAAACGGCGGCGCCGGTTGCCCCGGCAGCTCCGGGTGTGCCTCCAACGGAGCCGGCCACCGTGGCAGTATCCTTGCCGCCAGTGACGATTGAGACCAACCTGTTCCGGGTGACCTTGAACAACCAAGGCGCGACGGTGCGGAGCTGGCAGCTCAAGAAGTACAAGGGCAACGACAACAAGCCGCTCGACCTGGTGAATCCGGCCGTCGGATCGTCGGAAGTGCCGTATCCGTTTTCCCTCTATTTCGCCGGCCAGCCGCCGACCGCCAAAGTCAATCAGGTCTATTACACCGAGACGCCGGATGCCGACGGTCTGGGCATCGCGTTCGGATACAGCGACGGCCACTCCCGCGTGCGCAAAACGTTCCGCTTCCGGCGCGACAGCTATCTGTGCGAGGTGACGAGCGCTGTGACCGTGGACCAGCGGCCGCTGGCGAACGCGATTGAGTGGCGCGGCGGTTTCGGCGATCTGACGGTGGCCAACGCGGCCTCCAAGGAAAACACGATCTACTTCAACCCGGCTGAAAACAAGCTCTTCGAACAAGGCGCCAAGGCCGGCAAGGACGGGCCATCGCCGGCCACCGCGAACTTCTCGTTCGCCGGCCTCGAGGACCAGTATTTCGCGGCCGTGTTTCTGCCGGAGACGACCGAAGTTCTCGTGGGGGAGGAGCGGCCGCCGTTTGTCGTCACCACCTTCGCCGACACGCTGCGCACGGAGGCCGTCGAGAAGCCAGGGCCGCTGGTCGGCGCCGCGGTTTCCTTGGGCACCGACAACCATTTCCGGCTGTTCGTGGGGCCCAAGGATCTGGACCTGCTCAAGAGCGTGGACCCGAAGCTGGAGCAGGTGGTGAGCTTCGGCTGGCTTTCGATTCTGGCCAAGCCGCTCTTCCTGGTCGTCAACTGGTTCCATAAATCGTTCATCCACAACTTCGGCTGGTCCATCGTCCTGGTTACGATCATCATCAACGTGGCGCTGTTCCCTTTGCGGTTCAGCAACATGAAGTCGATGCGCAAAATGCAGGCGCTGAAGCCGCAGCTCGACACCATCAACGCCAAGTACAAGAAGCTCGGCCTGACCGATCCGCGCAAGGCGGACCAGCAGGCGGAGACGATGGCGCTCTACAAGCAGAACGGCGTGAACCCGATGGGCGGGTGCTTGCCGATGGTGATCCAGCTCCCCTTCTTCATCGCGTTCTACAAGGTGTTCACGGTGTCGGTGGAAATGCGCGGGGCGAACTGGCTGTGGGTCACCGACCTTTCGCAGCCGGAGTCGCTTCCCCTCCACATCCTGCCGCTGATCATGATCGCCAGCCAGTTCTGGATGCAGAAAATGACGCCCACCGCCGCGCCGGGGGGAGATCCCGGCCAGCAGAAAATGATGATGTATATGATGCCGCTGATCTTCGGCTTCATGTTCTACAATTTGCCCAGCGGCCTGGTGCTATACTACTTGACCAGCAATCTGGTGGGGATGGGCCTGCAGTTGTTTTTCAACCATACGGCCACGGCCGAGAACGCCGCGCGCAGCGTGGAACCACCCAAGAAAAAGAACAACATTAGAAAGTAAGCCGTGACACAGCGAAAATATTCGGTCGAATCGATTGGCGCGCGGATAGACGGTTTCCTCGGTCCCCTACTGGCCAGCGCCGGCTTCGAGTTGCGATACAAGATTTCGGACGCGGATGCGGGCGAAGGCGATTTTGAAACCCCCGACCTGCTGGTGATCTTCAGCGGGCCGGATGTGGACACGCTGCTGGCCAACCGCGCGGAGCTGCTGCTGGCGCTGGAGCAGGTGACGATGGAGATGCTGCGGTTCGGCTCCGACGAGCACTCGCGGCTTTCCTTCGATGCCAACGACTACCGCCTGCTGCGAATCGAGGAGCTGCGCCTGAGCGCGCAGACCGCGGCCGAGAGGGTGAAACGCACCGGAACGCCGTTCCGCTTCAACCCGATGAACAGCCGCGAGCGGCGCGTGATTCACCTGGCGCTGCGCGGGGAAACGGCGGTGCGCAGCGAAAGCGCGGGCGCCGGGCCGGGACGGCAAGTGGTGGTCTATCCGGCGGGAATGGCCAGCCTTCCCGATGTGCCGTACGTGCCGGAGCCGCGGCGCGACGGACCCGGCGAGCGGCGCGGCGCGCCGCGTCCGCGCGGCCGCCGGTAGGTCAATGTGGCGCACGCACTCGTGCGTGCCGCGTCGGCAATCCTGCCGACGCCCGGCGCTTCGGAGCGAAGAAGCGTCGAGAAAAGTCTCGACGCCTGAAGCTTCTACATTTCCCAGTGTGTGGGGATATGATGAGCAATGTATCAGGGCATGGCTTTAGCCGTGCCGCGGACTCACAGTACGGAATCGGGCTTTAGCCCCTGGTAATGGCCAATCAGCGCGCAATGAAGGAAAAGAGCGGCAGGGGCTAAAGCCCCATGATGCCTCCATTTTGCGGCACGGCTGAAGCCGTGCCCTGATACACGGCACAACGTTTGGGTTGGCAAGGCGAGGTGGCGCCGAACGCTCAGATGTGGAAACCAAGCGTCGAGAAGAGTCTCGACGCGCACGCAAGGGTGCGTCAGCCACGGCAGCATCCGCGAAGTCAATCCTACGCCGCGATTCCATGCAGCTTGACGACACCATCGTCGCTATCGCCACTCCGTTAGGGCGCGGTGGTCTGGGTATGGTGCGGCTCTCAGGCAGCCAGGCCCGCGCCATCGCCGAACGCGTTCTGCGTTTCCCAACGGAAAGCGGCTGGCGTTCCTGGCACGCGCGTTCGGCAGAACTGACCGACGCGCGCGGAAGAGCGATCGACCAGGTGGTGGCCACCTTCTTCGAAGCCCCTCGCTCCTACACGGCCGACGACGTGGTNNTGGAGGCGGGCGCGCGCCTGGCCGAACCCGGCGAATTCACCCTGCGCGCCTTTCTGCGCGGCCGCATCGACCTGCCCCAGGCCGAGGCCGTGCGCGACCTGATCGAAGCTACCACGCTTTACCAGGCACGCGTGGCGACGCAGCAAGCCGCGGGTTCGATCTCGCGGCGCCTCGCGCCGATCAAAGAGAATCTGCTGGAACTGATTGCCCTCCTCGAAGCCGGCATCGATTTCGCCGAAGACGATGTCGGGGTGGCGGCGGATTCGGCCATCCTCGCCCGGCTGGCGGCGGTGGAGGCCGGCGTCAGCGAGCTTGCACAGAGCTTTCAGTACGGCGCACTGGTGCGAGACGGTTTGTCGCTAGCCATTGTGGGCCGGCCCAACGTGGGCAAGAGCAGTTTGTTCAACCGCCTGCTGGAACAGGACCGTGCGATTGTGACCGAAATACCCGGCACCACGCGAGACGTGGTTTCCGAAACCGCCGCCATCGGTGGCATCCCAGTGAAACTGCACGACACGGCTGGTATCCGCGAAGCCGCCGGGAAGGTGGAGGCGATGGGGATCGAGCGCAGCTTTCAGGCAATGGCCGATGCGGACGTGACGCTGGTGGTGCTGGATCGCTCGGCCGCGCCGGAAGCGGAAGACCAACGCCTGATCGAGCGGGCGCGCTCGACAGGGCGGGCACTGGTGGCGGCAAACAAGAGCGATCTGCCGCCCGCTGCCGCGCCGCCTGCCGAGGCGATCCCGGTATCCGCCCTCACGGGCGATGGCATCGCGCGCCTGCGGCAGGCCATCCTCGACGCGGTTGCGCCAGCCGGCGCCTTCGAGCCTGAGACCGGCTTCATCACCAGCCTGCGCCACGAGCAACTGCTGCGCGAGTGCGGGCGCTGGATCGAGAAAGCGCGCGCCGCCGTGGGCGCCGCGATTCCGCACGAGATGCTGCTGCTGGATCTTTATGCCGCGCTGCAGCCCATCGACGCCATCACCGGAGGCACTACCGCCGACGATATTTTGAACCGCATTTTCTCGACATTCTGCATCGGGAAATAGCTCCGCTCGAGCACACCCTCGGTATCTAATAGACAGCCTGGTAGATAAGGTACGCTAGACGTCGAGCTTAGGCAGCGTTCGATTCCCACGGGTCGGGCG
>PLOR01000062.1 GCA_003142185.1 Bryobacterales bacterium
TCCAGCGGCTCCATCTCGGCGGCTGAGTACTGCTGGGTTTCATCCACCACCCAGCATCACCTGCCGCCGTGCCAAGCGGACAGATCACTGGTGAATTGGACCGGACAACTCACATACTAGCGACAGCGTTGAGCTTGGCGGGCGGGTTTGCGGCCAAAGGTGGTAGATCGTCGCGGCAGGTTTGGCTTTTCCCTTTAACGAAACATACAGGAAGCTGGTACCGATTTCGATGAGCACGGCAGTGACGACCGCAGCGGCGGGCTCGACCGCCGTTCGGGCGAAAACGCCGTTCGGGCCCTCAGTCAAGCCCGTGCCAGGTCAGGTTCGCGCCTGATCGAGTTGGTCCGGTTTTGGAGTCTCAGGATCGCGTGGCCAGGACCGTGACCCAAAATGGCCCCTCGGAGCACTGGCAAGCGAGCCGCTCGCGAACCTCAGCCCCGCATACCCGCAAGCAGTAGTCGCTTCCATCCACCACCGAGGGCATGGAAAGCCGGATACCCCGCGTCAACACACACTTCATGTTGCCGCCGATCATGTTGACCAATTCGCCGAGCACATCGCGCACGACGTCATCCACAGTGTCGGACGGGTCCAGGGAAAGGAAGCGGCCCGCGAACTGGCAGGCCTGCCGCCGGTCGCACTCCAGCAGGATCGCTCCGTTCCAATCTCCCGCCATGTGGACCGCAGCAGTCAGGCGCTCCCCGTTAGGAAACCAGGGCGTCCCGCACTCACCAACTTCCAGGCCCAGCATGGTTGCGAATACGGACTCGACGATCTGCGCCAGTTCGCTCGGCAGTATCTCCGCGCTCGATTCGGTTAATCCAAGTGTCTTCTCAGCGGGCGACATAGACGATCGCTCCTCCCACGGTCTGCCTTCCAAACCACTCCTCAACGCCGAACGCCGTCTCGGCGCCGCCCAACAGCAGCCAGCCGCCTCGAAACAGAGTGTCGTGGAGTTCCGTCAATATGTTCTTTTTGGTTTCAGTGTCGAAGTAGATCATGACGTTGCGGCAGAACACCAGGTCGAAAGGCCCGAGAGCGCGCATGCTCTTACGCAGGTCAATCGTCTCGAAACGGGCCATCCGGCGCACCGGCTCGCTCAACTGCCACTCGACTCCGGAACGGCGGAAGTGCTTGACCAGGAGGGCCGCCGGCAAACCCCGGTTCACCTCAATTTGCTGGTACCTGCCGGACCGGGCACGCTCCAAGACCTGCGAGGAAAAGTCAGTGCCCAAAATCTCGATGTTCCAGTCACTGAAACCCTCCTGTAGGAGCAGCATCGCCAGGCTGTAAGCTTCCTGCCCGGTCGATGCCGCGGCCGACCAGAACCGCAACTTCTTCATATCCCGCCGGTCTTCCTTCAACCGGGGCAGCAGGACAGTCCGGATGGCCTCATAATGGGCGGGATCGCGAAAGAAGTAGGTTTCGTTGGTCGTCATGGCCTCAACGACTTGGCGGCCGACCTCTGTTTCGCGCGTGGCCTGGAGGAGAGCGCACAAGTCGTTGATAGAGCCGAGGCCAAGTTGCCTGACGAGCGGCGTGAGGCGGCTTTCGAACAAGTAGTGCTTGTCATCTTCGAGCACGATGCCCGCTTGGGAATAGACATGCTGCTGGAGGAACCGGTAGTTCTCCGAGTCGATCTCCGAGACTGAAGCTTGGCTTTGCATGCAGTTCCCCTTAACTTCGGCCCGCCATCCGCAGGATCTCCGGCACGACTTGATCGAGGGGCAGCACGCGGTCGGCAAGTCCCGCATTCACCACAGCGCCGGGCATCCCCCAAACGACACTCGAAGCCTCGTCCTGTGCTAGGACGCTGGCCCCTTGTGCCTTGAGAATCTCCGCGCCGCGCAACCCATCTTGCCCCATGCCGGTCAGAACTGCGGCGATGACTGCCCCGCCATACACATCCGCAATCGAAGTGAACAGTGCGTCGACGGCAGGCCGGCAGGAGTTCAGCGGCGGCGCCTGATCCAGATACACGCGCACTCCGCCGCCGTTCGACACGACCTTCAAGTGAAAGTCGCCCGGCGCGATCAGGATCTTGCCGGCTTCCACTGGGTCGCTCTGGCTAGCTTCTTCGACTGGCAACCGGCAGGATGAGTGAAGACGCTCGGCGAGCAACCGGGTGAAGAGAGGCGGCATGTGCTGCACGACCAGGACCGGCAACGGGAACCCGGCCGGCAGCTCGGGCAGGATCGAGCCCAACGCTGTCGGCCCTCCCGTTGAGACTCCGATCACGATAACTTTGGGCCGCACCTTCGCACTTTGAACGACGGACGTGCTGCGCGCGGCCAGCGGCGCCGCCACGACGTGCGCCGGTTCCGACCGCGCCACCGCACGGCTTTGCGCCGGCACATGGAAGAACTGTTTGATTTTGGGGACCAACTCTTCCCGCAGGCGCGCCATCGAGCGATCGAGCGACCCTTCGTTGGAAGCCTTGGTCACGTAGTCGTCGGCTCCCAAGCTCAGTGCTTCCAGTGTCACCTCCGCGCCGCGCTCGGTGAGCGTGCTGAACATGATGACCCGCAGTTGAGGATACTCGCGCCGAACGCGCCGCAACGTTTCCAGGCCGTCCATCTCCGGCATCTCGATATCCAACGTGAGGACATCGGGGTTTAGCTGCGGAATCCGTTGCAGTGCGATGGCACCGTTCGAAGCCGCCCCCACAACCTCTAGCGCGGGGTCCTGATCGAGAGCATGAGTGACTAGGCGCCGGATGACCACCGAGTCGTCCACCACCAGCACGCGAATCCGTTCTCCAGGCCGGAGCATTCGTTTGTTCACCGCAGGCATGTCTTGTATTTCCTCAGGAATGGATTCCCGCAAGCTGGAGCTTCTCCACGAGGATGTCTTTGGTGAACGGTTTCATGACATACTCGTTGGCGCCCGCCTCCAAGGCCGCTGCCATCTGATCCAGTTCGGTCTCGGTGGTGACCATGACCACCACCAGCGAAGAAAGTTCCGGTTTCTGGCGCAATTGCTTGAGTAGCTCCAGCCCGTTGATCTCGGGCATGTTCCAGTCCGCCAGGACCAGTGACACCGCGGTCTTCTCGGTTTCGATCACCTCCAGGGCTTCTCTTCCGTTGGCCGCCTCGCGAACCTCGAATCCGAGTTCCTTCAAGGTCCTGGCGAGGATCATCCGAACGGCCCGCGAATCGTCCACAACTAATGCTTTGGCCATCATTTCACCTGTGTTCGTTGACTGAAGGGCAGCCCGGCGGATGGGTGACAGCCGCCGGGCCCCAATACCTGACGGGTTCTCAGACACTGAACTGCGAGACGACCTGCTGTAGCCCGGCCGCCATCCGACTCAACTCTTGCGAGGCTTTCTGCGTGTCGTTGGCGCCTTGGGTAGTATTCTTCGCAGCCACGGCCACGCCACCGATGTTCTTAGCGATATCGCCGACCCCCTTGGCTGCTTCGGTCACACTGCGGCCGATTTCATTGGTCGTCACCGTCTGTTCTTCCACCGCCGAGGCGATGCTGTTGGAGATGTCGTTAATCTGGTTGATAATGGTGCCGATCTCCTCGATCGCCTTGACGGCGCCCTTGGTATCGCCCTGAATCGCATCGATCTTTTGACCGATATCCTCGGTGGCTTTGGCGGTCTGTTTGGCGAGTTCCTTGACTTCGTTGGCCACCACGGCGAAGCCCTTACCCGCTTCGCCGGCGCGCGCCGCCTCGATGGTCGCGTTGAGCGCCAGCAGGTTGGTCTGCTGCGCAATCGAGGTAATCACCTTGATCACGTTGCCGATCTCCTGACTGGACTCGCCCAGTTTCTTCACGGTGTCATTCGTCGTGTGCGCCACGCTGACGGCATTCTTGGCCACCCGGGCCGACTCGTTGGCGTTCTTGGCAATCTCGCGGATTGACGACTGCATCTGCTCGGAGGCAGAAGCCACCGAAGAGACGTTCTTCGACACTTGCTCGCTGGCCGCGGAGACGACATTGGCCTGCGTCGCGGTCTCCTCCGCGTTGCCTGACATCTGTTGGCTCACCGCGGACATCTCCTCGGAAGAGGAGGCCAGGGCCTGTGCATTCTGGCCGAAGTGTCGTATGTTGTCCTGAAGGTCAGCCGCCATCCGATTGATGTCTTCCTTGAGTTGTGCGAAATCGCCCTGGTGCTCGCCCTCAACTCGAGCCTTGAGGTCCTTGGCGGCGATCTTGCCCAGGACCAATGAAGCCGCCCGGATCGGCTTCACGACCGCGTCCAGGGTCTGGTTGACCCCCTCGACAATCTTGCGATAGTCGCCGTGGTGCTTCGATGCATCGGCGCGGGTGGCCAGCTTGCCCTCCACGGCCGCCTTCACTAGCAGGTCGGCGTCGTTGACCATCGCGCTGATAGCGTCTATGCAGGTGTTCAGGTTGTTCTTGATTTCGTTGAAATCGCCGTTGTAGGTGTCGGTGATCTTGGGCGGAATGTCGCCCTTCGAGATCCGGTCTACGTACTCGGCGGACACGTTCAACGGCTTGATGACGTTGTCCAGCGTGAGGTTGAAGCCTTCGATGACCTTGCGGAAGTCGCCCTGGTGCTTGGCCGCGTCGGCGCGCGCCGCCAGCTTGCCTTCCAGCATGTTCTGCGTCAGTCCCACGCCGTCGGCCACCACACGGCTGAGGGCGTCTATGCAGGTGTTCAGGTTGTTCTTGATCTCATTGAAATCGCCGTTGTAGGTGTCGGTGATCTTGGGCGGAATGTCGCCCTTCGAGATCCGGTCTACGTACTCTGCCGACACGTTCAGCGGTCCGATCACTGCATCGAGGGTCTTATTCACGCCCTCGATGACCTTGCGGAAGTCGCCCTGATGCTTGGCCGCATCGGCACGGGTGGCCAGTTTGCCTTCCACCGCAGCCTGGGCGAGTGTATTCGCGTCCTTGACCAACGCCCCGAGGCCCTCCATCAATTCAATCATTGCCGGTACCAACTCGTCGTACTCCGACCGGCGGCCAGCCTTCTTGTACTCAGGCAGGTCGCCAAGATCTCCCTGCGCGACTTTCTGGATAGTAGCGCGCACATGCAGAACCCTATCCATTGTGGTGTTGGTCGCTTTCGCGACGTCCGAGAAGACTCCCGCGTACGTTCCCTCGACACGCTTGGTGTAATCGTTGACAGCCATCCTCTGGAGCACTCCGTTCGCTTCCACGAGGCCGCCCAGCCCGGCGATGCAGGCATTCAGGTTGTTCTTGATCTCATTGAAATCGCCGTTGTAGGTGTCGGTAATCTTGGGTGGGATGTCGCCCTTAGAGATGCGGTCCACGTATTCGGCCGAAACGTTCAACGGCTTAATCACGTTGTCCAGCGTCAGGTTGAAGCCTTCGATCACCTTGCGGAAGGCGCCCTGGTGTTTGGCCGCATCGGCACGGGTGGCCAGTTTGCCATCCGCCGCCGCCTGCACCAGCAGGTCGACATCATTCGCCATGTTTTGCAGCGCCGCAGCCACGTTATTCACGGCCTGTTTCATCTTCTCGTGGTCGCCGCTGTACGTCTGCGTGATCAGTTCGTCGATCTTGCCTGCGCTGATCTGCGCCAGGACGCGGTTGCCCTCGCCGATTGGCAGCAGGATCGCATCGAGCATCGTGTTCACGCTCTCGATCAGCTTGCGGTCGTCGCCTTCGAACTGGTCTACCTTCCCGCGCTCGCCGAGGCGGCCTGCGCGCGAGGCTTCCACCAACCGGAGTATCTCCTCCAGCAGATCGTTCGTTTGCGTTGTTACTGGACGGTCCAAAACGGCGGCGCCGGTGGACGGGTTTCGGCCGGGAGGAATTCGCCGGCCGTCGTTTGCTTGTTTTGCCATGGTCTTTGCTCCTTCGTCTTCCTTTTGCGTTATTTGCGATGCGTCACCGGCGCCCGATTCTCGATCCGTTATTGCCTTCCGACGGCCGGCTGGCTGCCGGCGGCCATCCTCTGCGATTCACGCAGCCTCTGGTTGCAGTGCTCCATCAGCGGAGCGCCGTGTCCGAAGTAGATTCGCCGGACATCGCGAGCACACAGCTTCTCGAATGCCCCGAGGAATCCGGCCTCATAAGTCCCCGTTGGCGACGTGATCAGCAGAGGGGAGTCGCCGGCGAAAAGCACGCCCTCTGCCTGGTTGTATAGGCAGATCGAGTCGCTGCTGTGACCCGGTGTGTGAATCACCTCGAAGTACCCGTCGCCCATTTTAATCGTGTCCCCATCGCGCAGCAGACAACCGACGCCCTCGATACTTGGCGAAAACGCGAACACTTTGGGGTGGAATGCATCACGAACCAGCGGCAGCAACGCGCAGTGGTCGGAATGGCTGTGCGTCAGCACCACCTGTTCGACCGGCCATTTACCAATCCCGGTGGGAGCACGGCCGATGCTCGCCAGTATGGCCGGGTCCTGCCCCACATCCACGAGTGTGTTGACATCCTCGATCCGGCTCGCATCGCCGAGTACCAGGTACACCTGGGAGGTATAGAGTTCGCCACTGTTTTCCAATGTCACGATCCGCATTCGCCAACCTCTACTCTGCGGAACAACTGCCCGTCGGGAATCACCCGCTGGAATAGTGAGGCGAGTTCCGGCGGCATCTCCTGCGTCTGCTCAGTGGCGAAAAGACCGCCGGGCGCCAACGCCCGGTGAAACATTCTGAGCACTTGAATCCGCTCTGCAAGCTGGAAGTGGAGCAGCACGTTCTTGCACAAGACCAGCGAATATCCTTGGCCGATTTCCTGGAACGACAGGAGATCGTGCCGCTGATAGGCGACGGGCCGGCGGATGGTGTCGATCACGCGAAGGTATCCCGGCTTGTCCGCGGGTTCGAAGTATTTTTCGACGATCCCCCCGGGCACCCGCTCCAACTCGTCTTTGGGATATTCTGCCGTCTCGATCATCCGGGCGAACTGGCCCGAGCTTTCGACATCGGTCGCATCGATGCGGAGGTTTTTGAAGGCGAAATGCCCCATCCGTTCAGCAAACATAATGGAAAGTGTGTAAGGCTCTTGTCCCATCGCCACACCGGCATCCCAAACGCGGGGATGACTGCGGCCGGACAAGACGGGGAGGAGATGCTCTACTACCCGCTCCAGCACTTGTTGGTCCCGGAAGAAGAAAGTGAAGGCCATCTTTTAGAACCTCCCCCCACGCTGGCGTGGCGCCGGTGGTCCGAAGGCTTTCCCTGGCAGTGGCGCACACTCCCCTGGCATTAGCAACGGTGCGATCACGGGATGGCGCGCGGACGAGGGCGTCTGCCCGACGTTGGACCGGTCGAGCGTCGTCGAGCATGCGGGGGGACGGGACACTAAGCTGGCCTCCCGGCGGCGAGATCCACGGTTCGCTCCGCATCGAGAACCAGCAGCAGCCGGTCTTTCAACTTGTAAACGCCGCGGATGAGCTCTCTCGCCGCGGGATCGAGGTTCTCGGGCGGCCGTTCGAACGTAGCGGCATCCACATCCAGCACGTCTCCGATCTCATCGACCAGCAAACTTACGGCGCCATCCTCGGTGCGGACCACCATGTTCATCGGCGTCTGGTCTCCGGCGCGCGGCGGCAACCGGAGCCGCCGCCGCATATCGATGGCGGTGACGATTTGGCCGCGCAAGTTGATCAGCCCCTCGATGACCTCCGGGGCCTGAGGCACGCGGGTCATCTGCTGGAAGCGCAACACTTCCTGGACGCGAAGAACATCCACGCCGAAGAACAGGTCGGCGACGAAAAACGTGGAGAACTGTCCGCTGGTCTGCGCCAGTCCGGACTTCATGGTTGCAATGTCGGTTACCATCGGTTATCGCTCCTCTCCCACGCATACTGGAACCGTCTCGGAAGAAGCCAGCGTCGAGGCCAGCCGCGCCACCGATTCGAGCATCGCCTCCCGGTCGAACTTCACCTGGCAATCCTGGAAATCCGCCGTCTGGCCGGCTCGCGTCCGCGCCTGCTCGGCCGAGTTAGCCAGCGCCAGGATCGGGATCCCCTGCCACTCCGTCCGGCGCCGCATCGCGGTGAGCAGAGCGGAACTGCCGTCGGGAGGAAGGTCCAGCGCCGTCACGACAATGTCCACCGGGTGCTGCTCCAGGCCGCGAATCGCCTCGTCCAGATTGGCGGCCTCCAGAACCCGATAGCCCACCATATCCAGGCCGCTCCGAATCAGGCCTCGCGAGAATGCCGAGGCTTCGGCGACCAGTATCCTCTTGCCGTTGGCGGACCCACCCGTGGACTGAAACCAATCTTCCGCAGCCGCTCGAATGACCTGGTTGAGATCGAGGAAATCCGCGACATGCTTGCCCACCACCGCCGACCCAAGGAGACCTTTGCGACCCGTCTTCTGGCGCACCGTGACCGCCTCTTCGGCAACATCCAGGATCTGGTCGACCACCAGGCCCACGCTACGGTCGCCGTCGTTGAAAACGATCACTTGCACCGGATCGGCCGTCTGGCCATGATCGGGCGCACCGGATTCGAGTACGTCCCGGAGGGGAATCAACGGGAGGATACGGTTCCGGTATTGCACCACCTGGCATCCGCCCGCATGCTCGATGGATGATTGCGGAAACTCCTCGAGCCTGGCGACGAGAGAAAGCGGAACCGCCAGGCGCTCGAAAGAACCCGCCCGAAACAGGAGCAACCGCTGTTGCTCGATCCCCGATTGCGTCTTCTGCTCCGTCGCGGCGCGCGACTGCTCGCGGGATTCGGCCAGCACCCCGGAGCGCTGGCCGATGCCTAGCACGTCGAGGATCAGGGCTACGCGGCCATCGCCCATGATCGTGGCGCCGGCATAGACGGTCAGTCCCTTCAACTGCTTGCTCAAGGGCTTGACCACGATTTCCTGAGTATCGTTGATGCCGTCCACCACTAGCCCGAACTGCCGGTCCTCGGCCTGTAGGACCACCATGCTAACGACGTCGGCCCGCTCAGCCGATTCGAGCCCTAGCACCTGGTTCAGATAGGCGATGGGCAAAAGAGTCCCGCGACGGCGGTACACCGGTGTTCCATGCACGCGCTCGATGTGTTTTTCTCCGGAATCTCCCTCCAGGCGGATCAGTTCGAGCAGGCTGACCTGGGGAATCACGAATCGTTCGCCACCGCTCGAGATCACCAGGCCGGGAATGATGGCCAGGGTGAGAGGTATTTTGAGCTTGACCGTGGTTCCTTCGCCGGGCCGGCTGAAAACATCGACGATGCCGCCGATCTTCTCAATATTGGACTTCACAACGTCCATGCCGACGCCGCGTCCCGAAACGTTGGTGACTGTTTTCGCCGTCGAGAAGCCGGGCTGGAAAACCAGGTTCAGCGCCTCCCGATCCGTCAGCTTCTCGGACTGTTCAGGCCGCAGAAGCCCCTTCTCAATAGCCTTCTGCTTCACCCGTGCGACGTCGATCCCCGCCCCATCGTCGCCGATTTCGATGTTGACCTGCCCGCCTTCGTGATAAGCGCGAAGGGTCAGTCTTCCTTGTGGCGGTTTGCCCGCGCGCACGCGCACCTCCGGCGGCTCGACGCCGTGGTCGCACGAGTTCCGGACCAGGTGAACCAGCGGGTCCTTGATCGCCTCGATGATGGTCCTGTCGAGTTCCGTCTCCGCGCCGTCCATCTCCAGGCGAATCTGCTTGCCGAGGGCCACCGCCATGTCGCGCACCACGCGCGGCAGCTTGTTCCAGACCATCCCGATGGGTTGCATGCGCGTCTTCATAACGCCCTCTTGCAACTCGGTGGTAATCAGGTTGAGGCGCTGTGAGGTCACGTTGAGAGCGGCATCCTCCCGCTCGGTGTTGAACTGGAGGATCTGATTGCGCGTCAGCACCAGTTCCCCCACCAGATCCATGAGCTTGTCCAGCAGCCCAACGCCGACCCGAATGTTGGCATCCGCCACCGCGGAGGACTTCGCGGCGTCGCCTTCGCGCGGCTTGTCTTCAGCGTGCTCGGAGAAGCCGTTGTTGTCCAGAGGCTCCGCCGCGGCCGCAGGCGTCATGCCGGCGCCGGGCTGAACCGCACTATCGCCCGTCAATTGCGCCGCGACGCGCAGACGTTCAGTCAGGTCTTCAAAACGGTCCGGACCTTCCTCCCCAGTCGCTTCGATGGACCCCAACACCTTTCGGGTTGCGTCAACCGTGTCCAGGATTAGGGATACCAGGGATGGACTGAGTTCGCGCCGGCCATCGCGCAACTGGCTAAGGAGGCTTTCGGCCTGATGGGTGATCCTTTCCAGGGTCGAAAAGGCGAGGAAGCCGCACGTGCCCTTGATGGTGTGAATGGTGCGGAAGATGCTGGCCAGCAGCTCCGCATCCTTCGGGTGCTTCTCGAGTTCGACCAGTTCCTGATCCAGACGCGAGAGGTTTTCATGACTCTCGACCAAGAACTCACGAATCACATCTTCATCTTGCATGCGCCGTTCCTCCACGTAACCCAAAGACTCCGGTTGCTGCCAGGTAGTGCATTGGGCCCGCACTTTTTCACACCTTCTCGCACCTTATGTTTTGGTGGCGTGCCTACTGTCTGCACAACAACCTAATCGGAGGGTGGCGGGGAATCCTTTATATACTCCCTTCGAATAGCAAGAGGTATGCCGGAGGCCTTCCGCCCCTTTCTCTCCGGTAGAAATCCGGGCTAGCATGGTTCTGCGGGTTCAGGCTTAGGAAAGGAGCGGGCATGAGGATCAATCAAACACGGGAGCGGCTGGCGCGTGGCGAAACGGTTTACGGATGCGGGTTACAAGTGTACCGGTCGGCGGAAATTCCGCGTACTTTCGCCGCGGCGGGCTTCGACTACGTGTTCATCGATATGGAACACGGCGCCTTCGATCTGGAAACCGTGCAGGACATGATCCGCGCGTCAGTCGAGGCCGGCATCACCCCGATCGTGCGCGTGGCGGAGCTGCTGTACTCGCTGGTGGCGCGGCTGCTGGATGCGGGCGCGCAAGGCATTATCCTGCCGCGCGTGGAAGACCAGCGCGTGCTGGCCGAGGCGTTGAGCTGGCTGCGCTTTCCGCCGCGGGGCAAACGCGGCTACGGCGTCAATCCCACCATGACCGGCTACGAAGCACATACCTTCGCGGAGATCATCGAACACCAGAACCGCAACACGCTGGCGGTGGTGCAATTCGAAACCGTTACGGCCATCGAAAACGCCGACGAACTGCTGGCGCTTCCCGGCCTGGACGTGATCATGGTGGGTCCGGCGGACCTTTCGATCGCGCTTGGCATTCCGGGCGAATTCGACCACCCCCTGCTGATCTCGACAGTGGAAGGCTTGATCGAAAAGTGCAAGCGCCACGGCGTCGTGCCCGGCATTCAGACGCGTAGCGTGGCCATGGCGAAAGCCTGGGCCGAGCGCGGCATGCGCTTCGTGGGCGCAAGCGCCGAGCACGGCTTGTTGCTCGAAAAGGCCAAGGAATCCGTCGCCGCTCTGCGTGCAGCGCGGGCGCCACAGCCGGCATAGCCAGCCCGGCGGTTCGCCAGGTTGCCTTCAGTACTGGAGCTTGATCGCGGCCAGCTTCACGATTGCGGCGATATCTTTGGCTCCGATCGCTTCGATACGGACCGCGGTTCCCTCCGGATACCGCTTGCCTTCCTCGACGATCCTGACGACTGTTCGGGGAAGCGTGCTGTGGCGCGCAGCTTCGACAGCCTTGTCGCCAAGCACGAAAGTCACTCTGAAGCCGCCGCGGCACGGCCCGAGATACAGGATGTTCCGCTTCTTCATCTTCAATCGCAGCGCCCATCCGGACTTGGGGGAGTAAGAATTCCACTCCTCGACGACAAGGTTCAATTCAGCCGCCAGCCGGGCCAGCAGTTGGTCCCAAAACTCCCTGGCAGGGCCCAGCACTGCCGCAAGTTCGTCTGCGGTCGGTTGCTCAAGCTTGCCGATGAAGGCGTTTGGAAGAATGGGAGTTTCGGCTGCCGTTATCATCAAGACTACTGTAGCGCGGGGCCGGCACGATGCGGGCGATCCGGGGTAGAATCGCGCATATGGAATCTCTTTCCGGGAAGCTGGCGGTGGTTACGGGCGGCACGCGCGGCATCGGACGCGCCATCGCGGAGCGCTTGCTTGGCGAAGGTGCGGCGGTGGCCATTTGCGGGCGCAGCAACCAATCGGTCGAAACCGCGCTGGGCGCGCTGCAGCCGCTGGGCCGCGTGATCGGCATCGCCGCCGACGTCACCCAGCCCGACCAGGTGAGCGCTTTTTTCGCGGCCGTGGACGGCGAGTTCGGCGGCCTGGACATCCTGGTGAACAATGCGGGTCAAGGCGTGTTCGGCAAAGTCGCGGACCTGACTCTCGATCAATGGCGCAGCAACATCGAGCTCAACCTGAACGGCCCATTCTATTGCTCGCGCGAAGCGCTGGCGCGGTTCCGCAAACGCGGCGGCGGCTTCATCGTCAACATCTCGAGCCTCGCCGGGAAAAACCCGTTCAGCGGCGGCGCCGGCTATAACGCCAGTAAGTTCGGCCTCAACGGCTTCAGCGAGGCCATGATGCTCGATCACCGCTACGAAAACGTTCGCGTGGCGACCATCATGCCCGGCAGCGTCGACACCGGATTCTCCGGTGGCCCCTCCGACCGCAGCGGCGACACCAGTTGGATGATCGCGCCGGAAGACGTGGCCGAGGCGGTGGCGATGGTGTTGCGCATGCCCGCGCGCACCATGGTCAGCCGGATCGAAATGCGGCCGGCGCAACCGAGGAAATAGCCATCGCGCTCTGCCGCAGTGCGGTTTGTTAAAATTCATCTACCCATGCAAATACCGGCTGAGAGACAAGATACGCGATTGATGCGCGCCATGTTCGGCACCATCGCGCCACGCTACGATTTCTTCACGCGCGCGTTTTCGTATGGCATGGATCGCGGATGGAAGCGCGCGGGGCTCAAGCTGGCGCAGTTGCCGCCGCGCCCGCTGGTGCTCGATCTGGCTTCCGGAACGGGCGATTTTTCGCTGCTGGTCGAGGCGCAGTATCCCGGCGCACGGCCGATTGCGGTGGATCTGACGGAGGGCATGTTGCGGCTGGCGCGGGAGCGTGGAGTTGAGCGCGCGGTTTGCGGCGACGCGTGCCAGCTTCCCTTCCCCGACGCCGCCTTCGACTGCGTGTTGATCGGCTAT
Organism: Bryobacterales bacterium; assembly: GCA_003142185.1. Taxonomy (GTDB): domain Bacteria; phylum Acidobacteriota; class Terriglobia; order Bryobacterales; family Bryobacteraceae; genus Bog-375. Next base: position 13,045 of record PLOR01000062.1, read on the forward strand.
GGCTTGCGCAATTTTCCTTGCCTGGCTACGGCCGTGCGCGAGATCGAGCGAATCATCCGGCCCGGCGGCGTTATGGTGAGCCTGGATTTTTTCCTGCCCGCCAACGGCGTGCTCCGCCGGTTGTTCCTGGCCTACCTTTATATGCAGGGCTTCCTGTTTGGGTTGCTGATGCACGGGCGGCCGCGCATCTACACGTATATTCCGGATTCGCTGCGGTCGTTTGTTTCGATCGACGATTTTTCCCGCCTCTTGGGGCGCAGCGGCTACCGCCGCGTGAATGCGCGCGGTTTCCTGCTGGGCGGCATCGGCCTGCACTGGGCAGCCAAGGCGGAATAGCGGCGCGGTTGCCGCCGCCCGCCGTCACCATTCCACCGGCTTGCCGGGCTCCAATGGCCAAACGCTGATGCCGCTCACCGTGACCAGCTTCGCCAATTCCTCCGGCTTGCCGGTGAGCGCCGGGAAAGTGCCGAAGTGCATCGGGATCACCTTGGGAGCTCGCAGCAGGCGGCAGGCGAGCGCCGCTTCGTGCGGGCTCATGGTGAACAGATCGCCGATCGGCAGAAACGCCAGCTCCGGATGGTAGAGCTGCTCGATGAGCTGCATGTCACTGAACACGTTGGTATCGCCGGCGAAGTACAAAGCGCGGCCATCGGCGAATCGCAACACGTAGCCGGCCGCTTCGCCGCCGTAAACGATTTCGCCTTCGTCCAGGATGCCGCAGCTATGCACCGCGTGCGTCATGGTGAACGTCACGCCGCTGGATTTCTGGCTTCCACCCTTGTTCATGCCGCGCGTGTTCTTGACTCCTTTGCGCTCCAACCAGGCGCAGGTCTCGTAAATACCGACAACCTCCGGCCCGAATCGTGCGGCCAGCGGAATGGCGTCGTGGATGTGATCGAAGTGGCCGTGAGTGATCGCGATGGTATCCACGCGTTCGATGCGGTGGCCCTTCGGGTAAGCGGGGTTGCCATCGGTCCAGGGATCCATCAGGATCACTTGCCCTGAAGCCAGACGAAACTGAAATGTGCCGTGCCCAAGCCAGGTGATTTCCATACCAGGATTATGCCACGGCGCGGCGACACCAAGAGCAAGGATGGCGCGGCGTCTTAGCCCTTCTGCGCCATTGCCGCTACCCGGCGCTCGAACTCCTCCGGCGGAACGTCTTCGATGTGGGTGGCCACGTACCATTGATTGCCGCAAGGATCTTCCACGCCGGCGGTCCGGTCGCCGTAGAACTGATCGGCCGGCTCGCGTACACTCTTGCCGCCGGCGCTCACCGCCGCGCGGTACACCGCGTCGGTGTCCGGCACGTACAGATAAATGGTCGATGTCTGCGGCTGCATGTCGCCGCGCGCCCGCCCCATCATCACGATCGAATCGCCGATCTTGGCTTCGGCGTGCACAATGAAGCCATCCGGTCCGCGGTGCGCAAGCACTTCTTGGGCGCCGAAAGCGCCCTTCACGAACCGCAGTAGCAGATCCGCGTCGGCCACCGTCAAATAGGGAGTCACGCTGTGATAGCCATCCGGAATCGGATTGACCTTGGGTCTTGCTGAACTTCCGCTTGCCATGGAACTGCCCTCCTCGATGAAGTCATTATGCCTCTTTTCATGGCGCAGTGGAGGGAAGCCGATTTGAGTCGGCGCGAACCAGGTTCGCTAAAGCACAGGTCTCCTTGCCAAACACCCTCCACCTGCGGTACACAAGCTATGTGCTCCGTTTCGGAATCGCCGTACCCATTCTGGCCGCCGCAGTAACCTTGATCGCGGCCGACAAGAAACCGTCCGACCTCACACTGCGCGATCTCTCCGGAAAAAAGGTCCAGCTTCGCGATTATCGCGGCAAGATTGCGGTTCTGAACTTCTGGGCGACGTGGTGCGTCCCTTGCCGCGAGGAGATGCCGATGATCGTGGAAGCGGAGAAGACGTGGGCGGCGAAGGGAATTAGTTTCATCGCTATCTCGCTCGACGACGATAAGACCAGGAAGAACATCCCCGCATTTATCGATCTCTATCATGTCGATTTCCCCATCTGGACCGGCGCCTCGTCGGATTCGCTCGATAAGCTTCAAATGGGCGAGGGCGTCCCCGACACGGCGTTTCTCGACGAAGCCGGAATCGTGGTGGCGCGCGTTCTCGGCGAGATTCGCCGCGCCGAACTCGATGAGCGGCTGGCCTGGCTCACGGGCGATCGCAAATCCGCGCCTCCGCCGGCGCTAATTAACCACTTCTAGTTGCTTTCAACTATTGCCCGTTTTCCGATCGGCCGCTAACATGCCCACATGGGGTTTACATTTAGCAATCTACAGCGCACAATTCTTGCGACCGGTCTTGCTATAGCCGCCTCGCTGCTGATCACCACACCCGTGCATGCGCAGGGCTGCATCGTAGCTCGCTCCAATGGCGAACAAGGAGGCCCGGATAGCGAAGGCGGCTATCTGATGCCGGGAGAGTGGAATTTCGACATCGGATACCGCCATCAGTTCTCCTATATTCACTTTGTCGGACCTACCGAGCAAAGTTACCGCGTCCAGGATGGCACCGAAGTCATGAACAAGATCAATCTGGAGAACTTCACCGCGACTTACCAACTGTCGCCCCGGTTCAGCCTGACGGCGGACCTCCCGCTGCTTACCGCAAGTCGCCGATCGAACAATTCGCCAATTACTTACACGTCCGCCGGCATCGGAGACAGTTCGGTGGTGGCGAGCGGCTGGATATGGAATCCGAAGAGAAACCACCGCGGTAACATTCAGTTAGGCCTCGGTATCCTGCTACCCACGGGCAAGGACGACGTGGCTAACACGGTCGATCCGTTGAACGGCAAAGGTACGACGACCACTGTCGTCGATTATTCCATTCAGCCCGGGCAGGGCGGTTGGGGTATTCCCCTGCAATGGTCGGCTTATAGGAACTGGTTGGGTAGCCAATTCTACCTCAACGGCAGCTATACGGCGATGCTGGAAGACATCAACAACGTGCTGAGAAGCTCGACCTTAAATCCGGTTACTTTGACGCAATACAACGCGATTATGGACCAGTATCTTGTAGAGGGCGGCGTGACTCATCCAATCTCTAAGGTGCGCGGTCTCACGGTCACATTCGGTCCGCGGTTGGAGGGAGTGCCGGCTCGCAATCTCTTCCCGACCGGCAATGACCTTGGCTTCCGCCGCCCCGGATTTGCGGTCTCCGCCGAACCCGGCATCCAGTACGCCAAGCGTGGCAACGTGCTCACATTCACGATCGCCCGCGCCATCTATCGCGACCGCACGAAAAGCGTCCCCGACGATCTCACCGGCGGTCATGGCGATGCAGCTTTCGCCAACTGGGTGTGGCTGGCCAGCTATTCATTCCGCGCCGGCGGCAAGCATGCCGACTCGGAGCCTTCGGCGGCCCACGCCACCGTGCCAACCCATGTCGACTCCGCCGCGGTCGTAGCTCCGCCCAGCGCCGCTGCTGTCGCCTGTCAATGATTCGTGGCGCAGCCTGTCAAGGCTGCTGAGCCGAGAGTCATCTCGGCTTTTCTTCTCGAGGCCGCAACAAAGCCCGTGTCGAAAGCAACCAAGAAGGGTCGAGACGACTCTCGACCCAGCAGGCTTGACAGCCCGCGCCACGGGCTGAAAGCCCCGCTTACGCCAAATCGAACTTTTCCTGATGGAGCAGCGGATCGCTCTTGACCATCACGGTGCGGCCGAGCACTTCCTCCAGCTCTTGCAGGTAAGTATTCTGGTTGCTCTTGAGAAGCTTGGCGACTTCCGGTGACACGCGCAGCATGACGTCCGTGCCTTCGAGCGCAGCGGCGATCTTCTGGGCTTCTCCGAGGATCTCGCCCACCACCGTCTGCGGGCTTTTCACGTAGCCGGCACCCTCGCAATACGGGCACGGCGTGCACAGCGTGCGCTCCAGGCTCTGCTTGACCCGCTTGCGGGTGATGGCCACCAGGCCGAAATCATTGAACTGAAGAATCTTGTAGGGCGCCCGGTCGGCGCGCATGGCGTCCTCGAGCGTCTGCATCACCTTCTGCCGGTTCTTGCGCTCGTCCATGTCGATGAAGTCGATCACGATGATGCCGCCCAGATCGCGCAGGCGGATCTGCCGCACGATTTCCCGGATGGCGTCGGTATTGGTTTTGACGATGGTGTCTTCCAGGCGGTTGGACTTGCCCACGAACTTGCCGGTGTTCACGTCAATCGCCACCAGCGCCTCGGTCTGATTGATGACGATGTGGCCGCCGCTCTTGAGCCAGACCTTGGGGCGCAGGGCTTTTTCGAGCTCGGCGGTGACGCCGAACTCGTCGAAGATGGGGTTGGAACGGGAATAGAGCTTGACCCGGCTGATCAGCGCGGGCTGGAAGCGCTCGACGAAGCGCAGCACACTTTCGTAAGCTTCTTCGTTGTCCACCCAGATGCTCTTAAAGTCGGTCGTGAGCTGGTCGCGCAGCACCCGTTCCACCACGTTGAGGTCATGGTGGATGAGCAGCGGCGCCGGCTTACGCTCGGCCTTCTGCCGCATGTCGAGCCACATGTTGTAGAGGAAATGCATGTCGGCGCGCAGCTCTTCTTCGCTGCGCCCGTCGCCCGCGGTGCGGACGATGAAGCCGCCGGGGATGCCGCTTCGATTGGCTTGCAGCACGCGCTTCAGCCGCGAGCGTTCCTCATCGCTCGGAATCTTGCGCGATACGCCGATGTGGTCGACGGTCGGCATGTAAACCAGGAAGCGGCCGGGCAGCGCGATGTGCGACGTGATGCGGGCGCCCTTCTGTCCGAGCGGTTCCTTGGCGATCTGGACGATGATTTCCTGGCCCCCGCGCAGTAAGTCGCTGATCGAAGTGGCGGCGGCTTTCTCGGGACGGCCCTCGCTGGTTCTAGGCGCGGCGGCGGCGGTGCGCTGCTCGGGGCGCGCTTCCTGCGGGCGCGCGGCCTCGGCCGGCGCCGGATTCCGGTCGCGGCCGCCGCGGCGGCGCGTGCGGCGGGAAACCCGATGCTGGTAACGCGGACCCTGCTCGCGCAAGGTCGCGGTGAGACCGCCGGGCGTGGGCGCAGGCTCCGTGCCTCCCTCCGAGACCTGGTCTTCCGCCGCGGCTTGACTCTCCGCGGCGCCTCCGTCTTCGAGAGCGTCTTCGCCTTCCCCAAGGTCTTCGCTTTCGGGAGCGGGCTCCAGCGCGTCGCCGGCTTCAATGGTGTCCGGAACCGGGGCCGATTGCGGCGCTTCGGCGAGTTCCCCGGCAACTTCTTCGACCTCGAGTGGCGTTTCCGGCGCTACAGCTTCCCCTTCCGCTGGCGCGGCCGGCGGAGGAACCTCGATCGGCACCGCAGGCGCTTCCGCGGCCGCAACCGGCGTTTCGGGTTCGGGTTCGGGTTCCGGTACGGCTTCGGCAAACTCAGCCTGCTGCCCGGCGCCGGCGGATTCTTCGGAAGCATCCGGCTCGGGCTCTTCCTCCACGCGCGCTGGGCCGGTGTACTTGGCGAGCGATTCGCCGGGCAGAACCAGCAGATCATCGCTCGAAGACGCACCCGGTTCGCTTGGTTCCGGCACTCGCGGCTCGCTCGGCGCGGCCGGCTCGGCCGTGTGATGGCCGGGGGAGTAGAACTTGGAATCGGGCAGCGCGCGTCCACCCCGCTGGCCGCGACGCCGGCGGGAACGGCGTCCTCCGCGGCGGTCTCGATCTCGCTCGTCGCGGCGCTGTTCCACCTCGGGCGCGGCGGCCTCGGCCACAGTTAAGGATGCCCCGGGCGGCTCGGGCGCTACGGCGGCGCCAGTCTCTACTGCGGCAGGCGAAGCCGCATCCGCCGCGGGCGCCGCTTCCGCGGGAGCGGGCGGCTCGGCTAGGATCGCCGCCGGCGGAACGCGGTCCATTTTGAGGACCTTGTCTTCCACGCTAGTGACGATCTTGTCGTATTCTTCGTTGTCTTCGAAGAAGTCGGATACGTAAAGAAATGCATCTCGATCCAGGCCGATGTCGACGAACGCCGACTGCATGCCCGGCAAGACCCGCGTCACGCGGCCTTTATGGATACTACCGGCGAGAGAATATTCATTTTCCCGCTGGTGATAGACTTCGCAAACCTGATCGTCCTCCAGAATCGCCACACGCGTTTCGTGGCGGTTGGAAGAGATCACTAACTCCTTCGACATCGGTTGCCTCCCCGGGAACAAGGAGAGTCTCGGAGAGGACGCTGGCACCCTGCGTGCGCGCCGGTCCGCCTGTGCGTACAGGCGCCAAACCGACGCTCAAAGAAGCTCACGCTGGCCGGCGGTGGAGCTCTCACTCAAACACCGGACGGCCGGGAACCGCTCCTCTCGCCTGGGGGAGCGCTCAAAAGCGCCACCACCCCGAGGGTCTCTTCTTAGGCTCCCATAACCTTTCTATTGCCGGATCGCCCTTGCAGGCAGCCCGGCTAATTCACGAATCTTCTGAGGCGGACGTTATTCACCAGCCCCAAAGCCAAAAAACTCGACCAGATACTGGAACCACCGGCGCTAAAGAACGGCAACGGAATGCCGGTCACTGGCATCAAGCCCGCCACCATTCCCACATTAACCAGCACGTGGAACAGCAATAGGCTGGCCACCCCCATGCAGATATACATACCCACCGGATCGGGCGCCGTTTGCGCATTCTGGACAATACGCATAATCATCACAAAGAACAGCGACAAAACAATCACTACGCCGACAAATCCATGCTCTTCGGCAAGAGACGCAAAGATGAAGTCCTTCTGCGATACCGGAAGGAAGCGTAACTGGGTCTGCGTTCCCTTGGTAACTCCCTTGCCGAACATCCCACCCGCTCCTACCGCGATCTGGGATTGAATCAATTGATACCCGGCTCCCTGGGGGTCGCGATCCGGATCGAGAAAGCTGACCAGCCGCGCCCGCTGAAAGTCCTTCAGAAAATACCAGCCCACGGGAAGCACCAACATCGTAACAACGGCGATTACAACCACATACTTGCGCCGCAGTCCCGCCAGAAATGCGCCAACCATCAAGATGGCGATATACGTTAACGAGGTCCCCAGATCGGGCTGTTTCAGCACCAGCAGCGTGGGAACCAATACCAACGACGAAAGTATCGTCATCTCCCGGATCTCCAGCGTTTCCGTCTTGATCTCCGCCAGATACCGGGCTACCAATAATATTATCATCAGCTTGACAAATTCCGATACCTGCAAATGTAAACCGCCGCCCAGCGGAATCCAGCGGCGGGACCCAAAGGCCGTCTGGCCCACCACGTAAGTGACCACAAGAGCCACCACCGAGACGATGTAATAGCTCGGAACGTAATGCAGCAGCGCATGATAGTCCACCGCCAGAACCAGCCACATCAGCAGCAGGCCGCCCGCGACGTAGAGGATCTGGCGCCACCAGGCGCTGTGGTACGGGCTATCGAGCGTGGCACTGTAAATTTGCAGAACCCCGATGCCGCACAGCGCCAGCGCGATGAGCAGCAGGGACCAATCCAAATCGCGCGCGGAGAGATAGCGGGTCATATCAGTTATGAGCCTGAGCGGCGGATGAGGATGGATCGGATATGCCGAGGTGGGTTATCTCAGAGAGGCGCGCCGTGACCGAAGTCTGCTGCTGGCGTAGCGCCTCAATCCTGGCCTTCTTGTCAAAATAGGCCTTCATGACATCGCGCGCGATGGGCGCGGCCAGATAGCCTTCCCGGCCGTGATCGAACAGGGCGACCACCACGATTTCCGGCGCCGAGCGCGGTGCGAAGCCCACGAACCAGGCGTTATCCGTCATGTCCACGCCGCCCTTTTGCTTGGCGAAACCGGCCGACGCCACCTGCGCGGTGCCCGTCTTTCCGCAAACCTCGATGCCTTTCAACGTGGCGAATCCGGTAGCGGTGCCACCTTCGTTCACCACGCCATACATGCCATCGACGACATCTTTCACGTGATCCGGATCGAGCGGCCACTGGTCGGGCTTCTCGGTTGCGTCCAGTTCACGGACCAGGTGCGGATGGTGCCAGATGCCGCCGATGGAAATACCGCCAATCGCGCGCGCCAACTGGAGCGGCGTCACCGTCAGCGCGCCCTGCCCGATCGCCACCGAGATGGTCTCGCCCGCCCACCACTTCTCGCGATAATTGCGCAGCTTCCATTCGGGCGATGGCACGATGCCGGAAGCCTCGCCGGGCAGATCGATTCCGGTCGGATGACCGAAGCCCACCAGGTCGGCATAGTAGGCGATGTGGTTGATCCCCATCTTGTCGCCCAGCGTGTAAAAGAAGACATCGCAGGAGCGCACGATCGCGTTGTGCAGCGAGATGGTGCCGTGCCCGCCCTTTTGCCAGCATTTGTGGTAGCCGCCGTAAAACGAAGCGCCGCCCGCGCAATGAACCGTCCAATTCATGTCCACCGTGCCCGTCTCCAGGCCGGCCAGCGCCATGATCGGCTTGAAGGTCGAACCCGGCGCCAACTGGGACTGAATCGCACGGTTCATCATCGGGTGGTCCGGGTTGTCCATGATGACCTTCCAGTCGGCGGACTTGATGCGCTCGGCGAACTTGTTGAGATCGAACGCCGGCCGGCTGACCATGGCCAGCACCTCGCCCGTGCGCGGATCGAGCGCCACCACGGCGCCATTGCGGCCATCCATGGCGAGCTCGGCGACCGCCTGCAGATCCAGATCGATGGTGAGTTGCAGGTCCTTGCCCGGCGTGGCGGGCTTGGTCTTCAGCACCTGACGCACCTGGCCGCGGTTGTCCACCACCACCTGCCGTTGGCCATCCACGCCCGCCAGCGTGTCGTTGTACTGCCGCTCAATGCCGAACTTGCCGATGGCGGTGCCGGGATCGTACTTGGCGAACTCCGGCATGTCCAGTTCCTGATCGCTGATTTCACCCGTGTAGCCGATCACGTGCGCCATCATGCCGTTCTGCGGATACGCCCGTTTGTAATCCTGCGTTAGTAGCAACTCGGGGAAAAAGTCGCGGTGGGAGTCGACGAAAGACAGATCGGCTGAGGTGACGACTTCCTTGAGCACGATCGGATCGTACTTCGGCCGCGAACGGTAGCGGCGCACTTTGGCCTGTAAATCTGCCAGGTCCAGGTCCAGGCCGCGCGCGATCGGCGCCAGGTGCGCTTCGTTCAACGATTCGCGCGTCAGCAGCAGCCGGAAGGAACTGTGGTTGTCGACAATCAGCCGTCCGTCGCGATCGAGGATGCGGCCGCGCGGCGCCGCCATCGGCTGCGACTTTACGCTGTTGGCGAGCGCGCGCTCGTCATAAAACTGCGGATTCTGAACCTGCAGCCGCCAGAAGCCCGAGATCAGAAACACGAACGCGATCACCGTGGCGTACTGAAAAATGGCGATCTTGCCCGCCACTTGCCGGTTGTCGTCGCGCAAGGGTGGCTTGTGGATGACTTGGGACTCGAGATTGGGATCGATCGGCGGCAGGGTCACAGCACCAGGGCGCAAGCCGGCTCTTCTCTTTCAGTGTAGCCCCAATGGCGCCCCGGGGACTGACCTCTCTGTCCCAAGGCGCCGCTCTTGCGCCGCGTGGACAGAGCGGTCTGTCCCCGGCCCAGGCCAAAGTGGGACAGGTCCCCGACCTGTCAGCGGCAGGCGCGACTGAGCGTTGGCAGGTCGGGGACGTCGGGGACCTGCCCCGCTTCCGCCTCAGCCTGTCTACCCGCCCTCGAAGCCGAAGAAGACATCCAGCCGCTGGACCGCTCCACTCCGCTCGAATATCGCCGCACTGATTCCCGCGTCGAGCTCAAGCCCTTCCACGATATTCCTGGAGCCGTCGGCGCGCGTGATCTCGATCCTCTGCGGCCCCGATCGATGGGCCACCACCGGCGTCTGGCAGGTGGTGAACGCCATCGTGCCGGGATCGAGATCCAGGCTGCGCTCCTCGCCGTCGAGATCGTAAAAGTGGAACGTCCTCAAGGGGACAGACTTCTCTGTCCCAAGGCGCCGCCTTTGCGCCGCGTGGACAGAGCGGTCTGTCCCCGGCCCCACGAGGAACTCGCCGCGGCTGACCAGGTCACGGCGGAAACTGAGCCGCCCGTCTTTGACCGCGACCCCCATCTCGCCGAGCCGCGTGATGAGATCTTCCTTCACCTGACCGGTCATCCCAGGCTGCTGCACTCCCGCAAAACCGGGCGTGTGGGAGTAGGGATCGGTCGGAATGGCGCCGTATAGTTCCGGCGGCTTGTGGACGCCGATGCCTTCGCGGATTTCGTGGTAGTGGCTTCTCAGGCGCTCGACTAACTCGGCGTCCTCGCCCGCGCACCCTGCCCGGTCCAGCCCTTCCTGCACCGCCAGCAGCAGCTTCGAAACCATGTGCCAGTAAATGCAGCCGAGCCCCTCGTATTTATAGAACGTGCCCGAGCGGCCGGTGAACGACTGGTGATCGAACACCTCCTCATATAACGCGAGAATCTGCGCGTTCTCCTCATCCGGCAGGCTGAGGCCGGCCAGCGCCTCCTTCAGCAGCCCGGAGTTCCGGAAGGCCGCGTTGAAGTGAGCCACGCCATTCGTATCCTGAATCACGATGCGCCGGTCATCGCGTTCGATCATCGCGGCCAACGCCTTCGACTTCGCGATGGCCTCAGCCGGAATATTGTTCTTCTCGAAAAAGCCCGGCAGCTTGCGGTCCGGATAAAGGACGTAGCTGTTCTGGTCGGCACGGTAAAGCGGGCTGCTGCGCAGCGCGTCAAGCAGCAATACCGATTCCTGCGTACCGAGCGCGCCCGAGCTCAGCACCGCCATCTGGCCTTCCAGCATCTCGTAAAGGCGGCGAATCACGATGCCGTCGCCCGCAACCTTCATCAGGTTGTAGGCGTGATAGAGGCCGTCCGCCCGCCGGTTGGCGCGAATCGAGTGGTCGATGTGCCGCAGCGCCACGTCGCAGAAGGCGCCGATCTCCGCGACGCTCAGCCGCGTCTGCCGTCCGGAAAACCCGTGCGCGTAAAGCCCGGCCCGGTAGTCGCTCCCCACGTTGCCCAGATCGTCAAGAACTCGCTTGCGGTCCCGGTCCGAAATCGGTCCGCCGAGCAGGCCCGCGTGCCGTTCCAGGGCTTCCGCCACGCGGCGAAAAGCCTCGGCGACTTCCGCGGAAACCTCGACCTCCGGCGCTTCCAAACCGCCGAAAATCCCCCAGCAGAAGGACAAGAACCGCCGCAGAAAGTAGAGCGTCACCATCGAGACGCCGGAGCCCACCAGCGCATTGTTGGCGTCGTTCCACTCCGGCCGCTGCGTGTTCATCCACAAGCCGGCTTCGGGGATGTAGTTGAACAGCCGCGCCAGCACCAGCACCAGCAACTTCTCGGCCAGGTTCACGCGATACGGCGCGCCGTCCGCGCCCGGCAGAGCCTTTCCGTCCGCGCCCATCGCTTCCGCCCTCTGGCGGATCTCGCGATCCAGAGCGAAATCGAAGTCGATCGTGTTGCGCGGATCTTCGAGCAGCGCGCTGTACGGCTTGATGCGATACGGAACGTTGGCGTAGGTGAACACGCGTCGCGTCAGCAGCCCCGCCACGGCGCCGGGATGGTAGCGCGCCGAAACTTCCAGCAACTTCAAGAGGTAGATCACCTGGTGATCGCCCCAATAGCCGATGTAAGACCACGCGTCGTGCGGGTCCAGCACCTCCCAGTCGAAGCCGTCGCGCATGATGCGATATGGGTTGTAGCCATCGGCGGTGGAGGCGCCGGCAAACTTGAAGATCATGCTCTCGACGTAACCGGGAAACGACAGCGCCAGCGCTTCCCAGTTCTGGAAAATGTCGCGCCAGTTGCCTTGGTAGTTGAGGATCCTCTCGCCGTGCTCGGACTTCACTTCGATGGCGAAGATGTTCCACGGGCGGCTGGGATCGCCGTGACGCCGGCTGAACGTCAGCGGCAGGTATTCGTGCGCTAGCCGCTCCAGGTCCGGGTCGTCCTGCCCGCGCGCCAGATCGAGCAGCCGGCTATGCAGCAGCGTCTCCGGCAGCGCATCGAGAAATGCGGCCTGCCGCCCGGCTAATGCGTGGTTGGCCTTGCCGAGGAACGCCGCGAAGTCGGCGCGGGAAACCGCATACCCGCGATCCGGAATTCCGCCGCGCATCACATTGAACAAAGCGTTCGAGAAATGCCGGTCTGAGCTGAGATCGTCGCCGGTAAGTTGGAGACCGTCGGCGGCGGCCACGATGCGAACCAGGTTGCGCGTGCCGCGCTCGATATCCTCGTCAAGTTTCGACCTCACAGCCGCGACCGTCAGGGAGCGGTCAATGCCAATCGGAGCCGCGACCGTGAAACCAAGCACCGTGGCGCGGGCCGTCAGGCCTGCTGAGCCGAGAGTCGTCTCGGCTTTTCTTCCCTCCGCGGGGGCGTGATTTTCAACGGAGTTAGCGCTGCCCCCGAACGATCCCTCACCGCCAGACTTAAGCAGCCCGACCAAATTCGCCACGCCTGCCGCGTCCTGATCCACCTCCGCCACCAGCGTCCACTCTTTGCGCCCGCCCGCCCCAAGCACCACCCGCGCGTTGACGAAATACGCACCGCGGCGCCCGCGGATCAGCGTTTCCTCATCCACCGCCTCCCCGCGCCGGAAGCGATCGAGTTGCGCCGCGCACAGCAGCCGGCGCGCCGGTTCGAGGCCCTCCGACCAGACCGTAGTCGCGCGCAGCGCCTCGTTCGGCTCGGGCCGGTCGGCTGGAATGGAGCTGAGCTTGAAGAGACCCAGACCGGTTTCGGAGTCGAGTTCGTTTTCCTTGTAGCCATCCGCCAGCGTGCTGTATTCCATTTGGAACCGGCGCGTGAGGCCGTGCGGCAAGAGGTTCTGGATGCCGTCCAGTAGATCGATCTCCACCGGCTCCGCTCCCAGGTTCACCAGCGTCGCGCGCCGCACGAAGCCGAAACGGTCGCTCGTCATCCACGCGCAGGAAAAGGACAGACCGAGATCGTGGTTTACTTCCTCGAATATGATCTTGTTGCTGTAGACGCTCTTCGACAGGCTCCGGGTAATGCCATACAGACCTTCGTACCGCTGCGAGAAAGGCTCCCACATCGCGGTATGCCCGGTGCGCCCGCCGCGCGCAACCAGCAGGATGGTCTTGCCGCCGGTCTGGTCCTGGCTGTCATGGATGCGGTCGTCCGTGTAATAAGGGAACAGCGCGTGGTCGGGATCCCTGCGGCCGGCGGTCAGCGCGCCTGTGCTCGAGACGAACATCCAATGATCCGAGTCGCTGACCAGGCTCATCAGGAACGGCGCCATCGCATCGTAGTTGACGATCCGGTAGAAACGCTCGCCGCCAGTCTCGATGGCCCCGCCCTCCACCGGTGGGGCATGCTTTAGCTTGCCCCCGATGATTAAAGAATTCTGGACCTTGACGTCGCCCAGCACACTCACTGCTTCTCCTTGACTGCGGGAGCGACCGGCGAATCGTAGCTCGGTGAGGTCGGCCCGGCCGGCATCAGCTCCGGGTACAACGTCTGCATCGCCAGCTTGGCCTTGCGGCCCTCGGAGAATAGTCCCCAGTGACCCTCCGTCCCGCTGCCCTTCCAGGGCTCGTCAAACGCCTCGAACCAGAACAGCGTCACGTCGTTGGCTTTCGCCCACGCGGTCAGTTCCTCGTAATAGCGCTTCTGCTTCTTTTCGTCGCCGGCCCGCGGGGCGTGCTGGTTGCCAACGGTGTAGGAAGCCCAGCCCGCTTCGCCGAGAACGATGGTTTTCCCCGGATGCGCCTTGCGCACGCTCTCATAGTTCTTAATAGTCGAAGGCATGGCCGTGTCGATGTCCTCGTGGCCCCACATCGGATACGTGTGCATCACGATGAAATCAACCGCACTCGCCAGTTTCGCATCCGGCTTCTGCCAGTAGAGATAGTCGTCGGCGACCGTGACCGGGCAGCTAACCGCCTTCCTGACCTGCGCAACGTACTCGAGCGCTTTTTCCTCGGTCAGTTTGTGATCGGACCAGGTGACCAGAATCTCGTTGCCCACGGCGACCGCCAGCACGATGTCCTTGTACTCGTTAGCCAGGCGGATTCCCGTCGCCGTCTGCTGCGCGCTCTCGGCTTCGCGGCCCGGCCTGCCGTCCAGCCAAATGCCGAGCAGCACCTTGAGCCCGATCTTCTCGCGCCGGATCACTTCCAATACGTCCTGCGAGTGTTGATCTCCGCCGTAGAGACGGATGAGAGTCCAGTTCTTCTCCAGGATCTTGAGGTCTTCGAGAATCTGCGCCTGAGTCGGGAAGCGGTTCAGTTGCGGGTTCTGGCCCGCGCGATAGCCCGAGTAATCGATGCCGTTGCCTTGCCATTTCTGCACCGTCAGATCGGCCGCCAGCGCCGAAGACGCCATGGCGAACAGGCAAATCAATGCTCTCTTCATGCCTCCACCTCTCCCCGCCGCGCCTTCAGCTCCGCTTCGATCTTCACCATCAGTGGATCGTCTAGCGGATAGAGCATCATGGTGGCGGCTGCCAATACCAGCAATACGCACGGAATCCAACTCATGGAGAGGATGATCCCGTGGAGTGAGCGGCCGGTCTGCTCCACGTTTGCCACATACCCGTAGTAGGCCAGGATAAGGCCGAACATCCATGCGCCGATCGCCACGCCGATCTTGGTGCTGAAGATGGCTGAGGCAAACACCAGTCCCGTGGTGCGGCGACCGGTGCGCCATTCGGCATGGTCGGCCGTATCCGCGAACATAGCGAAGACCAGCGGCGAGTTGAACCCGATTATAAAGCTGGAAACGATCTGCAACGCAAAGATGAGCCAGAGATCCGAGGGCCCCGCCAGACAGAAGCCCGCGACGATCAGCCCTCCAACGCCGATCGCGATCATGAACAGCGGCTTCTTGCCGAACCACTTCGCCATGCGCGACGTGATCGAAACCGCCACCAGAAACGCCAGGCCGTTCGAGACCAGAAACGCTCCCAACAGATCCTGCCGTTTCAGGAAGTATTTGAAGTAGTAGACCGAGGCCGAACCCTTAATCACGAACGCCGCCAGCACCATCAGCAGCACGCCGACCAGCACCAGCCACGGCCGGCTGCCGAAGAGGTCGCCCAGATCGCGCTTGATGTCGGAATGCTGCTGCGCAGGCGGGGTGACCCGCTCGCGGGTGCTGGCGAAGCAGAGCGCCAGCAAGACGACCGCGAGAACGCCGTACAGCACCATGGTGAGCTGCCAGCCGCGCGCGTCGTTACCATTACCAAAGAACTTGACTAACCGCAGCGTGAAGAACTGCACGAACACTCCGGCGGTGAAGGCGCCAATGAACCGTATCGAGGAGATGGAGGTCCGCTCCTGCGAGTTCGACGTCATCACGCCCATCAACGCGGTGTAGGGAATGTTCACCGCCGTGTAAAGGAACATCAGGAGAGAGTATGTAACGTATGCATAGACCAGCTTGGCGCTGCCGCCAAGATTGGGCGTGGTGAAGGTTAGCACGCCCGCCACAGCCAACGGGAGGGCGAACCACAAGACATAGGGCCGGAAATGGCCCCAGCGCGTCTTGGTCCGGTCGGCGATAGCTCCCATCGCCGGATCCGCCACCGCATCCGCGATGCGGGTGACCAGCAGCATGGTGCCCACCGCCGCCGCGGAGATGCCGAAGACGTCGGTGTAAAAGATCATCAGGAAGAACTCGAACGTCTTCCAATAAAAATTCGAAGCCGCATCTCCCAAGGAGTATCCGATCTTCTCCTTGAGCGAAATGCGGTCTGCCAACGGAACCTTCTGTGTCGCTGCGCCCACGCCAACCTCCCCGTTCGGCGCCCTGAACATGCGCCAACAAGAGTCTAACGCCATTAGAGGATCTGAATCGATCGGGTGGGGTATGCTTTGCCAACGCCTGCGTGCGGGTGCGGACTTCAAAACGGGGATAAAGACATTGCTGCTCGCCCATTCGCACGGTACTGCCCCCCGCTGTCGTTCACCGCTTCCGCAAATTCTCTCAAGCCATTGTCCCCACGGGCTTTCGCGCTCTTCAGCACAATCCGGTTATCGCTCCGGCCAGCCCCATATGCCACAGTGAGATTGGGAAGCAGGCGGCTTGGGACAGCCCGCCTCGTTTCGCTTGGCCACCGGCCCCGTGGGCCCGATCGTGCCCACTTTTTGCGATCGTTTTTATTGTTTTCAATGACTTAACGCGCCGTTCGTGGGAACACTCGTGCCCACGCACCAGTGGGCGAACCTGGATCTGAAAGGAGGCTATCTCATTTTGGAAGGCAACTGAATCGTCCGGCCGGCAACCATGAAGGCGCCCCTTCCGAGATGATGAATCGTCCGCGGGCGTTTCACCGCGGGGTCGATCCACGCTTTGATTACTTCCAGGACGAAAAAGCAGTATTTGTTCGTCATCCTCGTATCGACGACCTTGCATTCGAGATTTGCATAGCATTCGTCGATGAGCGGTGCCTGGATTCGCCGCGCGGCCGTCGGCGTGAGACCAAATGTCGCGAACTTGTCGGTCTTTGCCCCGGACGTGTTCCCGCACCCCACCACCTTCGCCGCCAGCTTCACGGTCGGAATGTTGATCGCACATTCCTTGGTCGCCTTCAAAATGCCGAACGTGTAATTCCGGTTGCTGACCACGCAACCCACCAGTGGCGGCTCGAACTCCATCATCGTGTGCCACGACAAGGTCATGATGTTCGGCCGCCCCTTCCAGGCGGTCGTCAGCAGCACGACCGGCCCCGGCTCGATCAAGCCATAAACCTTGGACAAGGGAAGCGCTCTTTTGGCCATTTCGGTACCTCGGATAATCGACGATAGCCTTAATCTCGATAATAGGCCTCAGGACTCGATCGTGGCGCGGGCCGTCAGGCCTGCTGAGCCGAGAGTCATCTCGGCTTTTCTTCCCGCCGGACCTATGCGCATGCAACCCGCGCTGTATACCTGCTACGTTGAGCAAAGATGGCCACGATGCCAATGACAAAACTTCTCGAGACTCTTCCCCGCCCGTCCAGGCTTACCATCGCCGCCCTGGCGTTGGCGCTCGCTGTGGCGCCGGCCCTGGCGCAATCCGCACAACCGCCGCGGAAGCCCGCCGGCCCTTGGATGAACAAAACTCTTTCACCCGATCAACGCGCCGACCTTGTGATCAAAGCGCTGACGCTCGACGAAAAGATCTCGCTGCTCCATGCCAACGGCTGGGAGATGGGCGGTCCCGAAACGTTGCCCCTCAGAGCGCTCGGCAATGCCGGATTCATCGCGGGCATTCCCCGTTTCGGCATTCCCGATCTGCAGATGGCGGACGCCACGGTCGGCGTGACGCACTCATCGGTGTTCGGCCGCTATTCCACTCCGCTGCCGTCGACCATTGCGGAAGCTTCGAGCTGGGATGTCGATCTGGCCCGCGAATACGGCTCTCTCATTGGCCGCGAGTTGCGCGACCAAGGCTACACCATGACGCTCGGCGGCGGTGTCGACCTCACCCGCGAGCCGCGCAACGGCCGCAACTTCGAGTATCACGGCGAAGATCCGGTCCTGGCCGGCACGATGACGGGCGCCGAGATGAAGGCGCTCCAGGAGCAACACATCATCGGCGACCTCAAACACTACGCCATGAACGATCAGGAAAGCGGACGCTCTTTCGTCAATGTGAAGGTGGGCAAGCGGGCCATGCGCGAAAGCGATTTGCTCGGCTTCGAGATTGCCCTCAAGGGGTCTGGCGCGGGCGCGGTGATGTGCTCGTACAACCTGGTGAACGGCGATTACGCCTGCGAGAACGACTATCTCCTCAACCAGGCTTTGAAGAAAGACTTTGGCTTTCAGGGTTTCGTCATCTCCGACTGGGGCGCCACGCATAGCACAGCCAAGGCGGCCAACGCCGGTCTGGACCTCGAGATGCCGGAAGCCGATTACTTCGGCGAGGCTCTCAAGAAGGCGGTGGAAAGCGGGGAGGTTCCCGTGTCCCGCCTCGATAACATGGCGCACCGGATCCTGCGCAGCGAGTTTGCGGTGGGGCTGTTCGACAACCCGCCGGACCGCCGCGTGCCCGATGTGTTTCATGGCCTCGAAGTGGCCGAGCGCGTCGCGGAACAGACCATCGTTCTCTTGAAGAACGCGAACGGTCAGTTGCCTCTGGCCGCATCGAACATCCACTCGATCGCCATCATCGGATCGCACGCGGACGTGGGCGTGCTCTCCGGCGGTGGCTCCGGGCAGGTCGATCCCATCGGCGGCAACGCGATTCCCTGGGCGGTTTCCAACGGCCAGGTCTGGCACCGCTCGTCACCGTTGAAGGCGATTCGCGCCAAGGCGCCAGGCGCCAAGGTCGCATACGATCCGGGCACGGATACGAACGCGGCCGCGGCCCTGGCTAAAGCATCCGACGTGGCTATCGTATTCGTCAATCAACCAACCGGCGAAGGCGACGACGTGCGCAGCCTCTCGCTTCCTGACCAGCAGGACGCTCTCGTCAGCGCCGTCGCCGCGGCCAATCCGCACACCATCGTAGTGATCGAATCCGGCGGCGCAATCACCATGCCGTGGATCGACAAAGTCAGCGCGGTGCTGGAAGCCTGGTATCCCGGCACTCGCGGCGCCGAAGCCCTCGCCGGCATCCTCTTCGGCGACGTGAACCCATCCGCCAAATTGCCCGTCACCTTCGCGAAATCGGAAGCGGACCTGCCGCACCCGGTCGAGATGCTGCAGCCTCCGCCGCGCCAGGGCGAAGAGGTCCCGATGTTCCCCGGCGCTCCCTGGAAGGTCAATACCAGGCGGTTCGATATCGAATACGACGAAGGACTCCTGGTCGGATACAAGTGGTATGACGCCAAGAACAAACAGCCGCTCTTTCCGTTCGGCTATGGACTGTCTTACACCACCTATAGCTACTCAGGCCTGAAGGCGTCTTCCGCGCAGGTCACGTTCGACGTGAAGAACACCGGCAAGCGGGCCGGAGCCGAGATCGCCGAGGTGTACGCCACTCTTCCCCTGGCCGCGGGTGAACCGTTCCAGCGCCTGGTGGCATTTAAGAAGATTGCGCTCGAGCCCGGCGAATCCAAATCGGTGACCCTCGATCTCAACCCGCACTATCTGTCCATCTTCAATGAGGACAAGAATGGTTGGGAACTCGTGGCGGGCGAATACACGGTCGAAGTGGGCGGTTCCTCGCGCGACCTGCCGTTGCGCGGCACGTTCCGCACCGGGGACTAACGGAGTTTCCGCGCGGCAGGAACCGAGCGGCAATACTGAATTTGAGACCGAATCGGTGTACAATTACTAACACCGCGATTACACTTGTTCTTTCCCGATGCGGTCCTTTTTGGGGGTGCGATGGAAAAACCGGCGCAAAACATTCAAGACAGTTTCTTAAACAACGCGCGCAAGGACAAGATCGTCCTCACGATTTACCTGATGAGTGGCGTGAAGCTTTCCGGCCGGATCAAGAGTTTCGACAAGTACTCTTTGGTCCTGGAGACCAACAATCAGGAACAGTTGATTTTTAAGCACGCAGTTTCCACAGTGGTGCTACAGAAGCCTCTTCACTCCTTCAGCGGCAACTCGCAAACCACCGTTGCGAGCGGGACTCCGGCCGGCGCACCGAGTGTGCCGGTGCCCGCCGAATCGGAGGCATAGCACACGCCGGCGACCAGACCCTCCCGCGAGCGCGCCATCCTGGTGGGGCTGGAGTGGAAATCGCGCGCCGCTTCCGCGCGTTGGGGACCGGCGGGCAGCGAAGAGTCGCTCGACGAACTGGCGGAACTGGCTTCGAGCGCCGGCGCCGACGTGGTGGAGCGCGTGCTGCAATCGCGTGACGCGCCGCAAGCCGCTACCTTCATCGGGCCCGGCAAGGCCGCCGAATTGGCCGCCACGGTTGCCGCCGGGGAGGCAGACGTCGTCATTTTCGATCGCGAGCTCACCCCCACCCAGCAGCGCAACCTGGAAAAATCGATTCGCACCCGGGTTATCGACCGCACTCAGTTGATCCTCGACATCTTCGCCGCGCGCGCCCGCACGCGCGAAGGCCGGCTGCAGGTCGAACTGGCGCAGCTTAATTACCTGCTGCCCCGCCTGTCAGGGCGCGGCGTCGAAATGTCCCGGCTGGGTGGCGGCATCGGCACCCGTGGGCCGGGCGAGACGCAACTGGAAACCGACCGCCGGCGCATCGCCCACCGGATCCAGAAGATCAAACTCGAACTGGAGAGTGTGCGCACCGGCCGCGCCATAAACCGGCGGCGCCGCAGCGCGGTTCCGCTGGCCACGCTGGCTCTCGCGGGTTACACCAACGCCGGAAAGTCCACCCTCTTCAACCGGCTCACCCAGGCCACTGTCCTCGCCGACGCCCGCCTGTTCGCCACGCTCGACCCCACCGTCCGCCCGCTGCTGCTCCCTTCGCACCGGCGCGTTCTGGTCAGCGACACAGTCGGCTTCATCCGCAACCTGCCCACCACCTTGGTGAAAGCGTTTCGCGCCACGCTCGAAGAGATTCAGGAGGCCGCGCTGGTGCTGCACGTGGTCGACATGGCTTCGCCTTCCGCCACGGAACAGGCCGCGCGCGTTGGCGAGGTGCTGGATGAAATTGGCGCCGCCCACGTCCCGCGCATCCTGGTGTTGAACAAAATGGACCGTGCCGGAGCGGCAGCCGAGCCGCTCGTGCGCCGCCTTTCGGCCACCGGTCCCGGTCAAACCGGCGGCGCGGTCGCTATCTCCGCCTTGACGGGAGAGGGCATCGGCCGCCTGTTGGACGCCATTGACGCGGCGCTCCCGGTAGATCCCACGCTTTCGGTAACCCTCCGCATTCCCGCGGCCGACGGCGCCACCCTCGCGCTGCTCCACCAGTTCGGACGGGTGATCAAGACCCGTTACTCCGGTAACCACTGCGTCGTGGAGGCCACCATCCCCGAGTCGCTCGAAGGGCGCTTGCGCCGCGCCGGCAAATTGGCCTGATGGAGGGGGTTACGCACCTTCCCGCATTTGAGGGCAAGTACGGTAACAGAATCCACAGGCACTGTGGAAAACACTGTGGGAAAGCGGCTCTTCGCAAGCATTAAACTACCATTAAAAAAGCACTTACCACGTTTTGCCGCAAGCGGCAGCATATTTCATTAAACGCTTTGGAATAAGTTGCTTGACACCAGACCGCCGCGAACACCAAATGCATTACACATTGGTTAACACGAGCGGCTGGTGGTGGAGTCGGATTTCCACATGGCTACTCAGGGGAATACCCTATGCCACCACCCCCACACAGACAAGTAAAATGGTCTGTTACACTGTACCTTGTTGGCGGCGTAGCTCAGCTGGCTAGAGCGACGGTCTCATAATCCGTAGGTCCGCAGTTCGAGTCTGCGCGCCGCCACCATTTCCCTGCAATAACTTGCGAGCGTTCCCGGTCCGGCGCCACCCCGCTGCGGCCGGCCTTCGATTAGGATATAGCGGTCTTTTTATAACATATGGAGATGGATCCCGCTCTCCGCCGCGCCTGGACTCAGATCGTCACGGGCGACGATTACGACGAGCACATGGCCAGAATCGGTCAAGCTCAAGCGGGCGCCGGCCTTACCTGCCAGATCCTCCGTTCCGCCGAGCCACCTGTGGGCGGGCGCGTGGTAATCGCTGGCGCCGGCACCGGGCAAGCGCTCGATTACGCGGATACTGCCCTCTTCCGGCCGTTCCGCCTGACCTTCACCGACCTGAACCCGGCATTCCTTGCGCGCCTTGCGCAGCGCCTGGCGAAGCACGGTCTGGCCGCCACCGTGCTCGAAGACGACATCGAACAGACGGCGATCGAGCCCGGACCGGATCTGCTTCTGGCCACGCTGCTGCTGGAGCATATCGATTGGCGCCGCGGCGTCGAGCAGCAGTCTCGTAACGCCATTTC
>PLOR01000064.1 GCA_003142185.1 Bryobacterales bacterium
AAGCCGATGCCCTGATACAAGGCTATGCGCCGAGTTCCCACTTCCACGTCGCACACCCGATTCGGAAACGCCGCGCGGCAGTTTCATGCGGCTTCGACCGGGATCAACTCGTCCTTCACGTAGTGCAACTGCACTAACCGAGGATGCACGGGCCCGTCTTCGAAGTGGAGCGAGGTTGCCTCCAGTACATTGGCGCGGAGTTCGTCCCACGTCTCCGCCTCGGTAAAGATGGCGTACCCAAGCGCCTGCGCGCAATACCCGCCTTCCTCAGCGTCGCGAACTTCGAAAATCAGCTCCATGCCAATAGGATAGCGAGGCCGAGATAGGTTGGCGAGCCAGCTCTTATCTCGATGGCTCCCTGCGTCGGCTCGCTCCGATTGGACTCGCTCCAATAAAGTCTCCCCGCTCCTGGCGAATAACCGGTCGTAAGGGGGACTCGACTCAGTGGAAGACGTCATTATCAAACTCGCGGGCAAAGTGGGCCCACCACTCGTCGCGGGCATCTTCGCGTGGCTTCACGGCAGGGCGGGGCGAAAAATCCGCGTCAAAGTTGGCGACATCGATGTGACGGCGTCGACGATGAAGGAGGTGAAAGAACTCCTCGACTGCGGCGAGGAGATTCTCCGTCGGAACCGGCCCAAGGCGATCCTATGATGCCTGATCTGAAACGCGGTGGGCACTTCATCGATCTTCAGTCCCGGTGCTCCTAGGCGCTGGTTTCCACTCCGCTGCGAGGCGCTGTGCCTCTGCAATCTGTTTCGCTGTCATCTCCTCGGCCAGCCTATCCCGGTCAGCAGCGAACTTGCGGTGCGCATCACCACTCGACCGCGAAGCTCCGAGATAAATCCACATGTATCCTTTCACATAGTCCCGCGGCACTCCTTGCCCTTTGGCATACATCGCGCCGAGGTTAAACTGAGCGTGCGGTTCTCCCTGCTCCGCTGCCTCGCGGTACCAGCGGATAGCCTCCGCGTAGTTCTGCGGCACTTCTTGCCCCTCCTCGTATTTGGAGGCGAGGCTGAACTGCGACTTCGCGTTCCCCTGTTCCGCCGCCTTGCGGAACCACCGGATAGCCTCCGCGTAGTCTTTCGGCACCCGCCCCTCGGGGTCCGGCACCGTACGCTGATTAAAGTCGCCAAGAAAGGCATCGTGGGCATATATGAGTCCGAGGTTGTTCTGAGCGCGCGCCTCGCCCTGCTCCGCTGCCTTGCGGTACCACCTGACAGCTTCTACGTAGTCCTGCGGCACCCCTTGCCCCTGTTCATAGCTGAGTGCGAGGTTGAACTGCGCGCCGGCGTTTCCCTGTTCCGCTGCCTTGCGGTACCAGCGGGCGGCCTCGGCGTGGTCCTGCGGCGCCCCTTGCCCATCCTCATACCCGAGGCCGAGACTGTTCTGTGCGTCCGCGTTCCCCTGTTCCGCCGCCTTGCGGTACCAGCGAATAGCCTCGGCGTGGTCCCTTGGCAGTCCTTCGCCGTGGTCATACATGCTGCCAAGACTAAACTGTGCTCTCGCGTTTCCCTGCTCCGCAGCCATGCGGTACCAGCGGACAGCTTCGGCGTAGTCGCGCGGCACTCCGCGCCCGTCATCATACATGAGGCCGAGGAGAAACTGCGCGACCGCATTCCCCTGCCGTGCGAGCGGTCGGAACTCCCTAAGAGCCGTTGCGTAATCGCCGTTTCTCAATGCCTCCTCACCAGCATCGAGGCCAGCCATCGCAGGTAAGCAGAGTGCGAAGAATAGAAACGCCGCCTTCACGGCCTCATGATAGCGCCACTCTAAGCGGCGGTGGCGTCGCAGGCACTCCCTTTTACCCCTTCCCCGGCCTCACGATCAGCATCGGGATATTCAGGTTGTGGCGGACGGGACTGATCGTCGTGCCGAAGATCAGGTCTTTCAACCCGCCATGGCCATGGGCGCCCATAATCAAGAGGTCGGGCTGCATTTCCCGCGCGAAGCGCACGATTTCCTTACCCGGCGAAGTCGAGTGCATAATCGTCGTCTCTACCGCAATTCCCTGGTCCTGTAGAGATCGCGCGATGCGGTCGAGATACGCCTGGCCGGCCTCCACCTCGGCCGTGGATGCGTCGCCGCCGTAAATCTGGCTGGTGACTCCTTCTTCCACGTGCAGCAGGTAGAGCTTGGCGCCGTATAGTTTGGCCATGGCGGCGGCGTGGCTGACGGCCAGCAGGTCGAGCCTGGTATGGTCGAGCGGCACCAGAATGCGTTGGTATACCGGAGCTATGGCGGCCGCGGCGCCTTCGGTGGCGGGGAACTCGAGCGCGGCGCGCCCGCGCTTGCGGCTGCTGATGAGCGGCTCGAACGTGACCCAGAGCAGCAGAAACACCAGCGCGGCGGAGACCGAGATTGCAACCAACCCGACCAGGCCACGCCAGGCTCCCGCGCCGTCCAGCCAGCCCTCAATCGAATCGTAGGCTAGCCACGTGTTGAGACCGATCACCACGGCGGCCGTGATCCAGGCGAGCCACCGCACCCACGCCGCATTGGCGAACGAGCCCATGCGGGCGCGGTCGCTGGTGAAGTGAATCAGCGGCACGATGGCGAACGGCAACTGCATGCTCAGAATCGCCTGGCTCAACAGCAGCAGCCCAAGGGTGGCTTTGTCTCCCGCGAAATAAATCGTGAGAGCGGCCGGAACCACGGCCATCGTGCGGGTGATCAGGCGGCGTAGCCAGGGCCTTACGCGAATATTCACGAAGCCTTCCATCACCACCTGGCCCGCCATGGTCCCGGTGAGCGTGGAAGACTGGCCCGAGCAAAGCAGCGCCACCGCGAACAGCACGCCCGCCATGCTGGTGCCCAGCAGCGGAACCAGCAGCACGTGCGCCTGTTGAATCTCCGTGACGATGATGCCGCGCTTGAAGAACACCGCCGCCGCCAGCACCAGGATGGCGCAGTTGACGAACATGGCGCCGTTCAGCGCCACCACCGAGTCGATCAGGTTGAAGCGGCAAGCCATGCGCTTGGCGGGGTCCGTCCGGCCGATCATGCGCGTCTGCACTAGGGCCGAATGCAGATACATGTTGTGCGGCATCACGGTGGCACCCAGGATGGTGACCGCCAAGTAGAGGCTGCTGCCATTGAGGCGCGGCACCAGGCCGTTGAACAGCTCGCCGGCCGCCGGATGGGCCCAGAGAACTTCGATGCAGAAGCAGACCGCCATCACCATGATCAGGGACAGAATAAAAGCCTCGATGGTGCGAATGCCGAAGCTTTGGAACCAGAGCAGCAGCAGCGTGTCGGCGGCGGTGAGAATCACGCCGATCAGCAGCGGGATGTGGAACAGCAGGTTGAGGGCAATCGCGGCGCCCAGCACTTCAGCCAGGTCGCAGGCGGCGATGGCGATTTCCGACAGCACCCACAGCGCGAAACTCAGCGAGCGCGGATAAGTTTCCCGGCAGGCCTGCGCCAGGTCGCGCCCGTGCACGATGCCGAGCCGCGCGCTCAGCGTCTGCAGCAGGATGGCCATGGCGTTGGACATGACCAACACCCACAGCAAACGGTAACCGAAGCGCGCGCCGCCTTCCAGATCCGTGGCCCAGTTGCCCGGGTCCATGTAGCCGACGCTCACCAGGTAAGCCGGCCCGGCGAACGCGAACATGCGGCGCCAGAACGAGAGCTGGGAGATGTCGACGCTCGAATGCACGTCGGCGAGCGACCGCGACTGTTGTTCGACGCCTGCCATGAGAACTTCTTCCCAGTTAAGCAGGCGGGCCGGGCTGCGTCAATGCCCGGCCCGCTCATACCATGCACCAAGGGTTCGATGCTATCGTCCAAACGGAGCCGCGACCAAAGGGAGCGGTCGTTCGATGACGCACAACATCACACCGTCGAAAACCCGGTGTGGACGACATAAGAACAGGAAAGACCCCAAAAAAAAAGAGTGGATGCAGCCCGCTCGAGAGTCGCGCGGATCTTCAGCCCGCCAGGGCGACAGAAAGTAGCCTAAGGCGTGAGCCTTGGGAGAACGGTCGGTCCAAAGAGCCCCGGAACGGGGCGGAAGAATGGCCTCCAACGAAGCCGGCGCCTGCTCCACTTCCATGCTGTGCACCCTCGGCCCTATTCGTCGCGGCCGGCGTCAACCCCGAACAGCGGGCGGTACTTGTCCGGCATGCGCGTGCGCTCCATTTTGCGGTTGACGAAGAGGTGCCGCGTGATGCCCGTGGCGAGCACGGTTTCCGAATCGGCGAGCCGCATTTCGTAGGCGAAGGTGACCATCCGCTTGTTGGCCTCCGCGATCCAGGTCTTGACGATCACCTCGTCGTCGAAGTGTGCCGGAGCGCGGTACCGGCATTGCGCCTCGGCCACCGCTAGCAGCACGCCGTCGTCGTTTTCCATGTCGCGGTAACTGAAGCCGCACGCCTTGCATAGATCGACGCGGCCCACTTCCATCCATACCAGGTAATTGGCATAGTAAACCACGCCCATCTGGTCGGTTTCGGCGTAGCGTACGCGCAGGCGCGTCTCGGAAAACGGCGTCATGGAGAAACTGCGATTGTAACCCGGTGCGTCGCTTCCGCTGTCCGCGGCGAGAACTCCACCCGCCTGTAGCCTCGCCCGGAACCTGCATCGCGCCGTTTTCGCCGCTCCCCGCCGCTACCCACGGCAGCGCGTTCCGCGGCGTCCGGGAAGGGCGGGTGAACTGTTATACTCGGACAGGATTCTATGCGGGTAACAGTAATTGGAACCGGTTATGTCGGAACGGTGACAGGCGCGTGTCTCGCGTACCTGGGGCACCGCGTGACGTGCGTCGACACCGACGAGAGCAAGATTGCGAAGTTGCAACGCGGGGAGTCGCCCATCTACGAGCCGATGCTTCAGGAGATTCTGGAGTTGGCGGCGCAGCGTGGCGGCATCGATTTCCGCACGTCGCTCGACTCGGTCGCCGCGGAAAGCGACGTCATCTTCATCGCCGTCGGCACGCCGCCGCTGCCGTCCGGCGAGGCCAATCTGGCGTACCTGGAAGCCGCCGCGCGCAGCGTGGGCGCGGCCCTGGACAGCTCCCGCTTTCGCGTGGTGGTCAACAAGTCCACCGTCCCGGTGGGCAGCGCGAACCTGGTGGAAACGCTGGTGCGGGAAGGCATGGCCGAGGCTCCCGCCGAGGAGCGCCGCAAGGTGCGATTCGGCGTGGCCAGCAACCCGGAGTTTCTGCGCGAGGGCTCGGCGATTGCCGACTCGCTCTATCCGGACCGCATCGTGGTGGGATCGGGCGACGACCGCGTGCTCGATATCATGCGCGAGTTGTACGCGCCGCTGGTGGCGCAGACCTTCGAGCCTCCGCCCGGACTGCCGCGGCCGGCCTCGTTGGCGCGGGTCACCCTGCTGGTCACCTCGCTGACCGGCGCGGAGATGATCAAATACGCCGCCAACGCGTTTCTCACGATGAAAATCGGTTACGCCAACGAGATCGCCAACATTTGCGAACGGGTGGGCGCGGAGGCTACCGAAGTAATGGCGGGGATCGGTCTGGATTCCCGCATCGGCGCCAGGTTTTTGAACCCGGGCGTGGGCTGGGGTGGCAGTTGCTTTGGCAAGGACGTCAATGCGCTGATGCACACGGCGCGCGAGTATGGCTACCAGGCGCGCCTGCTGGAGGCTTCGCTCGAGGTCAACGCCGCGCAGCGGAATACGGTGATTCAGAAACTGCAGGAAAAGCTGTTCATCCTGAAAGGGCGGACCATCGGCCTGCTGGGCCTGGCCTTCAAGCCGGATACGGACGACCTGCGCGACGCGCCCGCGGTGTACATCGCCGAACGCCTGCTGCAGATGGGCGCGCGGGTGAAAGCCTACGACCCGGTGGCGGCGCAGGCCTGCCGCGCGCAGCACCCGGAATTGCGGATTCGCTACTGCGCCTCCGCCGCGGAACTGGCCGACGATGCGGATGCCCTGGTGGTGGTGACCGAGTGGAACGAATTCCGCGCGCTGGATCTGGCGGACCTGGCCAAACGGATGGTTTCGCCCATCCTGGTGGACGGCCGCAACCTGTACTCCCAGGACGCCGCTACGGCCGCGGGCTTCGACTACATCGGAGTCGGCCGCGGCGCGCGGCGCGCACAGCAGGGCACCATCGCGGGCGTTTCGCAGAATCGCCGCTGAGGACCTGTCCGGGCCCTCAGCGCGCCGCAGACCCTTCGACGGCAACGTGGGACAGACGCCTTCGTCTGTCAACCCATCCGGTTCTGTCGTGAGCGAGCGGTTGCCGGCGACGGAGCGGCTTTTCTCTGACGGATGCTAAGCCGTATGGCTCCGGGCCGTCATCTGGATTAGCGAAAAAGTCGCCCCTTGCGCGTCGTTGATCACGGCGAATCGGCCCACGTTAGGAACGTCGGTCGGGGGCACCGAGACCGCCGCGCCCAGTTCTTTGGCTTTGGCGGCGCGCTCGTTGCAATCGGCCACCGTGATGTAGATCATCCAGTGCGGCGGGACGCCCTTCCACTCCGGCCCGCTCATCGGCATCATGCCGCCGAAATGCGTCTCGCCGTTGATCCACTCCACATACTGGGCGGAGTCCACGCCGGAAGCCGGGTGTGTCTTCCATCCAAACAGGCCCCTGTAAAAAGCCGCGGCGCCGGCTGCGTCGGTCGTGTGCAATTCCGGCCACATCACTTGCCCCAGCGGACCGCCGTAGGTGGCTCCGATGTGTTTCTTCGCCTGCCACACCGAGAATATCGTGCCCTGCGGATCCTGAATCACCGCCATCCGGCCCACGTCCATCACGTCGAACGGCGGCGCGATGAGCTTACCGCCGAGCGGCTCGACCTTCGCCGCCGTTTCGTCGGCACTCGTCACCGAAAAATAAACTCCCCAATGCGGCGGCAACTCGGGGCGCGCGGCGTATGCGGCGGCGACCTCATTGCCATCGATCTGGAACATGGTGTAGACGCCCCCGCCAGGAATCGGGTTATCAACCGCGCTCCAGCCAAATAGCTCGCCATACAGTTTCTTGGCGGCCTCCAAGTCGGTGGTAGCCAGTTCCGCCCAGCAGAACGAACCCGGCGGGTAGCTTTCAATGCGTGACATACAGATCCCCCTCGTGCGAACGATTATACTCCGCCCGGAGACCGCCACGGTCGTTAAAACCATCGGACTGCTTGAGGGTGAGTGGAGACCAACTTTACACATTCCCACTCACAGCACTACCTTCTGCCCCGTCCGGCAGGAACGGTAAACGGCGTCAACCACTTCGAGCGCCTGGTAGCCTTCTTCGCCGGCCACCCGCGGTTTGCGGCCCTGCCGGATGGCGTCTCCGAAATCAAGAAACTGGCGCTCGAAGGGCTCCATCGAAATCGCCATTGGGTCGGAGGCGCCGGAGGCCACCTGGCTCGAAACCGGCGCTGGATCGCCCGAGTCGTCCTCCACGTCCCAAGTCGTGAGCTTGTCGCCGGTGATCACGGCGGTGCCCAGGCTGCCGTGGATCTCGATACGCTCGGGGTAGCCCGGCTGGAAAGCCGTCGACGCCTGGATCACCCCGGTGGCGCCGCTCGCGTACTCGACCACCGCGTTCACCACATCTTCGGATTCGATTCGGTGCACCGCGCCCAGTTGCCAGAATGCGAACAACTGCTTCACCGGCCCGCCTAACCAGCGCAGCATGTCGACCTGGTGAATGGCCTGGTTCATCAGCGCGCCGCCGCCTTCGGTCCGCCAGCTGCCCTTAATCGGCCGCGCATAGTATTCGGCTGACCGGTACCACTTGGTGTAACCGTCCAATTCGAGCAGCTTGCCCAACCGGCCGGCGGCCAGGGCTTGGGAGACGAACAAGCTGGCGTCATCGAAGCGGTGCTGGCTGACGACGCCCAACAGGATGCCGGCGGCGCGTGCGGTTTCGATCATGCGCCGCGCGGTTTCGAGATTGGTCGAAATCGGCTTCTGCACCTGCACGTGCTTGCCGGCGACGGCGCAGATCTCGACGGGTTCGAGACGGAAGTCCGGGAACGTGCAGACATCCACGTAATCCACTTGTGCGTGCCGGCACACCTCTTCATAGCCGCGGACGAATCGAGCGCCGTGTTCCTCCGCGAACCGGCGCCCCGTGGCTTCGTGAGTGTCGGTGCAGACCGTCAGCTCGTAGCCGATCTTCCGGTAAACCCGCGCGTGCATCCGCGAAATCGCCCCCGTGCCAATCATCCCCACTCGCATAGAACGACCATTCTAATCGCAGACGGCCCGGTTAACGATGCAAAAGTGATAGGGGATTGAGATGCTTGGTGAGGGTGGCACGGGCTGTCGAGCTGGCTGAGCCGTCTCGGCTTTTCCTGGCCACTATCTAAGCGAGCAGCATTGAGCTTAACAGACCGGCACAGACAGGACGGCACAGCAGGTTGCTTATGAGGATAGTGCGTAAATCGGCGGCGGGATCAGGCTTCGGATTGCAATCCTGCCCGTTCGTCCAGACGGCCCGCCAGGACTCCCACCACATCCGCCATCTCGGCGAGCGCGCGGCGCGCACGTTGCGGCGCGGCGCTTCGTGTGACGCGGAAGTACCACTGCATGATGCGATAGTCGAGTACCAGGAGCCGGTCTTCGATCGAGTTCAGGTCCAACCCAGCGGCGTGTTCAATCAGGTACGTCGCCAAGCGGTAGTCGCGCTCAAGCGCGCGCTCAAGGCTATCCAATTGCGCATCGCCACGCAACAGTTCCTTGACCTGCCGGCAACTGAACTGGGAGTCTACAGCCGCTGTTGTACTGGTCTCCGGGCTGGAGTTCCGCAGCATAAGGATGCAGCTATACCGAAACCAGTACAGGAGCAGTGCGAAAGAGAACGCGGCAATGATGATGCTTACAATCATTCAAAATCCCAAGCTCGTTGACGTTATGCGGGTACTAGGCCATCCATGACTAGAATACTTAAGTCCGCATTCATTTGCAATAGTTTTTTTTGATTTCGACGGCCAGCCTAAACTATTTGCCGGGCAAGGACTTCCCGGCCAACCCGGCCGGAGGGAGTGGCATTTCCATATATTGTACAGCCAATTGACCTTGCGAGTATTGGGACGGGATCGTATGGGACTGCGCGCGAGGGCCGCCCGGCCAGCCGCAGCCACCACAGAGCCGGGGGGTTGCATCGCGGGAGGTCCCCCTTCGGCAGATGCCGCGTCGGCGGGAGCCAGCCAAGGAACATGCGGCGGTTTCGAAGCGTATCCTATTGCTTAAGTGCTTGTTGCACAGCCGGACGGGCGTCTCACCCGGCCGGTGGAGGAGGCGCGCCGTGATCGGGAAACAACTGCTGCTCGTCTGGACCGTCCTATGCCTGGCCGGTTGTGTGATTAACACCAGCCCCACTGGGCCGCTCCAGTACGATTCATTCCACCTCGATCGAGACCGCTCCGAGGTGGTGAAAGTCAACCTGAACATGGGCGCCGGCAAGCTGCAGGTCGGCAGCGGCACGGAAAAACTCCTGCAGGCCTACTTCACCTATAACGTACCGGCCTGGAAGCCGGCCGTGAAGTACGATGCGGGCGCGCTGACCATCGACCAGGGCAAGGCTGGGCACGTCAACTTCAATCCGGGACAAATCAGATACGAATGGGACCTCCGCTTCGGCCGGGAGACGGCGCTCGACTTCGGCGTGAATTTCGGCGCCGGCGAAGCGCAACTTGACCTTGGCTCTCTCAACCTGCGGTCCGTCAGCATCCAGATGGGCGTTGGCAGTCTCAACCTGGACCTGCGCGGGCGGCCGCAACACGACTACGACGTGCACATTCAGGGCGGCATCGGCGAGGCCGTGGTGAAGCTGCCCGCGGGCGCCGGTGTTTACGCCAGCGCCAACGGCGGCATCGGCGAGATCAAAACCCGCGGGCTCAAGAAGGAAGGCGACCACTGGGAGAACGACGCCTACGCCACGGCCAAGGTCAAAGTGCGCGTCGATGTGCAGGGAGGCATCGGTTCGATCACCCTCATCGGCGATTCGGATTAACCCATTCGTGGCGCGGGCCGTCGGGCCTGCTGAGCCGAGAGTCGTCTCGGCTTTTCCTAACCACGATTGCCCGGACCAGCCCAATCTTTGCTCGCGTTCATTGGATGGTTACCGTGACGGCGTTCGCCTGCTGTCCATCTGCTGCCAAACCGATCTTCACGCTTCCTTGCCCTGCCAGTGCCGCAGGCAGCGGGCCGATGTTCACCTGGTCCTCTCCGGCGTATCCCGGCGCGGCTCCATAGTATAGCACGGGCACGCTCAAGCCGCCCATCGTCACGGTGACTGTCTTGGCGTTTCGGATACCCGTGCCGTACATCTCCAGATAGATCTGTTCCGTAGAAGGCCCTAGACTGACGGCCAAAGGAACCACGCCTCCGGCCACCACCTGCCACACCGGCAGCAATGGTTGCTGCGCACCGGAAATCACGGGCAGAACCCAGGCCGCTACCAGCCCCGAGCCATTTAATTCGAAGATCCCCGGCGAAACGCTGCCGATCTGGATAACCGCGGACTGAGTAGTCCCGTTCTGATTCTGGATCGTCACCGTCGCTGTTCCCATGGCCGTGCCCGTAGGGATCTCGAAGTTGATCTGCGACGGCGAGACGAAGTATAAGGGAGCCTGACGCGCGACGCCGTCTGAGTCCGTGACCGTCACTGTGTTGCCATCTAGCGATATCGGCACCGGTACAGTCGTCGCCACAACTGTTCCAGTGGCTAACTCTGTGCCATATACCGAGATGATGGATTCCGCCGCGAAGGGTTCGATCTGTGCAGCCGGGGCCAAAGTGACTACCGGGACGGCGATCTTGGCGACAAAGCCGTGGTAGCAGCAGCCGCTGTTGCTGGAGGTCGTCTGGAATGCGCCGGGGGTGGTGATCAGGTTCGGACCGGCGTTATTGCCGGCAAGATAGATGTCGCCATACGCATCGACTGCAAGTCCGGCTGGTTCCGTGGTATTGAGCCCGTTGGACCCGATGGTGGTGGAGAACAGCAACTTCGAGCCTGTGGGGTCAAGCTCGGCGACGAGAACCTGCTGGTCCCCGCCGGTTGCGGTTGGCTCAACGGGATTGATCATGGGAAAACCTGTCCCAACTTGCCCCGTGATATAGATGTTCCCCGATCCATCCAATTGGATGGGGCCGGTAAAGAACACCGCGTCGCTCGCATCGCCCTTGGCGTCTCCCACAAAGGTGGACCACACAATGGCGCTGCCGGTCGGATTCAACTTGGTCACGTGGGCTGCCGCGCAGTTCTGCCCATTCGGACCGCAGACTGTCGAATAAGCGCCGGCCGTCACGGGAAAATCCGGAGAATTGGTATATCCGACGATATAGGCATTGCTGGAACTATCGATGGTGATGCCGCTGACGTAGTCGCCTGTATTCCCAGTTTTCCCGCCAAGGTAGGTGGCGTAAGCCAGCGATGCCCCACCGGCGGAAGTGACTGGATTGAACTTCGCGACGAAGCCGCGCCAGATTTGCACATAGGTTGCTGGGTTGCCCAAAGGAGCACCGGTGGGCTGAATCACGCCGGCGGTTGTCGGCAGGTTGCTAGCCATGGTCTCGCCGACCAGGTAGAAATAGCCGTTGGCATCCACCGCGACCCCGGTGCCATACGTCGGGCCTCCGCAGCCGATGACGCACTGGAAATTCGTGTCGCCCAAGAGAGTGGAATAGAGCAGGTTGGCGCCGGCGGGATCGAACGCCGCGACGAAAGCATATTGGGGGCCGCCTCCGCCAGGTTGGGTTCCACCGATTACCGCGCCGCCGGTGGTGGGAAAGCCGGGGTAGGTATAATCTGTGGGGGTGTTGAAGAAGTAAAATTCGTCCTCGTTTCCGGCAATGTAGGCGCGGCCGGCGCCATCCACGGCGATGGCGGTTGCATACGCATACGAGCCGTAGCCGCCAAGAAATGTCGAGTAGTCAATGCCCGTTCCGGTGGAATTCAGCTTGGTCACAAATGCGGACGTGTCAGAGGAGTTGCAATTCGAGATTAGCGCCCCTGTGTTGGTGATATATGGGGAGCAGACTGTCTGGTACGCTCCGGTGGTTGTCGGGAAATCGGGCGAGTTTGTCTGACCGGTCACGTAGGCATTGCCGCTGGAGTCCACCGCGATGGCGTAGATGTAGTCATAGCTGTTCCCGCCCAAATAGGTCGAATAAACCAGCGAACTGCCATCCGGACTGAATTTGGTTACAAAGGCCGAAGGCCAATCCCCGGGAGGTACGACGGGGCCGCCTGCCGGCCCCTTCACCGGAGGCGCGCCTTGATAAGGGTTGTTCTTAGTCGGGAAGTCGATCGAGTACGTATCGCCCGCCACATACACGCTACCCGCGCTGTCCACCGCGAGGCCCTGCGACGTACCCACCGCACTTATACCGGGTCCGAGTGTCCACCCGATGTGATCGGTGAGGCTCCCGGCAAGATAACTGGCATAGCTGAGCACCGGGTCGACGATCAGCGCCCTGGAATGGTCGTAGCTGCCAAGCCGGAAGCGTACCTGGTTGCCGGCCACCGCGAACGACCCGTCGACGCTGGTCTTTTTGTTTCCATCCATCTGGTACAGCACTGGCTTCTTGAAGCTGGCCGGGCCGTTGGGCGCGCTCAGCACTAAATTGCCCTCCGCGTCGATGCTGGCGCGGGCGCCGTCGATCCGCCAGGCGATGCGGCTGGGGTCGGCGCCGGGGGCGACCACAAAGTCGTACTCCAACTGGCGCTGATTGCCGTAAAAGATCAGATCCACGCCAGGGTATATCTGCCCATAGTTGACCTTGCCATAGGTCGGGATGCCGGAGCGCCAGTTCTTCGGGTCGTTGCCGATGAAGTAGCTCACCACGCCGGGCTGCGGGGCCAGTCCCACTGCGTTGGCCTTGGCATTTGCCCCGATCAGGCTCATGCGTAGGGTGTCCGCGGACGCGGCTTCGGGCGTTTGCCCTGTCGCCGCGGCCGATGCCGGCTTTTGCCGCTCCAGGTTCAGGACGACCTTGCCCGGAGCCAGGAAGATCGCGTAGCCAGCGCCGCGCGAGAGAAACTGAACCGTGGCGGCCGCCTGCCCCTGGTTCGGCTCGAAACTCAATGGCACGCTCATGACCTTTGCCTCGGCGCGGTTGGTGGACGGTGGGAGAGAGCGCGGGTTTTCCGCCGGAAGGACGGGCGCTCCGCGACCAGCCGCCGGCGCCGCCTGCCGCTTGTTGTCTCGCGAGGCCGCGGAGGCACGCGGCCAGGCAAGACTAAAGGAGATCGAAATGATCGTGAGCGCCGTGATTGCCCGAAGCGCACGCGCCCGGCGCGCAACCGAGGACCGTTCGCTGGTCATACTCGTTGTCCCTCTCTCCTCACGGAATGTTCCGGGAGTTTACTCAGCCAGGATTTCCTTTTGGCTTCCTGGCCGCCATCAATAATAACTCCATCGGAGCTGTTTGTCTCATTTCTTTCCATCCGGGCGACTCGTCCGTCTCCTCTCCGGCGGCGTGTGAATCGGTCCGCTCCCAAGCACGCTATCCTATGGGCAATAGGAGCGCACATGTCCGAGACCAACTTGATATTCATCGGCATCGCCGGAACCGTGGTTGCTCTTGACAGCGCCACCGGACAGGAAGTATGGAGGTCGAAGTTGAAAGGCGGTGACTTCGTGAATGTGGTCCTCCAAGATGAGAGTCTTTACGCCACTTCCCATGGCGAGCTTTTCTGCCTCGATCCGGCAACCGGAAGTCTTCGTTGGCAGAACCCGCTCAAGGGTTTGGGCCTGGGCCTGATCACGCTTGCCGTGTCCGGCAACCAGCAGACGATTGTGATGAGCGAAAAACAGCGGCGCGATCAAGCCGCGGCCGCGGCAGCGGCTGGATCAGTTAAGTAGAAAAAACGCGAAATCCGTGGACGGAACGTATTCGCCACCTCACCAATTCTCAGGCCCCGCCTTCAATCACCGCATTCGCAAATTCTCCCAAACCACTGTCTCCGCAGGTTTTACCTTCTCTCCCCGCGCTCCGGATTTCGCCCTGGCCGCCCTTCCTGTGCCACAGTGAGATTGGGATGCATAGTGAGGACTGGCACGAATTTTGCTGCTCTCGCCAAACTTCGTGCCTATGCTCGGTCTACTTGGGCGGCCGCTTTGTTTTCACCCATCCGCCGGCACTGTGGGCACGATTGTCCCACGGTTATCCGCTGGTTTTTATTGTTTTCAATAACTTAGAACTCCGCCCGTGGGACAGATCTGTCCCACGGGCCACATCGCTCCCTGAGCTGGCTCCGGGGGCTAATGTTCTTTCTGCGGTCCGCCGATCCATCACATGCAATGGTCGTGGACGATCTGATTCAACTCGAGATCATGCTGAACCGGTTTCGCAAACTGGTGGCTGAACTGATGCGCGGCTCGGTTACGCGCAACTCCTTTCAGGCTTGGGAAGTGGAGATCCTGATCGATTACCATAACTGCGCGTTGGCCCCGCGGCACCGGCTCGAAACGCTGCGGCAATACCAGCGGGCGGTGGAAAAGCAGATGGAGACGGGCCCCGGGCCGCCCATGAAGTTTTCCGAGTTCCTTCAGCAGAAAATGATGCGCCGGCCCTCGACGCGATAGGCGCCGGCCAGCGCCAGCCGGATGGCTTCCGAGTAGATCCGGTGCTCCTCGCGCAGAATGCGCTCGGACAGGGCCTCGACGGTGTCGTCGTTGAGGACCGGCACGGCGGCCTGAATGAGGATCGGGCCGGCGTCCAGATCCTCGTCGACGAAGTGGACGGTGCAGCCAGTGATCTTGACGCCGTGCGCCAACGCCTGGTGCTGCGCGTCCAGGCCGGGGAACGCCGGCAGCAGCGAGGGGTGAATATTGAGAATACGGTTAGGGAACTCGCGAATGAATGACGCGCTGAGCAAGCGCATGAAGCCTGCCAGGCAAACCAGATCTACCGCATTCCGGTGCAGCTCCTCGACCAGCATGCGGTCGTAGATTTCGCGGTCCAGCCCCTTGGAGGGGATCGACACCGCGTTTAACCCGCGCTGGCGTGCCGCTTCCAGGCCGCGCGCTTCCGCCCGGTTGCCGATGACGACGGCGATTTGGGCGTCAATCGAACCCGCCGCCACATTGTCCGCGATGGCCTCGAAGTTCGAGCCGCGGCCGGAAAGCAGAATGCCCAGGCGTGTCATCGGTACTCCACGCGGGGACGGCCCCTCTTTGCGGCCGTGACCGTACCAATGCGGAACGGGGTCTCGCCCAACCGGCTCAGCACCGCCTCGGCACGAGCGGCGGACCGCGCGGGAACCGCCAGAATCATCCCGGCGCCCAGGTTGAAGGTCCGCCGGAAATCGTCTTCCGGAATGTTGCCGATCCGGCGCAGCAGTTCGAACAGCGGCGGGATACGCCAGGCTTGCGTGTCGATGGCGATGGCCAGTCCGTCCGGCAGCATGCGCGGTGTGTTGTCGGTGATGCCGCCGCCCGTGATGTGCGCCGCGCCGCGCAACAGGCGCGCCTCCATTAGCGCGCGGATGGGCTTCAAATAGCTGCGGTGCACCGCCAGTAGCGCGTCCGCCACCGTGCCGCCGGTTTCCGGAAGCACCGCGCTTGGACTCAGGCCGGCGGTTTCAAACAGCAGCTTGCGCGCCAGTGAGTATCCGTTGGTGTGCAGGCCGTTCGAGGGCAGCGCCAGCAGCGCGTCTCCGGCGCGGATGGCCTTGCCGGTCAGCAGTTGGGAGCGCTCGGCCGCGCCCACGATGAAGCCGGCCAGGTCGTATTCCGATGGCGCATACATGCCCGGCATCTCGGCTGTCTCGCCGCCAATGAGAGCGCACCCGTTGTTGCGGCAGCCGCGCGCCAGCCCCGAGACCACCGCCGCCGCCACGTCCGCGTCCAGCTTCCCGACCGCGAAGTAGTCGAGGAAAAACAGCGGCGCTGCGCCCTGCACCGCGATGTCGTTGACGCAGTGGTTCACCAGGTCCTCGCCGACCGTATCGTGCCGGCCGGTGAGGAAAGCCACTTTCAACTTGGTCCCCACTCCGTCGGCCGAGCTCACCAGCACCGGCTTGCGGAACCCGCTCACCTGGTAGCAGGCGCCGAAGCCGCCTATATCGGTGAGCACCCCGCGGGTGAACGTCCCGTGAGCCAGCTTCTTGATGGCAGCCACAGCCCGGCTGCCCTCGTCGATATTGACACCGGCATCGCGGTATCGAACCTGCTTTTTAGGCGGCAAGTAATCAGTATATCGAGCAGAGCGGCCCCTGAGCTCGGGTCGATTCGATTCCGCCAGTCGCTCACCGCAACCGTTGGCTCCGGCCGAAAAGCTCCCGCTCGGAAAGTTGGCTTGCCCGCGCAGGAAGTGTAGAGTGGAAGTAGGATTTTATGGCGGCGCTTCCCGACCTGATCACGGTGCAACAATTCCGGCGGATGCAAGACGACGGCCGCGCCTATGAATTGCATCACGGCGAGGTGGTGGCAGTGACCCGGCCCAAGGCAAAACACTATAACTTGCAAAGGCGGTTCGTGCGCCTCCTGGAGAACCGATTGGCTGGATTCGGGCAGGTAGGCATGGAATTCCCGTACCGACCGGTTGCAGAGTTCGACCTGCGGGTCGCCGACGTCGCGGTGGTCTCGCATCAGCGCTATGACCAGATTGATCCGGAAGACAACCTCCGAGGAGCGCCGGAACTCGTCATCGAAATCAAGTCGCCATCCAATACCGATCGGCAACTGCGTGAACTGGCCTCACTCGGCCTGGCCAACGGTTGCACGGAATTCTGGATCGTGGACACCGATGATGGCTCGGTCACCGTGATTCACCCAGACGGCTCGATCTTACGCTTGCATTCTCCCCAGTCGATCCCGTTGACGGCTTTCGGAGGCGATGCACTGCCAATCGCAGAGATATTTGGCTGACAACGACTCCACGCGCTCTTAGCGTCGGGGCCATCCGGATTGCTTTCTGCGGAGTGGAATTACTTTACAATGGGGTCTTCTCCACCTCGAACTACGAAGGTGTGCGAAGTGCCGGGATCATGACGAAGGAGCACATTCTATCGGAGATTCGCCGAACAGCCAGCGCAAATGGAGGTGCCCCGCTGGGCCTTGATCGCTTCTTTGCGGAGACGGGCATCAAGAAGTGGGACTGGCACGGGAAGTATTGGGCTCGATGGAGCGACGCCTTGAAGGAGGCCGGGTTCCCGCCAAACCAACTCATTGCCGCCCGAACCCGCGAGGACCTGTTGGACAACCTTGCTGCCCTCGTGCGAGAGCTTGGCCATTTTCCAGTCGAGGGCGAGATCCGACTCAAACGCCGGAGCGATCGGAACTTTCCGAGCCACAGCACCTTCGGAAAGTTCGGCGGAATGCGAGCGCTCTCCGCTGAACTCGAACGGTTTTGCCGGGACCGTGGCGAGAATGATCTCGCCGAGCTCTGTGCCGCGACGGCCAAGAACGACCATGCCGAAAACTCGGAGGGAGCTCCTGAGGAGAGTGCCATTGGCGAATTGGCCTATGTCTACCTGATGAAGTCCGGCCGCTTTTACAAGATCGGCCGAACGAACGCTCTGGGACGCCGCGAACGCGAGCTTGTCATCCAACTCCCCGAGGCGGCGAAGGTCGTCCACTCGATCAAGACCGATGACCCCGCTGGTATCGAGGAATACTGGCACCGACGATTTCATGATCGGCGCAAGAATGGCGAGTGGTTCGAACTCACCGCTCAGGACCTTTCGGCCTTCAGAAGAAGAAAGTTCATGTGAGGACATGGCCGGCCCCGCAGCCGCTGGATGTCGGTTGGCGCGGGCGGTCAGACGCGTCGCCCCCCGCCCCCGTTTGACCCCGCCTGCCCTCCTGGGCTAACTTGGTTCTAAGCTGCTTGAGCTCGTCAGCGGGCTTGATCGCACAGGAGAGGAAAAACAAGTGAAATACATTTGGACATTGCTCGCGATGGCTGCCGCCGTGGCCGCTCCGGCCGCAACCGCGCAAGACTCGGGAGGCGACGTGAAATCGTTCTACGAATTGAAGACAACCTATCTCGACGGCAAACCGGCCGACCTGTCCGCGTATCAGGGCAAGGTTACGCTCGTCGTGAACGTGGCCAGCAAGTGCGGTTTCACGCCGCAATACGAGGGCCTCGAGAAGCTGCACCGCGAAATGAGCGGCAAAGCGTTTGAGGTGCTCGGATTCCCCAGCAACGATTTCGGCGGGCAGGAACCCGGCACACCGGAGGAAATCGCCACTTTCTGCAAGCGGACCTACGATGTCGACTTTCCGATGTTTTCGAAAGTCGTCACCAAGGCCAATCCGGACCAGTCGCAAATCTACAAGTTCCTCGGCGCGTCCGGACACTTACCCGCGTGGAATTTCAGCAAGTACGTGATCGATAAGAACGGCCAGGTGGTCGCGTTCTTCCCGAGCAAAGTCAAACCGGACGATCCGGAACTTCACGCCGCCATTCAGAAAGCTCTCGGCGAGTAAGCCGCCCCGGCGGGTTCAGTTTCAGATTAAGCCACGTGCCGCGCAGCTTTGAGGATTTCGAAGCTGGCTCGGCTGCGCATGGGAAGTTGTGCGTAGCTCCACAGCTACAACGAGACGGGACTTTACGACGGGAGAAACGGGATGCCGACTGATGCGCCAACGATCCCACGGGACAACCTCGAACGCAGTCTCACGCTAGCAAAACCCGACAGCCTCCCTCACGTCGGTCTGGTCGGCGATACCTACACCATCACCGTGGCGGGTGAAGAGACCGATGGACGCTTCTGTGTAATTGATATGTACATCCCGCCGGGTGGCGGCCCGCCGCCGCATCGGCATGATTTCGAGGAGACCTTCATCCTTCTCGAAGGCGAGATGGAAGCAACTTTCCGTGGCAACAAGTCGATCGTGCGCGCAGGCGACACCCTGCACATTCCCGCGAACGCGCCGCATCAGTTTCACAACGCTTTCGCCGGGCCGGTACGCCTGCTCTGTATCTGCTCTCCCGCGGGCCAGGAGAAATTCTTCATGGAGGTCGGAGTACCGGTCGCCACGCGTACCACGCCCCCGCCGAAGCTGAACGAAAAAGAGCAGGCCGCATTCATCGAGAAAGTGAAAGCGCTCGCACCCAAGTACCGCACGGAACTACTGAGAGAAGCGTAGCTGGCGAAGCGCGCCTAGTGCGGCAGGCGCTTCCGCCTGCCAACCGCGTACTGACTGGAAACACAGTTGGCAGGCGAAAGCGCCTGCCCCACCTGGCACCCGCGGGGCGGTTCCGCAACTCCCACTATCCATCCGCTTGCCCGCTTGCGCTCTGTTCCCGGGCGGCACGGTTGGCCAGTTCGTCGCAGCGGTTGTTGCCGGCGTGCGATGCGTGGCCCTTGGTCCATACCCAGGTGGTCTGATGGCGCGCCACTTGTTGGTCCAGGTCTTTCCATAGGTCCTGATTGATCACCGGCTTCTTGGCCGCCGTCATCCAGCCCTTGCGCTTCCACCCGTGAATCCACGTGGTGATGCCGTTCTTGACGTATTCCGAATCCGTCACCACTTCCACCGCGCAGGCCTCGGTGAGCGCGCGCAAACCTTCGATGGCCGCGCGCAGCTCCATGCGGTTGTTGGTGGTGTGCGGCTCCGATCCCCACATTTCCTTGGTGCGCCGATTGTGGAGCAGAATGCACGCCCAGCCGCCGGCGCCCGGATTGCCCAGGCAGGAGCCATCGGTGATGATCTGAACTTTTTTCACGGGATCAGGCTTCACCGGATCAGGAAACCGCCGCCGGCTCGGCCTGGAAGAATTCGTCCACCAGATCGAGAATAGCTTGCGGCTGCTGCGCCTGGTAGATGGACGCGCGAAGCTGCGCGCCGTGGCGCACGCCGTGTGTGAAGTAAGTGGCAAACTGTTTCATCTTGCCGACCGTATCCTTCTCGCCGCGCTCTACCAGCATCGCGTAATAGCGCCGCATCATCTGGTAGCGGTCGTGCTCGCTTGGCTGCTCGTAGGCGCCGGTCGCTAGGTACTGCTCGATCTGTCGGAAGATCCACGGATTGGAGCTTGCCGCGCGGCCTACCATCACCGCATCGCAGCCGGTTTCGGCCACCATGCGGACGGCGTCCTCCGGCGTGACGATGTCGCCGTTGCCGATC
This sequence comes from Bryobacterales bacterium, assembly GCA_003142185.1. Lineage (GTDB taxonomy): Bacteria > Acidobacteriota > Terriglobia > Bryobacterales > Bryobacteraceae > Bog-375. The sequence goes on from PLOR01000064.1 coordinate 20,007, forward strand.
ACCGGGATCTTCACCGCGGCTTTCACCTCCGCGATGCGGCTCCAATCGGCTTTGCCGGCGTAGCCCTGCTCGCGCGTGCGCGGGTGCAGCGCGATGGCGTCCAGGCCGCAATCTTCCGCCAGCCGCGCCAACTCCACCGTCACCAGTTCGCGATCGTTCCAGCCGGCGCGATATTTCAGCGTGAACGGGATCGTCACCGCGCGCCGCACTTCGCGCAACAGGCGCTCTACCAGCGGCAGGTCGCGCAACAGGCCCGATCCGCCGTTGCACCGCACCACCTTGTTCACCGGGCAGCCCAGATTGAGGTCGACGATGTCGAAGCCCAGGTGCTGGCACACGCGCGCGGCATCCGCGCACACTTGCGGGTCGGCGCCGAATAGTTGCGCCGAAATCGGGCGCTCCTCCGCTTCGAAGGCCAGGTACTTCAGCGTGCGCGTGGGCTTGTGCGCCGTTCCCGCGGCCTTCACGCCGTGGGAGCTGGTGAATTCCGTCATCATCAGCCCGCAGCCGCCCAGGTTGCGGATGAAGCGCCGGAACACGGTATCGGTGACGCCCGCCATCGGCGCCAGCACCGTGGCCGGAGCAACCCGCACCGTGCCAATCGAAAACTCGCTGGGAAATGCGCGCATGGGCTAGAGCCTACTTCAATCTTACCGGTTGCCAGCGGGAAACGGCAGTGGGGCAGGCGCTTCGGGCGCGCGACACAGGAATGGCGAAACTCTCCATTGCTAATGAATTCCCGCGAATCTGAGCGTAGGGGTACGCAACGCTTCTTTCTTTCAGGAGGCTTTGTATCAGGGCACGGCTTTGAGGCGTGCCGAAGGATCGCGAGAAATGTGGGGGCTTCAGCCCCTGCGCCCGCAGGAAAGCCACAGCGGCTAAAGCCATTGGCTACCGATGTGTTGTGGCACGGCTGAAGCCGGTGCCCTGATACAAAGCCAGCCGCCGAGTTCCCACTTCCATGTCGCACACCCAGGCGCTTCCGCCGGCCAACCGATCGCTTGTTTGTTCGCAAGGAACCGGCGGCAAGACCGCCGGCGCTACCGCACCTCTCGTGTTATCGGCCGCACGCATTAACACCTCCTAACATTAACTTCGTTTCAGGACCCGCAACGCCGTCCCCGGCGCCGCGTTTGAACGTGTAGGAGGTTGAACAAAATGAAACGGAAACTTTTGACGGCTGCATTCCTGATGGCGGGATCGTTGTTCACCGGTTGCGCCGGAGGCGCCGCGGTCATCGTGGAACCGCCGCCGCCGCGGTACGGTGTGATCGGCATGGCGCCCGGCGCGGGCTTCGTCTGGACCGAAGGATTCTGGGATCTGCGCGGCGGCGCATGGGTCTGGGCTCCCGGCCGCTGGGTCCGCCCGCCGCGCGCGCGCGCCGTGTGGGTGGCTCCCGCGTGGCGCCACGAAGGCGCTCACTGGCGCTACTACCGCGGCCGCTGGCGCTAGCGCCGGCAGGTAGGACGGGCCAGCGTGTTTCGTGGTCTGTCATGTTCCGTTACAACGCGAGACTTGACAGACGACAAAAACCGATCGTCCGTCCTACTGGTCTACGCTGTCGCCTGCCGGGCGCTCAGGCGCGCCTTGCGAATGCGCAGATACACGATCCGCACCATCGCCAGCACCGGCACCGAAAGGAAGGTCCCCTGGATGCCGGCGATCTCCGCGCCGGCGAACACACCGAACAGCACCAGCAGGGGATGCAGTTGCACCCCTCGCCCCATCAGGTGCGGCGAGACGACGTAGTCCTGAATCACGCGGAACAGCACCACAAACACCACAATCGGCACCAAGTTCACGCCTGCCAGACTGGCCACGATAAGGATCAGCGCGATGGCGGTGACCGGGCCCAGCATGGGAATGAATTCCAGCAGGCCGCCGACGGCCGCCAGCAGAATCGCATACGGCATGCGCATCACGGAGAAGAAAATGGCGTACGTCGCGAACGCGGCTGCCGAGAGCAGGAACAGCGCCCGCATGTAGTGCGCCAGCAGCAGGTTCACGTCGGAGATTACGTCGTCGAGCAGCGCGCGGCGCGGACCCTCCTCCAGCAGATCGAGAAAGTGCCCCCGCATGGTCGTCGCGTCCTTCAGGAAGAAAAACGCGAGGACGGGTATGATCACTACGTAGATGAGGTTGCTGGCTACGCCGAGAAGCTGCAGCCCATACTGCGGCAGCTCGGAGATCAGGCTCTGCGAACGCGTCGCCACTTCGGAGCGGACCCTTTCCGCGATCTGCGCTCTCATCGAATGGTCGCTGGGCGGCGGGTGCTGCCAGCTCTCCACCATGGTGGGAAACCTCAGGGCGAGCACCGAAGCCTCGTCTACCACCCGCACGCCGAGCAGATATCCGAGCGCGCCCACAATCGCCACCACGATTACAAACGCCAGCGCCAACGCCGCCGTTCGGGTACGGCGCGCCGGAAAAATACGGTCGAGCAGGTTCACCAGTGGCGCAAGCACATAGGCAAACAATAGAGCCAGCGTGAAAACGAATAGCGTCTTGCGCGCCAGATAAACCACGTAGAGCAGCAGCAGCACAAGCGCCGCCGTCCACGTGGAGCGGGCGGCGCGCTTGTCAAAGCCGAGCATATCGCGGAGAGTCCTGGAGGATTATCCTACCACGCTTGGTAGGGCACGCTTTAGCTTGCCAACGCCCGCTTGCGGGCGGATTGTTTTTCACTGCTTCCGATGGCATGCGCCATCAGGCGTTCGAGCATACAATGATCCTGTGCAAGTCAAGACATCCATCACCGCGCGCCTCGAAAGAGAGGCTCGCGACCGCAGAGACATCGAGATCATCGAACTGAACGCCGGGAGCCTGAATCGCGAGGCCATGGATACGTTCGAATACCAGCGCCTGTCAAGCCTCATGCGCAAGCCTGGATCCGCCAATTAACCTCCATGCCTGAGTTCGACGCCATCCTTTTCGATTTCGACGGCGTGCTGGCCGATACCGAGCCGGTTCACTGGGCGTGCTGGGCCGAGGTGCTGAAGCCGCTCGGCATCACGCTCGAATGGGATTATTACCGCGATCACGGCATAGGCATCGACGACAAGGATATGCTGCGGACGCTGGCCGGGCTCGCCAACCCGCCGCTCGACTGGCGGACGCTCTACGCCGAGTATCCCAGGAAGAAAGAGCTCTTCCGCCGGCGAGTGCTTGCCCATCCGCCTTTTGACCCGGCGCTCGATGCCTTTCTCGAAAACCTGCACCGCAGCTACAAACTGGCTGTGGTGACGTCGAGCGCGCGCGACGAAATCGATCCCCTGCTGGCCGCCGGCGGTTTGCGGCGCCACTTCGACGCGCTGGTCGGCGCGGAGGATGTGACGCACTACAAGCCCGACCCGGAACCGTATCGCAAGGCCGCGGAATTGTTGGGTGCGCGCACGCCGCTGGTGGTGGAAGATTCCGCTGCCGGTCTGGCCAGCGGGCGCGCCGCCGGTTTTGCCGTGCTCGCCGTTACCACGCCGTCCGAAGTGCCCGCGCTGGTGACGCGCACCCTGGCCGAAAGAGCGGGCTGACGGGCGGGGCGCGCCCAGTGTACTCTGAAATTAGTGTCTCCCACACACGGGCATCATTCGAAAGCAGTCTCTCCCGGTTCCAAGAAGAAGACCGCCGAAACGCTGCGCAGCTCCTGGCCGCTGGTGGTCGAGCTGGTGCGGCCGCGCCGCGCCCTGTTCGCTCTCGGCCTGTTGTTGACGTTGATCAACAGCGTCTGCGGCATCGTGCTGCCGGGTTCCACCAAGTTCCTGATCGATGACGTCATCACCAAACATCAGACGAAACTGCTGCTGCCGCTGGTGGGCGCGGTTTTGCTGGCGACGCTGATTCAGGGCGCCACATCCTATTCGCTCACGCAACTGCTTTCCAAAGAGGCGCAGCGTCTGATTACGGAAATGCGCCGCCGCGTGCAGCAGCACATCGGCCGGCTGCCGGTGGCATACTACGATGCCAACAAAACCGGTGCGCTGGTTTCCCGCATCATGACCGACGTGGAAGGCGTGCGCAACCTGGTGGGCACCGGGCTGGTGGACTTCGTGGGCGGGATCATGAAGGCGCTATTTTCGCTCGCGGCTTTGGTCTACATCAGCCCGCTGCTCACCGGCCTGGCGCTGCTGTTCATCGGCGCTTTCGGTTTCGGGCTGAGCAAGGCGTTTCGCCGCATCCGGCCGATCTTTCGCGAGCGCGGCAAGATCAACGCGGAAGTCACCGGCCGTCTCACCGAATCGCTGGCCGGCGTGCGCGTGGTGAAGGGCTATCACGCCGAGGCCGAGGAAGCCAACGTGTTCGCGGGTGGAGTGCAGCGCCTGTTGGACAACGTGCTGAAGAGCCTCACCGCCATTTCGCTGATGAGTCTATCCGCCACCGTGCTGATGGGCCTGGTGGGAGCGACCGTGATGTTTCTCGGCGCGCGCCAGATCGGCGCCGGCACGCTGACGCTCGGCGGCTTCATGAGCTTCACTATGTTCCTGGCCTTCCTGGTGGCGCCCATGTTCCAGGTGGTGGGCATCGGCACACAGCTCACCGAAGCGCTGGCTGGCCTGGACCGCACGCAAGAGGTGTTGCACGAAAGGCCCGAAGACGAGGAGCCGCGCCGCACGACCGCCATCGGGACCCTCCAGGGTTATCTCACGTTCGACCGAGTGACCTTCGCCTACGACCCCGGCAAGCCGGTGCTGCATGAAGTGAGCTTCGCCTCCGCGCCCGGCACCGTCACCGCGCTGGTGGGCCCGTCGGGCTCCGGGAAATCCACCGTCATCAGCCTGATCGCCGCGTTTCACGAGCCCAGCGAGGGCTCCGTGCTGGTGGACGAAATCGATCTCTCGACGGTGCGTCTGGATGCATACCGCACGCAGCTCGGCGTGGTTCTGCAGGACACGTTTCTGTTTGACGGCTCGATTCGAGAGAACATCGCTTTCGCGCGGCAGGGCGCGCCGGAAGAAGCGATCCTGGAAGCCTGCCGCATCGCGCGCGTGGATGAGTTCGCCGAGAAGCTGGAAAAGAAATACGACACGATCGTGGGCGAGCGCGGCGTCAAGCTTTCCGGCGGGCAGCGTCAGCGCGTCTCGATCGCCCGCGCCATTCTCGCCGACCCGCGCATCCTGATTCTGGATGAGGCCACCTCCAGCCTCGACTCAGAATCCGAAGCCGCCATTCAGGAGGGCCTCTCCTACCTGATGAAGGGGCGCACCACGTTCGTCATCGCGCACCGGCTTTCCACTATCCGCCGCGCCGATCAGATCCTGGTGCTGGAGGACGGCCGCATTCGGGAGCGTGGTACACACGAATCGCTGTACGCGCTCGGGGGCCGCTATTACGACCTCTACACGCGCCAGCACGGCATCGATGCCAATCTGTTCCTGGCGCCCGGCGAAGGCGACAAGGTGGAGGAAAGCGAAGACGCTCCGTCGCTGCGCAACGCCGCGCCGCCCTCGGCCGCGTCCTTGTTGCGCGGCGGCATCGCGTAGCGCAGGTAGAACAGACCATCGCCTTTCGTGGTCTGTCACTGGCCCGCGAAGACAGGCGACAAAAACCGATCGCCTGTCCTACCGCCGCGGCATTCGGCTACTTCACCGGCGTCAGCCGGAGCAGCACCACATCGTGCGAGGGAAGCGGCGCGCGAAACTCGCCTTCGTTGCGGCCCAGGTCCTTCTTCTGCCACACATCGCGCACGCGGTAGGCGCCTTTGAGGAACGACAGATGCGCCCAGTCGATTCTCAGTTGTACGGCTTCGTCACTGTCATTGAAGAAGCACACGGCCCAGTCGCCGCCGGACAATTCTTTCGACCAGATCTGCTTGCCGGGGTGCTTCATGAAACGGGAGCCCTGCTTGCCCAGCGCGTCCTGGTCGATGGCGATGACTTCCGGGTTGTTGAGAATGTCGCGGACCTGCTCCGGCATCTTGCGCGCGTCGTTGCCGGCCATCAACGGTGCGGCCAGCATGGCCCACAGGCTGAAGTGGGCGCGCGATTCCGCCTCGTTCAGGCCCGGGTTGCCCACTTCGAGCATGTCGGGATCGTTCCAGTGGCCGGGGCCGGCGTATTGCTCCAAGCCCACCTGCAACTCCAAGATGAACTTCCAGCCGAGCGAGTAAGCGCCCTGGCAATCGTAGCAATCCATGATGTCGCCGGTGGTGCGCCACAAATGGCCGACGTCCCTGGCCCAGGTCCAGGGTTTGTTGTCGCCCCATTCGCAAAGGCTGAAAACGATCGGCCGGCCGGCGGCGTGGAGCGCATCGCGCATCGTCTTGTAAGTCTCCTCGGCGTTCGCCGTGCCGTGATTGCACCAGTCGTACTTCAGATAATCGACTCCCCAGGAAGCGTACGCGCGCGCGTCCTGAAACTCGTGGCCGCGCCCGCCGGGCAGGCCGGCGCAGGTTTTCGTCCCCGCGCAGTTGTGGATGCCGAACAGGAAACCGCGCGAGTGCAGGTAATCGCCAATGGCTTTCATGCCGTGCGGGAAACGCGTGGGGTCGGGCACCAGGTTGCCTTGCGCGTCGCGCTCCGGGGCCTCCCAGCCGTCGTCGATCACGATGAAGCGGTAGCCCGCCTTCTGCATTCCGCTGGAGACGATTGCGTCGGCCATCTCTTTGATCAGGCTCTCGCTGATGTTGCCTTGGAACGTGTTCCAACTGTTCCATCCCATTGGCGGCGTGGCAGCCAGCCCTTCGAATTTCTGCGCCGCGAGCGGAGAGGCGAGGCATATCAACAGAAGTGCAAGCGTGTATTTAGCCTTCATAATGTGTTTTCCGGTGGCCTCCAGAATAGCAGGGCGCGGAAGAGAAACAAGTCAAACGGAGCCGTGACCAGAGGGAGCGGCCGGAGCGTGCGTCGTCTTCAACCTGACCGCTCCCTTTGGTCGCGGCTCCGTTTGCTTGCGGCTCCGTTCGCGGCGCGCGCTCGTTCGGCTACTTCGCCGCCATCGGCTTGCCGTTTCTCAAGTCGTCGACGAGTTCGAGTGATGCGACGTTTTCGATCACGTCGGGCTGGGCGACGTTGTTGAAGACGCAATGGGCGACGCGGACGCCGGAGATTTTGGCGTTTTCGTATCCGCGCAGGTAGAGCGCATAGCGGCTGCGCTCGGACATAATGTTCTCCACCACCACGTTGCGCACGCTGGGCGTGAACGGGCCGCCGGGGCCTTCCTCGTAATAGAAATCGATGTCGATTACGCCGCCCGCCACTTCGCCGACCGTGTTGTTGCGGAAGTAGAAATTCTCCAGGTCGCCGCCACGGTGCGAGTTGGTCTTGATGCGCAAGGCGCGGTCGAGGTGCGGGCTGTCCATGCGGTTGTTTTCCATGTACACATTGCGTATGCCGCCCGAAACTTCGCTGCCGATGGATACGCCACCGTGGCCGTCTTTCATGCGGCAATTCCGCACCACGATGTTTTCGCAGGGGACGTTGACGCGGCGTCCGTCGCGATTGCGGCCGCTCTTGATGGCGATGCAATCGTCGCCGGTATCGAATTCGCAACCATCGATCAGCACGTCGGTCGAGCACTCCGGATCGCAGCCATCGTTGTTGGGACCGTGGCTGGAGATCTTGACGTTGCGCACGGTGACATTCCTGCACAACACGGGATTGAGTTCCCACATCGGCGAATTGCGGATGGTGACGCCTTCGAGCAGAACGTTGGTCGAGCGGTATGGCTGCACGAAATTGGGCCGCAGCGTGGACCCATCGCCGTAGACGCGCTGGCTCACCGGCACGTCTTTTTCGCCCTGCGCGAGCAGGGCGCGGTTGTCGGAGGACGCCGGTTGCGGGCCGCGCACGGCATTTTTCTTCCACGGCCACCAGTGGTCCGCGTCCGCGCCGCCATCGAGCGTCCCGTTTCCGGTGACGGCGATGTTGGATTGTTCGAAGGCGTAAATGAAGGGCGAGTAGTTCATGCACTCGGTGCTTTCGAAGCGGGTGAAGACCACCGGCAGATAGTCGTGCGGATCCTGGCTAAACCGCAGCGTTGCGCCGTCTTCCAGGCGCAGGTTGACGTTGCTGGCCAGATGGATCGCGCCAGTGAGGAAGACGCCGGCCGGGATCACGACCCGGCCGCCGCCGGCGGCGGAACAGGCCTGGATAGCGTCGCGGATGGCAACGGTCGCTTTGATCTGTCCGCCCTCGCGAGCGCCGAAACGAGTGATTTCGAACGCGCGGTCCGGGAATTGGGGCGGGCGGATGCGGGCCAGAATCTGTTCCAACTGGCGAGCGGGGTCGGCGGGCGGCTCGGCCAGGAGCCGGAAGCGCGCCGCCGCCAACGCGGCGGCGCCTCCCAAGAGAGTGCGGCGTGTCATGGCTTTTCCGATCCATTATAGGCGGTGCGTTTGTTGGTTTCATTGAGTTTTTCTAAAATGGAGCTTTAACGCCGCCGACTTGACGCTTCCGGTGCCGCCCAATATATTCAGAACCGAAGATGCTTTTCTCGAAGACTTGGCGTATGGCGGCTCTATTGTGAATGATCAGAACGAGCTTCGACTGAACCGATATTCATTGGGCATGGGCGACCGGTTTTCTCACGAGGCGAAAGCGCAACTCGCGGCTTGCGTGTGCGCCGCCGCTCAGGGCGCTTCGGTGACGCCGGTTTGGAACAAGTCCAACCGCGAACACAAGATTGTAGGTTCGGAACCCGCGAGCACGCGCGCCGCCGCCGATGCGGCCGTGGAGGATCTGGGCTGGAAGCAGCCCTATTTTCTCGATGCGGACCACATCAACCTGGAGACGGTCGACCGGTTCATCGGGTCCTGCGACTTTTTCACGCTGGACGTAGCCCACGCCATCGCGCATCGCCCGAAGCCCGGCGCGGTGGAAGCGTTCCTGGCGCGCCACCGGGAACTGGTGGGACGTATCGAGATCGACGGCCTGGCAGAGCCGTTGACGTTCACCAAGGATAAGGCCTTTCGATCCGCGTCCAAATACTTGCACGCGATCAGCGAGGCGGCGGCCATCTACCGGCACATCGCGCAGCGCGCGCCGGGCAGCTTTATCACGGAAGTTTCGATGGATGAGACCGATTCGCCGCAGACGCCATCCGAGCTGCTGCTGATTCTGGCCGCCCTGGCCGACGAAAGAGTACCCGTCCAGACCATCGCCCCCAAGTTCACGGGCCGCTTCAACAAGGGCGTGGACTACGTGGGCAACGTGGAGCAGTTCGAGCGGGAGTTCTCGACCGACCTGGCCGTGGTGGCGCACGCGGTGGAGCGTTACAAACTGCCCAAAGAGTTGAAGCTGAGCGTGCATTCCGGCAGCGACAAGTTCTCGCTGTATGCGCCCATCCGCCGCGCGCTGGGGAATAACGGCAACGGAGTTCATCTCAAGACGGCCGGCACCACGTGGCTGGAGGAACTCATCGGCCTGGCTGAAGCCGGCGCGGAAGGGCTGGCGCTGGCCAAGGAGATTTACGCGGAGGCTTACGAACACCAGACTGAGCTCTGCAAGCCCTACGCCTCGGTGATCGACATCGATGCCTCCAAGCTGCCCACGCCCGCGACGGTGAATGGCTGGACGGCGGAGCAGTACGCCGGCGCGTTACGGCACGATCGGCAGAATCCGCTTTTCAATCCCAACCTCCGCCAGTTGCTGCATGTCGGGTACAAGGTCGCGGCCAAGATGGGCGAGCGGTACACGAAGATGCTGGACGCCTGCGAGGAATCCATCGCGCGCAACGTCACCACCAACCTTTTCGAGCGTCACATCCGGCCGCTGTTTCTAGGCACGTAGTGNNGTCCAGCAGGGCGGGCGCTTGCCCAGGAATGCGGAGATGCCCTCCTGGGCGTCCGCGGCCAGCGCGTTTCTCGACATCGCTTCTTTGGCGTAGGCGTAAGCTTTGGGCTGGTCGAGATCGATCTGTGCGTAGAACGCCTGCTTGCCGAGAGCGACCACGAGTGAGCTCGCTTCGGCCACCTTCGCCGCCAGTTTGCGCGATTCGGCTTCGAGCTCGGCGGCCGGTACCACGCGATTGATGAGACCCCAATCGGCGGCCGTGTGGGCATCCACCATTTGACCGGTGAGCAGCATCTCCAGCGCGCGCTTGCGGCCGATGGCGCGGGTCAGCGCCACCATCGGCGTGGTGCAGAAGAGGCCGATCTTCACGCCGGGCGTTCCGAAGGCGGCCGTGTCGGCGGCGATGGCGAGGTCGCAGGTGGCCACCAACTGGCAGCCCGCGGCCGTTGCGATGCCCTGCACCTCGGCGATCACCGGCTGGGGGATGGTTTGGATCTTGGTCATCAGCTCGGTGCAGACGTCGAAGATGCGCCGGTAATCGCCGATGTCGCGGCCGGTCATTTCGCTGAGATCGTGGCCGGCGCAGAATACCGTTCCAGCAGCCCCTAGGATGACGGCGCGGATTTCGCGGTTGCGGCCGATTTCCTCCAGGCAGGCCGCCAACTCCAGCATCAGGCCGAGGGAAAGGGCGTTGCGGCGCTCGGGACGATTCAGGGTGACGACGGCTGTCGCGCCTTCCAGTTGGCAGCGAATGGATCGAAATGCGCCGGTTGTCATGCGGGCGAGTCCTCTTCTTTTCGATTGTAGCGGCAGCCGCGGAGGTGGGATTGACGACCGGTTTTTGTCGTCGGTCAATGTGTCGAGCTTGAACGGGGCAGGATAGGGTCGAAAACCGCCTCGAAGCTCCGGGAATCCCGGCAAATCACCGGCGGCAAGACCGCCGGCGCTGCCAGAGTTTTTCATGAAATTTCGCGGGCCGGCGGCCCATCCCAATAGACCACGAGAGGCGATGGTCTATCCCACAATTTCGGAGTTTAGCTTCCCTATAGGCGGGTTGCCTGCGAAACTGCATCCTGATATCCTTTGTGTTCAATCCAATCCCTCAATATTTCACAGGAGAATAACTATGGCAGTCAAAGTCGGCATTAATGGATTCGGGCGTATCGGCCGGAACATCGTCCGCGCGAGCATGCACCGCGGCGATATCGAATTCGTGGCAGTGAACGATCTCACCGATACGAAGACCCTCGCGCACTTATTGAAATACGATTCCGTGCTCGGAACGCTTCACGAAGAAGTGAAGGTGGAAGGCGACATCATTTTTGTCGGCGGGAAGAAGATCAAGGTGTTCGCCACCAAGGACCCGGCCGAGCTCGACTGGACTTCGGTGGGCGCGCAGATTGTGGTCGAATCGACGGGCCGGTTTACCGATGCCAAGGACGCCGCCAAGCACCTGCGCGGTACGGTGAAAAAGGTCATCATCTCGGCGCCGGCCAAGAACGAGGATCTCACCATCGTGCTGGGCGTGAATGACGCGGCCTACGATCCGGCCAAGGACAACATCATTTCCAATGCCAGTTGCACCACCAATTGTCTGGCACCGGTGGCGAAAGTGCTGCAAGAGAAGTTCGGCATCCTGAAGGGATCGATGACTACGATCCACAGCTACACCAACGACCAGAACGTGCTCGATTTCCCGCACAAGGATCTGCGCCGCGCGCGAGCCGCTGCGTTGAACATGATTCCCACCACCACCGGCGCGGCAAAGGCCATTGGCCTGGTGATGCCGGAGCTCAAGGGCAAGCTGGACGGCTACTCGATGCGCGTTCCCACGCCGGACGTTTCGGTGGTGGACCTGGTCGCGCTGCTGGCGAAGAAGGCCACCGCCGAGGAAGTCAACGCCGCCTTCCAGCACGCCGCCGCCAACGAACTGAAGGGCATCCTGGCCTACACCGACGACCCCGTGGTTTCGACCGACATGCTGCACAATCCGAACAGCTCCATCGTGGACGGGCAGATGACCAAGGTGCTTGACGGCGACCTGCTGAAGGTTGTGAGCTGGTATGACAACGAGTGGGGTTACTCCTGCCGCGTGGTCGACCTGATCGCGTTCCTGACCAAGAAAGGCCTGTAAAAAGCCGCACCACGACATCGCATCGACCGATCCCGCCTCTGCTATCCTCAAACCAAAGAGGGGCGGGATGCGTCTTGGCAAGCGGCTCAAGTGGTTCGCGTGCGGCCTCATCGGTCTGTCCGCGGTGTCGGCGTTTCAGCGCCCGTTTCGCCAGTTCGAGGGCGTGGAATACTCGATCGGCGACGTCCCCCTGCCGGCCGACTACCGGGAGAAAACCGAGTGGGCGTTCGCGCGCCTGATGTATCCGCCCGGCCCGCTGAACGGTTACCGCTACCGCGACCTCGACTGGCACACCGGCGTCTCCCTGTGGACGCAGGATTTTCCGCGCGCCGACCGCCATTTTTCCCTCGCCGTGCGCCGCCTCACCCGCATTCACGTTCGCTCGGTCGAGCAGCCGGTGAATCTGGATGAGGGCGATGCCTATGATTGGCCCTGGCTCTATGCCGTGCAGGTAGGCGAGTGGGGCCTCACCGGCGTGCAAGGGCAGGAGTTGCGCGAGTACCTGCTGCGCGGCGGGTTCTTCATGGCCGACGATTTCCACGGCAACGCCGAGTGGGCCGAGTTCGAATCGCGCATCCGCAAGGCGCTGCCCGAGTTTCCCATCCGCGAGATTGACGACGACGATCCCATTTTTCACACCGTCTACGATCTCGACCAGCGGATCCAGGTGCCCGGCGAGGCCCATCTTCGCGCGGGATACAAATCCAACAACGGCCCGTCCAGCCGCGGCGCCCACTGGCGTGGCATCTATGACGACAAAGGCCGCATCATCGTCGCCATCTTGTATAACTCCGATATCGGCGACGCCTGGGAGTGGGCCGACGACCCTCGTTATCCCGCCAAATTCGCCGACCTCGCCATCCGTCTCGGCGTCAACTACATCGTCTACGCGATGACGCACTAGCGTGGTGGCGCGCGTGCCGCGTCGAGACTCTTCTCGACGCCGGGCGGAGCCTCGGGTCTCAGCGCCGCAGCTTCCGTCGCGGCCTTCATCGCGTTACACTCATCCTCCATGCGCAAACTTTTCCCGCTTGCCTTGATTCTGCTGGCTGCGTTGCCGGTGAGGCCGCAGGCGCCCGCCGGAACGGGCCTGGATCCGGACCGCCTGAAGTTGATCCCCGTTCGCCTGCGGGAACTGGTGGATAACCAAACCATTCCGGGCGCCGTCGCGCTGGTGGCGCGGCACGGCGAAATCGCGTCTCTCGATGCCGTGGGCTGGCGCGACATCGAGGGCGGCAAGCCGATGACCACGGATTCCATTTTCCAAATCATGTCGATGACGAAGCAGTTCACCGGCGTGGGCGCCATGATGCTGGTCGAGGAAGGGAAGCTTGAGCTAAAGCGCCCGATTGAAGACTACCTTCCCGAATTCCACGGCCAAGTCGTTGAAGAGCGCCTGCCTAATGGCAACCTCACCACGCATCCGCCCGCGCGCCCGCCCACGGTCTGGCAGTTGATGTGTCACACCTCCGGCCTCGGCGAGAATCCCGATGGTGAGCTGAGCGACCAACTGCGCACCATGCGCATGCCGCTGGACGAGGCGGTGCGCTTTTACGCGACCCGCCATCTGCAGTTCGAACCGGGCACGCGCTGGCGCTACAGCAATATGGGAATCGCCACGCTGGGCCGCATTATCGAAAAGGTCAGCGGCGAGGATTACATCCACTACATCGAGAGCCGCATTCTGAAACCGCTCGGGATGACCGACACATTCTTTCTTGCGCCTCCCGATAAACGCGACCGCATCGCGCTGGTCTACAAGCACGCCACCGGGAAACTGGTGCGGGCGGGCGATGAGATTCTGGCCGGCGATCCAACCAAGTATCGCGCCGGCGCGCGCTATCCCGGGCCCGAGTACGGCCTCTATTCCACCGCCGGCGACCTGGTGAAGTTCTACCAGATGCTGCTCTCTGGCGGCGAATACCAGGGCCACCGCTATCTTTCCCGCCAGACCATCGACACCATGACGCGCGTCTTCACGCCGCCGGTTGAGCCATCCGGATGGATGGGCGGCACCGGCTACGGACTGACGTTCGAGATCGTCGACAAGCCGGAAGGAACACTGATGCTGCACTCGCCCGGCACTTTCGGCCACGGCGGAGCGTTCGGCACCGAAGGCTGGATCGATCCTCACAACGACCTGATCCGCATCCTGCTGGTCCAGGTTTCCGACGGCAGCAGCGGCCCCGCGCGCGACGCCGTCATGCAGTTGGGCGAAGCGGCAGTCCGGTAGACTCCGCGCGCCGGGCTCGCGAGAACAACTTGCCGCGCGTGTGTTTTATCCACGCGCGATGCACAAGCCTTGTGCGTAACTTGAACGAAACACTATAGAAATATATTGAGGAAAAACTCGTTTTTGCCGCAAAAAACGATTGACCGATTTCGCATCCTGGTTCATATTGATGAAGGTTCCAAGAGGTTTGAGGAACAGCAAGCCTCCGGAAACGTAGCGGACCGGGAACGGTGATCCGTAGCCAGCAAGTCTAGTTCACTAGTTTGAGGCTGCGGGGAGCGAACGGAGATCGGGCGGAATCGGAAGGCGGGCCGCCGGGTGACCGGGCCAGTCGAACACTTTGATCCTTAGGGAGGCAAAAGTCCCGAAGGGGAGTGGAAGCTGGGCGAGCCATTCGGGGAGCCGGTCGTGGAAGCAGCAACGGGCACGAGGCAAGGAAGCGGCCGTGGCGAGTAAGAACTCGCGGGCGGCAGCGGAGCCGAAGAGCCGAACGGGTTGCGGAAGCGGCTGGCAAGCAGGCGAAGTAGCAGGCCGGGAACTTTGACCCCGGAATGGAGGCCTTGAAAGAGGCAACCGTTGCGGGCGAGCGAAAGGCCGTTACGAGCCGGCGGTTCAGTTTGAGAGAGGCAAAAGGCTGCGGCGAGCCGGGAAGCTTTGATCCCAAGGCTGGAGAAAACAGCTTTGGGGGAGCGGAACGGCGAATCGTCCGGCGCTCTCAAACGCGATGTTCAATGCCGTGCATGACGGCGGTGGGCAGTGCTGGGAATCGGGTCACTTGGAACCATTTTTTTGTGCGTCCCGCCACGCAGATTCCGGCCCCCGCCCGGGGGCCGGACTGCACTCACCCAACTCACAATCATGATCCCCGCTTTCGCCGCTGCGGGTTACAATGTGCGTGTAACTTGGGCCGCCAAGTTACTGGATATCCGCCAGCAAGGGCGAATCCGGAGAACTCGAAAGGGTATAACGCGAGCCTTTGAAGATCCGATCGCGCAAGTTCGACGGCCGTTGCGGGCGCCACAAGCGCTACAATCCCGCCACCGACGGTCGCCCCGCGACTGAGGGCGGCTGCCCGCGATGCCACCTGCTGTTTGAGATCTGGGAATCCTCGCTCAAGCTGAACCAGCTCATCCGCAAGTTCAATCCCCGGCACGACGATCTCAAGAAGCTCCCGCCCAAAGTGCCGGCGCACGATCCCCGCCAGTTGAGTTTGATCGGCGATGGCCCGCTCTGATCCGGATAATGCCCAAACGCGTCCGTGTGGGCCGGGCATGCAATGGCGGCCGCAGTTTACCGCAAACGCCGTTTCGGCACTAGGATAGAAAGGTGCGATCTCAAGTTTCCGCAAACTCGGTCGCGGCGGTGCGCAAGACTGTGATCTGGGCCGCGGTCTGCGGCCTTTTCGTGCCGGCATCCCTCTTTGCTTTAGGTCAACCGCGCTATGTTTTCCCGACCTCGGGCCCTGGGAGTTTTCCCATTGTCCACCACAAGTCTGTAGCGGCGGTGTACGTGGATCCGAGCGACTTCCCGGGCGTCGCCAGAGCCGCGAATACGCTCCGCGGCGATATCGCCCGAGTCTCGGGGTTGACGCCAACGCAGGCTCTTGGCGCGCGCGAAACCATCATCGCCGGCACGATCGGAAAGAACGCGATCATCGACCGGTTGATTCGCGAACGGCGAATCGACGTTTCCGGGATAGTGGGCAAATGGGAATCGTTCCTGATTCAAGTTGTGCCACACCCGCAGTCCGGCATTGACTCCGCGCTGGTGATCGCCGGGAGCGACAAGCGCGGAACCATCTACGGGATTTACGATCTCTCCGAACAGGTCGGCGTTTCGCCCTGGTACTTCTGGGCCGATGTACCCGTGGTGCATCGAGACGCGCTCTTCGTCAGGCCGGGGCGTTACGTGGAGGAAGAGCCGGCGGTCAAGTACCGCGGAATCTTCCTGAACGACGAAGCGCCCGCTCTCACCGGTTGGGTGAAGGCAACGTACGGGAATTACAACCACGAGTTCTACGAAAGAGTATTCGAACTCCTGCTGCGCCTGAAGGCGAACTATCTCTGGCCCGCAATGTGGAACAACGCATTCAACGAGGACGATCCTCTCAACGCCAAACTCGCGGACGAATACGGGATCGTGATGGGCACGTCGCATCATGAGCCCATGTTACGCGCCCAGCAAGAGTGGAAGCGGCATGGGAAAGGGCCGTGGGACTATTCCCGCAACGAGGACGTCTTGCGCGCCTTCTGGGAAGAGGGCGTTCGCCGCAACAAGGCTTACGAGAGTATCATCACGCTCGGCATGCGCGGCGACGGGGACATGCCCATGTCCCGAGAGTCCAACACAGCGTTGCTGGAGCGCATCGTTGCCGATCAGCGCAAGATCATCGCCGCGGAAGTGAACCCCGATGTCACCAAGGTTCCGCAAGACTGGGCGCTTTACAAGGAAGTCCAGGAATATTACGAGAAGGGCATGCGCGTCCCGGATGACGTGACGCTTCTATGGTGCGACGACAACTGGGGCAACATCCGCCGTCTGCCGACGCCCGAAGAACGCAAGCGCGGCGGCGGCGCGGGCATCTATTATCACTTCGATTACGTCGGCGGCCCGCGCAATTATAAGTGGATTGACACGAATCCGATTCCCAAGGTCTGGGAACAGATGCACCTTGCCGCGGAATACGGAGCGAATCGCATCTGGATCGTGAACGTCGGCGACCTGAAGCCGATGGAGTTTCCGATCGAGTTCTTCTTGAGTTTGGCCCGCGATCCAGCGCGCTGGCCCAAGGAGAAAACGGCCGAGTTCACGGAGCTATGGGCCACCAGAGAGTTCGGCCAGGCTCACGCGGCGGAGATAGCCGGTCTGGTTGCGAAGACCTTGAAGTACAATGGCCGCCGCAAGCCGGAGCTTTTGGAGCCCAGCACTTACAGCGTGATTGACTATCTGGAAGCGGACCGGGTGGTCGCGGACTACGACGCGATTGTGTCTCGCGCGGAAGCCATCGAGCGCGAGTTACCGGCCGAGGCGCGGGATTCGTTCTTCGAACTGGTCATGCATCCGGCAAAAGCCAATGCAATTGTCACCGCGATGTATGTGGCGGCGGCGAAGAACCATCTCTACGTGGCACAGGGCCGCGCCAGCGCGAATGACATGGCGGCGCGGACGCGCCGGCTCTTTCAGGCCGACGCGGACCTGGCTGACCGCTTCAACCACACGCTGGCGCACGGCAAGTGGGACCACATGATGGATCAGACGCACATTGGTTACACGTACTGGCAGGAGCCGCCGAAGAACACCATGCCGCCAGTCACCGAGATCACTCTCCCCGCGACGGCGTCAATGGGCGTCGCCATCGAAGGATCGAGTGCCGCGTGGCCGGGCAGCGCGGGGCCGGCGGTGCTGCCTACCTTCGATTCGTACAACCAGCCGCGGCATTTTATCGATGTGTTCAATCGCGGGCGCGCTCCGTTCGAGTTCACTGCCGCTGCGAGTGCGCCCTGGATCGTGCTGAGCGCGACGCGCGGCTCCGTCGAAAAAGAAGTGCGCCTGTGGGTGAGCATCGATTGGGACAAGGCTCCGCCGGGAGGGGGTAAAGGCGCCGTCACCATCAAAGGCGCGGGATCCGCGCCCATCGCGGTAGAAGCCGACGCCTTCTACCCGAATCGGCCTTCGGGGGCGGAAGTGAAAGGCTTCGTCGAAACATCCGGGTACGTCTCGATGGAGGCGGAACATTACACCCGCAAGGTTGACGCGGGACTGGTAACATGGCAGCGGATTCCGGATTACGGCCGCACGCTATCCGCCATGTCGGTCTTTCCGGTCACCGCGGAAAGCGTGTTGCCGCCCGCCGGGGCGCCATGTCTGGAGTATCGGATGTTTCTCTTCCATGCCGGACGGGTCGAAGTGGAAGCGATCCTCTCACCGACGCTGAACTTCACTCCCGAGCGCGGACTGCGCTACGCAATCTCGTTCGATGACGAGCCGCCACAGGTCATCGACGCCCTGGCGCACAACGAGCAGGGCGACTGGGAGACCTCGGTGAAGGACAGCGTCCGCAAGGTGCGCTCCACGCACACGCTGGCCGCTCCCGGAATTCATACATTGAAGTTCCGGATGGTGGACCCCGGCATCGTGCTCGAAAAACTCGTGGTCGACCTGGGCGGCGTTAAACCGAGCTACCTGGGGCCTCCGGAGAGTTTTCACCGGTAGGCGAAGGCGCGCGTTTCGCGCGAAGTGGCGGGAGACGGTTCCCTCATCGCGGCCCAGGTGGCCTGCACGTGAAACCGTATCGGTATTAGGATAAAAAGGGTGCGATCTCAAGTTTCCCGAGGAGATTCGATGAGTAACTGCCGAAGCCGTGTCAGCGCCGCCTGTGGCGCACTGGCATTTCTGGCTATGCTGCCGCAAGTGAACGCGGCCGCCCCGACGATTGCGCTTTCCGGTGAGCGCCGCCTGAGCTTCAACGATGGCTGGCGGTTCTACAAAGGTGAAGCGGCGGGCGCGGAGAAACCGGAGTTCGACGATTCCGCGTGGCGCCCCGTCCGGCTGCCACACGATTGGGCGATCGAAGGGCCGTTCGATTCCACGCTCAACCCGCAGACCGGCGCGCTGCCCATGTTCGGCACCGGCTGGTATCGCAAGTCGTTCGCGCTTCCGGCCGGCGCCAAGGGAAAGTACTTCAGCATCGAGTTCGACGGCGCCATGTCCAATTCGAAGGTGTGGTTGAACGGGCATGAGCTGGGCGGG
This sequence comes from Bryobacterales bacterium, assembly GCA_003142185.1. Classification (GTDB taxonomy): domain Bacteria; phylum Acidobacteriota; class Terriglobia; order Bryobacterales; family Bryobacteraceae; genus Bog-375. Next base: position 38,845 of record PLOR01000064.1, read on the forward strand.
CGTCCTTACGGCTACATCGGTTTCAGCCTGGACCTCACGCCGTACCTGAATTTCGATGGTGCGGCCAACGTGATCGCGGTGCGGCTCACGCCCGAGGATCACTCGTCGCGCTGGTATCCGGGCGCGGGCATCTACCGCAACGTGTGGCTCGATGTAACTGGCGCTGTGTATGTCGCCCATTGGGGCACCTATGTCACCACGCCCAAGGTGAGCGATGACCAGGCCTCCGTGTCAGTGAAAACCACGCTACGCAACCGTTCCGGCCAGGAGGTCAAGGCCACGGTGCAGACCTGGGTGCGCGATTCCGACGGCAACACGGTGAGCCGCAACATCGTACACGTGACGATTCCGGCTGAGGGCTCGCGGACGGCTCCGTTGACTGTCCCATCCGTGGTCACCGTGAATCAGCCGAAGCGCTGGGACATTGACCACCCCTATCTCTACACGCTGGTGACCGAGGTGCTTGAGAACGATCTGGCTGTGGACCGCTACACCACGCCGTTCGGCATTCGCACGATTGGTTTCGATAAAGAGAAGGGCTTCTCCTTGAACGGCCGCCACCTGAAACTGCAAGGCGTCTGCGACCACCACGACCTGGGCGCGCTGGGAACGGCGGTCAGCCGCCGCGCTATCGAACGCCAGTTACAGATTCTCAAAGCCGCCGGCGTCAACGCGCTGCGCACCAGCCACAACCCTCCGGCGCCGGAGATTCTCGAATACTGCGACCGGCTCGGCCTGCTGGTGATGGACGAGGCCTTCGATATGTGGCGCATGCCCAAGGTGCCGAACGGCTACAGTAAGTACTTCGCCGACTGGTCGGAGGACGATGCGCGCGACATGGCGCGCCGCGACCGCAACCATCCGAGCATCATCCTGTGGAGCATCGGCAACGAAATTCCCGAGCAGGACCACCCGGAGGCCCAGGGCTGGCGCGACGCGCGCCGCCTCACCGGTTTCTTCCACGAGGAGGACCCCACGCGGCCCACTACCTCGGCTTTCAATAGCTGGGACAACGCTATCAAGAACAAGATGGCCGCCGAAGTCGATATCCCCGGCTTCAATTACTCGCCGATGCACTACGAGCAGATCCTCAAGGAGCACCCGGACTGGACCATCGTCGCTACGGAGACGGACTCTTGCGTCAGCTCACGCGGCGTCTATCATCTGCCGATCGTAGCTTACGAAAAGCCCAAGTCGCTCCAGATTTCGAGTTATGACACGGTCGCCCCGGACTGGGCATATTGCCCGGATGTCGAGTTTACTTACCAGGACAAGTTCCCGCAGGTGCTCGGCGAGTTCGTCTGGACCGGCTTCGATTATATCGGCGAGCCGACGCCCTTCTGGGGCTGGCAGGACAAGAATCCGCAGGACTGGCCGTCGCGCAGCTCGTACTTCGGCTTTATCGACTTAGCCGGATTCCCCAAAGATCGTTACTACCTCTACCAGAGCCAGTGGAGCGCCAAGCCCATGGTGCACGTGCTGCCGCATTGGAATTGGGAGGGCAAGGAAGGTCAGGCGATTCCGGTGATGGCTTACTCGAACGCGGAGGAAGTTGAGTTATTCCTCAACGGCAAATCGCTCGGTAAGAAGGCGCGATTCTCCGACCTGTGGGAGATGCCGGTGGGGACCAAGGTGAGTGAGACCGGTAAGTTTGTCACCAAGTATCGCCGCGTCTGGCAAGTGCCCTATGAGCCAGGCATCTTAAAGGCAGTGGCATATCAGAATAGCAAATCGGTCGCGGTGGATGAAGTGCGTACGGCCGGCGCGCCCGCTAAGGTGAAACTGGCGGCGGACCGCGCCGTTATTCAAGCCGATGGCGACGACCTGTCGTTTGTCACAGTGCGGATCGAAGACCAGCACGGCAACCTGTGTCCTATGGCCGATAACCTGGTGCATTTCGATGTTACCGGCGCCGGAACCATCGCGGCGGTCGACAACGGCAACGCCGCTACCACAGAGCCGTTCCAGGCCGATCACCGCAAAGCGTTCAGCGGTATGGCGCTGCTGATCGTGCGCTCCAAAGCGGGCGAAACCGGGAGGATCAAGATCGTCGCTACGTCTGAAGGCTTGTCGAAAGACAGCGCCGAACTCATCACGCGGCGGCCGAAGTAAGTGGGGCAGGTCCCCGACCTGCCTTGGGCCGAGCCCCTGGCTCGTGCTGTCGGACCAGGGGGTCCGACGCGGGCGAGGGCGCCCGCCCCACAAGCCGACTGTCAAGTGGCGCTGACCGGGACGGCCGAACAGCGCAATAATGAGGGTTGTGCGCAAGCAAGTCCTGCTCCGGGTTCTTCGTGGTACTGCGGACGCCAACATTCGTTTCGATGAGTTGCGTTCCCTACTGACTTCTCTCGGTTTTCTCGAGCGCGTGAAGGGCAGTCATCATATTTTTGTTAAGCCAGACGTCGCGGAGATCCTCAATCTTCAACCACGCGGCTCTCTGGCGAAGCCGTACCAGGTCAAGCAGGTTCGAGCGGTGATCGTTCGTTATAAACTAGCGGAAGGTGTTCAATGACGAAATACGAGATCATCCTGTACTGGAGCGACGAAGACGGGGCGTTTATCGCGGAAGTGCCGGAGCTGCCAGGTTGTATGGCGGACGGACCCACTAGGCAGGAAGCACTCGGTAACGCGGAGGTCGTCATTTCAGAGTGGCTGGAAACGGCTCGTGAACTGGGCCGCCCTGTGCCGAAGCCGAAAGGACGGCTCCTTTTCGCCTGAGGCTCGCCCTACGCGACCCTTGCCAGCGCCTCGCGCACCTGGGCCAGCGTGGCTTCGACATCCGGGTGGTCCACGCGGATGACGTGGGCGGTTGGCGTGGTGGGACGCCAGCGGTCGAACATGCGCGGGGCGGGGAAGCCGGCGAAGATCGAGATCAGAGGGACGCCTGTGGCCGCGGCGACGTGCTGGCCGGCGGAATCGTAGCCGACATACAGGCTGCTGGCGGCGATCAGCGCGGCGAAGCCTCCGAACGATCCTTCCCAAAACGTTGCCGCAATGCCCGCGCGGCGACAGGCTTCCTTCACGCGCGCGGCTTCTTCGCCGCCGGCGCCTTTGTCAATCGTCAGCGGAAGACCAGTCGTGGCGAGCAGAGTCAGCAGCTTCTCTTCGAATGGATCCGGCAGACGCTTGGCGGGGTTTTCGCCCACGCCCAGGCTGACAGTGATGCCCGGTTGTGTTGGGGCCGGCGTGGCGAGCGACAGATAAGAGCGGCCGCCCTCCACTTGCAAGGTTTCGCGTACCCAGGAGGCGGCCAGCTCGGGGAGAGATTGGCCGTTAGTGGCGTTGCCGGCGTTTGAGTCAGCGACCGCTCCCTGACGGTCGCGGCTCCGATACGCGCCATACGCGCGGCTTTCGAATAAGTGGTAACGTTCGTCAGGGCAGATCGGGAGCAGGCCGAGCTGCGTCAGCCGCGAATCCGGATCGAGGACCAGTGCGTCGGCGGCGTCGCACAACGCGCTCAATTCGCTCCACACGGCGAGCCGGCCGCGTAGGCTCCCGCGCTGGTATTCGACCGGGGCGTGTTCGAGACGAGTATCGCCGGCGAACAGCTCATAGTTCTTGTGCGGGCCCACGAAGACGATGCGGGCACTGGGGAAGCGGCGCTTGGCTGCGTCCAGCAGCACACTGGTTACGGCCACGTCAGCACCCAGCGTAACGCGCGAAAGCACGAAAACGTGTCGCGGTTCCACGGTAACGGCGCGCGGGCGCCGCACACGCTGGTAGCGCGCTTCGAGCGCGGCGGCATCGAAATCGCCGGCCGTCTGCGCGATGGCGCTCGAGAACAGGCGCACATACGCGTCGCACAGCGCTGGTTCAAAGCGGTCGGCCAGGCCCTCCACCAGGATCGAGAACAGCGCCGGAGCGCACGCCTCTTCGAGCAGCGCTGGCGGCAGCGCGGAGGGCGGATCGCCCGCCAGGCACTGCGCCAGCACTTGCTCCGCGACGACCTTACACGAAGTACTTGTCAACCAGAATCCCCAGCTTTTGGCGTGTGGCTTGGCTCACCAGCTTGCGGTCGGTGATGATGGCGTGGGCCAGCGCCTCGCCGCACTTGCACGAACGGCCGGCGGGCATGCGCGCCACCGCGGCCGTTACCACCTTGCACGCATTTTCCGCGTTCTTCATGAGGTTAGCGATGATCTCGTTGACGGTAACCGCGCCATGGTGCGGATGCCAGCAGTCGTAATCGGTCACCATGGCCACCGTGACGTAGCAGAGCTCGGCTTCACGCGCCAGCTTGGCTTCGGTGAGGTTGGTCATACCGATCACATCCATGCCCCAGCTTCGATAAACGTTGGACTCGGCCTTGGTGGAAAACGCCGGCCCTTCCATGCAGAGATACGTGCCACCCGACTTGGCGGACACGCCGGATTCGTCGCAGGCTCGCGTGAGAACGCCAACCAGCTCCGGGCAGATGGGATCGGCGAAACTGACGTGGGCCACCAGGCCCTCGCCGAAGAAAGTGGAAGCGCGGCCGCGCGTGCGGTCGAAGAACTGGTCGGGGAGGACGAAGTCGAGAGGGCGGTGCTCTTCCTTGAGCGAGCCGACCGCGCTGAGCGAAATGATGCGCTCCACGCCGAGTGATTTCATGGCATAAATGTTGGCGCGGAAGTTAATCTCCGAGGGCGAGATGCGATGGCCGCGGCCGTGGCGCGCCAGAAAAGCCACCTGGCGCCCGGCCAGCGATCCCACCACGAAGCTGTCCGAGGGCGCGCCGAAGGGCGTGTCGATAGTGGCCTCCTGCTGCGCCGCAAAGCCCGGCATGGTATAGAGCCCGCTGCCGCCGATGATTCCGATTTCCGCTTTCACGTGATGATCTCCTCAGTATTCGAGCCACAGATAAACACCGATGAACACAGATAAAATCCCTCTTTTCTTATCCGTGTTTATCTGTGTTCATCCGTGGCCATTATTCCTTCGCGGCACCCGGCCTTCCGTCAAACGATCTCTTCCTTCGCCGGGTCCCAGCACACCGTGCGCCCGCTGCGGTAGCTGTCCACGGCCATACGGCAGGCGATGGCGACGCGATAGCCCACCTCGAACGGGCAGTTCACCTCGCGGGCGCTGCCGCGAATGTGATCCACGAAGTTCTGCATGTGCGCCTTCGGATCGGAACGCGACATACCCGCCATCTCGGTTCCGTCCGGGCGGTTCTTCTTTTCCGGCTGGTAGCGGATGCTCTGCATGGTGTGGGTGATGGCTCCGTTATCGCCGAGCACGTCTTCGGTGACGCCCAGGCGCTCGTTGCCGAAACTGGAATCCCAACTATAGAGCAACTCTTCGGCGTGCTCCATGGAGACGTTCATCGTGTCGGGGACTTCGCGGCCGTCTTTCCAAAGGTACAGGCCGCCGGTCATCGTCACCTTGCGCGGAATGCCGAGGCCCATCGCCTTGTACCAGAACGCGAGCTGGTGGCACAAGTTTTCGTAGATGTTGCCGCCTGAGTAGTCCCAGAAGAAGCGCCAGTTGATGTACCGGTTGGCGTCGAAAAGCCGCTCGGGCGCCTCGCCGAGGAACGATTTCCAGACGATGTTCGCGGCCGTCATGTCGGGGTAGATGGCGCGCGACCACTGCGGCTTGCCGTGCGGCGTGTTGCGGTACATGTGGCCGTGGATGACGGTGATTTTGCCCATCAACTCGGGCCGGAGGAACTGCGCGGCGTCGGCCATCTGGCCGGTGGAAGTCCACTGGTGGCCAATCTGCACCGTGCGGCCCGCGCCGGCGCGCTGCCAGGCGGCGCGCATACGCTTGGCGTGCTCGACGGTGAACGCCATGGTCTTTTCCTGGTAGACGTGTTTGCCGGCGTCGAGCGCGGCGACAAAGTGCTCGGCGTGCAGGTGCTGCGGCGTGGCGATCAACACGGCATCCACGTCCTTGTCTTCGAGCAAGCGCCGGTAGTCGAGGTAGGTCTTGACGCCGGGAGCGATCTGCTGGACCTCCTCCAGGCGGCGCGTGTAGACGTCGGCGGCGCCGATGCACTCGACGTTCTCCAGCGCCAGCGCCTGGCGTAGAATCTCTTTGCCGCGGTCGCCGGCGCCGATGATGCCGATGCGGAGACGCTCGTTCGCGCCCATCACATTGGACGCCGCCAGAGTGCCGGCCAGGCCGGTGGCTACTTTGCCGATAAACAGACGCCGGGACTGCATGCCCATTGCCTCCTTCAATTCACGCTTTGCTTGACTCGCAGGGAACACCACGATTATATCCGGGCGCAGAAGCGAACTGCCGGCGGCGCCGCTTTAGCGTTTCGCCCGTGTCGTTGACAGGCTCGGTCTGTTAGAGTGTTCGATATGTCCGCCCTCATTTATCTGATTGCCAGTGGCGATCTGCGCCTTTCCGCCAACCGTGTGTGTTGGGCCGCGCAGCAGGACGCCGAAAACGCGCTCATGCAAGCCATCCGCAGCGAAGGCCGCCAGATCGAGCGGGGCCATCCGTTCGATAGCGAAAAACAGCACGGCTTCATCGACAGCCAGAAATATGGCATCGAAGTGTTTCGCAATATCCCGAAGGACGCGCCGCTGGTGGTGTGCGAAGCCGTCTGGCAGTACAGTCACCACGTGCTGCCCGGACTGGTGGGCCACCAGGGCCCTATTCTCACCGTGGCGAACTGGAGCGGCCAGTGGCCGGGCCTGGTGGGCATGCTCAATTTGAATGGCTGTCTGACCAAGGCGGGCGTCCCATACTCCACGCTGTGGAGCGAAAACTTCGGCGACGAGATCTTTCTCGCGGGCTTGCGCCAGTGGCTGCGCGGCAAGGCGGTGCGCCACGACGTCAGCCACGCGCGTCCGCTCACATCTTTCCGGCTGCCTGCCGAGCCGGAGGCGGCCGGGGTTCAACTCGCCGAGGAACTACGCCGTGACCGCGCCATCATGGGCATTTTCGACGAAGGCTGCATGGGCATGTACAACGCCATCATTCCCGACGAAATGCTGATGCCGCTCGGCGTGTTCAAAGAGCGGCTGAGCCAGTCCAGCCTTTACGCCGCTATGTGTACGGTGAGCGATGAGGAAGCCGGCGCTGTGCGCTACTGGCTGGACCGCAAGGGGATGAAATTTCTGGTGGGACCGAATCCGGAAACCGATCTCACCGACGATCAGATTCTGGGACAGTGCAAGATGTATATCGCGGCGCTGCGCATTGCCGACGATTTCGGCTGCGACGTGATCGGCATCCAATACCAGCAGGGGTTGAAGGATCTGGCCCCCGCCTCCGACCTGGCCGAGGGCCTGCTCAACAACACCGACCGGCCGCCGGTGAAGGCCGCCGGCAACGGGCGCGTACTCTATGCGGAGCGCCCCCTGCCGCATTTCAACGAGGTGGACGAATGCGCCGGCCTGGATGCGCTGGCTACCAACCGCGTCTGGACCAGGCTCGGCTACGAAGCGGAAACCACGCTGCACGATGTGCGCTATGGCGAAGCGTACGGCGGCGATTTCGTTTGGGTGTTCGAGATCTCGGGTTCCGTGCCGCCCAATCATCTGACCGGCGGCTACGCAGGGGCGGTCAGCGAGCGGCAGCCGCCGATGTACTTCCGGCTGGGCGGCGGCGGCATCAAGGGCGTCAGCAAGCCCGGCGAAATCGTATGGAGCCGCATCTACGTGGAGGGCGACGGCCTGCACGCCGACATCGGCCGCGCGAAATCGATCGCGCTGCCGGCCGAGGAAACCGAGCGCCGATGGAAAATCACCACCCCGCAATGGCCCGTGATGCACGCCGTGATGTATGGCGTTTCCCGCGACCAGATGATGGCCAAGCACAAGGCCAACCACATTCAGGTGGCTTACGCTCCCGATGCCGCCGGCGCCAATCGGGCGCTGGCCGCCAAAGCCGCCATGTTTCGCGAGATGGGAATCCAGGTGAACGTCTGCGGCACCGGGCACGGACTGGCGGAAGCGTAGGCCTTCTCTTTGGCGGCTCAAACTCGCGCTACTTGGCCGGGATCTTTTTCAGCACGGCCTGGATTTTCGCAGCCAGCGCCGCGGCTTCCGTGGTCTCGGGACTCGAGTGCAGCGAGGCCAGGGCTTCATCGAGCATCACCCTTCGACGCTGCGGCTGGTCCAACTTGTTGGCGCTGAAGACGTCGGACACGTCGAAGAGCGTCTTGGCGGCGGCGTAGAGGAAAGTGGCGCGCGGCGTCTTGACCTCGCCCGCCCTGAACCTTTCGAGCGCTTGGGCTGAATCGCCCTCCGTACCGTTGGCCTGGCACACCGCGCGGATGACGCCGCGCTCGACCATCGCCGTTTCGAGCGACTGCGCCTCGGCGTCCGGCATCAGGATGCCGGCGTACGCTTTGCGCAGCGCAGCCGGGTCGGCGGCCGAGCCGGGCGGCAGGTCGAAGGCAAGCTGCACGTCGGCCGACGGGTCCCTGGTTGCGAACCAGTGCACTGCCTGCGTGAAATCCATCGCGGCGTGAGCCGCCATCGCACGCAGGTTCGTCACCTGCTTGTGAAATTCAAGCGAACTGGCGGGCTTCAGCCGGCCACCGGATTCGTAGCCGTCAGCCAGTTCGCAATAGCCCCGCGCCATGCCGCCGGCGAGCACAGTCTGCCAGATCCGCGCCCTGGGGGAGAATTCGTTGTCGGTTTGCTGCAATTCCGAAAGCTCGTCGTTGGCCTTCATGATGTCGCCGTTGTGATAGGCTCGTTCGGCGGCATTCCACAAAAAGGCCGGCGTTCCCGGATCGGGAGTTGTAGGCCCGCTGGAACAAGCGGTCAGCAAAACGGCAACCCCAACCGCCAATAGAAGTGCCTGCAATCTCATTCGTGTCTCTGCCTCGGTTCTCAGCCAGGCCCGCCGGAGCCCGAAATTGGCTCCGCCATTCATGCTAAGCTCCAAGCGAAGCCGATTTCAAGGCCTGTTAGGGTGGGAAAGGGAGCCCAGCCCAGATTGTGAGTACTGGTAGTGCTTTGGGCCTCCCCTAGCCCGGCGCGGGGTGGGCACGTCTGCCGCATATGCGTACCGGCCGATGGATTCGGCGAGGCTGGCGATTCTCTGGTTGGTGCCGGTTTGGACTTGGGCGCCGGCTTTGAGGGCCTGTTGCATGTCGAGCCAGCCGTTTTCGATCAAGCGGAAGCCGATCGCAACATGGGCTTCCGCTAGAGCTGACCTGAACGTGTAAGTACTAAGTCACGGATGCAAGCGCGGGATCGGGAACCTCGATGCCAAGGGCTTCCGCAACGCCACGGCCATAAGCAGGATCGGCTTTGCCGAAGTGTTCAATCTGGAGCTTGGCGATGCGCTCCGGGATACCCTTCATGTGACCCGCGAGGTTACTAATGAGCGCTTTCTTTTCCGCTGGGGTCATGAGGCGGAAGAGGTCGCCGGCCTGCCCGTAATCGTCATTCCCTTCTCTGTGGTCATACCGGTTGACATCGCCGGATACCTTGTAGGGGACTTCGCGGTAGCGTGGGTCTTGAGCGGCTCCGCCGAAGCTATTCGGTTCATAGTTTGGACTGTCGCCACCGTTTTCGTCGGCGCGCATGAAGCCATCGCGGTTGTAGGTATGTACGGGGCACTGGGGCCGGTTGACCGGGAGCGTCTCGAAATTGACGCCGAGACGGTAACGATGAGCATCGGGATAACTAATGAGACGGGCTTGCAGCATCTTATCCGGCGAGTAACCCATTCCAGGCACGATATTGACGGGCGAGAAAGCCGCCTGTTCGACTTCATTGAAATAATTCTTCGGGTTGCGGTTCAGTTCCATCACGCCGACTTCGATCAGCGGGTAGTCTTTGTGCGGCCAAACCTTGGTGAGGTCGAAGGGGTGGATGTGATAAGTCGCGGCTTCGGCCTCGGGCATGATCTGTAAAGAGACGCGCCACTTGGGGAAATCGCCGCGCTCGATGGCGTCGTGGAGATCGCGAGTGGCGTAATCGGGATCGGTTCCGGCGAGCTCAGCGGCGCGCTCCGCAGTCAGGTTCTTGATGCCCTGAAGAGTAAGGAAGTGCCACTTGCAATAGTAGCGTTCGCAGGAGTTTCCTCATATTTTGCG
>PLOR01000118.1 GCA_003142185.1 Bryobacterales bacterium
ACAACTTGACTTGTTAACGACACCAAACCCCGAAATAGGTGCGGGAAATCCGCACTGCGGGAAATCCGCACGTCCGGTTTGATGAGCGAGGCCGGGAGACGGGACTGGCGCTCCACGTCAGCACCTGCGCCCGCCCTCGACTCTACCGGCTTTTCTTGCCGCCGCGCGGCATGATTTTCAATCGAGCGGTTGCCGCCGATTGGCCTGGATACTCCCCGACACGCTCTTACTCCTCGGCTTCCGCCAATTGTTCGCGCGCCGTGCGCACCATGCCCAGGAAGCGGCGCGCCAGCTCGCGGATGCGGTCCGGATGGCGGTGCTCGATCGATTCCGGCGGGATCAGCTCGCTGCCAATGCCCAGCGCTGCCGCGCCCGCGAGGATGAACTCGACGGCGGTGGTCTGCGTGACGCCTCCGGAGGCGATGAACCCGATGTCCGGAAACGGCCGCATGAGGGCGTGGATATACTTGGGCCCGCCGACCTGCGCGCACGGGAATACCTTGACCAACTCGCAGCCGGCCTTGCGCGCGGCCATCACCTCGGAAGGCGTGAGCACGCCCGGCCATACCGCCAATTTCTCGGCGCGGCCGAATTCCACCACGCTCAGATCCAGGCCGGGACTGGTCAGGAAGCGCGCTCCCGCGTCCAGACAGCGGCGCGCCGTTTCGAGATCAAGCACCGTCCCCGCTCCCACGATCAATTGCGGATGCTGGCGCGCCAGCTCGGCTACCACCTCCAGCGCGCCGGGCACCGTCATGGTCACCTCGACGATCGGGATGCCCCCGTTCGAGACCGCCTCCGCCGCGAATAAAGCATCGTCGGAAGACGAAACGCGAATGGCCGGAATGATGCCAATTTCCTCCACCCGCCGCCGGACTTCGTCTGGTGTCACCGTCAGAACTCCTAACAACAAAAGGGTGGTTGCCGCCAATCGCTGGAAACCCTATTATGATCCACCCCAGCCTGTGCGCGCGGCGGCCCAGTTGGGGGGCTCTGGCGTCGTTTCGAACGCTTCACAGCTTTTGTGCTCCCGCGGTCCTGGCGAGCGCACGATCAAACGTGCCGAAGGGCAAATGCCCGGCCTTGCGCGCAAGGTGCAGCATCAGGCAATCGGAAAAACCCAGCGTGGGCCGCAAACGAAAGAGATCCAGCGCAGCCGCCACGACGTCGGAATCCTCGAGTGTCAGATCCTTGTGGTTCAGCAGCATCCCGAGCGCGGTGGCAAGGTCGGCGGCGCTGAACTCATAGACCGTGGCGAGGACCCAGGTGGCTTCGGCCAGCGCGAGGACGGATACCCAGGCGCCCTTTTCGGCGAAGCGGTCGGCGGAGTTGGCTTGACGAAGATCGTCTCGCGTAATCAGCCGAACCAGAACATTGGTGTCAACCGCGCGCATGACGATTCCGGATGCGCTGCCGGATACCCCGTTTCATGTCGTCGACCGTCCGCGGTTCCGGCGCCTGCTTGGGGAACAGCGCACGATGGATATCCTCGGAAGAGAACCGGGCCGACCGCCGCACGACGATGTTTTGTCCATCCTCGTCCCACTCCAGGACCGAGCCAGGGCCGACGCCAAGCCTTTGACGAACACCGGCGGGCACCGATATTTGCCCCTGCGCCGTGAGCTTCGAGTGAGCGATTGCCATGCCTAATATTACCACGGTAATGCAAAGGCGCCGAACCCGCAAACCTCTTTAGTAATTGGCTACTGGGCCGTCTGGCGCATTGAACAAACAGCCTGAACTGCGTGGTCTCTTCCGATTTGCCTCGTGCGGCTACTTCGTGAAGAAATCCAGCGGGGCGACGGAGACGATCAGCCAGCGTTTGCCTCTACGCTCGATTTTGAAGGTGAGCTGCGCCTCGCGCTGCAGGATGCGGATACCGGTTTCGGCGTTGACTACTTCGAGGGTCCAATCGACTTCGAGCGTGCGCGCGGTGTCGGTGCCTTCGTCGGTGGTGAGACCGATGGTCGAGTCGACCTCGCCTTGGGCGGCCAGCGCTTCCGCGCCGTTGCGCAGCGCCTCGTAACCGGGCAGTTTGGAATCGAAGGCGGCCAGGAAGCCGGCGGCCGGAGTGTCCGGCTGGCTGAGCGCGCGAGCGGCGGATTGCAAGAGGTCCCAGGCGCCGTCCACATCGGGCGGCGAGAAAAGGCCGGGTGCGCCAGGAGCGCCATCGGGACTGTCCCCGAAGGCGACGATGCGCAGCGCGCCATCGCGCGGTTCCACGCGGCACGATACGCGCCTTTGGCGATGGGTAATGCTGCGCAAGCCTTCGCGCGCCGCCAGGTCCAGCTTCCAGTCCATGCCGAGTGCGACACCGCGGTTGTCTTCGGTTGCGGAGACGAACTCCAGCGCCGGCTTGACGTCGTAAGAGCGCAGCAGGGCTTCGACCGGCTTGCGCAGTTGCGCGGCCAGCGGCGTATCCAGGGCTTCGAGAAAGCCGGCGGCGCGGCGTTCGGCCAGCGCTTGCGCGGCGTTCGAAACCAGGTCGCGCGCGGCTTGTTGCTGGTCCACCGGGCCGCTCTGCGCGGCGGCCGGCCATGCCAATGCGATCAACAAAAGCGCGCGCAACACGTTCAGCATGTCACGTCCTGTAACTGGCATTGATGTGGATGTAGCCGTGGGTGAGGTCGCAGGTCCAGAAGCGGGCCTCGCCTTTGGCTTTGCCGCGCAGCGAAAAGCGGATGTGACATTCCGGCGCATCCAACTTCTGTTTCAGTTCGGCTTCGGAAAATGGCGCGGCCAGGCCGCCGCGGCAGACAGCGACGCCTTGCATCCAGATATCGGTTTTGCCGGGATCGAAGACCACACCGGCGTTGCCGGCGGCGGAAAGAACGCGGCCCCAATTCGGGTCGGAGCCGGCGATGGCGGTTTTGACCAGCGGCGAATTGGCGATGGCGCGTGCCAGGCGCGCGGCGGCATCGTCGCTGGGTGCGCCAGAGACTTCGATGGTGACGAACTTCTTAGCGCCCTCGCCATCGCGCGCGATGGCCTGCGCCAAGTGCTCCATGACGCCGGTGATTTTCTCTTCCACGCGGGCGAGTTCCTTGGCTTCGGGACGGACGCCGGAAGCTCCGTTGGCAAGCAGCACGAGCGTGTCGTTGGTGGAGGTGTCGCCATCCACCGACAGCCGGTGGTAGCTGGCTTCAACCGCGCGCTTGAGGATGACGCGCAAGGCCGCCGCGGGAAGCTCGGCGTCGGTCATCACGAAGCCGAGTGTGGTGGCCATATTCGGCTGAATCATGCCGGAGCCTTTGGTCATGCCGGCCACGCGGACACTACCGCGCCGCAGGTGGGCTTCGGCGAAGGCGGTTTTCGAAACCAGGTCGGTGGTCATGATGGCGCGAGCAGCATCTTCGAAGCGGGCGGGCGAGAGGCCTTCGACCAGGCGCGGCAGGGCGGCCATGATTTTGGCGCCGTCCATTTCCACGCCGATCACGCCGGTGGATGCGGTGAGCACCTGCGCCACCGGCAGCTTGAGAATTTTGGCGGTGGCGCGCGCGGTGTCGAGCGCCACGGCGTCGCCCGTGCGCGTGGCGCAATTGGCGTTGCCGGCATTCATCAGAATGGCGCCGACGCGGCCCTTCGACAACGCCAGATGGCGGCGGCACAGCCCGACCGGCGCCGCCTGCACGCGGTTGCGTGTGAACACGGCGGCGGCGCTGGCGTCGAGACCGGTGACGATCAGCGCCAGATCGTCGCGCTCTGCTTGCCGTATGCCGGCATAGACGGCCGAATAAGCGTATCCCAAGGGCAGATTCAAGCAGACACCTCTCCTAACGGGTCGTCAAGAAATGAACTTACCATTCCGACGTGGCGCACGCACTCATGCGTGCCGCGTCGGCACCCATGTCGACGCCAGGCGCCCCGGAAAAAAGAGGTGTCGAGAAGAGTCTCGACACGGCACGCATGAGTCCGTGCGCCACGTCGTTCGCCTTGATTTGGCATGGTTATATCCTGACGGACCCTAAGATTTCATTTTCGACTAATCGCTGCCCATTAGCGAAATCCGCGGCGGGCATGCGCTTGCGGCCTTCCATCTGCACCTCGATCAGTTCGAGCGCTCCCGCGCCGCAGGCAACCAGCAGGGGCTTGATGCGAACTAGCGCGCCTGGCGGATGGCCGGCGCCGGCTTCGGTTGGGCGCGCGCGCCACACGTGCAGCGCGCCGCCGCGAAAGCTCGAGTAAGCGCCGGGCCAGGGCTGCATGCCGCGCACCTGGTTGTGAATCCGATCGGCGGGGCGGCTCCAATCGATGCGGCCGTCTTCTTTTTTCAACATGGGCGCATGAGTGGCTTGCGCGTTGTCCTGGGGCTGCGGTTGGAGCGCGCCACGGCCGGCCGCGAACGCGTCGATGGCTTCGACCAGCAGGTCCGCGCCCATCATGGACAGGCGTCGGCCAAGGTCCGGTGCGGTCTCATCGGCGCCGATGGCGGTTTCGGATTTGAGCAGCATCGGACCGGTATCGAGGCCGGCATCGATGCGCATGATGGTGACGCCGGTGACGGTTTCTCCGTTGACAATGGTCCATTGGATGGGGCCTGCGCCGCGGTATTTCGGCAACAGCGAAGCGTGTACGTTGAGAATACCCAGCGGCGGAATATCGATAATCGATTGCGGAATGATCTGGCCGTAGCCCACGACGACCATGGCTTCCGGCGCGAGGCTCCGCAGGTATTCCACCGATTCCAGCCGTTTAACGCGTTCCGGCTGATAGACGGGGACGCCGAGGCGCAGGGCGGCTTCTTTCACCGGCGGCGGCGCCAGCGCCTGGCCGCGTCCTTTGGGGCGGTCGGGCTGAGTGACGGCGGTGAGCACCTGGTGGCCGCGCTCGACCAACCGCTCCAGCGTGGGCACGGCGAAGGCGGGGGTGCCGAGGAAGGCCAGGCGCATACCGGCGGCTCAGTCCCACTCGCCGGCGCGCTGCAGCTTGCGAATCTTGCGCTTGAGAAGATCGCGCTTGAGCGCGCTGATGTGGGAGATGTAGAGCCGGCCGTAGAGGTGATCGGTCTCGTGCAGGAAGGCGCGCGCCAGCAGGTCCTCGCCGGTCATCTCAAACGGCTCGCTCTTCGAATTCTGCGCGCGGATGGTGACGCGCTTGGCGCGGCGCACCTGCTCGCGGAAACCGGGAACGCTGAGGCAGCCTTCTTCGCCCACCTGCTTGCCTTCGACCTTGACGATGGTGGGGTTGATGAGGACGAGCTTATCCTCCGGGCGTTGGCCGTTCGAGACATCGATGACGGAGATCTTCCGGGAAAAGCCGATCTGCGGCGCGGCCAGGCCGACGCCCTTGGCCGCGTACATCGACTCGAACATGTCCGCCAGGAATTGATTGAGGTCCGGCGTATCGAACTCGGTCACGGTTTCCGCTTCGAGCTCGAGCACCGGATCGCCGAATTTGACTATCGGGTAAACCATATTTCGATTCAAGAGAGGATTACAAGTAATTGAGTATTTGGGCAAGCTAAAGCATGCCCTACCAGCTTGCCGTTTGTTGTCGATAACGTCGCCATCTCTAGTAGTTTCGCACCTGATCGAGGTAGCCTTGATAATTGCGGCGGGTTTCGTCGAGCGAGTCGCCGCCAAATTTCTCCAGAAAGGCCTGTGCCAGAACCAGCGCCACCATAGCCTCGCCGATGACGCCGGCAGCGGGCACGACGGCCACGTCGGAGCGTTCGTAAGCGGCAAGGGCGGGCTCGCGGGTCGTCAAATCCACCGATTCGAGCGGCCGGCGCAAGGTCGAAATGGGCTTGAGCAGGCCGCGCACCAGCACGTCCTGGCCGTTGGTGATGCCGCCCTCCAGGCCGCCGGCGCGGTTGGCGCCGCGGGTGAAGACGCGGCCTGCGCGGTCATAATGAATGGTGTCCTGCACCTGGGAGCCGAAGCTGGCGGCGCCGGCGGCAGCGAATCCGATTTCGACGCCCTTGACCGCCTGGATGGAAACGATGGCTTGAGCGAGGCGGCCATCCAGGCGCGAATCCCAGGTGACGTGCGAGCCCAGGCCGATAGGGACGCCGCGGGCCACCACCTCGAAGACACCGCCAACCGTATCGCCGGTGCGGTAGGCTTCATCGACTTCTTCCTTCATGTGGGCCTCGACGGCGGCGTCGACGCAGCCGAGCAAGACGCTGTCGCGGCGGCTCAGTTCGACCAACTCGCTGAATTCCACGGCGCGCTCGAGGCGCACGCGGCCGACGGCGATGACGTGGCTGAGCACGGTGATGCCGAATTCACCGAGCAGAGCCTTGGCGATAGCGCCCACCGCGACGCGGGCGGCGGTTTCGCGGGCACTGGCGCGCTCCAGGATGTAGCGTGCGTCATGGAAGTTGTACTTGACGGCGCCGGCCAGGTCGGCGTGGCCGGGACGCGGACGGGTTAGGGGTTTGCGCTGGTCTTTCGCGCCGGCGACATCCTCAACCGGAAGCGCGTGCGTCCAGTTTTCCCAATCGCGATTGCGAATCAGAATGGCGATGGGGGAGCCGATGGTGTGCGAATGGCGCACGCCGGCGACAATTTCGGCGCGATCGGTCTCGATCTTCATGCGGCCGCCGCGGCCGTAGCCCTGCTGGCGGCGCCAAAGCTCGCGATTGACCGCGTCGAGGGAAATAGGGATGCCCGCCGGGAGTCCGGTGAGCGTGGCCACCAGCCATTCGCCGTGGGACTCGCCGGCGGTTTCAAATCGCAGCATCGATGCCAGAGTTTTTTATCGTAGCAGACCTGCGGGCGGAGCCGTCTGCCGGGGAGGGTACCGAGCGGTAGTGGGTTTGCCGAAAAGCGCCGGCAAGCGCTAACGGCTACGAATCCGGTGCCCGATCAGGACCTGGCCCTCGCGACCTGCGCATGCGACCGGTTCCCTACAGGCGCAAGCTCGGAGACGAGCTGGTGTTGGCGTTCGACGCGGTATTCCGCGGGGCTCAGCTCGAATGTGTAGCCGGACGCAGTGTGCTCCCGCAGTACTTCATTCGGATACTGGAGATGTTTGCGCAGCTCGGCTTGTATGTTGGCGGTCTCGCCCACAAAGATCCATTGGCGCGCATTCGAGAGCCCGTACACGCCCGATGCCGCCGGCGCATTCTTGTCGACCGACGTCGTGGTGAAAGGCCGGTTTCCATGATTTTCGAAAGGCACTATTTGGCTTCTCCTGCCCGAAGACTTGCGGGTTTCCGTTGGGTAGGCCCGGTCTTGTTTGCACGCTTAACGCCGGGTTCCGGTTCATCCACCGGCTGCACGCCTGCCCATTCGCGAGCCGGGTAAATCCACGAGAGGATTCGATGAGGCCACGATTCGCCCGATTGATACGTCAGAACTGCCATATGCTCCGGCTTTCCTTCAGTAATAAAAGTCTTCTGCCGACTCGCGGCCGGGATTCTGCAACTCGGCGCGTAGCGGATCGGATTTCCATTCTGTCCAGAGCCTGCCCAATGCGGCAAGGCAAATCATCAAGGTGCACAAAGGTATCGCGCCCGTCGAATGAGTGGAAATGAAACTGGAAAACACAGTTAACCCTTCCCGAAATGGTTAGGCTAAGAAGTGGACCCAGTTGAGCTGACTTAGTTCAGATCAACTGTAGATTGGGCGGAAGTGTCCAGTCACTAACTTAAGACTAGGTGAATTCCACCTACTTGTCAAGCAGCACGCGGCATATCGCCCACAGCGCTTCCAGCCGAAAGTTCACCCTGTATCGATGATAGCTCCGCACCAGGGGCGCTGGGCGCTGTGACGCGCTTCGCTTTGAGATCGAAGACCTCGCTTGAAAAACAGAATGGTCGCGAGTGCGGGGCGCAGCCTCAACGGAAAGCGCCCAGCAGGTAGGCGCATAGGAGAATCACTAATATGGTGCCCAGCCCTATGCCCGCGCCCCCGCCGTAGCCCCAGCGGCTATGACCATAATACCCGCCGCCACCGCCTAAAACCACCAGCAAAATGATAATTAATATCAAAATCATGGGTCTTCCTATTCTTTAAATGTTAGCTCGTCGCGGGACGACCGGACATGATCCATCCCTATGAGTTACCGGACGCTCAATGCCACAACTGAGCGCCTCCTCAATCAAGACAACTTGCGCTGCCCGGTGACTGGCCCATTTACTTCTCGAATACCTTTTCAACCTGGCCGACTTTCTTTTGAATGGTGCCGGCGAGTTTCTCGTTTTGGCCTTCGGCTGCCAAGTTGGGATTGTTCGTGACTTGCCCGGCGGTCTCTTTGACTTTGCCTTTCAGCTCATGAACGTTGCCTTGGATCTGATCCTTCGTACCTGGTTTCATCTGTTGTCTCCTCTTTTCTTTTCAGAACTGGCCGCTGAACACAGCCATCCCCGCCCTGCTAGACGGGGCCTGCCGACCTCATTGCAATCCAGCACCCAATTGGCGGTACACACCTCACGGCTTAGCCCCTGCCACACGTCAATGGCGCTCCGCCGTGTCTTCGGCTCTTTTACCGGGGGCATTCACAGCACTTCTTGCCTGATGGAAGGCAGGATTTGCACATCACAACTTCCAGGAGCCCCGGACGATTTACCTTGTGTTTGCACACATTCGGCTTTGGCCTTCCACCTGCACTGCCTCGCACTGACGAAGGAAGAGACAAGAATATGATGACTATTTTGATTGTTCTTTTGGTGTTGTTTGTACTCGGCGGCGGGGGCTGGGGCTATTCTCGTTGGCGCGGGTAGCGCCCGCTGCCCTATGGCTTGTCCCGGCGAAGTGAAACGGCGCAGGCCACTCTTGCAAATCGAGTCCTGGGGATTAAAGCCTTCCACCCGGCGGCTCTGAGGCTATCTAGGAGACAACCATGTGGTACAGGGAGACAGATCGCGTGAAATACACTGTCAAGAATGAGGTCTTCACACTAACTGGTGATGTCTACGATTCCAAACGTGTAGCAGATGGTGAACGAGCTGCAAGTCAAAGCGCAAAAGGCAACCTCGTCGAACTTAGAGAGACCTCGGTCGAAAACGGCTGCCAAAGCGAAACTTCAGGTAAACCGGAAAGGTCGTGACCCTTGCGCGGATTTATTCTCGGTGTCGTCATAACCATCTTGATGTTTGTGGTGGGCGGTTACCTGTTCGTACATGGCGGCGGGGTTTCCATGGCAACTGCCGCGCCGCCTTTGCCACTGGAAAAGACGGTTGCCAAGATGGCGTTGCGCGCGAGTATTGGGAACGCAGCGGATCTGAAGGATCCGCTCCCGTTCGACGATAGCAGTATGCTGGCCGGGGTGAATGCATACAAACAGCAGCACTGCTCATTTTGCCATGGTGCTCCGGGACAGGTGCGCACGGCAATCTCGAAAGGGATGTTCCCCTCGCCGCCTCAGCTATTCGAAAAGGAAGATATGGTGACCGACGATCCGGAAGGCGTCACCTACTGGAAGCTGACACACGGCATTCGGCTTTCCGGAATGCCCGCTTTTGCGGACGCGTTATCGGATACGCAACGCTGGCAAGTGACGATGCTGGTGGCTCACGCCGATAAGATTTCCCCCGCGGTGCAGGCGGCGTTTGGCCAGTAGCTTAAGAATGCCCGCTGCCGTGCGGCGATTCCGGCCGGCAGTGGAGCGCGAAGGCGGACTTTTGCGCACGTCACGAACGAGTGCGTCCTGGAAGGCATGCCCAGCCCCTATAGCCCGTGCGACGAGAGGCTAGCGCATGAGCGAGACGACAAGGCTGGGCGTCACTTTCATGCTTCGAATACTGTGTGGGACCATTCGCTACCTACCGGGAGGATCCGGCGGAACCTCGCTGCCGAATTGGATGGTCGAATCCACGCGGTAGACGCGTAAGCCCGCGGCCACCGGCCGCAACAGCAGCAGCACGATGGATTCGCCTCGCGTGTGCACCGCGAATTCAGTGGAGCCTTCGCGTTCCATGGTGAATTCTCGGCTGCCGAACGGCGGAATGGCCACCTCCTCCGACCAGGAACATAACCGCGCCAGGCGCTTATCCGGCATCTCTGCCGGAACGAAATACAGGTTGCCTGCCGAGTAACACAGGTCCGCGCGGGCCGCCTGGGCCGAAGCGTTGACTAGGGCCATCACCGCGCCGGCAAGATCCGCCACCCGTCCGTTAAACCACGGATTTCGCATGGCCAGCGCGGCAGGACGGGGAATCGTACCCAGTCGATCGCCGGCGAGGCACTCGATCGATCCTTCGACCGCCAACGCCGGCAGTGTGCCGGGTGGATCAGCCTCCCACACGCCCACCCATGCGTCCCCGGCCTCCCGCTGACCGCCAAGAAGAAAGCTCCTGCGCTCGTGCGGCGCGAACGGTAAGCCCTCCAGATCAAGCAGGATCGACGACCGCTCCGAGCGATCGATTGCGGCGGCTGCGGGATCGCCACGCGGTTCTCCACGGGGTTCGCGGCGTGGTTCGCTTCTGGGCCGCGCTCCGCTTGCCGGCTCGACAAGCTCCAAGGGCGTCAGCGCGCCGGTCTCCAGCCGTGCCTGAATCTCGGCTGCCAGTTCGCGCCCGCTGAGGTTCGTCACCGCGACCGTCGAGAAGCAGCCTGAACCTGCTCGAAGCGCGGCTACCACGGCCGGCGGGGCACGATCCACGCCCTGTGCGCTCAGCACCGAAAGAATCATCGTGATGAATAACATTTCCGTAAGTGGATGATCGGTCGAAAACCTCAACTCCAATAGAGCGGTGGGCGTGCCGGCGCCGGGCAGATCCCCCACAACTCGTCCCCGTGATATTCTGTGGATGGTTTTTCGCGAGGTAAGGAGACATACCGTGAGAGTCGGCGTATTCACACCCCTGTTGTCGCAACTGTCGCTCGAAGACGTTCTCAAGAAACTCAAAAGCCTGAATATCGATACCGTGGAGCTGGGTACTGGCAACTACCCCGGCGATCCGCATTGCAAGCTGAGCATGCTTTCCAACGCGGGCGAACTCCGTGAATTCAAGCAGAAGTTCGCCGATCACGGCTTCTCGATCAGCGCGCTGAGCTGCCATGGCAACCCATTACACCCCGATTCGGCGCGCGCCCGGCACGATCAGGATGTCAGCAGCAAGACCATCCGCCTGGCGGAAAAGCTGGGCGTCCCGGTGGTAGTGGATTTCAGCGGCTGCCCGGGCGACTCGCCCAAGGCCAAGTGGCCCAACTGGGTCACCTGCCCCTGGCCTCCCGACTACCTGGAGATCCTCAAATGGCAGTGGGAGAAAGTGGTGGCGCCCTATTGGATCAAGCGGGCCCAATTCGCCGCCGATCATGGCGTCAAGATCGCCATCGAAATGCACCCCGGCTTTGTGGTTTACAGTCCGGAGACGATGCTCAAGCTGCGCTCGATCGCCGGACCCGCCATCGGCTGCAATCTCGATCCCAGCCACATGTTCTGGCAGTCGATCGACCCCATCGCCGCCATCCGCGTGCTGGGCGATTGTATCTTCCACGTGCACGCCAAGGACACGCAGATTTACGACCGCAACCTGCCGCTCACCGGCGTGCTCGACACCAAGTCCTACGCCGACGAGCGCCATCGCGCCTGGATCTTCCGCACCTGCGGTTACGGTCACGATGCCGGCTGGTGGAAAGAGTTCGCGTCCACCCTGCGCATGTTCGGCTACGACTACGTGCTCTCAATCGAGCACGAGGACAGCCTGCTCTCGCCCGAAGAAGGTCTTACCAAGGCCGCCGAGCTGCTGAACGGCCTCGTCATGCGCCAGCAGCCCGCCGCTGCCTGGTGGGTGTGAGGGGCGGGGCGGCTCGGCGCATCCCCATAAATCGGCGCATCCCCATAAACAGGGTGTCCGGCTGCCCACTTCCGCAGAACGGGCGTTTTTGGTCCCCACACGTTACGTAGGACCGATGCTCTCGTTGATCGAGATTGCGGGGGTGATTCTGAGCCAAACAGACTGCCGCTGGGAGACTACCACCTCCAGGGATTGGCGCCCCTTATCGTTGTGAATCTTGACGTCTTCAACGCCCACCGCATTCAGCTCATACAACGGGATGCCGCCTACCCGGAGAATCATCCTCACATCTCTGTCAGCGGGGGCTAAGGCAAAAGATAGCTGGACATCGCCGCTGGCCACCTCATACGCTGAGTCGTTGTAAACCCAAGGGACATCGTCGTCACTTTGAGATGGGATGGTCCCAAAGAAATTCAGTAGGGCGAATTCATCAACCGATAGCACGGCCATCGCCCCTAAAGCGTACCGCAAGGGCGCCTTGTAGTCGCGCAGTCGCCGGCTCGGACTTGTTCTGCTCTGCGCCGTCCAATAGGGCGCTCCCGAAACCCGCCATCTAGGTTGGCTATTTGTAGAGCGCATCCTTCGTCAATTGCACGCCGCCGGTTCCAGGCTGCGCACTTTGGCCGACAGCGTGGTGCGTTTCAGGCGCAGCATGTCGGCTGCGGCTTTCTTGTTGCCGCCCGTCTTGTGCAGGGCCTGCTCGAGTATGCTGCGCTCGATCAGGGCGACCGTCCGCTCATAGTCCAGGCCGTCGTCCGGCACCGGCACCAGCGGTGTGTCGCTGGACCGAACGGAAATCGCCGCCCGATCCTGGAACGGGGACGGAAAATCGCCGGGAACCAGCAAGTCGCGGTCACCGCTCAGCGCCACGGCCATTTCGATAGCGTTCTCCAGTTGCCGGACGTTGCCCGGCCAACTCTGGGCGGACAGCCAATCCGCAGCCGCCGGCTCGA
Organism: Bryobacterales bacterium; assembly: GCA_003142185.1. Classification (GTDB taxonomy): domain Bacteria; phylum Acidobacteriota; class Terriglobia; order Bryobacterales; family Bryobacteraceae; genus Bog-375. The sequence continues at coordinate 12,640 of PLOR01000118.1, forward strand.
TCGTCTTAAGCGGAATCTCTTCCTGGTGGCAGATCTTCTCCACAAAGTGGCGCGCCAGCGCCGGCACGTCGCCCGGCCGCTGGCGGAGTGCGGGCATCCGTATCGGCACCACGTTGAGCCGATAGAACAGGTCCTCGCGGAACCGGCCTTGTTCGATTCGCCGCACCAGATCGCTATTGCTGGCGGCGATCACGCGCGCGTCGGAACGAATCGTTTCCGAGCTTCCCAGCCGCTGGAACTCCCGCTCTTGCAGCACCCGCAGTAATTTGGCCTGGAGTTCCAAGGGCAGTTCGCCGATTTCGTCCAGAAACAAGGTCCCTCCCTGCGCCTGCTCGAATCGGCCCAGGCGGCTCTGCACCGCGCCGGTGAACGCGCCGCGCACATGGCCGAACAACTCGGCTTCCAAGAGATTCTCCGGCAGCGCGCTACAGTTCACCGCTACCCAAGGCCCTTGGCGGCGAGGCCCAGCCAGGTGCAAGGCGCGCGCCGCCAGCTCCTTGCCGGTGCCGGTTTCGCCGGTAATCAGCACGGTGGCCCGGCGGGCGCCGACCAGCCGGATCAGGTTGCCCACCTGGCGCATGGCGCGGCTGTCTCCCACCAGCAGACGCTCCCAGTCTTCCGAGCCGGTTCGCGACGCGAGCTGAGCGATATCGTGAGTGCGGCGGTGATCGAGAGCCTGTTCGATTTGTTGGAGTTCCTCTCCTGGCGCCACCAGAAACCGATGGATACCGAGACGCGCCAGCCGCACAGCATCATTGAGCGTGGCCGACGGATCCCGGACCAGCACAGGGGCCCCGGGCGCCAGACGCCGGACCTGCTCGACCAGGTCGGCGGGGGTCCAGTCGGGTATTGGAAAATCCAACACAATCACCCCGTAGTCCTGCCGGGCGAGGTGATCTATTCCTGTTGCCGCGTCCAGGTACTCAACCGTCCAGGGCGCAGCCCGGGCGCAATACTCTGCCGCCGGTCTATCCTGGTTGCCGCGAATCCACAGGACCTTCGTAGCGTTCATAGCTGGTTACTCCAAGCAATCGGCGGAATCCACCGGAACTTTAGGATCCATCCAAACTAACTGCTCGTTCTGGCTAAAGCCTTTGCCCGATCTCGCCGATATGACATGTGGCAGAGGAAAGCTAACGGCTATGAAGGTTGTCGATCGAAACTTGAACAGCGGGTCGCCGGTCGAATCCGGGCGCACGCAGGAGACTCAGCGCGCCAGCACAACAGCCGGTAGCGGCGGCGCTACGCAGGCAGGCAGCGGAGATCAGGTGGAGTTTTCCAATACGTTGGGCAGCTTGGCGCGGGCCATGTCCACGTTCAACACCAATCGCGCCAGCAAGGTGCAAGCGCTGGCCGCACAGTATCAAAGCGGCGCCTACCGGGCGGATTCTGCGACCACCAGCCGGACGATGATCGCCCACGCTCTAGGGGATAAGTAATCATGCCGGTGGACGCGGCCAGCGGGCTGGCGGCAGTGCGCGTCGAGGTGGAGGGCGCGTGCCGGTCGCTAGTTCTGGCATCGCCGGAAGCTCTGAGTTATTGCGAGGGGGCGCTGGAGCGGGCAGCCGAGGCGCTGCGGCGGGGCCGAGCCGCATGGGATTGGAAATCGGCTGGTGCAGCCGCCAGGATAGAGGCCTCGCGGCTCCAAGCCGCGATTCGCCGTGCCACGCGCCTGCTATCCAGCGCTTCTCGCTATCACGCGGGCTGGCTGCGAATCCTTTCCGCCATGAGCGGTGGGTACTCTTCGCGGGGCGAAGCCGCCCCCATGCCGGGCCTACGGCGGATCTCGCTGGAAGGGTAAACCGGGATGCCCAGCCTCATATCCTCTCTTTATGTTCAGGCGGGCGCCATCAACGCATTCGAGCAGGCGATCGCGGTCACCTCGGCCAACGTTTCCAACGCCTCCACCCCCGGTTACGCCAGCCAAACGCAGACTCTGGTGGCTATGCGCGAGGACATCAGCCAGGGCGCTATAGGCGGTGTCGCAGCCGGGCCCGTGGTCAGTTCGCGCGACCAGTACGCGGAGCAAGCTGTGCGCAATCAGCAAACGGCCCTGGGCGGGTCCACCGAGAGCGTCAACAGCCTGACCAGCCTGCAGTCGATGTTCGACGTCACCGGCGCGAGCGGCATTTCCACGGCGCTGAGCAGCCTGTACCAGAGCTTCTCGGCGTGGGGACAAACGCCCTCCGATGGCACTGCGCGGCAGAACGTGCTGACGTCGGCCGGCAATCTGGCCGAGGCCTTCCAGACGACAGCCTCCGGACTGACCAGTGCCGCCACTACGGCGAACCAACAATTGCAGCAGACCGTGACTCAGGTGAATACACTGGTGGGGCAGTTGCAGCAGCTCAACACGCTGGTCATGGGGAACAATGGAAACGACTCGGGACTGGATGCCCAGATTAACTCCGCGATCGAGAACCTGTCGCAGTACATCCCCGTCAGCGCCACCGAACAGCCTGACGGAACGTACACGGTTATGCTCGGCGGCGAGACCCCGCTGCTGGTCGGCGGCCAGCAGTATTCCCTGAGCTTCGACTTGTATCAGCCGGATAATTCCACGATTCAGAACGCGCCTCCGCTGGCGCAAATCAAAGCCGCTGACGGCACTGACATCACGAGCGACATCACGGGCGGCCAACTGGGCGCTTTGCTCAACTTCCGCAACACGGTTTTGCCCCCGTACATGGGCGATGGTACCCAGGCGGGCAGCCTCAATACGATGGCGCAGCAGTTCGCGGACACGGTGAACGGGATACTCACTTCGGGCAACATTTCCGACGCTTCCGCGGACGGCGCCACGCCGGCGGTGCCCGGCGTGCCGCTATTTACCTACGACACAACCAATGCCACCAACGAGGCGGCGAGCCTCTCGGTCAGTTCCACCATCACGCCCAGCCAGCTAGCGGCGATCGCCCCGGGCCCGCCCGAGGTCTCGAACGGCATTCCATTGGCGCTCGCCCAGCTCGAGAATCCGCAGTCCAGCGCCGATCAGATCGATGGGCAGAGCTACACAGCAGCCTTTGGGGATATGGCGACTCAGACCGGGAACCTGCTGAACCAGGCGACAGAAGACCAGCAGGTGGCGCAATCGGCGCTTACGCAGGCGCAGAACCTCCGCCAGCAGCAATCCGGTGTGAATCTGGACCAGCAGGCCGCGACGCTCGTCGAGTACCAGCGGTCTTACGAGGCCAACGCCGAAATGCTCACCGTCCTGAACCAGTTGATGCAAGACACGATCAACATTCTCGAGCCGGGGACAGCGTAATTAGGAGGCACCATGACCATCAGCAACCTCAGTCCATCCGCGCAATCATTTCTCGCCGGAGTGAACGCCGTCGAGCAGCAGATTACCACGGCCACCCAGCAGATCACATCGGGGCTGAAGATCAGCGCCCCCGCAGATGACCCCGCCCAGATCGATGACTTGCTCCAATTGCGTGCCGATCAGCAACTCAACACACAGATTGGGAGCAACCTGACGATGGCTAATTCGGTGGCGTCGGCGGCCGATAGCGCCATCGGCGGGGCCATCCAAGTGATCGATTCCGCCATCCAAATCGCTACCCAGGCGGCTAATTCCCTCACCGGGGAGAACACTGACAGCAGCCTCGCCCTGCAGGTCCAGGGGATGCTGTCGCAAATGGTGAACTACAGCCAAACCCAAGTGCAAGGTCAATACATTTTTAGCGGCGATCAGCCGGAGAGCCCCTACTATCAGTTGGACCTCGCCGCGCCGCAAGGCGTCGATCAACTCCTGACCACCGGCGCGACCCAGCAGATTCAGGATCCGGCCGGTGGCTCCTTTGCGGGCTCGCAAACCGCGCAGACTATCTTCGGCGGCCAGAACGCCAATGGTACGCCCGCGGCCGACAATGTTTTTGCCGCCCTCAACAATCTCAACACCGCCTTGCAGAGCAACAGCACAGCGGGCGTCGAGAGCGCGTTGAACGATCTGCAACAGGCGTCCACTCATCTGAACGACATGCAGTCCTTTTACGGGGTGGTTGAGGACCGCATCCAAAGCGCCACCACCTACTCGAGCTCGCGCGACACCGAACTGCAAACTCAGGTTGGCAGCATCCAGGACGCCGACGTGACCAGCGACGCGATGTTGCTGGCGCAAGCCAATACCCAGCTCCAGGCCGCCTTTCAAGCCGAGGCCCAGGCGCCCAAGTCGACCTTGTTCAATTACCTGAGCTGACCGGTCCAACTTGCCTGCGTTGATGTGACCGCGGATCGTAAGGCTCCGGCCCGGCAAAGGCCACCGCCGCGCTCTGTGCCCGGGTCCCTCTCCTCACATCGCCAGCTTGCCGTGGTAGAGCAGGTCCTTCACCCGGAATTCCAGCTCCCGCTCGGGAAAATTCAGCCCGGCCAGGTACAGGCGGAACGTGATCGTTTTGTCGGCCGGTTTCACCACGCGCGGGAATACCAGCCGCAGCACAGGGTCCGATGGCGTCGGCGGAAAGTGGCCGATGATCGAATACGTTCTCCGCCCCACGATCATCTGGCACTCCTGCTCCATGCGCCGGTCCTCCTCCGCGCGTCCGAGATCCTTGAGGGTCGGGTACGCGATCGCCAGTACGAAAGAGCTCTCGCGGTTCCCGGTGACGTAGGCGGCATAATCCGGATCGGGCTCTTTTTCGGTGTGCCGAGTGCGCAAGCGCGCTTCCGCCTCGGCTTCCTCTACCGGTTCGGCAGTGGCCAGCCAGACCAGAAGGTTCGGCGCCGGTCCCACGGTTTGCACCCACGGACTGGAATGGCGCATGGCATCGATCTCGGCTTCCGACCACTTCTCCGGCGGTTTGGCCTCCCAAAAAGGCTGCGCCAGAAGGAACAACAGAACCGGCAAACTGCGCATAATACATAAATATGCCAGCAATCCGCCGCGGCCGCGCGGAAGATTTGGTCGCCATCGCGGAAATCCAGGCCGCCAGCCCCGAGGCCGCGCAGTGGAAGCCGGAAGATTACCTGGCGCAGCTCCTGCTGGTGGCCACGGCCGGCGCCGGCGTGGTGGGTTTCGTCGCGGCACGGCCGGTCGCCGACCGGGAGTTTGAGATCCTGAACCTCGCCGTGGTCCCAGATTTTCGCCGCCGGGGAATCGCGCGAGAGCTTCTAAGGGTATTGTTCCAGGACTATCACGGTACTTTTTACCTGGAAGTCCGGGAATCGAATCAGGACGCCCAAATGTGCTATAAGTCACTTGGATTTCAGCAGGTTACGCGTCGTCCGGGCTACTATGAAAGCCCCCCCGAAGCGGCTATTGTCATGAAGTTTCATTCATGTTAAGGTTGCGTGTAGACGGTATGCCGTCCTTTACCACAACACGCAAGAGATTACCCACCGAGCCTTTCCGCACCATGACTCGGCGCGGCATCACTTGGGAGGAATTGCCCCATATGGAACGGAACGCACTGGAGCAGTTGAAAGCGCATCTGATGGATACGCACGACGAGTTTCGCAGGCTCGCCAGCCAGCACTCAGAGTTTGCAAGGAAGCTGGACGACCTGGAAGCACTTTCTCATCTCACCAACGATGAGCAGTTGGAAGAAAGCCGCCTGAAGAAGCTGAAACTCCGTTTAAAGGATCAGATGGAAGCGATCGTGAGCCAGTACCGGTCACAGCAGGTCGCTTAATATCAGGTGCGCGCGAAAACGGCGAATCCAACGCCCGGCCGGCATCCCCGGCTGGGCGTTTTTATTTGGTGACGTTCCCGGCAGGTTTTTATGGACGGCGACGAGCCCATCCCGATCCCCATCACTGACGTGTTCGACCTTCACAGCGTGCCGCCGCGCGACGTCAAACCGGTGGTCGAAGAGTACCTCTATCAGGCGCGACAGAGCGGCTTTCGCTTCGTGCGCATCATTCATGGCCGAGGCATCGGCGTGCAGCGCGAAACGGTTCGCGCCATCCTGGCCCGCACCGATTTCGTGGCCGATTTCAGAGATGCTCCCGCCGAGGCCGGCGGCTGGGGCGCGACGATTGTGACGCTGCGGTAGGCGGCAGGCGCGGCGGGTGGGCGCGATATCGTCAAGTGGCCTAGGGTACCGTGATGGAGACACCCGCGATGGAGCCGGCGGCCGGCGCCAGGATGTGAGCTAAACTCAAAGCAGACGCACCCAAAAGGGACAGAGAACCAATGACCACGGAAGAGCGCCTGGAGCGGATCGAAAACGGTTGGCTAGAAATCCAGCAAGCCCTCAAGGCTGTGATCCAAGTCCAAACGAACACCAACGAGAGACTCGCGACCCTCACGGAATCCATCGGCCAATACGTAGACGCGGCCAGCGCGCGTACAACCCGCCTCGAAGACAACCTTGACGCACTGATCCGCGCGATCACTGCCGAGCACTCCAACGGCAAGAGCCAGCACTGAAATCGGCCTTTGGCCCGCTCCCCGCGTAAGCGGGAAGTCCATAATGTGATGTTCGCCGCCATTTTGGTGACATTCAACCTGCGACGAGAGGGGGACCACCCGGGCAGAAGCGGGAAGGCTCCTCTAAGAACCGCGCCGGCAGAGGATGTCCACGTTTTCGTGCGGGGCGGTACAATGGCGTGCGTCGGCCATGGTGCCAATCACGATAGCTTACGGCGAGTTCTCGGGACACCAAATTCCGGAACTTCCGGACAGCGTCCTGGCCGAGTTGGCCAAGCGATTTCCTCTTGAAGCGACGAGGTATGACCTGTCAGAGGCCGAGTCGCTCCTCATAACCGTCGCCGTTCACGAGGAACTGGCCCGTCGTGCCTCAGGTGGGCGCGCTAAGAGGCACATCCCCACGGTTAAGGAATTCGCAGTTCAGATCGTCGCCCAGGGCTTTCGGGCCCTCAGCAAAGTGCATCACCCAGACGTGAACGGGGATACCGAGGCACAGCGTCGCTTAATTGAGGTCCGGGACCTTCTTACACCGCTCGTGGAGAACATAGACGCGGAGCGGACTGACGAGGGTATCAGAATACCCAGCCCCCGGCCCCAAAGGACGCGGCGAGCTCCGCCGACTTTCAGCGAGAATATCACGGACAATGATGTTCCGTTTTGACAAATTCGCCCGATAGCTTGGAGTCGATAATAGTGCGACAGACGGATTGACAAGATATCACGGCGGATATCCCAAATGAACTTTCCCTCGGACATAAAGGGCTGCATGAAAAGCTGCATCCTGTCGCTATTGTGGCCCAAGAAGGACGTTGTCGCGTTTCTGTCGGATCACGGTTGTAGCCCAACGGATCTTCCATCTGCGAGCGACTATGCGCAGCTGTCCCGCGCAGCAATCGTGGACGGGGTATTCAATCGCCTGACATTAAGACCGGATGGAGGGCTGGGAGAGTTCCGAGCGATGTTGCAGTCGTTGCTGCAGTGGTCACAGTTCGACCCCTACTATTTCGATGACCTCAAGAAGCTCAGCCGTGAGTCTGCCGAAAAGAATCTTGAGCATCTTCGTCAACTGAGGGAGATCCGCGATGCCAAAATCCAGGAGGAACGCGATCGTCGAATCTCGACCGAGGCCGCCAGCCAGCAGCCTAAGGTGACGCTAGCCCAACTCCGCGACCAATATTTGGCGCTGCATTCGAATGAGGGAGACCGACAGCGCCGTGGCTACGCACTCGAGGAGATCCTCCTCGAACTAGCAAAGCTCTCGGCTCTGGAGGTTACTGAGCCGTTCAAAGTGATGGGCGAGCAAATAGACGGCGCCCTTAAGTTCGATGGCGAACACTATCTTCTGGAGGCAAAATGGCAGGAAAAGGAGGCGTCTAACGAGCCTGTTTATCAATTTGCTGCGAAGGTCGAGGGAAAAATGTATGGGCGCGGAGTGTTCGTTTCAGTCCATGGCTTTAGCGAAAATGTTGTCGAGAGTCTTACCGTAGGAAAAGCGATCCGAACTGTTTTTGTGGACGGCGAGGACCTAGTCCTGCTGGTTGAGGGTCTGCTCACATTCAAGGGGATGCTAGACCGCAAGGTCAAAGCAGCTCAGACGCATGGGTACATCTACGTGCACCCCATTACCGAGGCGCCAAAGCTCAAGCGAAAATGATCAGGTTTGGCAACCCGGTGACCAAGCGGAACGTTTCCGGGCTGTGCCGGGATTCCTCCCCTGGAGCCACGGGGCCCATGGGCTCCGGGGCCGCGGCGAATCGCCATCGTCGCGATCGCGCTCGTCGCCGGCCTGCTGCCCGCGAGAAAGCCACGAAAATCGATCCGGCGACAGCCCTGGGGTGTGATTGAGCTCTGCCAGCCGGTGCCCGTTTAGTCTCAGTTCTGGAACATGCCGCGGACCATCGCCTCGACATCCTTCAGTCCGTCGCCTTCGAACTGTGCGACAACCTGCTCCAGCAGATCGGGAATGGCGAGGCTCTGCGGGCATTTATCCAGGCAGTCCCCGCATTGCGAGCAGAGGGAAGCATAGCCGGGGTGGCCGGACAGGATGCCGCTCGCTCGCAGCACGTACTGGAATCTGGCCTCGCGCGTCTTGCCGAAGGTGTGGAAAGCGTTGAAGGCGTCGAAGCAGCCGGGGACGTCCACGCCGGACGGGCATGGCTGGCAGTAGCCGCAGCCGGTGCAGCCGACCTTCATGATTTCGCGATATTTCCGGCCCACGCTTTCCACCAGGCCCACTTCGGCGGGCGTGAGCGATCCGGGGAACGCATCGGCGGCGATCCGCAGGTTCTCTTCCACCTGGGCCTCATCGTTCATTCCCGATAAAACCACGGTCACTTCCGGGTGGTTCCAGACCCACCGCAGAGCCCATTCGGCAGGGGTGCGGCGCAGTTCGGCCTCGCGCCAAAGGGCGTCGATGGCCGGCGGCGGCGCAGCGGCCAGCGTGCCTCCACGCAGCGGCTCCATGACGATTACGGCGAGGCCCTTGCGAGCGGCGTCGAGCAGCCCCTCGGTGCCGGCCTGCAACTGCTCGTCGAGATAGTTGTATTGAATCTGGCAAAATGACCAGGGGTAGGCGCCGGCAACGCGCGGGAAATCTTCCCGCAATCCGTGATAGGAGAAGCCGGCATTCGCGATGCGTCCGTCAGCCTGGGCACGATCGAGAAATTCGGCCACGCCGAGCGCCGCGATCCGATCCCAGGAGCCTCCATTGAGCGAGTGGACTAGGTAGTAATCGATGCGAGAGGTGTTCAGCTTCTCGAGCTGTGCGTTAAGAAAGCGGTCCATGTCGGCGCGGTTCTTGACGAGCCAGGCCGGCAGCTTGGTGGCGAGTCTCACCCGCTCGCGGTATCCGTCCGCCAGGACGCGCCCGACAAAGGGCTCGCTTTCGCCCGCATGGTAGGGCCAGGCCGTGTCGATATAATTGACGCCGCAGTCGATCGCGTGCCGGATCTGGCGAGTCGCCCTTGCTTCGTCGATCCGCCCGTCCTTCTGCGCCAGGCGCATGCAACCGAATCCGAGGATGGACAACTCGTCTCCGGTCTTCGGCGCCCTCCTGTAAAGCATGAGTCCCCCTGTTGGAAGCGATCATTTTAGCGTGCGGCAGGGGGAGGGAAGCCGCGACGACGCTATTCCCGTGAGATTGTGCCGGAAACGAGCGCGGTGAAGTCGGGCACGGTCCCTCTGAGGATGTCGAGGAGTTGAGGTATGCTACGGCCGCGGTCGGCAGCCTGCTGATTCAGCTTCGCCATAACCAGGGCTTGCTCCTGCCGGAAGACCTCGATCAGAAACGACTGCGGGTGTAACGCGGCGATGCCCCATGGTTCCAGATGCTCTCGCCCGAAGTGTCGAAGATTGAAGGTCACAATGATCGCCGCTCCGCTGTGGAGTGCGGCCGCTGCTACGTGGCGATCCTTTTCATCGTTCGTCATCCGGGGAATCAGCCGGTCGTAGCCGCTGATCCATGCCTCACTGAAGTGAGTTCGTAACTCAGCTTCAAAGTGAGCGGCCAGAGGACCCGGCCATCCAAGCTTCGACTCCAGGGTGTGGATGGTCTCCCAAATGATCTCCTCCGACCATCTCGGCTCAAAGAGGCGCGGTGGTCCCGCCAGCCGCAGGAGCGCATCAGGGAGAAATTGGCGAGGACGCAAGCGTCGAGGACGACGAGCGGTGCGTCAGTCATTCCTGGCTGGGAATCGACGCGCGCTCATAAAGGCCCGCCTGGTCGGCTGCCTGGCCTATTCTGCGGAGCGCATCGAGCCGCCGTTGGGCACGCTGACGCTCGTCTAGGAAGTGCCTGACAGCCTGTTCGAACAGTTCGTCGGGGCCCTGATAGCGGCCGCTAGCGAGTTCTTGCTCGACCTGCCTTCTCAGGTCCGCTGGTAATGTGACGTCCATGGCAGTTTCCTTGCTCTATTTTACGCTTCTTGATGGACGGAGCGGTGGAATCATGAGGGGCGGAAATCACGCAGTTCAGGCTGATCGATCTTTCACCCGACGTGACCGCCTGCTGGATATTAGCGCGGCTATCGGGACAACTATTGCAATCAGCAGCCATGACGCTGGGGGAACAACGACGAATACGGCAGCGGTCTTCGCCCTGGGGGGCCCCAAGGCAACATCTCCGTAGGCGGCCAAAGAGCCCAGCGTGAGAACCAGCATCACAGTATAGAGCGCCACTCGGGTATGAACCGACCAACGCTTCGAAACCACGTTGGCCAATAGGAGGGCCATGAACGGCGAGAGCACCCAGAGCGCGAAAAGTGCCAGCAGGAATCGGGAATCATTATGACGACCTGCATGGAGCATCAAACCGACCGAGCCCACCGCGCCAGCCAGCACCGCAAGCAGGGCCGCTATGCGTAGAGGGCCAAGGAACCCACTCGCGGGACTTCCCAGGCTCACTTTAGAGGTCATGTCACGGCCCCCATTGGATCGCGGCGTAAAGGGAGATGGAATCTGGATCTGCGAAACATTGTCCTTTGCTCCTAAAAGTACTTTTCACATTGTACAACGCTCCCCACGCCTCCTTACGCGAGCTTTACCACCGCGGCATTCTTCAGGAAATCCGGGTCGAATTCCAGTCCCATGCCCGGTCCGGGCGGAACTGGAATCACGCCGTCCTTGATGTCGAAGTTAGGTGAGTACCACGATTCCTTCTTGGGCGTCTTACGCGACACGTACTCCATCCATGGCCCGATATTTGGCGTGGTCGCCGCGAATTGCAGAATATTCACGGTAGCGGCGCCCGTCTGCGTGTCATGGGGGCAGATCCACATATTCACCTTGCGTGCCATCCGCGCCACCCGGGCCGCGCGGATGAAGCCGCCGTTATAGTTCAAATCGGGCTGCACTACGTCCATAACCTTGTTGTCGATCATCCACTGGAACAGCCACAGACTGGAGTCCTGTTCGCCAAACGCCACTTTCATATCCAGAGCGTCGGCCACCTTCTTGGTCTCGCTCAGTTCCTCCCAGGGGCACGGCTCTTCAAACCACAGGTACTTCATCTCCTGCAACCGTTTGCCGAGCTCGATCGCGTTTTTCGCGTCGTAAGAACCATTGGCATCGGCCATCAACGTCACCTTGCCGGCGAGTTTTCGATGGGCCAATTCCAACAACTTATCGGTACGCTCGGGGTAGGCGTCGCGGTTATCGCTCATACGGCCCCCGATTTTGAACTTCACGGCCTTGGCCCCGGTCCGCTCCACCTCGCGCACGTATACCTCGACTTCTTCCTCGGCGGTGGTGTCGCGTCCCGATCCCGAAAGATAGACCGGGATCTCCTTCCGCAGCACACCTCCCATCAGCTCGCCCGCGGGTTTCTTCAGCGCCTTCCCCATCAAATCGAACAGGCTTTGCTCGATGTATGCCACCGGGCACCAGAACTCCTGCCCGGCCAGCTTATAGTTGGAGTTTGCCACATAGACTTCGTCCACCAGGTGTTCCAGATCGCGGGCGTCCTTGCCGAGGAAGTGCGGCATGACGCGGTGGGCCAAAATCTGGATGTAGTCTACGATGTCTTTGGTTTGAATAACTCCTTCGGCACCATCGGACGACCGCGTGCGCAGAAAAAACTGGTTGTGGGCTTGCAGTAATTCGATGGACGCGATCTTGACGGGGGCGTCGAAGAACTTGTACAAATTGAAAACGGGTTTTCCGTAATCGAGTATCTCCGGCCCCATGTCGGAGGCAGCCCGTGCGCGGGATGCCTGGTTTGTCAGTAGAGCGCTACCGGCAGTAGCCTTGAAAAAGCCGCGGCGGTTCATATCCAGATTGTATGTCGGCGGGGTGGCACCCTACGCTGAGTACAGCGCGGCAACCTCGTAATCCGCCACTTCGGGAATCGCAAACTGCACGGTCCCGCCGGTCTGCCGGAAAGGCACGGTCTTTTCCGCGCGCAGCAATTCCACGCGTGTGACGCGGCGGCCGGCCGGCAGATCCATGCGTACCCTTTGCTCGCCGATCGGAAAGAAACTGCGAATCCAGCCGCGGTGCATGGCCGGATTCGTATAGTTCAGGATATGAACGGCGAACCCGGCCTCGGTTTCCCAGGCGAACGCTTCGATTACGCCCTCGCCCTCGATGGTCACCGGCGGATTTGCGCCGGCGACCCAACGAATGGAATTTTGCAGGAGCCGCGCCAGGTCGGTATGTCCGGACTGCCACATGGTCCGTTCGATGTCGCCCGGGAAGTAGATCAGCCGGCTCTTCCCCTTTTCTCGCACGACCACCGCCGGTTCGTCGGTCCGGTCTTGTAACGGATAGGATAGCTCCGGCGGGTACGCGACGAAGCCGGGAACCACGCTCAGAATCGGCTCCGGGACCGGCGCCAGGGGCACGCGGTTTTCCGCGCCCGGGATCCAGTGCGTATTGGTGAAGCCGTTGAGAATGGCGTGCTGCTTTTCGATGCGCGCCAGGTACGCGTTGCCGTTGGTGCCGACGATCTCGCCCGCCTTATGGATGCCGAAGACGTCCGCCAGGCCGAAGTCGGCGCGGCGTTCGTTGTGCTCGTTAAACATGCTGGTCTCGAAGGTGGCCAACAGCGAGCCTCCGCCGTCTACATAAGCGCGCAATTGCCGGCACTGCCCATCGCTGAGCAGGGCCGTGTTGGGAAGCAGCAGTGCGGAGTACTTTTGCAGATCCTCCGGCGCCATTTTCTCTTCGTGCACGAAATCGAAGAGAAAGCGGCCTTCCAGCAGGGCGTAGTACATGCCGTCCATATACTGCGGCATGGTCGCGCCGCGTGGCGGTTTATAGAATAGGTTGGTCCGCTGGCCCATCACCACGCCCAGATTCGCGATCGAGCGTTTGTTGACGAAGTGGGCGTCGTGCCTGGCCATCCAGTCGAAATACTTATGCGCCGGCTCCAGCCAGCGGCGGTCCTCGCCCATACCGTTCTCGCCGCCGATGATGTGGTGATACGGCACCATTCCCGAGGCCAGCGTCTGGTCAAACCACATCTGTTCTTCCTGCTGCGACTTGTAGACGTTGCGCCAACGGGGGCGCCCGGTGGACCACGCGCCTGTCACGTTGGTCGCCATTTTGCCCTTTTGCACGGCATTGCAGACCCGGCCCTGCAGCGCACATCCCCAGATCGGCGTGTCGTCTGCGCCGCGGCCCTGGTTGTCGCACTGAAACCACTCGCAGATTTCTCCGAGTTGCACCAGGTTGGCCGTGGAGCGGATGCCGCCGCCGAGATTAGCGAAGTAAAAACTGGCTGGATTTTTCTCCTTGGCGATGGAATCGTAGAGCTTCCACAAGTAGACCGTGCGCTGGTTGAATTTGTCCCAGTAGGCCAGAGTCCCCGGCTGCGGCAGGCGACGGCACTGATCGCAATAGCACACTGGCAAGGCGCCCAGCGGCGGCCATGCGTTGGTGTACAAACCATCCACGTCGTACAGCGAGTTGATCTCCCGCATAATGGCCGGCATGTAATCGGTCATATATGTGGTGAACATGCAGGTGCGGAAGAGTCTGGGATCCTCGGTGTGATGCACGGCGTTGCCTTCGGCATCGCGCTGGAACCACTCCGGATGGGCCTGAACCGCGTCTTCCCAATTCAGGTCCGGACTCATACGCGCGATCACATGTATGCCGCGTTTCTTAGCGGCGGCGCAGCAGTCGCCGAAGAAATCGCGCTCCCCGAGGAACTTGCCCTTCCGGTGGAATGGCACCTTGGTTTGATAAAACGCCAGGATCCCGGTGACGCTCACCAGAACGGCATCCACCTTCAGGCTGGCCCAGTAGTCCGCCCACTGCTCGACATTCAAGACGGCTGGGTCGTGCTCGGTCATGTTGGTCTGGCCGACGCGGCGGATCTTCCGCTGCCATGGCACCGGCGGCGCGGCTGCCAGGGACGAGGCCGCCAGAGCGACGCCCGGCAGCACGATGAAATCCCTGCGATTCAATTCCATTAGTTCTGCCTCCGCGCTCTATCGTAACCGATTCTCGGCGAGGGCAAAATGCGACCTCCCGGCCGTCCGGTCGCGGCGCAGCTCGATGAGGACGGCCTCCTGCCTGCGCTCTACGACGACTGGCTCACTCCGCTGCGCAAAGACTACCGGAGGCGGATCTCCGATGTGTTGCAGCATCTCGCCACCCGCCACATTGGAACTATCTGGTAGCGGTAAGGCGGACGATGGCTCTACGGGTGCCATCCACGAGAGTGCCGCCGCTGTTGGGGCCGAAGCGGGATTGGACAGCGCGGTAGCCGGCGAGAGCTTCGGCGCGACGGCCCGCGGCTTCCAACAGAGCGCTGCGAATGTAATCGTGCGTGAGGGCGTCCGGTTCGCCGGGGCCGGCCCGTCGAAGCAGCCAATCAAAGGTGTCCAGGTGATCGAGCGGCGGCACGGCGCTCAAGAAAGCAGCCTTGTCTTCATCAGGTGGAACGATGTGCGCCCAGTACATGTTCAGGATGTCATGGGGCCAGTGCGGGTCCAGATCGCCGTGCTCCTTGCGGATATCGTTGACAACGCGAATAAACTCCACGTGGGCCTCGGAGGTGTCCTCGTTATTGAGCGCACTTAATTGCATGGATCGGATGTAAGGGCGCAGGCCGGGCCGTGGCGTGGCGAGCGCGGCGGCGAAGTGTTCAGTCGCCTTCGCAAATTCCTGGTGATTCCAGAGAATCCAGTGGCCCCACATGGCGTGCGCGTAGGGGTTGGCGGGATCCTTCCGGAGGGCGTCGCGATAGGCAGACTCGGGATCGGGGCCGGACAATTCGCGGCCGCGCAGAAAATACGACCAGCCCAGGTGCGCCAGCAAGTCGGCCTGGCGCTGGGGCGACTTCGCCGATGCCGCGCCGCGGATCAGGACGGGTTCGAGCTTTTCGGTGATCGAGGCAAACGTCCGGTCGCCCGAGATGCGGATGTTATCGAGCCACTCGATGGCAACGTCTTCCTGGGCCTGCTGGACGCGCGCGGAACTCCCGCCGACAGTGGCAGCCTGTGCGAGAGTTCTCCAGGCTGACTCGTAGTCGGAAGCATGGAGTTGCAGCGCTTCGTCGGCAAGCAAGCGATCCGTGGCGCGGCGCCTTTCCAGTTGGCCGGAGAGGAAGGCCCAACCCGCGTAGATTCCCGCGATTAGCGAGAAGATGGCGGTGATGGAGCCGACCCAAGCTAATGGAGTGAAGGGCTTCCTGGCTGCCATGAGACACTCATTATGTCACTAAAGACTTCGCGGAACCGGTAAGTCGAGGGGCTTCCTAAATCACAATTCCATTCTGCGCCAGCACCGCCAGAATCGGCACCTTGATCGATACCCCGTCGGCCGCGGTTTGCGGCGGAGACAGGGGCATCGTGAATGCCGTGGTGATGAATCCCAGCCAGCGGGCCTGCTGCGTCGCATTGGTGCCGTTCTGCGTTGCAGCGTCGTAGCGGTCTTGCACAGCCTGGGCTTTGCTGGGCGTCGCCGTCGAGGCCGCAGTCAGATCGGCCTGGGCTGCGGCGGCATTCGGGTAAGTGGTGGCTTTCAGCCGCATCAGCGCTAGAAAAAAATCCCGCCCCAACAGCGCCACAAGATTGTAATGTCCCTGCTCGTGCGCCAGCAGCCCGTCCTGGTAGGGCTGCGGCCGGTTGAAAACCCAACTGGCGACCCAACTCTGGTCGCGCCGGTACCGGATATCCACGTGGATACTGTCGCGGATGTGGACTCCTCCGCCTGCCGGATGGTCGAGCCCGAGGCCCTGGTTTACAATCTCCACACCGATCTGCGCCCCGTGCGCCGTCGCGTTGGGGGCTGGTTCCGGTCTGTTAGCACGGGGGAAATCGTTCCACGTTAGGGCTTTTAATAGGTTGGTGAGTCTGGATGGCATGTATCCTCCTCGGTATTGATTCTGAGCCGGGATTTCCATTTGACTCCCGGATTCCGGTTAGCGTATCACAAGCCGCCGACTTTTGATCCTTCGAAGTGCAGATCTTTGTCTGGAGGCATCTCTTGGCCGCCTTCTCTGATCTTCACGTCCAGCGCCCTCCGGTAGCGGGCAGGCGGGTAATCCGATCCCGACGCGATCTGCAGTCAGAGTGCCGGGAGGCCGGCGTGATACGATAGCCGCATGCCGAAATTCGTCATCGAGCGCGAGATCCCGGGGGCGGGTGACATGACTGCTGAGCAGGTTCGGGGCGCCGCGCAGAAATCGTTGAGCGTTCTTCGTGACTTGGGCCCCGAAATCCAATGGCTCCATAGTTACGTAACCGATAACAAAGTCTATTGCGTATATTGGGCGCCGAATGCGGAGATCATTCGGGAGCACGCCACGCGCTGCGGAATTCCGGCTAACCGCGTCTCCGCCGTCCGACTCTTGATGGACCCGGCCAGCGCTGAAACGTGATCGACATTACTTCGCTGGCTGAATGTTCTGATTCACTCTGAAGATGTTCAGAGGATCGTACTTCGCCTTGATCGCCGCGAGCCGCTCTCGATTTCCCAGATAGCTCGATGCGATGCGCTGCTCGCCCTCTTCCATCAGGAAATTGACGTAAGCGCCTCCCGCCGAATAAGGGTGCAGCGCCGCCCAGTACTGCTGCGTCCAGTCGCGATAGAGGGGTAAGGTAGCCGGATCGGGAGTGACGGCAGCGATAATGTGGACAAACCTCACGTCGCGGTAAGCGAACGCGGTTTCGTTCGCGCCAACATCCTGGACGGCGCCATCCATCGCGTAAGTATGGACGGCGGAGTTGACGGTCGGAATGCGCGGCCCGAATTTGACGTGTTCGGCGATGGCTTCATCGGTCAATTCGCGCATGAAGTCCGCTTTCCAGTAGTGATGCAGCCCGGGCGGCAGCAGACCATCGAAAAGCGACTGGAGAAATGGGTAGGGCATCGGATGGGGCAAGGCCAGCAGTGGAGGCCCGAACTCTCGCAACGGCTTCGTGACAATCTCGGCCTTCCCAACATCACCGGTGCACGCGCACATGATCGCGCAGACCGTCTTCCCATGCAGGGACTCTGGGAATGGTGGGCCGGGAGGCACAATCAAGAATGCAAAGAAAGCGTTCACCTCGCGCGGAGCGTCACGCATGAAGTCGCGGAATAACCGCAGGACCCCGGCGGCCTGCTCCAGTGGATACAAAATGGGACCGGCGTAAAGCTGAGTAACCGGGTGTAGACGAAACTCAAGGGAGACAGCGATTCCGAAGTTGCCGCCGCCGCCGCGGATGGCCCAGAAAAGATCTGCGTTCCGATCGGCATTCGCCGTGCGGATCTGCCCATCTGCCGTCACGATGTCAGCGGAAATCAGGTTATCGCAGGCGAGTCCGTAACGGCGCGAGAGGTACCCAAATCCGCCGCCGGTGGTAAGGCCTCCCACTCCCGTGGTGGAGATGATGCCGCCGGGAGTGGCCAGCCCGAACGGATGGGTGGCGCGGTCTACATCGCCCCACGTGCAACCGCCTTCCACCTCCGCAGTGCGGCGCTCCGGGTCCACTCGAACGTTTTTCATCCGCGACAAATCGATGACCAGGCCGCCGTCGCATGTGCCGAATCCCGGAGCGCTGTGGCCGCCGCCTCGAACCGCTATGAGGAGCTTGTTCTCTCGCGCGTAATTCACGCAGTGAACGACATCCGCGGCGCCGGCGCACTGAACAATCAACAGAGGTCTTCGATCGATATCGGCGTTGTACACGCGGCGCGCAGATTCGTATTCCGCATCCTCCGGCCGAACCACCGCGCCTCTGATACCTCTTGAGAATTCGCTCATGTATCGTCTCCACCTTCGACCGCGTACTCGATAATTTCATCGAGGCTCATATTCCAGCCCTTCATCCAGAGCGCGGCGGCTTCCGCTCCGGCGTTCTTACGGGCAAAATCGATCTTCTTTTCAACCTCGGCGCGCCGCGCCGGATTCGTCGTGCGGGCGTGAAATCGCTTCCGAATCGCGGCTGCCGCTCCGGCCAGCGCCAGCGCGCGTTCCGGTTGCCCGCATTGGATCGCCACGTCAGCCAGCGACTCCAGGCCTCGGGGAAGATCGGCCGGGTTCTCCGGTCCATAAAGGCGCAAGGATTCCTGGTATAAACGCCGCGCCTCCGCGAGCCGCCCGCCGGCGGCATCCAGGGCCGCCAGATCGTGTAAGCACGACGCAACGCCGTGCGAAAGGCCCAGTTGTCGGAACCTTCTCAGGGCATCCTGATGGAGCGAACGGGCCTGAGTCTCGTTTCCCTCTTCCCGGTAGAGATCGGCCTGATGGCTGAGAGACCAGATCGCATTCTCTTCGTCACCCGACGACTCGAATAGACGCATCGCCTCCACATACAGCGCTCGCGCGTACGTGCGGTCGCCGGTCTTCACGACGTCAGCGAGGTTGCTGAGGGCGCCCGCGAGCATGGCCGGATGGCCAGTTTCCCGCGCCAGTTCCACGGCTCGCTCCGACCATCGTTGGGATTCCGCCATATCGGTGAATCTAAGGGTGTAACCCAAACGATGTGCGGCGCGGAACATGCCCTGCCGGTCATTGGTTTCTTCGAAGAGCTTCCATGCCTCGAAATAGCCGCTGAGATCGGAATTGAACCCCTCGAGAGCGAAGTCGGCCTGCCAGAACTTGCCATAGTTGCGCAGGCGCGGAAAGCGTTCCACGCCCGGAAGTGCGAGCAGCCGCGAGAGGCGGTCCAGCCCTTCGGTGTGGAGACGGCGCGAGAAGAAGTATACCCCTAACGCCATCACCAGCCGCAATCCCCACTCCACCTCACCATTCGTCGCGAGCCAATCGAGAGCAGCGCGAAAGTTTCCGAGGTCCGCGTCGAATCGATGCTTTCCGGTGCGCTCGCGACGCATGGCAGGGGCCTCCTCTTCCGCGGAGACCAGGCAATAGGCCGCGTGCGCTTTGCGCGTATAATGCTCTTCATTCGCGGCGGCCAATTGCTCCAGGCCATACTCCCGCATGGTTTCGAGCAGCGCGAATCGCGGCTCCGTTTCGTCGAAGTCAATGCGGCGAATTAAGCTGTTGTCGGCCAGCAGTTCCAGCGCGTCCCACAGATGGGCCTTCAAATCCTGGCGAGTGTCGCAGACTGCCTCGATCGCTTCGACGGTGGCGCCGCCGACAAATACGGCCATACGGCGGAACAGCTTCCGGTGCTCCGCATCGAGCAGGTTGTAACTCCAGTCGATGGTCGCCCGGAGCGTGTGCTGCCGCTGCGGTAAATCCCGCGGACCGCCAACCAGCACCGCCAGAGGATCGTCCAGACGCGCCTGCAGCGTCTTCAGCGGAAACAGCCTGGTGCGGGCCGCCGCCAGTTCGATCGCTAGCGGCAGGCCATCCAGCCGGTTGCAGATCGCCGACACGATTCCCAGTTGCTCCGAGTCCATCGTGGAACCGCGCAGGCCCGTGGCTCGTTCGAGAAATAATCTGACTGCCGGGGAGCGCGCCATCTCCTCGCGCCCCGCGCCATAGCCGGAATTCAGCGCAGGAACGGCAATCTCGTACTCTCCGGAAACCCGCAGAGCCGCCCGGCTGGTCACCACCACCTTCAGGCGGTCCGAAGCCATACGAGCCACGAAAACGGCGGCTTCCAGCACGTGCTCGAAATTATCCAGCACCAGCAACACCGGCCCCGCGAGCTGCCTTAAATGATTCGCAATGGCCGCTTCCGGGTCGGCGCCCGGCCACTGAGCGACGCCTAAAGCCAGAGCCACCTCGGATGGCACAAGACTCGCATCGCTCACCTTTTCGAGTTGCACGAAACAAGCGCCTCCGGTAAAGCGATCCGCAACCTGACGCCCGAGTTCCACTGCCAGCCTGGTCTTGCCAATGCCTCCCGCGCCGGTCAGGGTCAGGATGCGGAGATCCGGATCGGCCACCAGGTCGCGCAATCGGGAAAGCTCCGCTTCGCGGCCGATCAAGGCGGATCGCGGTGTTGGGATGTTGTTGACGGGCGGGGAGGCCACAAGCTGGCCGGCTCGCGTGACGATTGCGGAGAACTCACGCTGCAATTCCTCCGTCGTTTCGAAGCGATCGCGCGGAGCCTTCCTGAGACAACGTTCCACCACCCACTGAAGCGGCGCCGGAGCCTGCGGGTTCAGGCTCGTCAACGGTTCGGGCTGGTGCAGCAGGATCGCCGCCTGCACCTCCGCGTTCGATTTACCCGCGAATGCCCGCCGTCCGGCCGCTAGCTCGTAGACCACCGCGCCGAATGAAAAGTGGTCGGAGCGAAAATCAAGCTGCTCGCCCCGGGCCTGCTCCGGCGACATATACCCAGGTGTGCCCACTACGAAACCGAAGGTATTCCCTGGAATGAACTCAAGAGTTGGATTCTCCGGGATTGCCATGCGCTTGGCGATGCCAAAGTCAAGTACCTTGATCCGGCCGCTCGCATTCACCATAATGTTCTCGGGCTTCAAGTCCCGGTGTATGATCCCGCTTTCGTGCGCCGCAGCCAGTGCGTCTAAAATTTGCGAGGCGATCCCGAGAACCTCCGGTATGGATAGAGGGCCCTGCGCCAGCTTCTGGCGCAGCGTCTGGCCCTCGATCCACTCCATAACAATGTACGGC
Source organism: Bryobacterales bacterium (assembly GCA_003142185.1). Classification (GTDB taxonomy): domain Bacteria; phylum Acidobacteriota; class Terriglobia; order Bryobacterales; family Bryobacteraceae; genus Bog-375. The sequence continues at coordinate 33,495 of PLOR01000118.1, forward strand.
TGTCCTTCCAAAGTGCCGACATCGTAAATGGTAATAATGTTGGGATGGTTGAGCGCCGAAGCGGCGCGCGCCTCGCCGAGGAACCGCAACTCAAGCCCCGCCGATGAGCGGCCGGCGCGGATGGCCTTGATTGCCACCTTCCGCGCAAGACGGGTGTCCGACGCGCGGAAAACCTCTCCCATGCCTCCGGTGCCCACGCTGGCTTCAATGCAATAAGGCCCCAGGCTCGACCCGGGCCCGATGGCGGGCGATGGTGTGAGCAACTCCGTTTCGGCCTCCCAGGCCGGCCGGTCCAGGATGCCCGTATGTTCCTGTGATAATAACCGCTGAACGATCTCGCGAACTTCGGGACTCGTTTTCGCCAGAAGCGAGTCTCGTCTCTCCGGCGCTTGGTCCACGGAGGCATGGTATAGTTCCTCGATTTCCTTCCAGCGTTCCGGAGTAATGCTCATTCGGGTAACCGCGCCATCTCCGTATTATGACGCGCCGCGCTCCAGCGAACGCGGCGCCGGCCGATTTCCGGAATAACGCCGTTGATGCGGAAGGCGGTTGGGCTTTCGCCGCGCCGCCCCTGCCGCGATTCGTATATCCCGTCCGATCTGCCCCGTCTCAGGGCGTCGTCGTGTCCACCGTGATCCGGTCGCCAGTAATCTGGCCGATCAGGCGGTCGACCTGGTTTCCGTTGGTATCGAACACAGTAATCGTAAACGTGCCGCTGTACTTGGTCCCGCCAGGTGACAGAGTAACGGTTTCAGTGATGTTGACCTTGCCGTTCAAAAGTCCCGTTGTGGCGTCGTAACTCAGGGCAAAATGGTTGAGCACGTAAGTGTAGCGCCCGGTTTGCTGCCAGACCCCCAGACAAAAATTCTGCGTGGCCGGGGCGCGGCCGCCTGAATTGAAGAATTCAGTTCCGTCGCTGTGCCACTGGCCATATCCAAAGTCGATCTGGGCTCCGTCCGGAATGCCTGGAGTGTGCATTGTGTTGCCCATGGAAATAAACTGGATGTTCCACATCCCTACGATCGACACGCTGCTGCCGTGCGATGCGGCGCTCTGGTCGCGAGCGAGACCTGCGGAGGAAACTGCCTCCAGGGGATTCTGCGGATCCAGCCGCAGTTGCTGAGTGGTGAGGGAACTTTGCGGCTGTGTTGGATAGCCGCACGCGCTTGCCGCGGGAATGAACAGCATCCCCGCAATCGCTGCGCTTAGAGTTGTGGTGATTACCCGGCGTTTCGCGTTCATGACGATTTCTCCTCCTGTAACGCAAACTGCAAATTCATGACTCGTCGTTTGCGTACACCTCCAAAGGCGCAATCCGGCGGGAAAAACTGTCATCGAGGAAAAGATTTCTTTTGGTGGACCGGCGGCGCCCGGTATCGGCTTTCCTCCCGTGGGCATATAATCTGGCGGAGGGGAGTTTATGGCGGATCCGTCGCGACCGGAAACGACAGAGCTTCTTCGTGCGTGGGCCGGCGGCGATCGGCAGGCCTTGACCGCGCTGGTGCCACGAGTGCACCACGAACTATGCCGCCTGGCCGGCCATTTTCTGCAAAACGAGCGTCCGGGAATGTCGCTGCAGGCGGTGGACCTTGTGCAGGAGGTCTATCTGCGCCTCGTCGATGTCGATCAGTTGGATTGGCAGCATCGTGCGCATTTCTTTGCCGTCTCGGCCACCATGATGCGGCGAATCCTGCTGGATCGCGCGCGCCGGCGTTCTGCGGCGAAGCGCGGGCCGATGCCGGAAGTGATCGATCTGGAGAAGGCCGTCGATCTGTCCTCGAAGCAGTCACGGGAACTCATCGCACTCGACGAGGCGCTGAATGAACTCGCTGAAATCGACCCCCGGAAGGCGCGCATCGTGGAATTGCGCTTCTTCGCGGGACTCGACGTGAAGGAGGCGGCCGAGGTTGTCGGCGTTTCCCCCGAAACCGTCATGCGGGACTGGAAGTTGGCCCGCGCCTGGCTCTTAGGGGAATTGAGGCGGTAAGAGTTCGATCGCAGGTTCAATCTAATGTCAGCCGATAAGATCTGGCATATCTGGCATGTGCCAGTGAGACGCCTGTCGAGGTTGGGACGCGCTTCGCCGAATCCGCCAGGAAGGGCGCTCCAGGCGCCTTTACTTAAACCGCAGCGTTATCCGGTTTTCCTTGCTGCCGTAGCGCAGCTCCAGGTCTTTCATTTTTTGCTTTTCCATCGGGAAGCAGAGCAGGCCGGAGACGGGCTGCTCGGTCTTCTTGCGCGGCAGCATCTTTGCGTCGAGGGCTTTCTCTAATGGGTTGTCCTGCTCATCGGACGTGACATGCACGGTGGCCTTGTTGGTGTCGACTCCGCCCGAGCCGCCGGTGCCCACTCCGACGCCGTTCGAAGGATACCCCATCGGTCCGCCAACGGGGACGGGCATGCCGCCGTACGTCGGTCCGGTTTGCAAACCGCCGTCCTGCGGTGTCCCTTTGGCTGGCGTGATGGTCATGATGTTCTTGCCGGCCACCTGACTGGCTTCGTAGGGCTGGGTGTGCTCGCCGTCCTTGTTGGTCCAAAGCACGAAATCGTCGGGGTCCACGGCGATCTCCTTGCCGTACTTCGGCTCGACTTTAACCTCGGCGACGAAGAAGTGGCCCTCCAGGTCCGAACCGACCAGTTGCTTGATCTCCTGCGGGTCTATGTACAGGGTCGCGGTCAGGATCAGATCTTCGTTCTCGCCCTTGGCGGCCGCAGTGGTCTTCTTGGGACCTGCCGCGAGCAGGAAAGCGGAAAGCGGCAACGCGGCGAAAACACGGCGCGTCATGAGGCACCTCCGGTCCAATTATACGGCGCGGGAAAACGTCTGAGAACCGGGGCGCGCGAGCGGCACTACCGTCTGTTGGGGCTGCTACAATGAGCATTCACCCCATCCAGGAGCGTCATCCAATATGGACGAAAAAGAGCGCGCACGCGCCTTAGACCTTGCACTCTCCCAGATCGAGAAGCAGTTTGGCAAGGGCTCGATTCTGCGGCTGGGGTCGAAGGACGCGATCGTACCGGTCTCGGTGATTTCGACGGGTTCGATTTCGCTGGACTCGGCCTTGGGTGTTGGCGGCGTTCCGCGCGGCCGCATCTGCGAGATCTTCGGACCGGAATCGTCGGGCAAGACCACCATCGCGCTGCAGATCGTCGCCGAAGCGCAGAAGAAGGGCGGCATCGCGGCTTTCATCGACGTCGAGCACGCGCTCGACCCGGCCTATGCGAAGAAGCTCGGCGTGGATGTGGACAACCTGCTGGTATCGCAGCCGGACTGGGGCGAGCAGGCGCTGGAGATCACGTCGCACCTGGTCAGCTCCGGGCAGATCGACGTCCTGGTGGTGGATTCGGTGGCGGCACTGGTGCCCAAATCCGAGCTAGAGGGCGAGATGGGCGACAGCCACATGGGCGTGCAGGCGCGGCTGATGTCGCAGGCGCTGCGCAAGCTGACGGGCTCGGTGAGCAAGTCGCGCACCTGCCTGGTGTTCATCAACCAGATCCGCGAAAAGATCGGCGTGATGTTCGGCAATCCGGAAACCACCACTGGTGGCAGGGCGCTGAAGTTCTACGCATCCATCCGGCTGGACATCCGCCGCATCGCAGCCATCAAGGACGGCGATGTCGTGGTCGGCAATCGCACCAAGGTCAAGGTGGTGAAGAATAAAGTTGCCTCGCCGTTCCGCGAAGCCGAATTCGACATCATTTACGGAGAAGGCGTTTCGAAGGAAGGCGACCTGCTCGACTTGGGCGTGGCGCAGAACGTGGTGGAAAAGAGCGGCTCCTGGTTCAGCTACAAGGGCGAGCGCATCGGCCAGGGCAGGGAAACCGCGCGCCAGTTCCTGAAGGACAACGCAGATATCCGGCTGGCGATCGATAGCGAGCTGCGGAAGCTGTTGGGGCTGGTCAAGACGGAAGGGGCCGAGGGCGCGCCCTCGCCGATGCCGCAACCGGCGGGAGCGAAGCCCGTTCCGGCGCGGAAGTAACTGCGTCGGCTGGTTGGCTCACTCCAATTCGAGCCACCGATGAACACCGATAAGGCTCTTGGTTTTTATCCGTGTTTGTCTGTGTTCATCCGTGGCCATGGTTCTTTCGATGACTGAGCGGGAACGGCAACGCGCGATTCTTCGCAAGCTGGCCCGGCTCGAGGATGGAGTTCTATTCCATCCTGCAACCATCATCCCCACCGGTTTGGCCCGGCTCGACGCGGCGCTCGGCACAGGCGGCCTGCCGCTGGGAGCCATCGCCGAAATCTTCGGTGCGAGCGGAAGCGGCAAGACCACGCTGGCATTACAAATGGTGCGCCGCGCGCAATCGAGCGGAGCCGGCGCAGCCTGGATCGATGCCGACCGGACGTTCGATCCGGCCTACGCCGCGAGCTTGGGAGTAGCGCTTGACCGCCTCGTGGTAGTGATGCCCGAATCGGCCGAGGAGGCCTTCGAGATGGCGGCGAAGCTGGCCGCCTCGCAAGCCGTCAGCCTGTTGATCGTGGACCCGGCTGCGGCGCTGGTTCCGGCGGTCGAACTGGATGCGGCGATTGGGAGCAGCGGACCGGGACTGCACGGCCGGGTGCTCGCTTCCGGACTGCAAAAACTGGCCGTGGCCGTCGCCAGGAGCGGCGTCGCTCTGGTATTTCTGAACCAGACGCGCTCCCGGATGGAAGGTGGCGGGGATGCGGACACCAGCGCCGGCGGTCCGTCGCTGAAGCTTTACGCCGCAGTGCGCATCGCGCTGGAGCCGGCGGGAACCGGGGCTGTGCGCTTTCGGGTACTTAAAAACAAGGCTGGCCCAGTGTACGGGCGTGGCGAACTGCGGTGGATTCCCGGTGCTGGCTTCACCGAAACCGCCTAAAACGGGCCTTTGAGCACCACATTACGCAAAAAACCTCGAAAAATCGGGGTTTTTGGCGCAATTCTTCTTTACATCGCCATGGCGTTCCCTTATGATTGTTATCGATCCGGCTTGGCGTTCGGCAAAAACGTCGGGCCTCGGTAATGTTCGATGGAATGATGTGGCGCTGCTCGGAAGCCCAAAAGCCCGGCGCGCGGCACATCCAAAAAACGGGAGAATCAAAGGAGAAATATGGCGACGACAAGATTGACCCAGACGCAACTGGTGAAGGCGCTCGCCGCGCACGGTCAGGTCACCAACAAGGTGGCGAAGGACATCCTGGAAGGACTGGCCGCCACGGCAATCAGCGAAGTAAAGAAGAATGGCGTTTTCGTGCTGCCCGGTATCGGCCGGTTGGTGCGCGTGGATCGCAAGGCCCGCTTGGGCCGCAACCCGGCTACGGGCGAAACCATCAAGATTCCGGCCAAGAAGGTCGTGAAGTTCCGCGTGGCCAAGGCCGCCAAGGACTCGATCGTTCCGCCGAAGAAGAAATAGGCAGCGAGTTCTATCCGGAAAAGCAAGAAACCCCGCCGGCTCGGTTGAGCCTGCGGGGTTTTTTGTTGCGTGAAGCGAAACTGGTGGAGCGCGCCGTCCGAGCTTGCCGGCGGCCGCGAGGAAGCCGGATTGCTACTTCGCCTCGATTTTGTCTGGCTCCTTGGGGGATTCGCCGTCCTTCGGTTTGTCTTCCTTCATGGCCGTCCTGAAGTTGCGAATCCCTTCGCCCAAGCCTTTGCCGAACTCCCCTACCTTCTTGCCGCCGAATAGCACCACGAAGATCGCGGCAAAGAGAAGAAGATGTTCAATTGAAATGCCCGCAGTCATTACCGGCTGCATTTCTGGCCTCCTTTGTTCCACTTAATTGTAGCGGATTCGGGCAAGCGCAACACGAGGTTTGCCTAAGGCAATACGACTGAACTGATTAGCTGTGATGAGGACCGGAACTGATCCTGACCTCCCCGGGCCGCAAGACTACGAAGGCCCCCGCCAGTTGCAGAGCATGTTCGTTCACCAGCTTCAGAATTGCGCCGGCGAGCAGGCGCCGCGCGGACGCCGGGAATCGGATCAGGATCACACCGGGTGAATCCATGCGTCCGGCGAATACGTGCCAGCCGAAGTCCTTATCTTCGGTCAGGAGTATTCGGTCCTCGGCCAGCGCAAGATCCAGCACCTCTTTGTCCACCGAGCGGTGCTGAAATTCGCTCACAGCCAGCACATCATGACCGTGAGCGCGGAGGGCCCGAACCGCCGCGAAATCGCAGCATTCATCGGCGAGGAATCGCATCGGCCGGACTTTACTGGGAGCTGAGCGCCGTGACGGTTTCGTGCGCGATGGTGTCGGCTGCGTAGGCCAGCGCTGCCCGAATGTCATCCGCCGCTAAACGGGGATATGCGTCCAGAAGATCTTCGGTCGTCGCACCCTCAGCGAGCTTACGCAGCACAAGCTCCACGGGTATCCGCGTTCCGCGAATCACGGGCTTACCCTGCATGACGTCTGCATTGATCTCTACGCGATCGGTCACGGCCTGACTCCGTATCAATTGTACCAGCAATGTTTCAGACAGTCTCCGGAGAATGGCGACGGTGACCGCCGGTCCGCACGGGCGCCATCGCCGGCCGGTAAGGCGCTGCGGGATAATACACGCAGGCCTCCATGGACTTCGTCGATCAGCTCAAATCGCAGGTGCGCATCGAAGACGTGGTGGGCGAGTACGTGAAGTTGCGCAAGTCCGGGCCCAGCCGCTATATGGGACTGTGCCCCTTCCACAACGAAAAGACGCCCTCCTTCACGGTTCACGTGGTGCACCAGTTTTACAAATGCTTCTCCTGCGGTGCCGGCGGCGACGTGGTCAAGTTCGTCATGGAGAAGGAGGGCCTCAGTTTCTGGGAGGCGCTCAAGCAACTGGCCGAACGTTACGGCATTCCGCTGCCCAAGCGCTCGCAGTATTCCGACGAAGATTCGCGGCAGCGCGGCTCCGCTTTCGAGATGCACGAAATGGCGCAGGAGGCTTTCCGCGCCAACCTGGAGAGCGCTGCGGGTGAGACGGCGCGGGCGTACCTGGCGCGGCGCGGCGTGACGCCGGAGACCATCGCGCAGTTCGGCCTGGGGTACGCGGAGCGCTCCGGCCAGGCGCTGGTCCGCATGTTCGGCAAGCGCAATTTCCCGAGCGCGCAGATGGAGCAATCCGGCCTGGTGGGCAAGCGCGACGACGGCAGTTTCTACGACCGCTTCCGCAACCGCCTGATGTTTCCCATCCACAACGAATCGGGGAAAGTCATCGGTTTTGGCGGACGCGCGCTGGCCGCCGACGACACGCCGAAGTATCTGAATTCGCCGGAGACGGCGATTTACAAGAAGAGCCAGGTGCTGTACAACCTGCACCGTGCCAAAGAGACCATCCGCAAGCAGGACCGGGTCATCCTGGTGGAAGGCTACATGGATGCGATCGGGGTCACGGCGGCGGGCGTCGCCAACGTGGTGGCGAGCTGCGGCACGTCGCTGACGGCGCCGCAGGTGCAGGCGATGAAGCGGCACTCGGCGCGCATCGCCGTGAACTTCGATCCCGACGCGCCGGGCGCGAACGCCGCCGAACGCTCGATCGGGCTGTTGCTCGAAGAGGGCATGCAGGTGCGGATCGTGGAGCTCGATGGCGGCCTCGACCCGGACGAGTATTGCCGGGACCGCGGCGCAGCGGCCTACCAGCAGCGGCTCGACGAGGCCAAGGGTTACTTCTACTGGCTGGCCGACCGCGCGCGCGCTAAACACGACGTGCGTTCGAGCGAAGGCGTTGTAGCGGTGCTGAACGCGCTGCTGCCGGCGGTGGAAAAGGTAACCGACCCGTTGCAGCGCAGCGCCATCGCCAACGACCTGGCGTCGTACATTGGCGTGCCGCAAGGGATGGTGCTGGACAGTTTCCGCAAGACCGCGGCGAGCCGCCAGGAGAAGCCGATGGAGCGGCCGAAAATCGCGCTACGGCACGACGAGCGGCTACTGCTGAATGCGATTCTGGCCGATGAGGATGTTGGCAAGGAAATCGTCGGCCAGTTACAGCAATCGGATGCGGTCGCCGGCTTCGCGTCCCGCCGTGTATTTCAGGCGGCGTTGTCGCTGGTGTCCGCGGGCGGGCGGTTGAGTTTCGAGAATCTGCACGCCCGTCTGGAGGAAGCCGACCAGAATTTGCTCGCCGAAGCGGTGCTTGAGGGCGAGCCGGAAGTTACGCCAGGCGCGGTGGCGGCGGCGATGGAAAGCATTCGGCGCAGCCAGGAGCGCGGCCTCCGCGACCAGATCAAAGCTCGCATTCGGGAAGCGGAGCGTGGCGGCAATTGGGAAGAGGCATTGCGCCTGGCGGCGGAGTTGGAGGGAAGCGATCGGGCGGCGCGCGGCCGCGGTTGATCGGCTGCGAGTCGGCGAAGGGGCGGCGTAGGGACGGCGGTTTTTGGGGGGCAAGCTAAAGCATGCCCCACCCAAGGACGTCCGCGCCGTGGGGTACAATGTGTTGGACTCGCTGGAAACGCCGGGAGTGCGGGGCTCAGTGGCGCTGGACGATAAGTTCGAGGGATTGCAGCGGCTCGTACAGATGGGCAAGGAGAAGGGCTACGTCTTGTACGACGAGGTCAGCGAAGTTCTGCCCGGAGATATGGGCGTCGGCGCTGAGCTCGAGGACGTTCTGGCCGGCCTCGATGTGGCCGGCATCGAAATCCTGGAAGAGCCCAAGGATTTCGATAAAAAGCTGGAAGAGGGCGAGGAGGTCATCGACCTCGAATTGCCCGCCGGCGTCGGCGAGAAGATCAACGACCCGGTGCGCATGTATTTGCGCGAAATGGGCACTGTCCCGCTGCTCACCCGCGAAGGCGAAGTGGAAATCGCGCGCCGCATCGAGCGCGGGCAGAACACGGTCTTGAAATCGCTGGCGCGCGCGCCGCTGGCAATTCAGGAAATCATCGGCATGGGCGAAGAGATGGCGCGCGACACGATCTCGGCGCGTGACGTGGTGCAGATCGCCGAACCCATCCTCACCGACGAACTGGTGGAGGAAAAGCGCGACGAATTTGTGCGCTCCACCGAGGAAATCGCGCGCCAGTACCGCAAGACCATGCAGTGCAGGCAGAAGTTGCAGGCCACTCCGCGCGCCTTGAAGCCCAAACAGTATCGCCGCCAATTGTGGGAGTTGGCGCGCCTCATGGTGCGGGTATCGCGCCAGGTGCGGGCGGTCCGCTTGCAAAGCCCGGTGATCCGCCACCTGATCGATTGCATCCGCGCCGCGGTGGAAGAGATGAAGCCGGTGGAGCGCGAGATCGCCCGCGTGCAGCGGCGGCTCGAGACCTGGCCCGGAGCCCGCGCCGCGGGAGTGAAGGAACTACGCAAGGAGCAGCGAAGCTTCGCCCAACAATTACAGCAGCTCGAGGAGCAGTACGGGGCGCCGGCGGCGGAGCTGCGCCGCACCCTCGAGATCATCACCAAGAGCCATCAGGAAGCCGAAGCCGCCAAAAAGGAACTGATCGAAGCCAACCTGCGCCTGGTGGTCTCGATCGCCAAGCGCTATACCAACCGTGGCCTGCAGTTTCTGGATCTCATCCAGGAAGGCAACATCGGGCTGATGAAAGCGGTGGATAAGTTCGAATACCGGCGCGGCTACAAGTTCTCGACCTACGCCACCTGGTGGGTGCGGCAGGCCATCACCCGCGCTATCGCCGATCAGGCGCGCACCATCCGCATTCCGGTGCACATGATCGAGACCATCAACAAGCTGATTCGCACCTCGCGCCAGATGGTGCAGGAGCTGGGGCGCGAACCCACCAACGAAGAGCTGGCCAAGCGGCTGCAACTGCCGGTGTCGAAAGTCCGCAAAGTGTTGCGCGTGGCGCAGGAGCCGATATCGCTCGAAACGCCGATTGGCGAGGAAGAAGAGTCGCACCTGGGCGATTTCATCGTCGATCAGAACGGCATCTCGCCCTCCGATGCCGTGATCAACCTGAATCTGCGCGAGCAGACGGCGCAGGTCCTGAAGACGCTCACGCCGCGCGAAGAGAAGATCATCAAAATGCGCTTTGGCCTGGAGGACGGCAGCGAGCACACGCTCGAGGAAGTCGGCCAGAATTTCGCCGTGACGCGCGAGCGCATACGCCAGATCGAAGCCAAAGCTCTGCGAAAACTGCGCCATCCCAGCCGCAGCCACCGCCTGCGCGCCTTCCTCGAAAACGGCACGCGAGGGCTGTAAGGGCCTTTCGGGAAATAACCATGCCAAATCCTGGCGCCGACGTGGCGCACGCACTCGTGCGTGCCGTGTCGAGACTCTTCTCGACACCTTTGGGCCCGAGGCGCCAGGCGTCGGCACGAGTGCCGACGCGGCACGCACGAGTGCGTGCGCCACGTCGGAATGATAGCGAGGGAATTATGGCGATGGATCGCAGACGTTTCGTGATGACTTCCACCGGGTGGGCTTTGGCAGGGCCGGGCGCGATTTCGGCGCTGGCAGGCGGGCAGACCGGCGCCTCGAACACCAAGCCTTATGGCTCGGGGCATTTTGGCGAATGGGTGCAGGACGAATTCGGGCTGCCGGCGTTTCATTACACCTGCGACCAGACCAGCGATCCGCAGGCGGTCAGCCCGGTGACTCCCGGCATCCTGTCGGCTACCGACCATGTGCACCAGGTGGGCAACGACCGCATCATCGCCATCGTCTCCAACTACGGCCACGTACGCGTCCGCCAGGATGAAGGCGCGCCCAAGTTTCTGAACGACTACGTGCCGGAGATGAACCAGTTCGCCGGCGGCTTCGGCTATCTCACCGACGGCAAGGAAACGCTGAGCACGCTGTATCCGGAAAGCGGCGCGAGCTTCGACCGCGTCTTTGGCGCCGGCTATCTGCGCAAGCGCGTGGCGCGGGGCAATTACAGCGTCGATCAAGTGATCTGCGCGCCGTTCGGCGACGATCCGGTTCTGCTCTCGCAGGTGACCATCACTAATCACGGCGCTGCGCCGGCCTTTTTGCGATGGATCGAATATTGGGGCACGCTGGTTTATGAATTTTCCTTCCGGCCGTTCGTGGAGCAAATGGGCGGCTTCGGCAGGCCGGTGGATCTGCGCCGCCGCTTCGGCCAGCGCTTCACCCACAGCTATCCGGAATTTCAGGGCGGCCACGGCTTGATGGAAGTCAAGTACTTTCCCGGGCGCGCGCCGCAGGAAGAAGCCGCGTGGCAGCGGGTGAAGGTGAACCTGGCCGCTCATCCGAATTCGTTTCTGGGAGCGATTCCGGATACCGTGCCCGAGGCTAGTTACGACGACCTGAACCCTCCCGCCACTTTCCTGATTTCGCTCGACGCTCCGTACACCAGCCTCAGCGCCAATGGAAAAGCGTTCTTCGGATCGGGCGGCGCGGTGAAGCCGGATGGTATCGGCCTGACCTTGGATGGAGATCTGGCATCGAACGGTCCGGAAGGCGCGCTGTTATTGGAACGCGCGATCCACATCGATCCCGGGCAGCAGAGCACGCTGTATTTCCTCTATGGTTACTTGCCGGCCGGCTTCGAGCTCGATTCGCTGGCTGCGAAATACCGCGCGCGCGCCGCCACCACCTGGAAGGATTCGAGCGCCGAATGGAAAAAGAAGGGGATGCGTTTCAGCGTCGGCTCCGACCCGTGGGTGGAGCGCGAGACGATCTGGAATCACTATTGCCTCCGCAGCAGCCTGACTTATGACGACTACTTCCACGAGCACATCCTCAACCAGAACGGCATTTATCAATACGTGATGGGATTTCAGGGCGCGGCGCGCGACCCGCTGCAGCATTGCCTGCCCTTCCTGTTCAGCGATCCCGAAATCGTCAAGACGGTTCTGCGCTACACGCTGAAAGAGGTTCGCCCGGATGGGTCCATTCCATACGCCATCGTCGGTCACGGCGCAGTGGGTCCCATGGTCACCGATAACGCGAGCGACCTGCCGCTGTGGCTGCTGTGGACGGCCAGCGAATATGTGCTGGCTTCCCGCGACCTCAAGTTCCTCGACCAGGAAATTCCCACTTGGCCGCTTTACGGACCCACCGCCGGGAAAGAGCGTGTGCGCAAGCTGCTGGAGCGGTGCTACCGGCATGAGGTTGACGGCGTGGGCGTGGGCGCGCACGGCGTGATGCGTATGCTCAATGACGATTGGAACGATGGCCTGCTCAGTGTGTGGGCGCAACGAGCTTTCGCGGAATGCGTCGCACAGGGCGAGAGCGTACTGAACTCGGCGATGGCGGCCTGGGTTTTCGATCTATATGCGCGCCTGCTCACCTATGCCGGCGACCGAGACCTGGCGGCGAGCGCACGCAAAAGCGCGGACGCGCACCGTGCCGCGGCGGCCCAACAGTGGACTGGTAAATGGCTGCGACGCGCCTGGCTCGGTCCCACGCTGGGATGGGTGGGAGAAAGCACGCTGTGGCTGGAGCCGCAGCCCTGGGCGCTGCTCGCGGGAGTGACCACGCCCGAGCAAAGCCACGAGCTGGTGCGCACCATGGACGAACTGCTGCGCCGCCCATCGCCCATCGGCGCCGTGCAGATGAATCAAGGGCCTGACGCTCCCAAGGGTGGCCCATGGGAGGCGGGGACCTCGGTCAGCGGCGGCATCTGGCCTTCGCTCAATCAGACGCTGGTCTGGGCGCTGGCGCGGCACGATCCCGCCATGGCCTGGGATGAGTGGAAGAAGAACTCGCTGGCCTGCCACGCCGAGAACTATCCCGGCATCTGGTACGGTGTGTTGAGCGGCCCCGACACTTATAACTCCACACTCAGCAAGCGCCCCGGCGCGACGGTCGACAACCTCTACTTGCATTACACGGATTTTCCGGTGCTCAACCTGCATTCTCACGCCTGCTCGCTCTATTCCGCGGCCAAGCTGCTCGGGATCGAGTTCACGGAAAGCGGCATCGAGCTGCGGCCCGGCTTGCCGGTGGAATCGTACCGGTTCGAATCACCACTGGTCGGCGTCATCAAATCGGCCGGGGGTTCCTACGAGGGCTGGTATCAACCATCGCAAGCCGGCGCATGGAAGATCGCCGTGTGGCTGCCCGCCGAACAAGCCGCCCGGCTGTCTCATGCGGAAGTCAACGGAGTCAGCGTGACTCCGGCCAAAGCCGCCGACGGAGCGATTGAGCTGGCAGGCCGGAGCGAAGCCGGAAAGCCGCTGCGCTGGCGGCTGCGCTAATGGAGCGTAGAATGAGCCTGGAAGGACCAGATGAAATTGAGCCGGTTGAACTTGATAACTGCCGTCATTGCACTGGTCGTGTCCCTGGTCTGGTTTGCCATTGGGCGGTACGCGACGGGCCTCATCTGGTTCGCTTGCGGCCTGGTCTGGCTAGCGCTTGCCATCGGCCGGTTACGCCGCTCGGTTGAGGCACCTCATCCGGTAGCGCGCCTAATGCGCAGATTGTCGCGCATGTTGCTCTGGAGCTAGTTCGCATAGGCGATCGCGTGGCGGCCAGCGGCTGAAGCGCCACTCAGTGCTGTTCACTTCAATAATGGCAAGAAAAGCCGAGATGACTCTCGGCTCAGCAGGCTTGACAGCCAGCGCCACGACTTGAGTGAGTAGTACTGGATTTAAGTGGGCTGCGACTGGCCTCTCGGTTTGCTCTACGTCGGTTTCAGGGAAATCCTTTCCCAGAACCGGACAGATAGTGCGCATTCCAGACAATCAAATCTGAAACGCTGTTGATTCTACTAAGCCAGCCCTGGCCTTTGAATTGCATTTGATTTCGGTTTATGTCACCCACCGAATGGATCCGCGACCTGCGGCTGGCTCTTCGTCTGCTCGCGAAGAATCCTGGCGCCACGGCGTTGGCCGTGCTCTCGATTGCTCTGGGGATCGGCTTGACTACCGGTCTGTTCGCCGTGGGCGATGCCGCCCTCTTGCGGCCCCTGCCGGTGGAGAAACCGCAGGACCTGTGGTGGGTGACTTCGCGCGGCGACGACGGCAACTTCATGATGTACGGCTGGCCGGATTACCTCGATATGGCCAAGGCGCTGGAAGGCCGGGCGCAGCTTGTGGCTTCGCAGCGCCGCGGCGTCGAGGTGGGCTCGGACGATAACAGCCAGCTCGTGATCATCCAACCCGCCTCGCCCAACTACTTTCAAGTGGTGGGTGTGCGGGCTGCGCTGGGCCGCGCATCGCTGGGTGAGGCCGCGGGAAGGCCGGAGACCGTGTTGGGTTACCGGCTGTGGCAAACGCGTTTTTCGAGCGACCCGCACATCGTCGGCAAGACCGTCTTGCTCAATCACAAAGCATTCCTGGTAACGGGCGTGATGCCGGAGGCGTTCACCGGTCTCGCGCGAGGCCTTCTGATCGGCGTCTGGGTAAGCGCGGATGCCTGGTTCCACACGCTGGGCATCAGGGACGAGGAGCAGTCCCGCGACGGCCAGTTCGAAATCGCGGCCCGCTTCCGCGCTCCACTGACCGCGGCGCGGGCAGAGGCGGAACTCGACGCCGCCATACGTGGTTCGGGCAAGCACAAGCAGGCGCCGCGCGGCGCTGCGGGAACGGCGCTCGAGTGCTTCGCGCGGCCCTGGCTGAACGACGTGATATTCGGCGGCGGGATGCTGGCCGTATTCGGATTGGTCCTGTTCGTGGCTTGCGCCAACGTGGCCCAGTTGCGGCTGGCGCAGGGCGAGGCGCGCCGCAAGGAATTGGGCGTGCGGATCGCGCTGGGCGGGGGCGGCTGGCGGGTGGCGCGCCAACTGTTGATGGAAACCGTTCTGCTCAGCCTGGCGGGCGCCGGTTTGGGCCTGTTGCTGGCGCAGACTCTGATCGAGAAGGTCACCCAGTTCGCCAGCGCGATCGACCCCACTACCGATTACGGTATCCGGCTGGATTACCGCGTGCTGGCATTTTCGGCCGGTGCGCTCCTCCTCGCCGTCGTGGTTTCCGGCGTCTGGCCCGCGCTCCACGCGGTGCGGCTCAACATCTCCGACGTATTGAAGCAGACTCAGGGCGTAACGATGCGGCGGCGCGGCTGGCAGCAGAAAGGGCTGGTCATATCGCAAATCGCGGTGAGCGTGGCGCTGTTCGGCGTCGCGGTATTGTTCCTCACCAGCCTGCACCACGCCACCGAAATCCGGCCCGGCATGGATCCCCACAAGAAGTTGCTGGCGTTGTCGGTAATCCCGAAGCTTCCCATTCCGCGCGCTGGCTGGTGCGACCAGGCGAGTGAGCGGCTGGCCGCGCTGCCCGGCGTGCGCGGGGCCACCTACGCGCGGCGGCTTCCGCTGAGCGGTTCCGGCGGCGGGCTCACGGCGCGGGTCGAGATACCGGGGATGGCGCCGATGGGCGTGTTCCTCAACAACGTCGGCGGCAACTACTTTCGACTGATGGGCACGCGCGTGGTGGCCGGGCGGAGCATCGACAGCCGGGATGGCGCGGGCGCGCCGCTGGCGGTGGTGGTATCGCAAACGTTTGCCCGCACTGTGTTCGGCAACCGCGACGCGCTCGGCAACTGGCTTCGCATCGATGGCCAACTGCGCCAGGTTGTCGGCATAGCCGAGGACGGCCCTTCGATTGACTTGCACGAGCAGCCGCAGCCGTTCATCTTTCTCCCATACGCCCAGGCGGTATCGGACGACATCACTCTGCTGGTGGAAACCGCGGGCGACCCGGCCGCGCTCGACCGCGCTGCCCGCGCCGCAATCCATGGTCTCGACCCCGGGGCGCGCGTTTACGAATCGACCACTTTGCAGAAGACCCTGGACGGCGCCCTCTCGATGGACCGTTTTGTCGCCACCGCCATCAGTGCGCTGGGCGTCAGCGTGGTCCTGCTCACCGCGGGCGGGCTGTTCGGCGTGCTGCTTTATGCCGTGAACCGGCGGACGCGCGAATTCGGGCTGCGCGTGGCGCTGGGCGCGCGGCCGCGCCAGATCGAGCGCCTGGTGATGGGTGAATCGCTGCGCATGGCCGCGATCGGAGTGCCCATAGGTCTCGCCGCGCTGGCGGCCGCGGCCCAGTTCGCGGGCTCGATGCTGCTCGGCGTGACGCCGCTCGATCCGCTGGCGTACGTGCTCAGTGCCGTTGCCGTAGTAGGGCTGGCGTTGGCCGCCGCCTGGCTGCCCGCCCGCCGCGCCACCCGCGTGGATCCCATGCAAGCGCTGCGGGCAGAGTAGAGCTTCGGACGAATACCCCATAAGCGCTAACTTAAGAGCATCCGGAACGCTTCCTCTTTGCTCATTTCTTAAGCCCGGAGGGCGAAAGACAGTAGCCCACGGCGCGATAGCCGTGGGTCCGAGGTACCCGAACGAAGCCCAGAAACGGGGCGTAAGAATCCTGCCGGCGAGAAAACCTTTCGCCCCGTTCCGGGGCTTTCCAACCGTTCACCCGAGTCCCAAGGCTCACGCCTTGGGCTACGGTCTTTCGCCCTCCGGGCTTGCCAGGTCAGTGTTACGTTAGCGCCTGTGGAGACATACCCAGTACTCCAATGGTACTGGCCTCTCGGCCTCTTCGGCGCGATAGCCGCCCGCCTGGAGTTACAATTTAGCGCGCTGCCACGGAGACAGTCTTTCCGGGGCTAGGAGTTCTTTCACATGCTTCGCGCGCTGCTGCATGGTCCAGCCAAGAGGGCCTACTGCGGGACGGGCTTGGTGTTAGTTGGTCTATCACCGGTCTACTACACTCATCTCCCTTTTCCGTCGCAATACCCAGGCGTCATCTGTGTGTTGTCGCTTGCCGCGCTTGCCTTCGTTTTCGCATTTCTCCAGGACTGGATCGACCTGACGTCCGGCGTGAAAGTGGAACTCGCCTGGACTTTTGGAGCCGGGTCGGTGCTGCTGATGAATGGCGAGGCATGGCTTCGAAACCTCATTGCGACATGGGTTCCCTATGTCGAATGGAGGGAGGGGCTAGGCCTGATCGACCTAGTGTTTCCGGTTATGATCCTGCTTCCGGTATGCGTCGTATTCCTCGGCGTTCTCCGCTACCCGAGGAAATGGCCGGAGCGGGCGTACCTGCTGGGCGGCCTTTTCCTGGTGCTCCTGTTCGTCGGAGAGGTTTGGTTCAATCTGTTCCGAATCCACTTCTTTCGCGACCCCAGCCTGGAATCCTACCCGGCGCTGTTCGTCTGGGTGACGGTTTGTCTGGTTGCGGGAACGATGGGGATGGTGCTGGGCTGTCTGCCGCAATGGTCGCACCGGCCTTCGCAGCTTGAATCGGCGATGCCCTTCTGCTACCTGGCCGGAGCAGGGATGCTGGCGCTCGGTATCTTCTGGGACGAGCTGGCAGCCGTCGCTCCGGTGCCAGCTATGCTCGGTGCCTTGGCCCCTGCGTCTTTCATGACCTGGCGATGGATCACGAGCACGTTCGGGGCGCGCTCGCACTGACCAGGTGCGATTCGGGGCCGAGTGGAGGCGCCGTGGCGCACTCGGCACGCAGGAGTGCGTGCCCCACGTTATTAATACTGAGAACCACCGCGCGGCGGCGGCACTAGCTTACATTCAATGTTACGAACGTTGATAGTTGTGCTGGCCGGCCTGGGGTTGCCGCTGGCGCTGGCGGCCGCCGAGCCGGGCTTCAAGACCGAACTAGTAGGCGGAACTCCGGGCGAGTTCCCCACCAAGACAATCATCCGTCTGGACCTCTCCGACGGCCAGACGATGCTATTGCGCGTAGGCAAAACCGAGCTGCGCGTGTCCTATCAAAAAGTCAATACGCTTGAATACGGCCAGACCGTCAGCCGGCGGTACGCGGCAGCGGTGCTGATTTCTCCGGTGCTGCTGTTGAGCAAGTCGCGCAAACATTTCGTCACCCTGGGGTTTACGGACGCGGAGGGCAAGCAACAGGCGCTGGTCCTGCGCGTGGATAAGGGCGATATACGCAGCGTGTTGGCCGGTCTGGAGGCGCGCACCGGCCGGCGCGTCGAGTTCCTCGACGACGACGCTCGCAAGGCGGGTAAAGGATGAAACCACTGCTGCTGTTAACGGCCGCGTTGGCCGCCTCTTTCGTGTGCGCTGCTGGAGATGCCGCCATCGCCGCCATTGAAGCCGGCAATCTGCGGCAGTTGCTGGCGGTGCACCGCATCTTCGTGGACCGGCTCACCGGCGGCGATACCGCTGCGCAAATGCGCGACATCCTCATCAGCAGCCTGGCCGCTTCCAAGCTATTCGTCCTCACCGAAAAGGAGGAGCGTGCCGACGCCGTGCTGCGCGGCGCGGCCGAAGACCTGGTCTTCACCGAAACGCACCAATCGTCCGACGGCATCAACGCACACATGAACCTGAGCACGCGCGCGGGTACCGGGTATTACTCCAAGGGCAACGCAGCCGGCCTGGGGATCGGCGACAACGAATCGGACCACTCCGCCGAGCGCCGCCATGAGGCGCTCGCCGCCGTCCGCCTGGTCAACAAAGACGGCGACGTCATTTGGTCCACCACGCAGGAGAGCCTCGGCGCCAGGTTCCACGGCGCCAGCGCCGACGTAGCGGAGAAGATTACATCGCAGTTGAAGGAAGACTTCGACCGGGCGGGGAAGGGCCAGTAGGCGCATCGCGGCACTTCCCGGCTTGTAGCGGCCGGGCATGCGTGGCCCTCACAGAGAGAACAGTCACTGCGTTCGGACGGGATGGTAGCCCGCCGCTTCGAGCGCTGCCTTCGCCTTGGCGAGGGAAGCCTCATCCGGAAACGGTCCCACCAGCACTTGTGTCAGGCTGGGCCGGTCCGCCCGGACGGGACACGTAGTTACCGGAAAGCCCTTGGCGCGAAGCGATTGGGCGACGAATTCCGCGGCATCGCTGGCACCCGCCATCACCTGCCAAGAGGACCCGTGCGACGCCGGCGCCGCAGTCATGCGGAAGTCTCCCGTGCGCCCAGGATCGGTAAACTCTACCACTACGCCAACTCCCAGTCCCTCGATGTGCCTGTAAAGCCAGGCTTGGCGGGGCAGGCTCTCCCCACGGTGGTCGTCAATCTCATCCGGCGGCCCGTACACGATATAAATGCGGCCGCGATCGGTCCTCCACCCGGGAACGCTCGACGCGAAGTGCTCGTTCGCGTAAGCGATGCGCCGGTAGTGCTCTTCCTTGAACTCGTTCTCTGCGGTGTCTGGCGTCGGGTCGCGTCGCGCCCAGAACCTCTCGATGAACTGGTCGCGCTCTTCATCAGTTCTCAAGGCGAGGAAAACGCGCCGTTCATCGAGAGTGATAATGTACGCCACATCTTCGTTCAGCCATTTTTGGAAAGCGGACCCGGATTCAGCCAGGGCCTGCGGCCGCGGCGTCTCCGGCGGCTCGGCCTGCGCACGCAAGCTCTCGTTCCCTTGGCCCCAATACTTCGCTGCGCGGTCGAATTCTCTCTCTGCCTGCTGCAATTGCTTCTCGATTTCCTTGAGCGTCCTATCGCCGATCGCCGCCCGCGCCTGCCGCAGCGCCATGTCCGCCTGTGCCATCTGCCGCTGCCGGAGCGCTTCATCGAGCTTTCCGTTGGCGAACAACGCATCGAGTTCCTGCAATTGCTTGTCGGCTTGCTGGAGCGCCCGCTCCTGCTGCTGGACTAGTTGCTGCGATGCTCCCGCCTGCTGCTCCGCCGCCAGTTGCTTGAGGAGGGCTTCCAGCCGCTGATCGTCGAGAAGTTTCTGCGATTTTCCCGCCTGAGACTCCAGTTCCTTGAGCGCGGCATCCGCCTTCCGCAGTAGCTCGTCCGCCTGCGCGAAATCATGCGGATGCCCGCTGGCGTTCTTCAACGCGCGGTCGAGCTCCGCAGCGTTGCGCTGGAGCAGTTCCTGCGCTTTCGCGGCGGCTTGCTCCGCATCCTGGATGTCCTTCTGCTTTCCCGCCAGCAGATCCTCTAACTCTGCGAGGCTCCGGCGCGCCGACTCAGTTTTCTGGGCCGGTTCCTGCTTGTCCGCTGACGATTCGGCCGGCGGAGTGTGCTGCGCGAAGCTCCGGGCCGGTGGCCACACCACCAAAGCGGCAGCAACGGCGGCCACCAGCACTAAGGTGCCCGCCAGCGCCGAGGCTCGGGCACTGGGAACCCGCGCGGGCGCGGGCTCACCTAGCAGTCTGCGAATGCGTCTCACCAGGTTTCCTCCATTGGCCGCTGCTGCGGCGTAGGCCGCCGGCCACCGGCTCTGCTCCAACGTCGTCAGCGCCGCGGCATACGCGCGCGCGTCTGGCCGCAGCGCCACCACCACATCGTCGCAAGCGAATTCGCGCTCGGCGCGCACCACCGCGCTGATCCACCACGCCGCCGGGTGGAAGAAGAACAACCCTTCGATCAGACTCTGCGCCACGCTGACCAGGTAATCCGCGCGCCGGATGTGGGCCAGTTCGTGGATCAGGATGGCCTCCACCTGTTCCGCGCTCAGGCCAGCAAGCGCGCCAAGCGGCATCAGAATCACCGGACGCCAGTAGCCGATCACTTGCGGCACGCAAGCCAGACAGGATTCGAGCAACTCGACCGGCTGCGAAACGCCCACCGCGCCGGCAAGTTCGCGAAGGCGCTGTTGCCACTCAGCGGGCGCCGCACAAACACCGAGCCGGCGCATGCGGTCGACGCGCGCCCATCCCGCGAGGCGAAAAACGTAAAACAGGATCACGCCGCCCATCCATAACGGCGCGAGCCACGCCAGCCGGTCGACAGGCGCGGCGGGCACGCCCTGGGCGATCACTGGATTGAAGACCATCCGCGGCGCCACCGGCGGCAGTACCACACTCGATGGGCCGGCGCCCAGCGACAGTGCCAGCGTAATACCGAACACAAGCGGCAGGAGGAGCAAACAGGCCGTAGCCGCCTGGTGACGCCACCTCGAGCTTCGCCCCGCGCCCAGGAACAAGGCCGCCCGGAGCGCCGCGGCCAGCAGCGCGCCTTGCCACAAGAAATGCGCCAGTGCCCGCCCCAGCGCGTGAGCCAGCGGAGCGGCGAGCCAGTGATCGAGTGTCATCGCTTCTCCTCCTCATATTCCCCGACCAGCTTGCGCAGTTCGGCCAGTTCGGCCGCCGACGCCTTCCGCGCCGCCAGGGCTCCCACCAGTAGGCTGCTGGCGGAGCCGGCGAAGGCCCGCTCCAGTAAGTCGCCGGCCAGTTGCCGCTGGGTCCATTCGCGCGGCCGGCTGGCGGAATAGATGTGCGCCCGTTGCTTTTCGTCGCGCTTCACGAGCCCCTTGTCGGTCATGATTTGCATCAGCTTCAAGACCGTGGTGTAGTGCGCCGGGCGGCGGCGGGAAATAGTGGAATGCACTTCGCGGACGGTGGCCGGTCCGCGGCTCCACAGGACGGTCAGAATTTCCAGTTCGGCGTCGGTGGGCCGCGGCAGATCGTTTGATTTTACCATCTACGAAGACCTTACTACGAAGGTGTTCGTTGGTCAAGAGGGAAAAACGGGCAAGCTAAAGCATGCCCCACCTTATAATCGAAGCATGTCTCTCGCCCGCGGGGCACTGGCCGCCCTGCGCATTCTGCTGCTGGCCTGGACCGTCGTCCTCTGGGCTCCGCTAGCCACCGAGAACAACGCATCAGATGGCACGGGCAACCTGGCCGCCAATCCTTCGTTTGAAATCCTCAAGGAGCGGGACGCGGCTGGCGGCATGTTCGCGGATTGGGACGCTTCGAAATCGCAGGGCGGCTGTTCGTTCGCGGTCGGGCTGGTGGCGCACAGTGGCCGCACTTCGGCGCTGCTCGATTGCGCATCGGCCGGCGAAATCCGCCTCGGCCAGCAACGGGAGCTTGCGCCGGGCCGGTATTCGATCAGCGCTTTCCTGCGCGGGCTCGATATTTCGAACGGCGACGCGGATCGCGCCACCGAATTCACCTTCAACGGCCGACGCATGGACCTCGAGAAAGCCGGCACTTTCGGCTGGACGCGGTTTACCTATGTCGCCGAGCTGACGAAACGAACCAGGACCGGCCCGTCATTCGCGTTGCGTGCGCCGGGCTTGCTGTGGATTGACGACGTATCGGTCGAGCGCGTGGGCAGCGGTGTCGAGTTGACCGCTGCAGCCGAGTGGGGTAATCAGGAAGCGCCCATTGCGCCACCGGGCCCGCTTGGTGGTGGCGAAGTCCGCTGTTCCAAATGCCGCTACCGGAACATGCCGGCCTGGAAGAGATGCTACGCCTGCGGCACCGCTCTTGCAGACAGGCTGGCGGAAACTGCTGGGCCGCCAGAGAGGCTCATCACTTCTTTCGAAGAAAGCAATCCCTTCACGGGCGGCGTGGTGGTCGAGGAACACGCGACCGACGGCCGAAAGGCGCTACGCATCGACAGCCACTACGTCGCGATGCGGCAACCGCAGGACTGGTCCGGCTACGACTTGTTCAAGATGGACCTGTACACGGACGCGCGCGACCCGCTGCCGCTGACGCTTGAATTCTGGGACCGCGGCACGACCGGCTATTGGACCAGAGTAAATTACAACGCCGTCGCGCCGCCAGGCCAGAGTACGCTGACCGTTCCCTTGCAGGGATTGGCTGTCGGCGAGAGGAACCGCCCCGGCCGCAGCCTGACGCTCAACGCCATCACACGCGTGGTGGTGGCACTCGGCGACACGCCCGCCGCGCCGCTCTTCCTCTCCAGGCTCCGCCTGGAGCGGGATGCAGCCGTCCGGCAGGCCCAGTTCGACGGGCTGCTCGCGTTCGCTCTCGGCAGCGGACCGGCGATGGATGGCTTCACCGCTATCACGCCCGCCACGCTCTACAATCCGGGCCGCGGATACGGGCTGAAGGATGCGCGCGTCTGGCGGGCGGTGAACTCGCTCGATCCGGATCCACTGTATCGCCGTTCTCTTGCCATCGAATCGGGCGGCCTGGCGGTGGACGTGCCGAACGGAAAATACCGCGTCTTCGTCAATATGGACAGCCCGGCGGGATACTGGGGCGAATACCAGATCTATCGCGACCGCTCGATTCGCGCGCAGGGGAAAGTGGTGGTTTCCGAGCACCAGGATTTCGCGTCGTTCCGCAAGAAGTACTTTCAATTCTGGGACCAGGACGATCTGCCGGCCGACAACACTTTCGACAAGTACGACCGCGCGCACTTTCACGAGAAGGTGTTCGACGTGACCGTGAGCAACGGCCAACTGTACCTCGAATTCACGGGCGAGAAGTGGGCGTGCAGCGTTTCCGCCATCGTCATCTTTCCCGTGGCCCAAGCCGCCCGGGGCGCGCGTTTCCTCGACGTTGTGCGGGAAAAGCGGCGCTCTTATTTCGACAACGCCTACAAACGTGTGCTGCACCGGCCGGCCGGTGATGCGCTCCAGCCAACCGCCGAGGATCGCGCGCGCGGGTATGTGGTGTTCCATCGCGATTTCATGAAGGACGTGTACTATGACGACGCGCCCTTCCGCGGCGAATTGGTGAATGAGCTGACAGCGGAAGCTTTCGCGGGCCAGGACGCGCCAGTGACGGTGTCGATCCTCCCGCTCAAGGACCTGGGCCGCAGCACCGTTACGGTGAGCGCATTGAGCGGGCCACGCGCCGCCATTCCAGCCGCCGCGATCGACGCCGGATATGTCTCTTACCGTCTCAGCCGCGTGACGGCGGATGGCGCTGTTTACACCATCACGCCGCGGCTCATCCTTCCGCGAAACACCGTCAACATGCCGCAATCCGTGGCGCGGACGTTCTGGTTGACCGTCCGCGCGCCGGCCACCGCCAGCCCCGGCGTTTACACCGGCCAGGTGACTTTCACGCCGCAGAAGGGCGCGCCGCTGCGGATTCCGCTGCGGTTCACCGTCCGCAAGGGAACGCTGGACGCCGCGGACATACCGGTGGGTCCATTTGGCGGCGGCATCGGCATACCGTGGTTCGCGGACGATCCGCACACCCTCTCCTTCGGCTCGGAAATGACCGCCAAGAGCCTGCGCTCGCTGCGCGCGCATGGCTTCACGATGTTTTCCGGCGTGCCGCATGTTGCCTACCGCGGTTTCACGAATGGCGAACCAGTGCTCGATTTCGATGTCGCGGATCGCGAGATGCGAGACGCCAAGGGTGACGGGTTCCTGGCCGTGAATTCCTATGGCGCCGGCGTGATCGGCCTGGACCCATACCGTCAGGACACGGCGAAGATGGCTGAAGCGGGCTTCACCGATTACAGCGATTTTATCAAGGCGGTCTACACCGCTATAGAGAGCCACGCACGCGAGAATGGCTGGCTGCCGGTGTACTGGAACCTCGGCGACGAGCCGGCCGGCTATGCGATCCAGCAATCGATCGACAATGCTAAGGCCTACCGCCGCGCGTTTCCCGAGGGACCTCCTTTCTTCACCGCGGCATTGAGCCTGTGGGGGCACGGCGAAAGCGACCCGGATTTCGTTCTCGCGCGGACGTTGCACGCTCCCGCCCTGGCTTCCTACAGCGAACGGGAACTCAGGCTCCTGCGGCAGCGCGGTGGCGGGTGGGCGTCTTACAACGGCGGCAATCGCTGGACCTATGGCGCACATCTTTACAAAGCCGCCAAGGAGTTCGGCTTGCAGTTCCGCCTGGCCTGGCACTGGAACGCGGTCGCGGGCGATCCCTACTACGCGCTCGATTGCCGCGAGGACGATTATGCCTGGGCGAACGCAGCTCCGGACGGCCAACTCGTGCCGTCAGTGGAATTCGCCCGCATCAGCGCCGGCCTCGACGATTACCGCTCGCTCATTACACTAGCGCGGTTGGCCCACGCGAAATCCGTCACACCGGCCGGGAAATCGGCCCAGCGCCTGATCGCCACGCGGATGGCGGCATTTCATTTGGATGATCGCGATCACGACCGCCTGTTCGGAGTGGACGATTGGGCGGCATTTCGCCGGCAGGTGGTGAATGCGATTGAAGAGTTGCAATAGCCGCCGCACTAATATTATGAAAGGACTCGATTCTTCAAACCAATGACCAATGCACTAGTGGAGGAACAGCGGCCCCCGCTTTGGGAACGCTATGCGGACCAGTTTCCGGTTCGCCGGAATCTTATCTATCTCAACCATGCCGCCGTGGCGCCGCTGGCTGGTCCGGCCGCGGAGGCCATGCGGAACCTGGCGGACGACTGCGCCCGCTTCGGCAGCCTGCATTACGACCAATGGATGAACGCCTATGAGGGCCTGCGCGTTGCCGCCGCGCGGTTGATCAACGCCGACCGTTCGGAAATCGCATTGGTGAAGAACACGTCGGAGGGAATCGCAACCGTGGCGCTGGGCCTCGATTGGAAACCCGGCGACCGCATGGTCGGCTTTCGCGAGGAGTTCCCCGCCAACTTCTACCCGTGGAAGCGGCTGGAAGCCAAAGGCGTGACCGTCACCTGGCTGAGCGTCACCGACCCGCTCGACCAGATTGAAGCAGCTTGCCGCGGCGCACGCCTGCTGGCCATCAGCTTCGTGCAGTTTCTCACAGGGTATCGGGCACCGCTCGAGACCATCGGTGAGATTTGCCGGCGCAACAACTGTATCTTTTTGGTGGACGCCATTCAAGGCTTGGGCGCGTTTCCGATCGATATCCGGTCCTGTCATATCGATGCTCTGGCCGCGGATGGGCACAAGTGGCTGTTGGGCCCGGAGGGTTGCGGCATCCTCTATGTTCGGCAGGCGCTGCAAGACCGGATCGAGCCGGTGGAATTCGGCTGGACCAACGTCGCCGGCTATGCCGATTACGCGTCCCGCGACATGACTTTGCGCAAGGATGCGGGCCGGTACGAATGCGGAACTTTGAATACCATCGGGTGCTTCGGCCTCAGGGCGGCAATTGAGTTTTTGCTGGAAGTCGGCGTCGGAGAAATCGCTCCCGCCGTCCAGAATCTTGGGGACCGCATCGCTGCGGGCGTATCGGCTTTAGGGTATGAGGTGCTAGGCGAACGAACGCCCGCAAGTGGCTCCGGAATCGTCAGTTTCCGCAAACCCGGTCTGGAAGCTCCGTTGATCGTACGCCGCCTGCGCGAGGCCGGAATCTCCTGCGCCCCGCGCGCCGGCTGGGTGCGCACGTCCCCCCATTTCTACATCAGCCCAGCCGATATCGACCGCATGCTGGGCGAATTGCCATAGTGGCCCGGAAAAGTGCGCCGATTGGTTCTTACTCTGTTATGATGACACTGCAATCGCCGATTTGCAGGGCCTTTGTAAGTCCGAGTCATGAGAAGGTGAACCGTCTATGTCAAAGCATGAAGAAGCCGATCTGATCCTCAAGCTTTACGACCTGCGCCGCGAAGCGACCATGCGCAAAGCGCGCGATTGGTATTTTCGCGACTTCAATCCCGAGTCGATGGAGGACATCAACAAGGCGCTGTTCAGCGAACACAGCGGATATGTGCGGATGGTCTGGACCTATTGGGATATGGCCGCCGCGCTGGTCAACCATGGAGCCATCAGTCTCGACCTGTTCTCCGACACCAACGGCGAGCACATCGGCGTCTTTCTCAAAGCGGAGCCATTCCTGGCTGAAATACGGGCCAACTTCGGGCCGAACTATCTCGTCAACCTGGAACGGTTGATCGACGCCTCCCCCGACGGCCGCCAGCGGGTCGCCGCAATGCGCGAGCGCATGAAGGGCGTCCGCGCGCGGCTGGCAGCCCAGGCCGCTGCCGCCAAGTCCAATTAACTCGGATTCCGAGGTCAACTTCGGCGAAGTTGCATTTCCACAGCGGAAGGCCAAGACAAAGCAAGTCTTGTATCAGGGCACGGCTTGAGCCGTGCCGGAACGGGATGAACCTGATGGGCTTTAGCCCCTGGCCGGCAGACAGGGGCTAAAGCCCATCAGGATGTGCACTGTCGGCGGCACGGCTCAAGCCGTGCCCTGATACAAGGCGTCCAGCTTCGGAATTCAGGATTAACAGAACTGGAGTCTGTCATCGCCCGGCGAACTTGGCGCCGTAGCCGACTAGGCGTGAATGCCATCGCCGGGCCGGGCGTGCCCGACCCTTCGAATCCGTTGTAGGGGCGAGGCATGCCTCGCCCGGCATGCAAGCGACAGCAGTTGCGAAACGGCGTGGTTACCGCGATGAGGTGTCTTTCGGTGTTGACAGGTAGCCGACGATGCCGGTCTTGGTGACTTGGTTGATCACCAGTTCGTAGGGAGTGTGGCCGCCCTTTGAGGTATAGAACTGCACCGGCTCGTTGACGCTCTTGTCCTTCTTTTCGCTCGTCTTGTCGTCCGCCATCAGGGTGACGCTGTATTTGTTGTGCTTGGGATCGGCACTCTCCAGCTTCAGCGTGATGTCGCCGAAGCGCTGTGGCTGTTTGGCCTTGCCCAGCTTGATGTCGATATAGTTGCGCTCGCCCCTCAGCTTCAGCGCCTGCAGCTCGGTGCCGTTGGTGGCGATCAGCCCGCTTTGCACGCCCAGGTCGCCAGTGACGCTCTTGAGATCGGCGATCGTCTTTTCAAGCTGACTCTGCGTCATGGCAGCCTGCGACTTCACGGCGCCCACGTCGGTCGAAACGTCGGCGATCTTGGCGTTAGCCGCCGTCACCGACTGGTTGACTTCGCTGATCTGGCCCGTTACCTGTTGCTGCATCTTGGCTTCTTCGGCTTGAAGCTGTCTGGCCAACTGGTCGGCGTGAGCTTGCGCCTCCACTTTTGCCTGGCTGGACATGCTGCGCGCTTGCGAATTCGCGTTCGCCAGCTCCTCTTTTAATGCGTCGATGTGCCGCGCCTGGGCTGCCGTGCTGACCGAGGAGGCATCGCGCACGCCGCCCACCGCCGCCGTCAGCTTTTCTATCTTCTGTGTCGTGTCGGTTTGCAGATGGTCCAACTGCACGTAAAGGTAAATGTTAGCTGCGGCCAGGGCGATCAGGCCTCCGGCAAGCAGCGGAATTGCCAAACCCGATCGCTGGGGCTGGGGCGACTCGTAAGAGGATATGCTCACGTCTTGAACTCCTTAATCTTTACAGTATAGATGGGATTGATCGGGATGCGGTTTCACCCCCGTACCCATTCGACCAGGCGAGGGCGCTCGATCTTAGCGGTTTTGGACCGGGCTTTGGCCGGGCACCGCAAGCGGCGCCGGCCTGGCTGCCGCGGAATCGTGCTTGGGACCCAGTCCCAATGCAATCAGCGAAAGCGAATCGATTTTGCCGCTGCCTTGCAGCTTTTGCTCGCTCTGAAAGCGTTTGAGGGCGTCGCAGCTATTCTGATCCCACACCCCGCTTGCCTCCTCGGGTTTCAGATAGCCCTTGGACACGAGCGCCTGTTGAATCTCCTGATACCGCTCCGGCGCTGGAGCCATTTGCCGAGCCCGCCGGGGCACTGCCCGCCCCTTCCTGCCGCGCTTCGCGGAGGCAGATCCGGAAGCCGCTGCCTTGGCATGGCTCCCATTTGCCGCGCCGGTTCTGGCGGGCGTGCCCTTGCCGGCCGCGGCGGTTCTGGTGGCGGGCCTATGTGTTGCGCTGGCTGTAACCGGTCGCTTGGTGGAAACAGACCGGGACGCGACCGTCTTGGCCGCGGGCTTTGCGGCCGGTTTTGCCGCCGGTGCAGGCTTCGCCGCCACCGCCGCCGCCGGTTTCTTGGATTGCGTTTGCGCTGGCGCCGCAGCGGCATACGCCATTACCGCTATGACGGCACACGAAGCCCTTCTCATATCTGGTGCTCTGATTCTAACAGGGATCCGCGGTCCTCAGGGCTATCCCGAGGACCGCGCGGATCTTGCATTACTGCTTGGCCGGCAGGAATCCGGCGAGATAGTAATTGGTCCAGGTGGTGGAATTGGGCGCTTCGCGGCGCAGGACGCGGAACTGCACCGCGTCACCGGGCTTCAGCGTGGCTTGCACCTTCTTCACATCCTCGATGTTGTTGATATGCTGCCCGGCGATGGCGATGATTACGTCGCCCTTCTGCAGCCTGATGTCCTCGGCAAAGGAATTGGGTTCGACCTCGATCACTCGCACGCCGCCCTTTTCTTTGATGCCCAGCGTCTCGATCTGCCTCTCGGCCAAGGTCTCGATCGTCATGCCGAAGCTCACCGTAGTGCCTTCCTGTTTCTCCGGCGCGGCTTCGTTGCCATTGCCGAACCGGTCGGGGAAGATCTGCGCCAGGTCGGCCACCTGCACTTTGAGGTTCTGCCGCTTGCCTTCCCGCACCACCGTCACGTCGAGGGAATTGCCGACGGGCGTCGAGGTCACCATGCCAGTCAGTTGATTGCCGTCGCGAACCGGCTTTCCGTTGATCGCCACCACCACGTCGCCATCCCTGATGCCGGCCTTGTCCGACGGCCCGCCGGGCGCCACGGCCAACACGAACACTCCCTCGTTGACACCGCTGGCCTTCAGATTCGCCGTGGTTGTGGGATCGTCCGACTGGCCGAAAGAGATGCCGATGCCGCCGCGCGTAACTTTGCCGTCCTTGATGATGGCGTTGTACACCATCGCCGCGGTGTTGATGGGCAGTGCGAAGCCGATGCCTTCATACCCGCCGGACTCCGATGCGATAGCCGTGTTAATGCCGACCACCTCGCCGCGCATGTTCAGCAGCGGGCCGCCGCTATTGCCCGGGTTGATGGCGGCGTCAGTCTGCAGAAAATGCTGGAACTGCTTGTTGCCATCCACTTCGCGGTCCTTGGCGCTGATGATGCCGGCGGTCACCGTCTCCTGGTAAGCGAACGGGGAGCCGATCGCCACCGCCCAGTCACCCACCTGCACCGCGTCGGAGTTGCCGATCCGCGCCGGTTCCAGGCCGCTCTTGCCGGTCACCTTGATCACCGCCAGGTCGGTCACCGGATCCGCGCCCACCAGCTTGGCTTCGTATTCGGCCACGTCGCCGTGAAACTTCACCTGGATGCGGTCAGCCTTGTCGACCACGTGATTGTTGGTCAGAATGTAGCCGGCCCTGTCCACCACCACGCCGGAGCCCAACGCCTCGCTGCGATGCGATCTCGCGTTCGGGCCGCCTTCGCCGAACGGGTTGCCGAAGAAGCGGTATAGAAACTCGTCCATCCCGCCGTTGCCATTGCCATTGCCCTCGCCCTGCTCCCCTTCGTCCGGCTGCATCTGGCGCCGCCGCGGGTGGGGGTTCTGCGTCATCTTCGGCAGGTAACTGGTCGAAATGCTGACTACCGAGGGCGCCACCTGCTTGGCGATCTGGGTGAACTGGGAGGGCAACTCAACCGCATTCGGAATCGTCAGCGGCGTCGCGTCCGGCGCGAAATTGCCCGTGTTGGGCCGGGCAGCCTTCACTCCCGTGCTGATCAGCGTGCCGATCACCACGCCGATTGCCAGTGTGAACACAATCAGGGTGAACGAAAGCAGCTTCTCGGTTCGTAACCTGTCGAAGAATTTCATGGGATATCTTACTCCTGCGCTACACGCCACCCGGCCTCAAAACGCACCGGACAGCCGGTCACTCTAATTAAGATGGATGTGGCCGCGAAGCCCATGGTTTCACCTCCACCAGCACCACTCCTCCCAGAATCAGGCCAGCGCCCGCGGCGGCTCGTCCGGAAAGGCCCTCCCCGGTCAAGAAGTACGAAGTCAGCCAAGCCGTTACCGGCTCCAGCATGTAAATCAGTGCCGTACGAGTAGAAGTAGTATACCGCTGAGCCCACGCCTGGATGGTGAATGCCAGTGCCGTGGCCAACAACCCTGTCACCAGTATCGCGCAGACCACGGACGGGCGCCACTGGACGCGCGGCTTCTCCATCCACCACAACAGCGACCAGGACCACACGGCCGACGTCGCGATTTGCGTCACCGACAGCAGCTCGAAGCTCACCGTGCCCGAATAGTGACCCAGCGTGACGATGTGCGCCGCGAAGGCGAAGGCGCACGCGAGCGTCAGCAGGTCGCCCCGGCTGATGGCTCCGATGCTGCCATTGAGCGTCATCAATGCCATCCCCACGGTGGCTACCAGCAACCCGGCGACCTCCGCCACCTGTGGTCTGATCCGATAAGCCACCGCCGCCAGCACCGGCACCAGGACCGAGCACAGCCCCGTGATGAACGCCGACTTGGGCGCGCTGGTGAGCCGCAGGCCGAGCGTCTGCGTCAGGTAGCCGGCAAACAGCAAGCTGCCGATCAGCACCCCCGCGCCCACCGATTTCCAGTCGCGCGCGCTTTTGCCCACCCCGCGGAACAGCACCAGTAGCGCGACCGTCGCCAGGGAAAACCGCAGCGCCAGAAAATAGAGCGGAGAGATGCCCGCCAGCGCCGATCTCACCACTACGAAGGTGGCGCCCCAAATCAGCGCGTTCCAGACCAGCAGCGCTTCCGCGGCGCGCTCCCGGCTCACTTGGGGGATTGGCAGGCGGAAGCGCCTGCCCCACTCGAGGCTCACCGGCCATCGCTCCCCGGCTCGGGCAGTTGGGGCCCGAGCAACAGCAACATCAGCAGGAAGATGCGTTTCAGTCCCAGGTCGCGCCCTTCCGGCCGGAACCATTCCTGCAACGTGTGCGCCCCGCCGCCCACGCCGCCCGCGCCGATGGCGATGGCCGGCGTGCCCAGCGACAGGGGAATATTGGCGTCGGTCGAGGCGCAATCGAGACGCGACCGAATGCCCAAGTGCGCGTCCACTGCCCGGATATATTTGAGGATGGGCGCATCGTCGGCCAGCGCCGCCGCCGGCCGCGAGCCGATCTCTTTGAGACGCGAGGTAACCTGGCCGCCCGAAGCGCGCTGGTTCTCGGTTTCCCGCGCGCGCTCCACGGCCTGCTCCAGCGCGCCAACCAGCTCGTCCATCTTCTGGTTGCTTTCCGAGCGGATGTCGATTTTGGCGCGCGCCGCCTGTGCGATCGCGTTCACGCCCGCGCCACCTTCGATCAGCCCCACGTTGATGGCCGACTTGGGCGAGCCAGCGACCGCCGTATCCGCGAACAGAGCTACCGCCCGGCACAGCGCATGCACCGGATTGCCAACGCCAAAATCGCTCCAGCTATGGCCGCCCGGGCCGTTGAACACGGCCTCGAAGCGCCGGCTGCCCAATGCCCGGCAGGTGATGTGATCGGTGTTGGCGCCATCTGCCACCACGAACGCCGCGATGCGCCGCGCCAGCCCCGATTGCTTGCACAGATAGCGCATGCCGAGCAGATTGCCTTCGCCTTCCTCGCCCACGTTGGCCACCAGCAGCGGGCTCAGCGCGAATTCGGGCAGGCGCGGCCCCGACTTCCAGGCACGGGCGAAGCCGAGCAGCGCGGCCAGGCCGGCGCCGTTGTCGCATACGCCGGGGCCTCGAAAGCGTCCGTCGGCATCCACCTCGATTTCGTCTTTTGACCGCGCCGGAATTACCGTGTCGAGATGCGCCGTCAGCGCCACGTACGGCCCATCGCCGGAGGCTGCGATCGCATTGCCCACGCGGTCGATCGAAGCCTCCCAACCGAGCGCGCGGAACTGCTCCAGAAACCACGCCGCCCGGTCGGCCTCCTGAAACGTCGGCGCCGGAATGCGGCACAGCTCCAGGTGCTTTTCGCTGATCCACTGCTTCTCGCGCGTGAACCATTGCAGGCACTCCTTCACCCCGCGATGATCCGCCAATTGGTTGAGGTTCACCCCGTCCGCCGCGCCGACAGCCATCTGTTCGAGTGTAGCAGCCGTGAAGCGGGGACTGTCCTCGCGTTGCGCCGCCGCGCTATCATCAATCGAAGGTTGTCATAGCATGACTCGGATCAAGGCCAGCGGCGAGGAACACGAGCGCTCTTCGGCGAAAACGAAAACCGCAACCCAGGCGGACTGCCGCAAAGCGGGGACTGGCACGAATTTCGCCGCCTTTGCGAAACTTCGTGCCTGTACTCGCTTTGCCCCGCGTGGCGAGGGGCGCTGGATGCGATTTGCCGGGCTGGTGGAAACCGGCGACCCGCGTTCTTCGCGGTCCATCGACGACATCGTTTATAGCAAAGGCCCGGCGCGCTGATCGCTAATCCGCTTGCCGCGCCACGCTTGGCCGCGCGCGCCTATTTCTTCGGCTCTGGCGGCGGGCGGCGGTAGATGGTTTGAAAGTCTGGCTGGGAGTTGAACACGTAGTTGGTGCTCGAGCTGGTAGTCTCACCCGGCACGTTGTTCGGCGACTCGGCAGCCGTCTTCGCATCCGCGGTTTCGACCGTCGATCGTGTTTCCTTGGTGACCCGGCCGCCGGTCTTCAAAGGCCGGTAGTCGATGCGGTCGATCTGGTCTTTGGGAATCGCCAGCTCTTCGTTCTTGAGCACAATGATGAGCGAATCCGGGTTGGCCTCTTCCATCTTGGCCAGGATCGGATGCATGCCGCCCTTCTTGAAGATCCGCAGTTCGGTTCCGCTTTTCAGGTCCCGAACCTTCGTCCAGGGTTCGTCAGCCGCAAATGCCGTCACGGCGGCGAGAAGCACGATCACAAGCCCACGCATTGCTTCGATTACCTCTCTGATCCGGAGTCTAGCAGGAATCGCCGACGATCTCGTGACCAAAAAGGGCCAATTCACGATCCGCAAACGCGGGCCACGTTTCGGTAGGCCGGGCCGGGTGTGCCCGGCCCCTACGGACGGCGGTCGGGCGCTGTAGTGGCGAGCGATGCCTCGCCCGCGTGTCGCGCGACAAATCGCTATCGTAATTGCGGAATGGCGAACTTAGCGTAGGCTCAGAGAGCGCCGACTGCTTCGACTCCCCACGGATTGCGCCCTAACTCGGCTCCCGCCCCAAATCCCTACTCCGGCAGCGGCTGGCCTTTGGTTTCCGGCGCGAAGGGCAGCGCACACAATCCGACCAGGAAGACCGAGCACATCGCGACACCGGCGTAGCGCATCGCATCGGGGCCGTGAAACACGCTGCTGGTGAGCAGGCCCAGCGTCAGCGGACCCCCGGCCGCCACGATGCGGCCGACGTTATAGCAGAAGCTGGTGCCCGTGCTGCGCAAACGCGTGGGGAATAGTTCCGGCAGATAAATCGCATAGCCGCCGAACAGCGCGAGCTGCGTGAAGCCCATCGCCGGCACCATCCAGAACATCTGGCCGATGGTGTTGAGTTTCCAAAACGTGAAGGCCGTCATGCCGAGGGCGGCCAGGAAGCTGATGGCAAACGCGGTGCGCCGGTTGGTCCGCTGGGTCAGCCAAGTGAAGGCGTGAACGCCGAAAAAGGAGCCGGCGTTTTGCAACAGCGAAGTCACGCCCAGCCACATGGTGGTCTTGCCGGCCAGCGCGGCGCCGGCGATGCCCTGCGCGCGGAAAGTTCGTTCGAGAATTGGGCGGAACAGGTCATAGCTGAAGAAGCCGATGCCCCACAATCCCACCACGCCGGAGAACGCCAGCAACAACCCGACGATCGAGTTGCGCCGCCAGCGCGGGTTGCCCAGCAGCTCCGCGAACGAGCCCATGCGCTTTTTTTCGGCCTTTGCCTTCAGCCACTGGTCCGGCTCGCGTAGCTTCTTGAACACGATCAGCGCCAGAGGCGCCGGCGCCGCGCCGGCCAGAAATTCCCATCGCCAGGCGTGGGCGATGAGCCCGGCCTGCTGCACTTGCCCCAAAACGATCACGGTGGTGGCGGCGACCATGTTGCCCACCGCGGAAAACGCCTGCACCATACCCAGCGCGTAGGGGCGTGCGCGCTCGGGAACCACCTCCGCCACCAACGCCACGCCCACTGCGAATTGCCCGCCCACCCCCAGGCCGCACAGGAAGCGGTAAACGTTGAAATCCCAGACGCCGGTGGAAAGCAGGCTCATGCCGGTGAATATGGTGTAGGCGAGGATGGTCAGCATCATGGTCTTGGCGCGGCCGAGCCGGTCGCCCAGGATGCCAAATACCACGCCGCCGAGTCCCCAGCCGATCATGAAGACCATGGTCGAGATGCCGGCCTGCTGCGCCACCGCTCCCGGCGCGGCCGAGCCGCCCATCAGGTCGCGCAGCGCAGGCACCCGCGCCAGGTTGAAAAGCTGCTGCGCCATGGTGTCGAACATCCAGCCGATCGCGGCCACCCCGACCACGAACCACTGATAGCGGTTGAGATCC
This sequence comes from Bryobacterales bacterium, assembly GCA_003142185.1. Lineage (GTDB taxonomy): Bacteria > Acidobacteriota > Terriglobia > Bryobacterales > Bryobacteraceae > Bog-375. Next base: position 68,170 of record PLOR01000118.1, read on the forward strand.
CGATACCAGGCATAGGCGGGCGTCTTCGACGGACTGGGATTTGCCATGCAGCAGCTATTGTAGTGCGGCACGCGGAAGCCGTAGCGCCGGCGGTCTCGGCCGCCGGTGTTTTTCGGAGCGGTCTGGCGGCGTGCCCCGAACCGTGGCCGTGGTCAAGCGCGCAAAATGCGGGCACCGGCGGCAAAGACCGCCGGCGCTACCGAAAAAGGAGTCCGTCTACTTGGCGAAGGTGATGTCCGACTCGGCCTCGAACCTGCGGTAGTTTCGGAAATCGATCTCGTTCTTCATGCAGGTCGAACCGCCGCTCATGCAGGCCAGGTTCGCGCTCTTGATGGGCAGTAGGTAGTTTTCCTTGCCGATGCGAACGAAATCGTAATCGAGCGTGGATTCGGCTTTGTCGTAAGTGAAGCCGGCCGGCAGCGAACTGGTCCGCATCTCCAGGCGCAGAACGCGGTGGCGTTCCTTGTCGATCCACAGGGTGCCGTTGTAAGCGGGCGATTCGGAGCGGCCGTCGGGGTTGACGATGACCCAGCGCGAGTTGGCTTGGCGCACACTAAAATCGTATCGGTACGCGTCCCTCCCCACGATCCTGTCATCGCCGCGGCGGACAAAAGCCGCGTCGGTTTGGGGCGAAAGGAGAGTCCTGAGCGTGGTCACAAACTCGCCGGTCGACCAGGCGCCGGTCTTCTCCACCGGTTTGGGGGCTGGTTTTCCATCGACGAGGATGTTGCGATATTCCTCCTCGTCATTCACGCAGACCACATCGGCGGTCACCGCGCCATCGGGCCGCCACGTCGCCCCGTTGGAGAAGCTGCGGTAGCGCCGCCCCCTAAGCGCGCGCTAATTGATCGAAGTGCTGCCTTTAGTCAAGGCCTCGATCATGGCTTCCAAGGTCTTCCGATTCAGATCGTCCGGAGCTTGCGGCAATGCCTTTTTGGCGTGCTCCAAGGCCTGCTTAGCGTCACCGGTGGCGGCATAGCCCCGCGCCAGCCCCACGTGTACCGGCCAGGCATCGCCATTGCGCTCGGCGTTGTATTGGAAGACCTTCATGGCCTCGTCGAATTTCTTTTCACTGAGAAGTTGGCGTCCGTACTGGTGGATGTCGAACGGCGTGGCGGTGGGGGAGTGCAGGGCCGCCTCCATGATGGGCTTCGCTTCCGCCTCGCGGCCCAATTTGGTTAGGATTTGAGCCTTCACGCTGAGGGTACCGAAATTCTGCTCGCCAACGAACGGCATGCTGATGGCTGCATCGGCCCATTGCAGAGCCTGGTCGAGGCTCTTATTCACCTTCAGGCAATACTGCGCGGCGGCTATGTAGGCCTGGTAGCTGAACCCCGGCACCGTCGTCAGTTCCTCGCGGAGGTGTGAGATGTAGATGTCGGCTATATTCGGGACCTTGATGTTCCACGGCACGGCGAGGTCTTCCCACTGCAACTCAACGGTGGCCTCCTCGGGATGCCGGGCTGTGAAGTCATAGGTCAGCCATTCGCGGTAGTCGCTCTTGTGTGGCTTCACCGTGACACGGAGCGCGTCGTGGCTGGCATCGTAGAAAAAGCTGCCCCAAGCTCCGGCATCCTTGGAGAAGATCACGGTCCAGGTCTCTTCCCCGGGTATCATGTGCAATCCATAGCGGCCGGCTGGCAAAGGCTGCCCTTCAATGGTCACATCGTGGGAGACCGCGAACACCGTGTTTTCGTTGGCGCCGGCCCGCCAGGGATCGGGTTTTCCGTTGCCGAAACTGGTGGTCGAAAGCCCATACGGCACGAGTTTGCCCCAGATCTGGCCGTGCCGGTCCTTGCCATCGGGCCCATGGACGGCCGGGCTCGAGTAATCGATCGTGACCTGAACCGGGCCTATATATTGGGTCACCACGCCTTTCTGGTTGTTTCCGCTGGGCGGGAGCGTCAATCCGGCAAATTGCGCGGACAGAGCCCCAGCCATGACAAAAGGCAGCATTGTGCGAGAAATTAGCGACATAGTGCAGGTTGGACGCGGGAGGGCGCTGGAAGGTAACGCCAGAAGTCGGGACAGTCTTGTGTCTTAACAACCCTTAACAATCTGGTTCGTCATCCCGGCGAAGGTCAAGCGCGCTCGCGATCGCTCCCTATACTTTGCTCGGGAGTCTGGTCCGAAGCCGGCTTTTGCGGCGGCATCAGTTCCCCGGCCGCGTTTTGCAGCCGCCGCTCGCAGGTCTTCCACTCGCCAACATTGCAGTCGGGCTTCCGGCAGTCGAATTCACAGAGGGCATCTTCTGCCGGAACATCTTCAACGATTTGCCGCCGTAGCCATTCCCATGCGGACCGAACCAGATTCATAGGCCCCCACAGACTTGCATCCCCTATGTGCATTCTAGCACTGACGGTGGCTCGTCGAATTACCGCACGCAGAATTTGCACGCGAGCGCAGTTTTTGTTGTGCTGCCTTTGATTCCCGATTGGGTCAGGCTTGTGGGGGCACATGCCTAGCCCGCGTCCGCAATCGGAACATTGGGCACAGCCACACGGAGTGTCCCCGGAGGGGCCCCGCAAAACGGTACCCCACGTGCCCAGACCATCGGTTAGCGGATGCTCTCGATCTGGAAAGTGACGAAACAGACTATCTTCGACGTGGCGCGAATCTCGCGCAGTCTTCGGGCTCCCATGAGCAGCAGAGCGGGAAAACTGCTGACGGCAATCGCGTTCTGGACTTTTGTCGCCGCCGTGCCGGCCGTAGCCGACACATTCACGCTCGATTGGGCCGGCGGTTACTGGAATGACGGCGGCGGCCTCGCTGGGACATTTACGATCGAGTACGATGACAGCACCGGGGCGCCCACGAGTCTGCTATCCGCTGACGTCACCACAGGCAACGGAACAAGCGACGGCTTCCTCGGGCAGTCTTACGTTTACGATGTTTCCGGTCTCACATCCACTGTCGATTCCGTCAGTTTCGATGCCACTCAGTATGGGGGGGCCCCGGCGAACGAGCTGGTGATGACGGAGGCTAGCGGATACCGTGTCTTTCTGGACTGGCAGGGCGTTAATCCGACTGCACTCTGGGTCGGTAATCCCGGCAGCCAATATAGTTCCGAGAACAACCCCAGCTACAGCATCGTCCGCTATTTGAACACCACAGCAGGATCAGCGGGCAGCGAAGTCCCCGAGCCGGCCAGCTTTGTTCTCGCGGGTCTGGGTCTGGCGGGAGCCTACTGGTTCGGCGCCGCAAAGCTTAGTCGAAGCTTGGCTGCGCGGCGTCCCAGGTCCGAAGCGGATCACATCGCTGTTGTATGATCGTGGCAGGAGGGCTGCCGTGTCTGATCGCCCCGTTCACCGCCGCATCCGCGACACGTGGACCGCTGCGAAGCGCTGGTTCCAGCGCGCGGAACCCGAGGCGCCGGAGGACCCCTACGCTTATGTCGGCGCTCCCAAAAAGCCACGCACGCCGCGTCGCAGCGCCGCAGCGAAGGCTGAGCCGTAAGCTCGAATCCCGCGTGTCCGGTTAAAGACCCATGACTAACTCCCTGGCAGCCATTACCGGCGCTTCAGCCGGCATCGGATCGGTGTTCGCGCGCAAGCTGGCCGCGCAAGGCTACGATCTTCTGCTCATCGCGCGCCGCGGCGACCGGCTCGAGCAGCTTGCGGCGGAGTTGGAACGCGCCCATCAGATCCACGTGGAAGCCTGCACCGCGGATCTGTCGGCGGTCGAAGGTGTGGACCGCGTCGCCGCGCGCCTCGCCGCCGAGCCGCGCCTTGATCTGCTGGTCAACAACGCCGGGTTCGGTGTCAAGGGCCGCTTCTGGGAAGCGCCGCTCGACAAGCAGATCGAAATGCATCGCCTGAACATCGGCGCCATCCTGCGGCTCACGCATGCCGCGCTGGGGCCGATGGTGGCGCGCGGTCGCGGCGCCATTATAAACGTAGCATCCGTGGCCGGCTTCACGCGCAGCCCCGGCAGCGTCAGTTACTGCGCTACCAAGGCATGGGTGAACGCATTCACCGAAGGGATTTACCTGGACTTGAAATCCGCGCGCTCGCCGGTGGTGGTGCAGGCGCTGTGCCCCGGCTTCACTTACAGCGAGTTTCACGACGTGGCAGGCGTTGACCGCGCCTCCATCCCCAAATCATTCTGGATGACCGCCGAAGACGTGGTCGAGGCATCGCTCTCCGGCCTGCGCCGGCGCAAGCTGTTCGTCGTGCCCGGCTGGAGATACAAGTTAGTCGTGGCGCTGGTCAACCGCATCCCGGTGCGGTTGCGGCTGGCGCTCGAAGCCGGCGCTCCTCACAACCGCGCCCGCCTGCCGGGGCGGGGAAACCCGGATTAGCGCCAATAAGTTCGTGGCGCGGGCTGTCAGGCCCGCTGAGTCGAGAGTCATCTCGACTCTTCTTGGCCACTATTTAAGTCGACAGCGTCTGGTTTAGTGCATGATCTCGAGGAATGTGCCCGAAGACGCATCCACGAAGACCGAAAAGCCCGAGGTGCTCACCGATTCTCCCCAGATCACGCGCCACGCCGGATTGGCGAACCTGCTGGATTTTTCCAGCAGGTAGATGACCGGCTGGCCGGGGTTCTTCTTCTCGAAGGCTTCCTCTTTGCCTTTGGCCGTGGCCAGTGCGGCATCGGTGTCGATTTTGACGTCCGCAATCAGGAAAGGCGTGGTTGCGCCGTGCGCGCCTGAGTAACTCTCTTCGCTGCCGCCAAAAACTCCCTTGTGGATGGTGGGCTCCTGGTCGACGGCGTACCAGGTGAACGCATGGGACGAGGCCCGCTGCTCGGAGGTGAACACGGCCTCCCATCCGGCGGACTTGCCGGGCTGGTCGGCAACGCCCTCCACGCGCACGCTATCCATTTTCAGTACTGCCGCATCGGGCGCCCAGGCGCGGGCCACCTGGTACATCTTGAACAGAGCGCTCTGGCCGGTGGCGGGCTCGGGCTTGGCTTCTTCTTTCTTGGCCGCGGCGGGCGGCGCGGGTTGTTCTGAGCAGCCGGCCAGAAGGAGGCCGGCGGCGATTATGGTTAGGAAAGGTTTCATGTGAAACAGCTATTTTACCCAATCGACAGCTCTCGTTGCTTCCATTAGGGCCTGTCATGAAATATTCGGTTCAACCGCCGGCAACCGCAACCCCTCGTCGCGGCTCCGAAAGTAGCAACTGACCGCTCCCTATGGTCGCGGCTCCGATGCGTCGATCACAGCCCCGTTTCTTTCGGAGCCGCGGCCAAAAGGACCGGTCAATTGGGACTGTCGTTACGCCACAGCCCTCATTCGTATTTCAAGGCCACCACAGGGTCGATGCGGGCGGCGCGCCAGGCGGGAACGCCGGCGGCGATCAGCGCCACCAGGGCGAGCAACAGGGCCGCGCCAGCGTAGATGACGGGGTCGGCGGCCGCAATGCCGAACAGTTGCGATTCGATCAGCCTGCCGGCCGCCAGCGCGGCGGCCAGGCCAATCACAATGCCGATCGCGGCCAGGCGAACGGCGCCGAACAAGACTAGACGGAGCACGTCCGCCGGCACCGCGCCCAGCGCCATTCTCACGCCGATTTCGCCGGTGCGCCGTGCCACCGAGTAAGCGATCACGCCGTAGAGCCCGATGGCCGCCAGCAACGTCGCCAGAATTCCGAACGCCGCCGATAGAATCGCGATCAGGCGCTCCGTGTACAGCGATTCGCGAATCCGCACCTCGACGGTCTTGATCTTGACCGCCGGCAGGTTGGGATCGGCCTCGCGCACTGCCTGGCGCAGCGCGCCGATGTTGCGCCCGGGATCGCCCGCCGTGCGCACGTAAAACACCATGCGGGAAGGATTGTCCCACTGCGCATAAGGCGAGTAGATGGTTTCCCGGCCGGGATCGCGGACATCGTCGCGGCTGTCGGCCACCACGCCGACGATTTCGCGATCCAGTTTGGGCGGCGTGGTGGCGCCGAATTGCAGGCGGCGACCGATGGGGTTCGCGTTGCCGAAATAACGTTTGACGAATGTCTCGTTGACGACAACCGCCTTGGGCGCCGCGGCGTCGTCGCGGTCGGTGAATTCACGGCCGGCGCGCAGCGGGATGGCCAGCGCGGCGAAATACGCGGGACTGACGGCGACGCGTCGCGCGTGGGTCTCTTCATCCTGCCCGGCCCGGTAGCCTTCCACGGTGATATTGCTGGTGGAATCGTTGCCCGAAAAAGGTCCGCAGTCGGCCGCGGCCACGCCCACGACGCCGGGCATGGAAGACAGGCGGGACTGGAGATCGCGATAGAAAGCCGCGGCGGCCGCGGCCTGTGGCCGGTCGAGCGTGGCGCTGACGCCGAACGACAGAAGCTGGCTGGTGCGGAATCCCAGGTGGGCATTCAAGAGGTTGGCTGCGCTCGAGCTGAACAGACCGGCGCCCACCACAAGCAACAGGGAAAGCGCGAGCTGCGCGGATACCAGGGCCTGCCGCAAGCGCGCGGGCCGGCCGCCGGAAGTGACATTGAGCGCCCGGTCTTTCAAAGTCGGCGCCAGGTCGGGGCGGGTCGCCTGCAAGGCAGGAAGCAGCGCGAAGAGCAGGCCGCAGGCAAGCGAAATGGCGAACGCGTAAACCAGCAAATGAAGATCCAGGCTGGCGGTGAGCCAGCCGCCGGCCTCATCGCGCGGCAGCACCCTGAGCAGGGCCGCGGTGCTCCAGTATTCCACCATCAAGCCGGCCACGCCGCCCGCCAGCGCCAGGATGAGGCCCTCGATCAGAAGCTGCCGCACCAGCGTCGAGCGGCGCGCGCCCATCGCCAACCGGATGGCGATTTCGCGTTGCCTGCCGGTGGAGCGCGCCACCATCAGGCCGGCTACGTTGGCGCAGGCGATCAGCAGGACCAGCCCCACCATGGCGATCAGCACGCGCAGCGGTTTCTCCCATTTCTCGCGCAGCTCGGCGATGCCCTGCGCGGCGGGGCGCAACGCGGCGCGGTGGTTGAGGAAGCGCTGGCGGTCGCGCTCATCGTGCGGGGGGTCTCGCATCTCCGCCAGCTCGTTAACCAGAATGGCATGGTAAGCCACGTCGCTCGAGGCCTGCGCGCGCGACAGGCTTTCACCCGGCTTCAGACGTGCGAAGAGATCGAGCCAACGCATCCTACGGTCGGACAGCACGTCGAAATTGGGGATCAGCGACTGTTCCATGGTGAGCGGCACGAATAGGTCCGGTGAATTGCCCTGCGTCAACCCGTGAAATTTAGCCTCAACCACGCCCACCACCACGAACGGATGGCCGTTCAAAGCGACCGTCCGGTTCAGGATCGCCGGGTCGGCACCGAAGTGACTCGACCAGTAGGCGTGGCTCAGCATCACCACCGGATTCGCGCCCGGCGCGCCTTCGTCTGATGGCGCCAGGGTGCGCCCCAGGGCAGCGCCTACGCCGAGCGTTTGGAAGTAATTGCCCGAAACCAAATCGGCGCTGGCCGATTCGGTGTTTCCGCTCCAGGCGAGCCGCAAGCCGGCCCCGCCGCGCGCCAGGATGCCGGAGAACGCAGGGTCGGTGGCGCGCAGATCGCGATAAAGAGGATAGGAGAAGACCGACTCGTAGTTATCGCTGTTGGCCCCGCCGGGCGCGTTGTAATCGGTGTGCAGGACCACCAGGGATTGCGGGTCGCGCACCGGGAGCGAGCGCAGCACCACCTGATCGAGCAGCGAGAATATGGCGGTGTTGGCGCCGATGCCGAGCGCGAGCGATGCCACTGCCGCCGCGGTGAACAGCGGGCTGCGCCGCAGGGAACGGAGCGAGTAAACGAAGTCCTTCCACATAGATGATATTCTGACGCACGTCGCGTCAAAACGTTTAGGTGGGGCATGCTTTAGCTTGCCCGGAAAGTCTTCTAATAGACGTTACGAGCGCGACGGGATGGCGTGTGGATCGCGCGGGCCTACTTGCCCGATACCGCGCGGCCGACGCGACGCATCCACTCGATTTCGTCCTCGCTCATAGGGCCCAGCCGTAGCGCTTCGAGCGCGTGCTCCATTTGCGCAGCGTCCTTGGGACCCGTCATGCACACATCCACTTCCGGCCGGGTCAGGACATAGCGATAGCAGTCGGCGGCGGTGGGGATGCGCTCGCCTTTGGGCAGCGAACGCGAACCGGCAATGCCTTGCAGCGTCGCCTTGCCGAGCAATTGCCCCCAACTTGTAGCGGTGAATGCCACCAGGCCCGGCCGGCCGGCATCGGGCAGATGCGGGAAAATGTCGGTTTCGGCGCCGGGATGCGCGGCGTTGTAGCGGAAGTGGACGATGTCGAAGTCGCGTCCGGCCGCGGTCGCGGGCACCAAGGCGCGAGTGTGGGTGGAGACCGCCAGATATCGCACCAGGCCGCGCGCCTTGAGCCGCTGGGCAGCGTCGAGAATCCGCGGCGCCACGGGCCGGTTCCACATGCCGAGCAGCAGCACATCGGTGTAATCGAAGCGCAAGGCACGCAGCGCGCGCTCCAGGCTCCAGCCCATCAGGGACGCGGCCCGCGTATAAGACTGGATCACCAGCGCGAACTGATCGCGCCGCGAGCTGAGGCGGCGCAACGCGGCGCCGAACGAATCGCGCCGCATGCTGCCCCAATAGAGATAATTCACTCCCTGCTCGAAGGCGCGCTCGACGGCTTCGCCCGGCACCCCGTAACTGGCGGACACTCCCAGCCGCGCCACCTCCCGCCCCGTCCTGCCCAGAAAGACGCGTGAGAAAGTACCCGTGCTTGTTTCGGTCACTATGGCCATGATACTGCCAGGTGAGGCAGGTCCCCGACCTGCCAGCTTCACTTCGCCGCTTTGACGCTCTTCTTGCCCGAGCCGCGCTTCAGCGGGTTGGTGGGAGTATAGCCGAGTTCCTTGGAGAGAATTTCGACCATGCGGGAGAGCACCCTGGTGCGCGCCCAGTATTTGTCGTTGCCCTCCACCAGGCTCCAGGGAGCGCTGCGGGTGCTGGTTTTCACCAGCATCTCTTCGACGGCTTCCTCGTAGACGCTCCACTTCTTGCGGTTGCGCCAGTCCTCGTCGGTGAGCTTCCAGGCTTTGTAGCCGATGCCCTTGCGCTCTTCGAAGCGGCGGAGCTGCTCTTCGCGGGAAATGTGGATCCAGAATTTGGCGAGGATGGTCCCGAAGTCTCTCACCTGGCGCTCGAACGAGTTGATCTCTTTGTAGGCCCGCTTCCAGGCGTCTTCGGGAGCGAAACCTTCCACGCGCTCCACCAGCACGCGGCCGTACCAGGAGCGGTCGAAGATAGCGATCTGGCCGCGCTCGGGAAGGCGGCGCCAGAAACGGTACAGGTAATGGCGGGTTTTGTCCTCGCCCTGCGGCGCGGCGATGGGATAGACCACATACCCGCGCGGGTCCAGCTTCTCGGTGATGCGCTTGATGGCGCCGCCCTTGCCGGCAGCGTCCCAGCCCTCGAACAAAATCATCACCGGACGTTTTTGCAGGTAGACCTGGTAGCCCAATTCGCGGAGTTGAATCTGGCGCCGCGTCACTTCGCGGACGTAGGCTTCGCGCGTGAGGGTGCGGGTGAGATCGAGCGTTTCGAGCATCAGCGCCTCCCCTCCGCGAGCGAATCCATGGCTTCGCGCAATTCCGCATCCTTGGCCGCCACGGCCGGGACTTCCGCTTCGAGCGGCGGCGCGTTGGCGCCCAAGCGCTTTTCGAGGGCCGCCACGATGGTCTCGAAGATGCGCTTGCGCGCGTACCATTTCGAAGTGGCTTCGACGATGGTCCACGGCGCGAATTCGGATTCGGTCAGCTCCAGCATCTCCTCGATCGCGGCCAGGTACTCGTCGTATTTCTTCTGGCGCGCCCAGTCGGCATCGCTGACGCGCCAGGCTTCCAGCGGATCGGCCTTGATGGCGCGGAACCGCTCGCGCTGCTCCTTCTTCGAGATATGGAGGAAGAACTTGAGGATGACGGCGCCATCGTCGGCCAGCACGCGCTCAAATTCGACGATGTCGCGGTAGGCCTGGCGCCATGCCTTCTCGGGGATGGTGCGGTCCACGCGCTCGTCCAGCACGCGAAAGTACCAGCTTCGATCGAAGATCACCATCTCGCCGCGGTTCGGCACCTTCAGCCAGAAGCGCCACAGCCAGGGACGCTGCTGCTCGTAGGTGCGGGGCGCGGTGATGGGATAGAGCTTGAACCCGCGCGGGTCCAGGCGCTGGGTGAGAGCGGCGATTGCCGTGCCCTTGCCGGAAGCGTCCCAGCCTTCGAAGACAATCACCGCCGGCACGCCGTGGTCCCAGCACGCCTTTTCCAGATCGTAGAGACGATGCTGCACCGCAGGCAGCGCCCGCTTGTACTCCTCCCGCGAGAGTTTCCTCTTGAGGTTGATGTTTTCGAGCATGGCTCCTGCTCCATATTAGTGCATAGCAGCGGGGGTTACTCGCGGAATAATCGGAGGGGATCGGAGCACCCTTGCCGGGTGACCATAGTCCGGTGCAACGGGTTCGCCCCATAAACAATCCGGGCGAAGGAGTCCGGCAAAACGGAACAAGCAGGACGAGCGGGCACTCAATATCCGGCATCGCGTCCGTGGCGGACTGCAAGAATGACAACCTCGTTCCCGTCGTAATGATACAGGGCGATGTAGGCCGCGGGGCCGAATTCAATCACCCACTCGCGGAACTCTGGCGACATCTCTTCGACAGGACGGCCAATTTCCGGATGCTTGCCGAGCGCTTTCACGCACTGACGGATCGTCTTGACGGCCCGCTGCGCGGCATCCCGGCTCTTGGGAGTCAGGAACTTATGGAGACGGGCTACATCAAGCAGGGCTGGCTGGGACCACACTAGACGTGGCATTTAGGGATTGCGGCGTGCTTGCCGGCTTCAAGCTTGGCCAGCCAAGCGTCGGCCTCCTTGGCTGTGACGTGCAGGCCGGTGGTCTGATACTCGGCCCACGCAGCCAGCGCCTCCTGCCGGAGTTGCTCGAGCCTCTCCTCGCGTTCCACATACTGCTCGACGGCTTCGCGCATTACCCAGTGCGGCGAGCGGCGACGTGCCGAGGCGAGCCGATGCACACGTTCCTTTATTGCGGTATCGAGCTTCAGACTGGTCGTCGAGAGTGTCGCCATCGCGGGTGCTCCAAGGTATTACCTGATAACACTTTAGCACGGCAACGTATGGACGGCTCGGTGTCACTTCGCTACGGGCCAGGCTTACGCGCTCGCGCAATAATGGGAACTCGAAGGGGAAAGGTAAATGGACCAGGGAGACGCACTCTCGCGCCTGAACGCTTCCGAAGATTTGGAGTCACTGGCGAAGTTGTGGCCGCATCGGACGCACGAATCAAATTGGTTAAAGCAGGCGTTCTGTGCTCTCGGCTTGCATCGTTGGTATCGGGTGGACGTGAACGGCTCACAGTCGACTATCGAGACTAGCTTTTGCCGCTGGTGTCCGAAAGTGAAGGTGGATCGCTAAGGCGTTGCGTCAACCGGCATTTTCGGCTACTGACCAGGGCCGCCCGGTTTCGTTTCCGGTGTACCTTACTTACTCTGCTGCCCTTCGCTCCCTGTCGCTTCCCGGATTTCCTCGACGTCGGCAAGATCGCGCAGCCGGCCCGCCGCAAGCTTCGATGCAATCAAGTCATCCTTGGAAATGAAGCATGCCTTAAGACCACTTGCCGTGTCGATGACTGCCTCAATACGCCTCTCCCATGCCGCGTCAAACTCAACCCCGTCAATGCCGGGGAGAATATCGACCGCGACTGGCTCACGTCCGAACCGGAGGAACTGGCGCGGGTCGGCGAGGTCGTCCACGCTTATGTCCGCGAGCGGGGCGCCGAAGGCGATCAGCGCAGCGTAGGCCGCTCTCGCATTCGCGGGATCGGCCTTGATGAATAAGTCGATGTCCTTGGTCGCACGAGGCTGGGCGTGGAACGAAACCGCGTACCAGCCGACGATCAGGTACTTAACGCCGTGGGCGTGGAAGGCGGATAACAGGTCCTTGAAGTCTTGGTACATCCGGGGCCATGCCTTTCAGCGCGTATGCAGCGGTGGTAAGTTCGGAAACCGCGTCCATCCGTTCGTGCACCGGGCGGCTCTGCCAGTACCGATATTCGTCGGCCTTCATTTCCTTGTAACTGGTGTATTTGCGGATGGACTTGTCCATACGCTTTGTTTGTAGCACGCCCCGCCTTACTGTTCAACGTGCCGGCCGCCTCACCAGGCGCCCCGGACTAGCTTACTTGTGCTGTAATACCACTGTGAAAACCATTCTTTCGATGCTGCTTCTAGCGGCGGCTGCGGCGCAGGGCGCGGAGCTGCTGGCCTTTTCGGGATCGAATCCGGGCGGCGGCGCCAAGGGCATTTACGCTTACCGGTTCGACACCACCTCTGGCGAGCTGACGCCGGAAGGGCTGGCGGTGGAAACCACCAATCCCTCGTTCCTGGCGGTGGATGCGAGCGGCCACTTCGTGTACGCGGTCAACGAGGTCGGGGGGAAAGGAATGGTCAGCGCCTTTTCGATCGACCGCGCGGCGGCTCGGCTGACGCTGATTAACCAGGTTTCTTCCCAGGGCGGAGGCCCGTGCCACCTGGCGCTCGATGCCACGGGCCGCTGGCTGGCGGTGGCCAATTACGGAACCGGCAGCGTGGCTGTGCTGCCGGTGGGCGCCGACGGCAAGCTCGGTGAGGCCGCCGCGTTCGACCAGCACCATGGATCCGGTGTCAACCGCGCGCGGCAGGAAGGGCCGCACGCGCACGAAGCGGTCTTCTCGCCCGACAACCGGTATTTGCTGGTGCCGGACCTCGGCCTCGACCAGATACTGATCTATCGTTTCGACGCCGGCAAGGGGACCATCGCTCCGAACGATCCGCCATTCGCGGTGGTGGCTCCAGGGTCGGGTCCGCGGCACCTGGTCTTTCATCCGAACGGGAAAGTGGTGTACGTGCTGAATGAGATAGCCTCCACCGTCACCGCGTTTCACTATGACGCGGCGAAGGGCGCGCTCCAGGATTTCGAGACCGTGAGCACACTGCCCGCCCATTTCATGCAGGCGAACGGCGCCGCGGAAATCGTGATCAACGCCGCGGGCAGCGCTGTATATGCCTCCAACCGCGGGCACGACAGCATCGCGCTGTTCGATGTCCAACCTGAGCTGTTCAAGCTGGCGGAGCCGGAGCACACGCCCACGCTGGGCAAAACGCCGCGCCAGTTCACGCTGGACCCGGATGGCAGATTCCTGCTGGTGTCGAATCAGGATTCGGACAACATCGTGGTCTTCCGCGTCCATCAGCGGAGCGGAGAGTTGACGCCGACCCGGTTTCGGCCGGCGGAACAGCCGCGCCCGGTGTGCCTGGTTTTTGTAAAGTAAGCTGGTGCGGGTCCCCTGATCCGCGACGTGATCCCGCGCTCTCGTCGTCACCTCGCGCGGACTGCGACCCTACTGGGCGCGCACGAATTCGTAGCGCTCCAAGGTGGCGGCCACATGGTAAGCCTGTGCACCTCCGTGGCGGCCGTTGGCTGCGCGCTCCAACCGTACGACCTTGCCCAGGCAACGCAGGTTGACGGGCCGCGTCTCATCCTGGTTCAGGCTGATGACGTACTCAATCGAACCGGTCACCGGCGGCTCGTTCTCAGTGGTGAACAGCACACCAGTCGAACTGATGTTCCTGGTATGGCCAGCCAAGCTGGTTTGCTCAACGCCGGAGCGCACGACCGACAGCGGAAGATGGAGCGTGAATCGCCTGGTTCTTCTGTGTTCCATGGGAGGGTCGTCTTAAATGCTACTGGGGTCCAGGCCCACAAATCAATAGACCGCAGCTCGAACCGCCCGCCATAGGTACTAGCATTCTGGGTTTAGTAGTACAGTTTGGGGTTCATCAGTACAGGGGGGAGAGACCAGTGCCCGCTCCAGTGCCCGCTCCCCCCATTTGGGGAGCTATTTCACGAAGACAAATACGATCAACAACGTGTACAGCGCCAATGACTCGATAAATGCCAGGCCAATCAGCATCGCCAACTGAATCGCTCCGGCAGCTCCCGGATTGCGTCCCATGCCTTCCACGGCGCTGGCAATGGCCTTACCCTGCCCCAGCCCGCAAAGGCCGGAAGCAATCGCCATCGACAGTCCGGCGGCCAGCGGGTTCCACTGTCCGGCCTCGGCTGCGGCCGCATTGCCCGGCGTCTGCGCGCACAGCACGCAACTGGCAAGCAACATCAGAGCCAGCACGAAAAACAACCTCTTCGTCATTTGTTTTCTCCTTGATGAAATCGCCCCGAGGAGGTGGTTTCCGCCGTGCCTGGGGAGACCGGCGGACTCACGCTCGAAGCGGCATAAAGCCGGAATTAATGTTCGTGCGCGACCGATGCGCCCACATAAGACATCGTGAGCAGCATAAAAATGTAAGCCTGCACAACGCCCACGAATACGTGCAGACCCATGAAAATCACCGGCACCGCCAGGTAGGTCATGCTCAGAAACACCATCGTCACCTGCTCGCCGGCGAACATGTTGGCATAGAGACGAATGGTGAGCGAAAGGGGACGCGCCAGATGGCTGACGATTTCGATCGGGAACATCAGAAAGGCCAGCCACCACTTTGGACCCATGAATTGCAGGATGTATTTGAATCCGTTTGCCGACACGCCCATCAGGTGGTAGTAAAAAAAGGTCGCCATGGCGCAGCCGAGGGTGACCGGCGCATTCATGGTGGGGGACTCGAAGACCGGGATCAGCCCGATCAGGTTCGAAACCAGAATGAAGATGAAGATGGTTCCGAAAAAAGTAAGATAACGTGACGCCGCGTGCCCCATCTGGTTTTCCGCCTGGGCGCGCACGAACCCGTAGAACAGTTCGAAGGTCTGCTGCAGCTTGCCCGGATTGGTCGCCGAAAGGCGCGCGCGCAAGACGGCGAAGACGACCAGCAGCAGCGCGAACACCAGGAACTGCATCAGGATGTAGTTGGCCCAGGGCCGCGCCTGGGCGTGTATCCCGACTAGTTGCAGCGCGGCGTTTCCCAAGTCGCTGAATCGGTCGTTAAAGATCCTGGTGATCCAGAGTTCGCTTTCTTGCATACACCAACTCGAAGAGAATTTCGATGAAGATTGCCGCGATCGGAACGAACAAACCGGCAATCACAGCCAGCGCCGGTATCCAAGAAAACCGTACTATAACATAGGCGCAGCCGCCTAAAAGGAAGTAGCGCAGCGCCAGTCGGAACGAAGAATGCGCGGGCCCGCCGCCGAGCGCGCGCACCAGCCGTTTCAGCCAGCGGAAGTTGAACCACGCAGCCGCCGCGCCAAGCAGGAAACCGACCGCCCATTTCCAGCCGCCCATCGCCCCGGCCATCGCCGTGCCCGCCACGGCCACCGAGACCAGGATGCGCTCAATGCGGCGGCTGGCGCGGTCGAAGTCGAGCTCGTCAGCCATCGTTGTCATGGGTGTCCCGCATCACCTGCCGGATGAGCTGGACGAAGCCGGCCACGCTTCCCAGCAGCAGGCCCACGATGTTGAGGTAATCGGTGCCTAGGCCTTTGTCGAGCAGGTGGCCCAGCAACCAGCCGACGAAGGTCGCAACCGGCAGAACCAGCGCCAGCGTGCTGTATTCGGCCGCCTGTTCGGTGAAGGACTTTTTGCGCGCCACCAGGTTCAGTTTAACCGCATTGCGGTTTCGTCGATTGGCCGGATTCATAACGCGGGAGCTGCCGTGCAAATCAATTCCACTCATGAAACTTGGGTAACAGCCGATATGTTCTGTGAAACCCATGGTTAGTGAGCTTTTAACCTGGCGCAGGCTGCTAACCCGGCGCATGCTGCTGGCGCCCCCGGCAGCGGACCTAATTCTTGGCGGCGGGCGGGATAGTTCCTCTGCCGTTTCCATGCGCTCCATGCCCGAGTTGCGGATGGAGATGCAGGTTGGCATATTCGCACCGGCGACGGCATACCGGCAACCGGGAGGATTCGCGCGGGGAACATTATCTCCTTCTCGCCCCCGTGACTTCCTGGTTTGTGTGGGAGTGGCGCCGGATGTGATTTCCGCCAGGGTTTTCCGCCTCCACGGGCCGGAGGCTGTGGCGGCGCTGGCCGCGGCGGTGATTTGCCGCCGCGGCCGTCTTAACTCTCTACGAACTGAATCGGGAGGTTCACATAGCATGCATTGGGACCGCCGCTTCGCAATCGGAGTTAGCCTGATCTGGGCGGTGCTGGTTTCCGGCGCCTTCTACTTGCTGGCGGGAATCGAACGCCCACCATCACCCGCGGCCGTATTGGCGGACAACTCACGCATGGATGGGATCGGACAAATCGCGCACTAGCGAGGCCGGTGGCGACGTCCGATTGAGACGTCCGGTTGCGGACGGGTGCGGATTTCGCCATAATACGGCCAGATCCACTTTACATTTATGTCCGGTCACCGAGAGGAGATCCGCCTTGCGAAGCACGCTGGTTTCGGCCTTGGCAGCCTGCGCTGATCCATCGCGTCGTTTCGGTGCCCGCCGCTTCCTGGCGGGACTTTCCACCGACGAAATGCGGTTCATCGCCGAGTTCCTGGGAGCCTCGGTTATCGAGGCTGGCCCGCAATCCGGTTGCTCGCGGGCCGAACTGGGAGCGCGGATCGCCGAATTCCAGATTTCGCGTGCTGATTCGCGCCGTTCGGGCCCCGACCTCGAACACAAAATGATCGTCCTTCTCGAATTCCTTTGCCACTCGCATATCCGCCAGGCCCCTATGGCCATGCGCGCCGGCCAAGCCCAGTTGTCGTGAACCGTGGCGCACGCACTCGTGCGTGCCGTGTCGAGACTCGTCTCGACATGTCTTTCGCTTTACCTCGCCCCGCGTCGGCATGAGTGCCGACGCGGCACGCACGAGTGCGTGCGCCACGTCGGCCGAGGTGCCCACGGCGCCCTACTCGATCTCGATCAGCAGGTCCTTGGCTTCCACATGCTGCCCCGGCTGCACCAGAACCTGCGTCACCCGGCCGCCCACCGGCGCATAAACCGTGCTCTGCATTTTCATCGCTTCCATCACCAGCAGTTGGTCGCCTTTTTGAATCACCTGGTTCATCTGCACCGCGACGGTCGATGCCACGCCGGGAATCGGCGCGCCGATCTGGCCGGGCTGATTCGGATCGGCTTTGGGCACGGCCCGCTGCTTCACGTCCAGGCTGCGGTCGCGGACGGTGACTTCGCGGGGCTGGCCGTTGAGATCGAAGAAGACCGTGCGCGTGCCATCGGGGTGCGGTTCGCCCACGGTGAGAAACTTCACCACCAGGGTGTTGCCGGGCTCGAGTTCGACGGCAACATCGGTAGACCGCTCCATGCCGTAGTAAAACTGCGGCGTCGGGAGCACGTCCACGTCGCCCCACGCCTGTCGATTGTGCGCGCACTTGACGAAGACCTCCGGGTACATCAGGTAGCTCAGCACCTCGTCACGGGCCGGCCGGCGGCCGATCTTCCTTTCGAGCGCAGCCGCTGTGTCCTCCAGGTCCACCTTCGGCAAGTGCGCGCCGGGGCGCCCTTTGTGCGGCTTGGCGCCGCGCAGAACGATGGTTTGCAGCTTCTTCGGCCAGCCGCCCTCCGGCTCGCCCAGTCCACCCATGAACATGTCGATGACCGACGTGGGAAGCGTGAAGTTATGCTCCGGCGTGAGGAAGCCGAATTGTTCCATGGTCATGTTGTGGGTGGCCAGGAAGATCGCCATGTCGCCCACCACTTTGCTGGAAGGCGTCACCTTGACGATGTCGCCGAAGGCCATGTTGACGTCGGCATAAGCGCGCGCGAGTTCGTGCCAGCGAGCGCCCAGGCCCATCGATTCGGCCTGTTCCTTGAGGTTGGTGTACTGCCCGCCCGGCATCTCATGAAGGTAGACCTCGGCGCTGCCGGACTTGGGGCCGGTATCGAACGGCGCGTAGAATTCGCGCACCACTTCCCAGTAATCCGCGCACTGGTTGAGCGCGTCCAGATCGAGCCCGGTCGCGCGCCGCGTGTGATCGAGCGCGGCCACGATCGAATTGAGATTGGGCTGGCTGGTCTGCCCGCTCATGGAAGCGATGGCGGCATCGGCGATGTCGACGCCCGCGTCGGCGGCCTTCAGGATCGAGGCTGCGTTGACGCCGCTGGTATCGTGCGTATGAAAGTGGATCGGGATGCCGACTTCCTGGCGCAGCGCCTTCACCAGCTTTTCCGCCGCATAGGGACGGCACAGCCCCGCCATGTCCTTGATGGCGAGCACGTGCGCGCCCATGCGCTCCAGCTCTTTGGCCATGCGGACGTAGTAGGCGAGCGAATACTTGTCGCGCGCCGGGTCCAGAATGTCGCCGGTGTAGCAGATGGCGGCCTCGCACACCGAGCGCGTCTTGCGCACCGCTTCCATCGACGCCTTCATGTTGGGCAGCCAGTTGAGCGAATCGAAAATGCGGAAGATGTCGATGCCTTGCGCCGAGGCTTCGTAAATGAACTCGGCCACCACGTTATCCGGATAAGCCGTGTAGCCGACCGCGTTGGAGGCGCGCAGCAACATCTGAAAACAGATATTGGGGATGGCTTCGCGCAGGCGGCGCAGGCGGACGAACGGATCCTCGTGGAGGAATCGCATGGCGACATCGAAGGTGGCGCCGCCCCACATCTCCAGGCTGAAAAGACGGTGCAGCCGGTGCGCCACGAAGTTGGCGATGCGCAGCATGTCGTAGGTGCGGACGCGGGTGGCGAGCAGCGACTGGTGGGCGTCGCGGAAAGTGGTATCGGTGATCAGCAGGCGCCGCTCGGCAGCCGCCCAGGCGGCGAATCCCTGCGGCCCCAGCTTGTCGAGCAACTGGCGCGTGCCGTCGGGCGGCGCGGCGGCCACGTGCCGCGGCACCGGCGCGGCATCGAGGCGCGTGGGACGCGGCTTGCCGGCCACGGCCGGATTGCCGTTGACGATCACGTCCGCCAGGTAGCTGAGCAGTTTGGTGGCGCGGTCGCGGCGTGGTGCGAAGCGAAACAGCGCCGCGTTTTCCTCCAGCCATCGCGTGGTCGCGCCGCCCGCCTGAAACTCCCGGTCG
Organism: Bryobacterales bacterium; assembly: GCA_003142185.1. Lineage (GTDB taxonomy): Bacteria > Acidobacteriota > Terriglobia > Bryobacterales > Bryobacteraceae > Bog-375. The sequence goes on from PLOR01000118.1 coordinate 87,101, forward strand.
TTGACCACGTTCTCCAGAAACTGGATGTTGGTTTTGACGCCGCGCACGCGAAACTCGCGCAGGCAGCGGTCCATGCGCTGGCAGGCCTGCCGAAAATCGCGTCCCCAGGCCGTGACCTTCACCAGCAGGGAATCGTAATACGGCGTGATCACCGCGCCCGAATATGCCGACCCTCCGTCGAGCCGGATGCCGAATCCTGCCGGCGAACGGTAGGTGGAGAGCTTGCCGTAATCCGGCACGAAGCCGTTGGCCGGATCCTCGGTGGTGATGCGGCACTGCATGGCGTAGCCGTACAGCGGAATCTTCTCCTGCGGCGGCAGGTCCATCTCCGCGCCATGCAATTCCAGGCCCTGCGCGACCTGGATCTGCGCTCGTACCAGGTCGATTCCAGTCACCATTTCGGTGACGGTGTGTTCCACCTGGATGCGCGGGTTGACCTCGATGAAGTACCACTCGCCCGAATCGGCATCCACCAGAAACTCGACCGTGCCCGCGTTGTAATAGCCGGCCGCGCGCGCCAGGCGCACGGCGGCATCGGCCAAAGCGGCGCGCAGGGCCGGATCGAGCGAAACCGCCGGCGCCACTTCCACCACTTTTTGATGGCGGCGCTGCACCGAGCAGTCGCGTTCATAGAGGTGCAGAATGTTGCCGCGGCGGTCGCCCAGAATCTGTACTTCGATGTGGCGGGCGCGGCGCACGAAGCGTTCCAGGAAGACTGCGTCGTTGCCGAAAGCCGCTCCGGCTTCGCGGCGGGCCTCCTCGAGGCGCCCCGCGAAATCGGCTGGCCGGTCCACCACCCGCATACCGCGCCCGCCGCCGCCGAAAGCCGCCTTGATGATGAGCGGGAAACCGATCTCGCCGGCGATCTTCTCCGCCTGCTTGGGATTGCGCACCGGCTGCTCGGTGCCGGGCACCACCGGAATGCCGGCCATTTCCGCCAGGCGCCGCGCCGCAGTCTTGTCGCCGAGCAGTTCCAGCAGTTCCGCGCCGGGGCCTATAAAAGTGATGCCGGCATGATCGCAGGCGCGCGCCAGCGCCGGGTTCTCGGAAAGAAAGCCATAGCCGGGATGGATGGCATCGACGCCCTTTTCCTTCGCCAGTTCCACGATGCCTTCGACATCCAGGTAGGCCTCCACCGGGCCCTTGCCCTGGCCGATGAGATACGCTTCGTCGGCCTTGAATCGATGCAAGGCCAGGCTGTCTTCCTGCGAGTAGACAGCCACCGTGCGCAGCCCCAGCTCGTTGGCTGCGCGCAGAATGCGAATCGCGATTTCGCTGCGATTGAGAGCAAGAAGCTTGTACATATGGTGGGGCCGCGGCGGCAATCCCGGTCCGCCGGTCAATTTACGAGGATAGCAAAGGCGAAACTGCCTACCAAGATGCTGGCTTCGTGGCTTTGGCAGGCGGAAGCGCCTGCGCCACTTTCAGCCTGCTACGCAAATGCCTGCTCGATGTCGGCGATGATGTCTTCGACGGCTTCGATACCTACCGAGAGCCGCACCAGGTTATCGCGGATGCCGACGCGCTCGCGGTGCTTCGGGGCCAGATCGCGGTGCGAACTCATGGCCGGGTAGAGGATCATGCTGTGCACGTCGCCGAGCGAAGTGGCGCGCACCACCAGTTGCAGCCGGTCGAGGAAGCGGAAAATCTCAGGCCGGCCGGCATCGCGAATTTCGAAGCTGACCATGGCGCCATAGAGGCCGGCGGCAAACAAGCGGCGGATGGCGGGAGCGTCGGGATGCGCCGGGTCGGCGGGGAAATGCACCCGCTCCACTCTCGGGTGGCTGCCCAACCAGGAGGCCACGCGGCAGGCATTGGCGCACTGGCGCTCCATGCGCAGCGGAAAGGTCTTAATGCCGCGCATGGAAAGGTAGCTCTCAAACGGCCCGAGCACGGGGCCGACGATGCGCGCCAGCGTGCGCAGAGCATCGAAGTGGGCCGCGTCCGTGACTACCGCGCCGCCCAGCACATCGCCGTGACCGGCCAGGTACTTGGTGAGGCTGTGCACGGAAAAGCTCGCGCCCAGATCAAGCGGCCGCACGATCAGGGGCGTGGCGAATGTATTATCGACCACCAGGGCGGCGCCGGCGGCGCGCGCGATTTCGGCGATCTTGTCGATCTCGCCCACGCGCAGCAGCGGATTCGAGATGGTCTCCATCAGGATGCACCCGGGCTTGGCGTGGCTGACCGCTGCGCTCAGTGCGTCCAGGTTGCAGATATCGACGAAACGCACCTCCACGCCGCGAGGCTCCAGCACATTCAGCAGCAGCTTGGTGGACGCACCGTAGAGCGCGTCGGCCGCCACGATGGACGCGCGCCGGTCGGTGAGCGCGGTCTCGACCGCCATCTGCACCGCCGTCATTCCCGAGGCGCAGGCCAGCGCGCCGTGGCCGCCTTCGAGCGCCGTCACCAGTTCTTCCAGCGCCGCCGCCGTGGGATTGTCGTAGCGGGCGTAAGAGTAGCCGGCCTGCTCCATGCCGATTACGCGGTCCAGTTCGTCGGTGGTGTCATAGAAGAAGCTCGACGCGGCATAAATGGGCGTCGTCACCGGAACCGCGCCGGTCGGCTTGCGCCGGTCGCCCGCGTGAACAGCTTGGGTGTGGATCTTCACGGCTATTTCCTTTTCCAGCGGACGCCGGATTTGGTGTCTTCGAGAATGATGCCCATGGCCAGCAACTCGTCACGGATTTGGTCGGCCCGCGCGAAGTTGCGCGCTTTCTTGGCGGCGTTTCGTTCGGCGATCCGCGCCTCGATTTTGGAATCGTCATCACCGGCGTCGGCGCCACTCGGCTTCAGCACGTCGAAAACGGCATCGAATTGCTCGAAGAACCGCACCGCCGCGGCCCGGTTGTCGGCGCCGAACTGGCCCGCATCCATGGCGCTGTTGGCGTCGCGCGCGTATTCGAATGCGGCCGCCAGCGCCTCGGCGGTGTTCAGGTCGTCGTCCAGGCTGTTGACAAAGGCCTGCGCGGCGGCCTCGGTGCGCGCTGCCATCTTGTCGTCGCCGCCTTCCGGGAGTTTCTCCGTGTCCAGCCGCAGCTTGAAGTTGCGCAGCCTTTCGATGGCCATCTGCGCCGCCTGCAAGCCGTCGAAAGTGAAGTTCAACGACTTGCGGTAGGGCACCGAGGCCAGCAGGTAGCGAATCGCTTCCGGCTTGTAGCCGCGCCCGATGAGATCGCGCAGCGTGAAATAATTGCCGAGCGACTTGGCCATCTTCTGCCCTTCCACCATCAGAAACTCGGCATGCAGCCAGAAGCGCGAGAATTGTTTGCCGGTCAGCGACTCGGACTGGGCAATCTCGTTTTCATGATGCGGAAAAATCAGGTCGACCCCGCCGGCGTGTATGTCCAGCGTTTCGCCCAGGTACTTGATGGCCATCACGGAGCACTCGATGTGCCAGCCTGGCCGCCCCGGGCCGATTTTGGTATCCCAACTGGTCTCGCCTTCCTTAGGCGCCTTCCACAGCGCGAAGTCGCGTGCGTCGGCCTTTTCGTATTCATCCACGTCGACGCGCGCGCCGGCCAGGTTGCCGCTGAAATCGTTGTGCGAGAGCTTGCCGTAGCCTGGAAACGTGGCGATCCGGAAGTAAACTGAGCCGTCGCTTGTGTACGTGTGCTGGCCGGCCGTGAGACGCGCGATCGCATCCGCCATGTCGCCGATGTGGTCGGTGGCTTTTACCAGATGTTCGGCCACCTCGAGGCGCAGCGTGGCGCAATCCTCCAGGAACGCTTGCGTGTATACGGCGGTGTATTCGCCCAGGGTCTTTTTTTCGGCCGCCGCGTTGCGGATGATTTTGTCATCCACGTCGGTGATGTTCATCACGTGATCCAGGCCGTAACCGCTGGCTCGCAGCCACCGCCGCAGAATGTCGACGAAGGTGAAGGTGCGGAAGTTGCCAATGTGGGCGTAGCTGTAGACGGTGGGACCGCAGGTGTACAAGCGCACCGTGTTATCGCGCGCCGGGTGAAACTCCTCGACGCGTTGCGAGAGGGTGTTATAAAAACGCAGCGACATAATTGCAGGGAAATTTCATCGTAGCAGAAGGTCCGCTGTCCCTTAGGCTTCGTCACGACATAACTATGCCAAGTCCCGGTGGCGCACGCACTCGCACGTGCCGTGTCGAGACTCTTCTCGACACCTGCGCGTGAGACGCCGGGCGTCGGCAAGAGTGCCGACGCGGCACGCACGAGTGCGTGCGCTACCGGAAAGCGAAGTCGACGAACTTGCCGGTGCAGGCGTTTTTCACGCTCTTTCCGGCACTCCCGGTGACTGTCACGTCCGTGCCCGTCACCTTGAGATTGAAGGCGCCCGGCCCGGTATCAACCTCTGCATGCTTGGCCGACACCTGGATATTCGCCGGATCGTCGAACAGGACGCCGTCGAACCGAATCCCCAGGCGATGCGCCGCATCCAGACCCTCCAGCGTCACCTTGCCGCCGCCTTCCACGCGCACATTGCGGACGACGATGTTGCGGAAGACCGGCGGCTTGCTATATTCCTTGCTGACGTGCGCGCTGTAGTTGGTGTCCATCAGAATCGGGTTGGCCGTGTCGCGGATGCAGACGTCCTCGAACACGACGTCGTCGACCAGCCCGCCGCGCGTGATGTTCGACTTGATGCGCAGGCCGTTATCGGCGCCGTCGATGGAGAGGTCCGCGACGCGAATGGCGCTGGCGCCGCCATCCGTCGGGCTGCCGATCGACATGCCGTGCCCCGTATAGAAGTGGTTATGCACGATGCTCATGTGGGTGGTTGGCGCGCCCGCCGGCGCCTTGATCGCCACCTGGTCGTCGCCGGTGTGGATGTAGCAATGGGTAATGGTCACGTTGGTCGAATTGCCGGGATCGATGCCGTCGGTGTTGCGCGCCCGCTCCGGCGACCAGATCCTGACGCCCCACGCCGTGAATCCATTGCCAACGTTGTAACCCACGTGAAAATTTGGCGAATTCATCAGCGTGATGCGGTAGAGGGTGAAGTTGTCGCAGCGGCGCAGCGCGATCAGCCGCGGGTTGTTCTGGCTGCCGCCCGCGCGAGCCACGTCCGCCAGGTTCCACCAACTGATGTTTTGCCCGAGAATCGTCTCCCCGCCGCGCCCGTCGATCACGCCGTCGCCCATGACGCCCGCGTCAGCCACGCCGTCGCCATCGATCAGCGCCTTGCAGCCGTGGCCTTCCTCGGTGATCGTGCCGCAGACGCCCGGCTTCAGATCGTAGTCGCGCGGGTTCCGCGAGGCGAACAGATACGCGCCGCGCGCCACCACCAGCACGACGCCGCGCCGCAATTCGAGCGGGCCGGAGAGAAACACGTCGGTCCGCTCCGATGTCCGATCGAGCACCACCGCCCGGCCGGCCGGGCACGCGTCCAGCGCCGCCTGGATGCGCGTCGTGTCCAGCTTGCCTTCGTCCTCTGGTGCGATCGACGCCGCGGCGCGCCCGATCCTCGCTTTGAGGGTCTCGCAAGCGGGCGGAATCGAAGGTTCGACGACTTTCCGTGTATCCTGGGCAGCGGCCAGGACGACGAAACAAATCCCCGCAAACGCGGTAGCAAGTACCTTCATGTCGATTTACCGATTATCGTCTAACAAAGCCTCCCCATTGAGCGGGCTTCGCAGGGAGGGTTCGCAGAGCGGCTTCTTTTTGACTTTTCGGCCGCCGCCGGGTATACTACGGAATCCGCGCCGGTCTGCCTTCCCCCCGAGCATGTGCAACTTTTGGGATTGGATGTGCGTCTTATTGTGTATCCGGCCAGCCGGGTGAGTGAAAGCGAGATGAATACCAACAACAAAAACGGGCCGAAACTAAAGCTTTCGACTTACCGCCAACTCCTGGAGCGGAAAGCCGAAGAGGTCCGCGGCAGCATGTCCGCGCAAAAGGCAGCCCAGGTGGTGGCGCGTCTGGATGTTCCGTCGGATGAAGGGGACTTGAGCCAGCAGCACCACGAGGAGTGGATCTTCCTCAATCGCAATACCCTCGACATGAAATTGTTACGCGAGATTTCCGATGCGCTCCGCCGTCTCGAAAACAGAACCTACGGTGTCTGCCCGGAATGCGAAGCTCCGATTTCCACCAAGCGGCTGGATGCGGTGCCTTGGGCGCGCTATTGCGTAACCTGCCAGGAGCGGATTTCCGACCGACTGGCCCACGGCGAAGAAGTCGACGAATACCAGGAAGCTTGATGAAGCTGGCCGATCTGCGCAAGCTTTCCATCAAACAAAAAACCCGGATCCATTTTGCGCTGGCCGGTGGTCTGGAGTGCGTTATTACAGAGCACGGCATCGCGCAGGTGCCCGGGTTGCGCGGCGCTCCCGAATTCAATCTGGAGAGCGACCTTGCCGCGGCACGCGAGTTTCGCTTCGAACCGGCCGGCGAGCCTGACCGCAAGCATCCGGCCCCCATCCGCTCGCTCACGCGCGACGAAGTGGCCCGCCTGCTCGGCCCCGCTTCGGCCACCGCCGCCGCAGAGCACGAAGACGAGTAATCATCGTCATGGCCCCCAGAGGGTTTAGCTCGATTCTCGAACGGGGTCAGTCCCGAGGCTTGTATCGAGTGGCGTGCCGGCGCAGCCACTTCTCGAGTTCGGCGCATCGCATCCGGCCGCTCTCATAAAGGCCGATCAGGAATGAGAGGGCCGCGAGATCATCGAACTCCAGCCGGTACCCGTTTACCTTCAAGAACGCCGCCGTCACAGTTACCGCGACACGCTTGTTGCCGTCCACAAACGGATGGTTCTGTGAGAGGCTCTCCCAAAGCGCAGCCGCTTCCTGAATGATGTCGCCGTAGTAGCCGGACTGGGGCCGCGCCAGAGCCGACTCAAGCCCGCCACGGTCCCGGATCCCAAGGGAGCCCCCGAATCTGGCGATCAGTTCGGCGTGAATCGCGATCACCTGATCGATTGTTGGATAGAAGGTCACTGAGCCATTCTCCCGTCTAGTTGATTAAACGGGAAACGATCTCGGCAACTCATTCATGGTTGGATAGAAGGTCACTGAGCCAGACGGCGCAGCAGTTCGGGATGCTGCTGCACAAACTCGTCAACAGCCGCGAGAAACGTGGACGACGGAGCCGGGCCTTTTCGCTTAAGGAACTCAACGAACAGTCTGACGGACTCCTGCTCTGCCGGGGTCAATGAGCGGATTGCGTCCGCAAGGTTCTCGACGGCCATGGCTGCCTTCCATTCGCAGTATACCCCGGCGAGAGTCTCCGGCAAATCTGGCACACTCTTCGCGCCGCGAGCGCATCACCACCTGATCGCCGTCAGTCCGTCAATCCCGTTACGCCCCGGCTGTCTTTTACGGTCACATGGCTGCCATCGGCCGCTTGAATTCGCGTGTTCGTAAATTTCCAGTCTTCCGCGTTCTGAATGCTGCCCGCAACCTTGGCCGCAATGTCCAGATCCCGGAACGTGAAATTCTGCAACGGCGAGTCCGCGTAAGCCCTCACCGCGAACGCGCGCCCGGCGCCGGCCGCATGGATGCCGGAGATCTGCACGTTGCGGATATGCGGCAGCCCCAACTCCGGCGGCACCGGCGTGAGCAGCACGCGCCAATAGTCGGGGACGTTGGTTGTGCCTTCCGGCAGCTTCGCGTAGCTGAAACTGGGGTTCCAGTTCAGCTCGACGCCGATTGCCACATGGACGTCCTGGATATCCATGTCGTGGATGACGATGTTCTCCACCGTGCCCCCGCGCGTGCTGGCGGACTTGAATAGAATCCCGTTCGACACCGATCCCAACACGTATAAGCGGCGAACCTCCACGTCGTGGATGCCGCCTGAGGTTTCGCTGCCGAAGGTCACGCCCGCCGCGCCCGCGCGAACCGTGTTGTCCCGGATCGTCACATGCTCGGTCGGCCGGTTGACGCGCAACCCGTCGGAGTCGCGTCCCGCCTTCAGGCAGATGGCGTCGTCGTTGCACTCGATGTCGCAATGCTCGACCAGCACATCCGACGATGAATCCACGTCGATGCCATCCGTGCTCGGGCCCTTACCGCCGATGTTGTTGCGAATCGTCACGCCGTCCACGGTGACTTTCCGCGAATAGCAGATGTGTACCGTCCAGAAGCCGGAGCGCTCCAGGCGAAGTCCCTGCAAATCGACGTTCGAGGAGTTGTAGATCTGGATCAGCCGGGGCCGCTGGCAATCGTAGTCGGAGGCCCAGCGGAGGCCCCTGGGCTCATAATCTTCGCGCCGCATCTTCCAATACTTGTCCCACCAGATCTTGCCGTCGCCATCGATGGTGCCCTGGCCGGAAATCTTGACTCCCGATTGCCCGTACACGTTGAGGAGCGCCGCCGGCCATTTCATCTCGATGCCCGCCACGCGCGTCTGCATGATAGGGTATCCCGCCAGGCTCTGGACGCCGCGGATCACGACGCCTTCATCCAGCCGCAGATGGGTGCCCGATTTCAGAAACAGCGCGCCGCTCAGGTACACGCCCGGCTTGAGGACGATGATTCCGCCGGATGCCGCCGCGGCGTCGATGGTCTTCTGGATGGCCGCGGTGTCGTCCGCCTTGCCGTCGCCTTTGGCGCCATAATCGGCGACCCGAAAGTCGGCACACCATCCCACGGCCGCAATCGCCACCAAGCAAGAAACAACGCGCATCAGTTCTCTCCCAACGCAGTTCAGTGGATTTAATCGACCGCGATCGTAATGCCGCTCTGGCTCTGCTCGGAGCCGATCCCAATCACCAACAGCAGCGCGGCTCCCGGCGTCACACTGTCTGGCACCACGGCATTGATCTGCGTCAACCCGGCCACGGCGCCCGGCGCGCCGCCGGCGTAATTGATCTGCGGCGAGGCAACCCCGCCAATTGTCACCGTCACGGGCTGCGCCGTCAGCAGCGGCCACTGGCCACCGACCAGTGTTGTAATCCAGCCATCCGTGCTGGCCGGGTTGGTCACGCCTCCTCCGGTGAGGAAGATCTGCACCACCGAACCGCGCGCCGCCGGCCTGGATTTGCCGTTGAGCGAATTGTCCTGGTTGAGAATGGCGCCGTTGCCCTGGCCCGTGAAATCCAGCGAAAAGACCGCCGGCGTCGCTGCCTGCACGTTGAGGGTCACCGGTGCGGAGATGGATCCCTGGTATTCGACCGTCATCTGGGTGGACGGATTGCCCGCTACCTCGTAAGGCACAATCGCGTTTACTTGCCCCGCGCCGGCATACGTGAGCGCAGCGGCAACGTCATCGAAGAATACCTGGGTACTACCCAGGCTGGTGGTGAGAGCGGTACCGGCGGAGTTGAGCTGCATTCCCACGCCGGGCGCGGCGGGTCCGAGATTGCTGCCGAAAACGGAGACGATATCGCCGGGCGAAACCGGTCCCACGGTGAAACTCGCGCCGCTGGTTACGCCCGTCACCTGCGGCACTGGCAGCGGCGCGGCCTGCTGCGTCACGATGATCGTCTGCGGGCCAATTTGCAGCATGCCGGTGCGCGCCGCCAATGTGTTGGCCAATACCTGGTACGCCACAAATCCGTTGCCGGACGCGACCGAGATGTTGGTGATCTTCATCCAGCTCACGTTGCTGGTTGCGATCCAGGAGCACGTCCCCGCGGTGGTCACCTGAACTGTGCCGGTCCCACCCGCCGAGGTGAGTGTGAGGCTGGTCGGGCTCACCGTCAGATTGCTATCGGATCCGGACTGGGTGACGGTATACTGCTGCGATCCCGCTACAGCCCCTTGGGGCGTGGCCCAGCCGGCTTCCACCGTGACGCCGGCGGTACGAGACGAATAGCATGAGTTCGCCGCGATGCTAAAGCTGAACGAGCCATTGCCGGTGCCGGTGGCATAACCCAGGGTGGGGTCCCCAACCGTAATCCAACTCACGCCGCTGAAGGCGTTCCACACGCAACCCGTTTGCAGCGCCAGGCTCGCTGTGGCGGCCGCGATGCCTGTCGTCATGCCGGTTCCGCCCAGAGAGAGCGAGCAGACGGCCCCGGCTTCGGTGATCGGCTCGTAATACGTGGTGTAGCCGTCGAGGATCACGATATTGCCGGTGCGGGGCGCCGCGGTCAGGTTCGCCGCCGCGGCCCAGTTCACGCTGCCGCCGCCGTATCCAGTTCCCGCCGGCCCAGCCGATACAGTGATCCAGGAGGGAGAATCCGTGCCAAAAACGAACCCACATATAAACGGACTTGGCGTCAGCGTGAGTGTACCGCTGCCACCGGCGGCCGGAACCGTGGGGATCGGATTCGGCGAAAAGGCCCAGGCGCATTGCTGCGCGGCCAGCGGGTCGGCCAGCGCCGCCAATAGCAATGCCGCAAACGGCAATAAAGGCCTCATCCACACGATTGTAGCGCCCGGCGGCAGGACTGCTGAACCACCATCGTGATCGAAGGCGCGCACGGGAGATTCACTGCACCGCGATGGTCGCCCCGGGAAAGCTGGAGTAACCGGATAGTTCACTGCCGAACGTGACCAGTGGGTACAGGTAAGTCGAGCCATGCGCGGAGGAAGGAACCTGGAAGTTGATCTGCTCCACTCCGCACGCCATGCCCGGCGCGCTGCCGGCATATTCGGCAGAGACAGTCTCCCCAATTAGCGCCCCGTATGCGCTGATCGTGACGTTTGAGTTGAGGCTTACCGCCGCGAAGGGATTCAAGCCGCCCGTGGCGCACGGCGGGTCGATCGAGCCGAAGCCTGTGCCCCAAACGCTGACGTACGAACCGGGCGCTGCCGGATTCGATGGACTGTTTACCGTGCCATCCTGGTTCGCCGCCGCGGCCTGCGACGAAACTCCTTCCTGCGACCGGAAAATACCGGGAGCTGCGCCGTTCACCGGCACCGTCATCGAACCCACCAGGGAGCCGTTGTACTGCACCTGGATGGTGGTCGACGCCTTCCCGCTCAGCTCGAACGGCGCCAGAACGTTGACTTGCCGGGACTGCACGTAGAGCAGCGGCGCGGCCTGGCCGTCGAAGAGGACCACCACCCCTGCCAATTGGAGCGGAGCCTGCCACTGCGCGCCGGCGGGTGTGTACGCCACGCCAGTTTCCGGTCCGATGCCGAACCCGGTCAAGCTCAGGAATTCGCCGGGCGCCAGCGAGCCATCCGAGAACATAGTTGCTGCGTGTGTCGGGCTGGGCGACAAACACGCAGGTGCGGCGAATCCCGAGCCGCCAAACTGAATTTGCGCAACCGTGTCCGCCACGGAGGCGAACGAGCTCGCCTGCAGCAGTATCGACCCGCCGCTCTCCACCGCCAGAGCCTGCGGAGCCTCCTGATCCCCACCTCCGGCGTAGGTCGCTTCGACCAGCGCTCCCTGCGCATCCAGATGCGCCACGAAAGCGTCCAGCGGTCCGTGAAAACAAATCTGCGGCGCGGATTGGGTCACCGGGAAGCCGGCCCCGGTGGTCCCGGCCACATATGCCTCGCCCGCGGCGGTTACGGCCAGTGAAGTTGCACCCAGGGGGGATCCGTAATTCGGGTTGTCGACGCTCATCACGTAACTCGCGAAGCGGATCGCGCTGGCATCGGGGGCGAGGCTGGCGATGAATCCACCCGGCGATCCGGTGTTCCAGAGCGGCACGATCGGAGCCATCTGGAAAACGCCCGACGTTGTTGGGAAGTCCAGCGAAGTGGTGATCCCGGCAACGTAAATATTCCCCGCGGAATCCGTTTGGATGGCGCTGGGTATGTCGAGGCCGCTTCCGCCCAGATAGGTGGAGAACAGGATCCGGCCAATTGGGCTCAGCTTGGTCACGAATATATTCGGAGCCCCGGCGAGATACGGCTGCACCACGCCGGATGAGACCGGAAAGTCCGGCGACCTGGTCCAGCCGGCCACCAGCAGGTTACCAGCGGCATCCGGGCGAGCCGCGATGGCCATTTCGCTTTGGCTGCCTGCCAGCGTGACGCTGTAGAGGAAAGCCGATCCTGCGGGGTTGAGTTTGGTGATGTATGCGTGGCCGGTCTGCGTCTGGCCTGCCACGTAAGCGTTGCCTTGGCTGTCAACCGCGATGCTCAACGCGGTCTGGGCGGTCGAGGGCAAATACGTGACATAAATGAAGCGGCTGCCATCGGCGCTGAGCTTCGCCGCGAATGTGGTGCTGGTGGTGCTGGTGGAGATCGCGGCATTCGCGGTGGTTGGAAAAGGCCCTCCGGTGTTTCCCGCCACAAAAACTTCGCCGGCGGCGTCCACCGCCAGCGCAGTGCCTGCATCGGAGGTGTCCCCTCCCAGCAGGGTCCCGAAAACCAGGTTGCCATTAGCGTCGGCTTTGGCGATGTAAGCATCGGGACAAGGAACGGGGACTTCCGGCCCCATGCCAAGGGAGCGCAGACAAGTGCCGCCGCCGGGCTGGGTTTGAGCCGCTCCGGGAGTCACGCCGTTTCCGTTGCTGGAACCGGTAGCGTATACATTTCCCGCGGCATCGATGAAGGTGGATGAAGCCGAGAACGGCAGCCCGTGAGTGGTAATGCTGCCGGCGGAGGGTTGGGCGAGGAGACCCGGCGCCAGAAAGAGGACGAGAGCGAGCGGGAAGTACATCGAACTGATTCCATGGGGGCCTCCGGTACTCCGAGCAAGGGAAGAGCACGCCGCTTTCCACTTGGGAGCCGAGTCAGGCTGATTGCAGCGCCCGGCGACAAGCTTCGAGGATGTTCGCCGCGCCGGGCGTATCGCCATGCACGCAGATGGTCTCGACCCCGCCTTCGCTGACGAGACGCACGGCCTGCGCCGCCGCCTCGGCCGGATCGGTAATCAGGGCGTCGGGAAGCTGGCGCGAGCGCAGCGTCCCGTCGGCCTCATAACGCCGGTCCGCGAAACCCTCCGCCGCCACGCGCAATCCCATCCCGCGCCACACCTCGAGCATGGGCGAGCCGGCCAGCCCGAACAGCGTGGGGCAGGCGCTTCCGCCTGCCAGCCCGTCACTCGCATGCGGATTCCATTGCCGCACCGCCGCGCCAATCGCGCGCGCCACCGCGTGGTTGCGCACCGCGACGTTATACAGCGCGCCGTGCGGTTTGACGTGGACGATGGTTGCGCCCAGCCCCGCTGCCACCGCCTCCAGCCGGCCGATCTGCCACGCCACGGTGTCCTCGATCTCGTCTTCGCTCATGGCGATTTCAACGCGGCCGAAGTTGGCGCGGTCGGGATAACCGGGATGCGCTCCGATGTTCACCCCGCGCTCGAGCGCCAGCCGAATGGTGCGTTCCATGGTGCCTTCATCGCCGGCGTGGCCGCCGCAAGCGATGTTAGCGGAGGTGACATGCTCCATCAGGCGCGCTTCGAGCGCCGCGTCATCGAGTTCCCCCAGGTCGCAATTGAGATCGAATGTCACAGGGAATACAACCACTCTTCGACCGCGCGCAGAGCGGCGAGCGCCTGTTCGATGGTAACGGAATCGAACGCGGTCCGCTCTCGCGGCCGCAACTGGCCGAGGCGCCAGAAATCGGCGGAAATCACATTGGCCGGCTTGGGATAGCCGCCGGTGGTCTGGTGCTCGACGAACAGAATGATGGGCTGGCCGCCAGGTGGAACCTGCACCGCGCCCAACGTCACGCCCTCGGTAAGCATGTGGCCGGCGGGGCTGGGGATCGCCTCACCGAGCAGCCGCAACCCCATGCGATTGGATTCCTCGCTCACCGTCCAGGCGCGGCGGTAGAGTTCCTCGCCGAACCACTCCGCCTGCGGCCCGCGCGTGACGCGCAGCGCTCCGCTGCGCGGAAAGGGTGGGGGCCCGGCTGCGCGGCGCGGCTGGCGCACTTCCGTGTCGCCAACCGGCAGAACATCGCCCGTGCGCAGGGCGCGCCCACCCACGCCGGTTGCCATATGCGTGGAGGCACTGCCCATCACGCGCGGCACGGCCAGGCCGCCGCGCACGCAGAGGTAGCAGCGCGCGCCGGAGTGCGTGGGCCCGCAGCGGATCACGCCACCGGCTTTCACTTCGAGCGGCGTCCAGAGCGGCAGCCCGGCGCCGAAATCCGATCCGGCCAGCGCGATGAGAGCATCGTTTTCGAATTCGAATGCACCGCCGACCAGGGTCATCTCCAGGGCGGCCGCGTTTTCCGCGTTGCCCACCAGCAGATTGCCGGCGCGCAGCGCCAGCGGATCGGCCGCACCCGATGCCGAAACGCCGAAGTGCGCCCAACCGAAGCGCCCCAGGTCCTGCACGGTGGTCTGCGCGCCGGCTTCGAGTACGCGGATCCGGTTCAACATTCGCCCTCCTCGATAGGCACGAAGCGGACCTGGTCGCCCATACGCAGAAGCGGCGGTGGCTCGCCGGCCGGATCGAAAAGACGGAGCGCCGTGCGGCCGATCACCCGCCATCCGCCGGGCGATGCCAGCGGATACACTCCCGCCTGGCTGCCGGCGATCGCCACGCTGCCCGCCGCGACGTGCCGGCGCGGCGCCGCCAGGCGCGGCGTGGCGAGCTCTGCCGGCAGGCCGGCCAGATACGGGAAACAGGTCGAGAAGCCGACGAACGAAACCACGTATTCCGCGCTCGAGTGCAGTTCGACCACGCGGCGCGGCGTGAGATCGTGATGGCGCGCCACGTCGTCGAGATCGGGGCCGTCCGCGCCGCCGTAGCGCACCGGAATCTCCACCAGCCGGGAAGCTGGCAATTCCTCCTCCGGCGCATCCAACGACAACCGTACCAGGCTTTCGATTTCCGCGTGAGAGTGAAGCCGCGGGTCGAATTCCACCAACACCGACGCGAAGGCAGGATGCAAATTCGAGATGCCGCGCGCGCCCTCGAGCGCCGCAGTCAGCCTCCGCACCGCGCGGTGTGCCTGCGGAGAAATCTCTTCGCCAAAGCCGACCAGCAGAGACCGGTCGCTCGATGCGCGTATCTGCACGTCAAGAGGATAGTAACACTGGTAGGGCATGCTTTAGCTTGCCCACAACAGGGAGTTGAGCGACGGCACCAGCACGGCCAAGCAACGATGGATTTGGAAAGCAAAAGGCAAGCTAAAGCATGCCCCACCAATCCTCAATTGATGCGGTAATGGCAGCCGCGGCTTTCGCGGCATTGTTCAGCGGCTTCGAGGATGAGAAACGCTGTGAGGATGCCGTTGCGCAGGCCGATGATGGAATCGCTGACCTCGCACTTCTCGTAGAAGCGCGCGATCTCGAGGTCGAGTTCGCGCAAAATCCGCATGGCCCGGTTCAGACGCCGCTCGCTGCGGATCAGGCCGACATAATTCCACATGGTGTGCTGGATGGTCAGCCAATCCTGGGTGATGAGGGCAGGGTCCGCCGGCTCGTGTTCGTACCGCCAGTCGGCCACTTTGGGAAAGTAGTAATCGTCGCCGCGCGCGATTGGCTCGGCGGCGTGCGCTCCGGCCCGCGTTCCCCAAACCAGGCATTCGAGCAGCGACGTGCTGGCCAGGCGATTGGCGCCGTGCAGTCCGGTGCAGGCCACTTCGCCCGCCGCGCGCAGCCGGTGCACCGTGGTTCGGCCGCAATCGTCGGTGGCAATGCCGCCGCAGCTATAGTGCGCCGCGGGAACCACCGGGATGGGCTCGCGCGTGAGGTCGATGCCGCGCTCGATGCACACCGCGTAGATTCCGGGAAAACGCTCGCGAAGCTGGTCGGCGGGCTTGTGAGTGATGTCCAGGTAAACGCAAGGCTCGCCCGATTCCAACATGGTCTGGTAAATGGCGCGCGCGGCGATGTCGCGCGGCGCGAGCGACCCGTCGGGATGGAACTTGTGCATGAATTCCTTCCCGTGACGATCCACCAGCCGACCTCCCTCTCCGCGCACCGTTTCGGAAATCAGGAAGCAGCCATCCGGCGCCAGCAACGCGGTCGGGTGGAATTGGACGTACTGCATGTTGATGCAGCGGGCGCCAGCCCGGTAGGCCATCGCAATGCCATCGCCGCGCGCCCCGGGGGGATTCGTCGTGTGCAGGAAGACGCTGCCCAGACCGCCGGTGGCAAGAATGGTTTCCTTGGCCAGCAGCGAGAAGATCTTCTCTGTCGTCCGGTCGAGCACGTATGCGCCGATGCAGGTCAGCAGGCGATAGACGTCGGTGGGCTCGAGCGAGTGGTGCGAGACGGTTAGCAAGTCCACCGCGGTCGCATGCGAAATCACCGTCACGTTCGGGTGCGAGCGGACCCGTTCCAGGAACGCCCGCTCGATCGCGGAGCCGGTTTGATCTTTGTGGTGAATGATGCGCGATAGAGAGTGGCCCGCCTCGCGGGTCAGGTCAAGGTCTGTGGGATTTTCCGCGGAGGGGTCGAAAGGAACGCCAAGTTCGTCAATCAGGATCTCCTTCACCAGGCGCGGGCCCTCGCGGCTCAACAGCCGGGCGGCTTCGGGTGAGCTCAGGCCGCCACCCACCGAGAGGATATCGGCCACCAGTTGTTCCGGGGATTCGCCTGGTGCGCGATAGATGATTCCGCCCTGCGCGCGATCCGTATTGCTTTCGACGGGGTTCGCGGCGCGCGTCAACAGAGCGACCTGACAGCCCCGCTTGGCGGCTTCCCAGGCGGCTGCGAGGCCTCCCAGGCCGCTGCCGATGACGAGAACGTCGGTCTGTAACGTGTCCTCGATCACTGGGGTTCAATCTCGAAGCTCAAGTCCACCGCCGGGGCGGAGTGCGTCAGCGCGCCGACCGAAATCCAGTCCACGCCCGCCTCCGCGAATTCCCTCACATTCCCTAGCGTAATTCCGCCGGAGGCCTCGATGCGAATTCTGCGCGAGTCTTCCGCGCGTCTCACCCTTTCCACCGCCTGGCGCACCAGCGCGGGACTCATGTTATCGAGCAGGATGACATCCGGGCCGTGCTCGAGCGCCTCGTGCAACTCGTCGAAATTCGTCACTTCGATTTCGATCCACGCGGCGCGGTCCTTGGCAGGCTGCGCCGCGTGTAGCGCCTGGGAAACTCCGCCCGCCAGCCGTATGTGATTCTCCTTAATGAGAACCGCTTCCGCCAGATCCTTGCGGTGATTGCGGCCTCCGCCGACGCGGACCGCATGTTTTTCCAGCGCGCGAAGTCCCGGCGTGGTCTTCCGTGTGTCCAGGATTTGGGCGCCCGTGCCCGCCACCTCGCGCACAAAGCGGCGCGTGAGTGTGGCGACACCGGAGAGCCGCTGGAGCAAGTTCAGGGCCACGCGTTCTCCGGAAAGCAACGCGCGCGCCAGGCCGCGCACCCGTGCCGGACTCTCGCCCGGGCAGAGTTCCTCCCCGTCTTTGCGCGCGATCTCCGCCGTCGCCGAGGGGTCCAGCAGCCGGAAGACCTCGAGGAACGGATCGAGGCCGGCCAGCACCAGCGGGGCCTTGGCGATCAGTTCCCCGCGGGCGCGCAGCCCGGCGGGCACAACCGTTTCGGTTGTAATATCCCCATCTCCCAAATCTTCCTTGAGGAATCCGCGCAAGAGCTCGCGGTAACTGGAGGGGTCAAGAGATTCAGACATGATAAGTGGGGCAGGCGCTGCTTTCGCCTGCCAACCCGGCTATCGTCGAAGCAACTTGGCAGTTGGCGGGCGAAAGCGCCTACTCCACCACTCTAGCTCATCTCCAACATGCGCTGGATGGGGCGCAGGGCACGCTGACGCAAGTCTTCGTCCAAGGTGATTTCCGGCGTGCGATCCCTCATCGAACGGTAAAGCTTCTCCATCGAGTTGAGTTTCATGTGCGGGCATTCGCTGCACGCGCCGCCCTCGCCCCATTGGCAGCCACCCTCGGTGGGAGCCGCAATGAACTTCTTCTCCGGGCAAGCCTTCTCCATCTGATGGAGGATGCCGCTTTCGGTGGCGACGATAAACTCGGCCGCCGAACTCTCGCGGGCGGTGGTGAGAATTCCGGTTGTCGAGCCGATGTAATCGGCGTGGCGCAGCACGGCTTCCCGGCACTCGGGATGCGCCAGGACTCTTGCCTGCGGGTGCTGCTCCTTCAGTTCCAGCAGCTTGCGCTCGGAAAACTGTTCGTGGACCATGCAGCTCCCCGGCCAAAGCCGCATTTCCCGTCCCGTGTTCCTGATGAGGAAGCGGCCCAAATGCTGGTCGGGCGCGAACAGGATAGGCTGCTCCGGCGGAATCTGCCGGATGATTTTCTCCGCGTTGCTGGACGTGCAGATGATATCGCTAAGCGCCTTGACCTCGGCGCTGCAGTTGATATAGGTGATCGCCACGTGATCGGGATAGCGCGCGCGAAACGTCCGGAACTCGTCCGCCGGACAGCCATCGGCCAGCGAACAACCCGCCGCCAGGTCGGGGAGCAGGACCAGCTTGCCTGGGTTGAGGATCTTAGCGGTCTCCGCCATGAACAGCACACCGCAGAAAACGATCGCGTCGGCGGAGGCAGCCGCGGCTTTCTGAGACAGTTGCAGGCTGTCCCCGACAAAATCAGCCACGTCCTGGATTGCCGGTTCCTGGTAGAAGTGCGCCAGGATGACGGCATTCATTTCGCGCTTGAGCCGCAAGATCTCCGTTGCGAGATCGACGTGCGCCTGGGGCTGGCGGTTCTCGGTTTGTGGCGTAGCTGTCACAGGCCCATCTACGCATACTTGCGGAGCGAAAAGCAACCTGGGAAAGAAGGATGGCCACGGATGAACAGGGATAAACACGAATAGGATTCTTGGGTTTTATCGGCGTTCCACCACCGACCGCTCCCTATGGTCGCGGCTCCGATGCGTTCACTTCCCGACGGCGCTAAATGCTTCTTCCCACCGCGGGAGCGATGATCCGCAACTGCGCCATCAGCTCGGTGAATTGTTCCGGCCGCAAGGACTGCGCGCCATCGCTCAAGGCGTGGTCCGGATCGGGATGGACTTCGATCAGCAGCCCATCGGCGCCGGCGGCCACGGCGGCGCGCGCCATAGGCGCTACCTTGTCGCGGCGGCCGGTGCCGTTCGATGGGTCGGCCACTATCGGCAAATGCGAGAGTTTCTTGACCACCGGGATGGCGGAGATATCCATCGTGTTCGTGGTGTAGGTTTCAAAGGTGCGAATGCCGCGCTCACACAGAATCACGTCGTAGTTGCCGCCGGCCAGGATGTGTTCAGCCGAGAGCAGCAGTTCCTCGATGGTGGCAGCGATGCCGCGTTTCAACAGCACCGGCTTGCGCTGCGCGCCGAGCTCCCGCAGCAGGTTGAAGTTTTGCATATTGCGCGCGCCAATTTGCAGGATGTCGGCGTACCGGCTCACCAGCGGGATCTGCGTAATATCCATCACTTCGCTCGACACCAGCAGGCCATGGCGATCGGCGGCGGCGCGCAGCAGAGCGAGACCTTCCTCGCCGAGGCCGTGAAAGCCGTACGGAGAACTGCGTGGTTTGAAGGCGCCGCCGCGGATAACGGTTGCGCCGGCAGCAGCTACAATCTCGGCCGACCGCTCGATCTGCTCGCGGTTTTCCACGCTCGATGGCCCGGCCATCACCACCACGCGGCTGCCGCCGAATTCGCAGCCGCCCACTTTGACGACCGTCCCGCCGGGGCGAAAATGGCGGCTCGCGAGTTTGTATGGCGATGCGATGCGATGCGCTTCCTTCACGCCATCCATCACCTCGAACACACGCAGGTCGAACTCCTGCTTGCCGCCCACGCCGCCGAGCACGGTGTGGACGTGCCCCGTCGAGCGGTGGACGTTGAACTCCATCTCCACCATGCGGTCAATCACCGCCTGGATGTTTTCTTCGGTGGCGCCTGCCTGCATGACCACGATCATGGCTTGTCTCCGTCCGATTGCATGCGCTGCCGTTGCACGGTGCGCGCTTCGTCGATAATGCGCTCGAAAACACGGCGCAGGCCATCCGGCGGCAGCGGGCCGCCGTTGGACGCGATCACATTGGCGAACACTTCGCTCTCGCGCTTGGGCTCGTAGATGGGCAGGCCGGCCAGCCGCTTGATGCGCCCGATGTCCTCCACCACGCGCATGCGATCGTTGAGCAGTTTCACGATGTCGCGGTCCAGTCCGTCGATCAGCACGCGCAACTCATCCAGTTGGGGCCGCGCTTCGTCTTCCGTCATGCCTGCGCTCCAAAACCGTGTTTCAACTCGCGGGTGAAACTTTCGAGCTGAATTTCGAGCGACGGGTTGTCGCTATTTCGCTCGATCAAACGGACGAACGTGCTGCCCACCACCACGGCGTCCACCTGGCTCGCCAGTTCCGCCACGTGCTCCGGCTTCGAAATACCGAAGCCCACCGCCAGCGGCAAATCGGTGATGGCGCGCATGGCGCGCACCAACGGCGCGGCCGCGCCGGACAGCGAATCCTGCTCGCCAGTGACGCCGGTGCGCGACACCAGGTAAACGAAGCCGGTGGAATAGCGCGCCACCAGTTCGAGCCGCCGCGGCGTGGAAGTGGGCGCGGCCAGAAACACCGTGTCGAGGCCCTGCCCGTGCATGGCGCCGATGTATTCGTGCGCCTCTTCCACCGAGGCGTCGGTGAGCAGGCAGCCATCGATGCCGGCCTGGGCCGCGTCGCGCGCCAAGCGCTCCAGGCCGTAGCGCAGCACCGGGTTGAGATAGGTGAACAGCAGCAGCGGCGCCTCCGAGCGCTGGCGGATCTCGCACGCGATTTCGAGCACTGATCGCAGCGACGTGCCGGCTTTGAGCGCGCGCTCACCGGCGCGCTGAATCACCGGGCCATCCGCGATGGGATCGGAAAACGGCACACCCAGCTCGATCAGATCCGCGCCGCCGCGCAGCAGCGCTTCGACCAGCGCGGGCGTGCGCTCCGGCGTGGGGTCGCCCGCGGTGAGGTAGGCGATGAGACTCTTGCGCCCGGCGCGTTTTCGCTCTTCGAACATGCGGCCGATGCGCGTCATGGCTGGTCGATCTCCGGGAAGTTTTCGCGGTAGATGTCGATATCCTTGTCGCCGCGGCCGGAGAGGTTGATGAGGAAGATCTTGCCGGCGGCGGCGGGCGCGCGGCGAATGGCTTCGGCCGCGGCGTGCGCGCTTTCGAGCGCCGGAATGATGCCTTCCACCCGCGAAAGCTGGAGCGCCGCGGCGAGCGCTTCCGAATCGGAAGCAGCGACGTATTCGGCGCGTCGCTGGTCGTGCAGCAGGGCGTGCTCGGGGCCGATCATGGCATAATCGAGACCCGCCGAGACCGAGTGAGTGAGCGACACCTGGCCGTTTTCATCCTGCAACAGGTAGCTGTAAGCGCCTTGGAGCACGCCAGGAGCACCGCCGCGAAAGCGCGTCGCATGATCGCCCAGCGCGCAGCCGCGGCCGCCGGCTTCGACGCCGATCAGCGCGACAGCGGCGTCTGCAAGAAACGCGTTAAAGATGCCGATGGCGTTCGAGCCTCCGCCGACGCAGGCGAAAACGGCATCGGGTAGATGGCCTTCGGCCGCGAGCATCTGCCGCCGCGCCTCCTCTCCGATCACCTTTTGAAAATCGCGCACCATCATCGGATAAGGATGCGCGCCCAGCGCCGAGCCCAGCAGGTAATACGTGTCGCCCACATTGCTCACCCAATCGCGCATGGCCTCGCTGATGGCGTCTTTCAAAGTGCGGCTGCCGGCTTCGACCGGCGCCACCCGCGCGCCGAGCAGCCGCATGCGGAAGACGTTGAGCCGCTGGCGCCGCATGTCCTCGGTGCCCATGTAGACCACGCATTCCAGGCCGAGCAGCGCGCACACCGTGGCGGTGGCCACGCCGTGCTGCCCGGCGCCGGTTTCGGCGATGATGCGGCGCTTGCCCATGCGCCGCGCCAATAGCGCCTGGCCCAGGCTGTTGTTGATCTTGTGCGCGCCGGTGTGCAGCAGGTCCTCGCGCTTCAGCCAGAGGCGTGCGCCGCCCAGCGTTTTGGAAAGCCGCTCGGCGCAATAGAGCGGCGTGGGCCGGCCGGCATAGGTGCGGAGCAGTTCGCTCAGTTCGGCTTGAAACGCAGGGTCCTGGCGCGCTTCCAGGTAAGCGCGCTCCAGTTCCTCGATGGGCGCCATCAACACTTCCGGCACAAAGCGGCCGCCGTAGGGTCCGAAGTGGCCGGTCGAATCCGGTTGCGGGCTCATCGGCCGAGCGCCTCCAGGGCCGCTCGCAAAAAGTCGGTCATTTTTCGATTATCCTTTTTTCCCGGCGTGCTCTCTAGGCGGGAGCAGGCATCTACGCCCCAGGGATGCGCCAACTCCACGGCCAGCGCAACGTTGGAAGCGTCCAGGCCGCCAGCCACGATGATCGGCTTGGGAGCGTCGCGGGCGAGTTTCCAGTCGAACGTCTCTCCCGCGCCGCCGAACAACTCGCCCGCCGGTCCATCCAACAAGAGCGCCTCGGCGGGACAGTCGTGGAAGCGGGCGAAACCGAAGTCGGGGCCCACGCGGACGGCTTTCCACACGGGGAGCGATGCCGGATAAGCGTCCGCTGTTTCCGCGCCATGCAGTTGCGCCACGTCGAGCGACGCCATGCGGGCAATCTGCTCGATGCGCGCCGGCGCCTCATCGACGAACACGCCGACGCGCCGCACACCCACCGGCGAGGCAATTTCGGCCGCGCGCTCCGGCGCGATGTAGCGCGGGCTGCGCGGATAAAAATTGAAACCGATGGCGGTAGCGCCACCCTCAATCGCCGCAGTGGCGTCCGCCTGGTTGGTGATGCCGCAGATCTTGACGATCATGACGCCACCAGCTCGCGCAGCGCGGCGGCGGGATCGCCCGATCGCATGAGGTGTTCACCCACCAGAAACGCGGAGTAACCGGCGTCACGCAGCCGGCCGATATCGGCCGCGCTGTGAATGCCGCTTTCGCTGATCAGCAGCGTGCCCGCCGGCATGTGGGGAGCGAGCGATAGCGACGTCTCCAGCGTAACCTCGAAGGTGGTGAGGTCGCGATTGTTGACGCCGATGATGTCGCTGCCCGCGGCAACCGCCGTGTCGAGCTCGCGCCGGTTGTGTACTTCCACCAGCGCGGCCATTTTCCAGCGCGCGGCGGCTTCGCGGAAATCGCGCAGCTCGCGCTCGGTCAAAATGGCGGCGATCAGCAGGATGGCATCGGCTCCGTGGGCCGCGGCCTCGAGGATGTGCTCTGGCGCGATGGTGAAATCTTTCCGCAGCACCGGCACATTCACCGCGGCTCGTGCCTGCTCCAGGTCGGCCAGGCTGCCTTGAAAGAAGCGCTGGTCGGTAAGGACCGAAAGCGCCGCAGCACCGCCGGCTTGGTAATCCGCAGCAATTCGCGCCGGCGCGAAATCCACCGCCAGCAGCCCCTTGCTGGGCGATGCTTTTTTGATTTCGGCGATGATGGCCGGCGTGCGTGCGCTCAGCCCCAAGCGAAAATCGCGGCGGTCGGGCAGGCGTGTTTCCGCCAGCCGCTCCCATTGCGCGACAGGGGACGGCATCGCCGCGAGGTCCGCGCGCTTTTGGGCGACAATTCTCGCCAGTATGCCTGGAACAGTATCAATCAAGGGTGTTTTCTTATCGTAGCAGACGGAAATCGGGGGCAAGCTAAAGCATGCCCTACCAACGCCGTGCGCGCCCCTGGCGAGTTGCCGCGGCCTCCCGCCGGCGCTACGCTTGAATCGAGGCGCGAATGCGACACGCGGCCAAGGTGGATTCGAAAATCGGATGGGCGATCGCGTGCGCGATCGTCCTTCCGAGCATTACCGCCTTTTCGAGGTCGTCGCCGTGGGAGTTTGCCGGAGCGGCTTTTGTGGTACTCCTGATTTTCGGTTTCTGCTTTCCCCAGTGGTACGAAACCACCGCGGATGCTCTCGTGGTCCGCGCCGGATTAATCACGCGCCGTATCCCTTACGCAACAATTACGGCGGCTCGACCGTCATCGAGTACCAGGAGTTCATTCGCGATGTCCCTGGATCGGGTCGAGATCGTGTACGGCTCCAGGAAACTGCTGATCGCTCCGAAAAACCAGCAGGCGTTCTTTGCGGACCTCGCCACCAGGGCTCCGCAACTCTACTCGCAAAGCCAGAACATCTCCTTCGCCTCCATCGAGTAAGCGCGCTTAATCATTCACGAGTCTGAAGATCATACCCTATATTCTTGACAGAGATTGGGTAGATGGTACAATGGATCGACCCAAGGATGCAGTAATTCCTTTGCCAGCAGCCACATGGATATTGAATCCAAAGCGGTTGGCACGGAATCCATTGAAGTACAGGCATGGCCCAAGCGCTTCCCATTCCGCGTCTGGCACGCACCCAGGCAGAGCCGTTGTTGGCGACCATCGGCAATACGCCGTTGTTGCGCCTGGACCAGATCGTGCGCGAATTCCCCGACGTCGAGATCTTCGGCAAGGCGGAGTATTTCAATCCGGGCGGTTCGGTGAAGGACCGCGCCGCGCTCAACATGGTGCTCGATGGCGAGCGGTCTGGCAAGCTGAACCCGCGGCGCATCATTCTCGACGCCACCAGCGGCAACACCGGCATCGCTTACGCCATGATCGGCGCGAACCGCGGTTACCGCGTGAAGCTGTGCCTGCCGGAGAACGCCTCCGAGGAGCGCAAGCGCATCTTGCAGGCGTACGGCGCGGAGATGGTGTTCAGCGCGGCGGACGAAAGCTCGGACGGCGCGATCCGGCTGTGCCGCAAGCTATACCTGGCGGATCCGGACGCATATTTCTATCCCGACCAGTACAACAATCCGGCCAACTGGAAGGCGCACTTTGAAGGCACAGGCCCCGAGATCATCGAGCAGACCGGCGGCACGCTGACGCACTTCGTGGCTTCGATGGGCACCAGCGGGACATTCATGGGCGTCACGCGGCGGCTGCGGCGCGACCTGCCGGAAGTGAAGTGCTATTCGGCGCAACCCTCCAGCGGCTTCCACGGGCTGGAAGGTCTGAAGCACATGCCCACAGCCATCGTGCCGGGGATTTACGACGAGAAACTGGCCGACGGAAACGTGTGGATCGAAACCGAGGACGCCTACCGCATGGTGCGGCGACTGGCGCGTGAGGAAGGGCTGCTGGTGGGGATTTCCTCCGGCGCCAACGTGCACGCCGCCACGGTGCTGGCGCGCGAACTCACGGCGCGCGGCGAAAGCGCGACCATCGTCACGGTGCTTTGCGACAGCGCCGAAAAATACTTGAGCGAACGGTTCTGGAACGAGGAATGATCCGCATCGATCCCGTCCCCTGGAAGGCTATGCTGGCGCATGCCACGGAGACTTATCCCAACGAATGCTGCGGGGCGATGCTGGGCGTGACCGATGGCGACCAAAAGACGGTGCGCGAAGCTCTGCGCCTGGACAACGCGTTCGCCGGCGCGCAGGCCGCGCGCTATGAGCTGCGCCCGGAAGACCTGCTCGCCGCCGACTTGGCCGCGCGTGCGCACGGCATGGACCTGATCGGCATCTACCATTCGCATCCGGACTGCGATGCGTACTTTTCGAAAACCGATCTGGAGAATTCCTGCCCCTGGTATTCGTTCGTTGTGCTATCGGTGCAAAAGCGGGAGTTCCACCACGCCAATAGCTGGCTGCCTAACTTCGACCGGACCGAAGCCGCAAGAGAGGAGTTGCAGTACTGACATGCCGAAGATTCTGATCCCCACGCCGCTGCGGCAGTTCACCGCCAAAGAGAACGCCGTCACCGTTCCCGGTGGAACCGTGGGTGAAGCGCTGGACGCGCTGACCGGCCGCTTCCCCGACCTGCGCAAGCAGATTTTCACCGATGAAGGCAAGCTGCGCAGCTTCATCAACGTGTATCTGAACGACGAAGACATACGCTACCTGGGCAAGGCAGCGACACCGGCGGCGGAAGGCGATACGATTTCGCTGGTGCCCTCGATTGCCGGCGGAGCGACCCTCGCCGAAACCGTCGCACCGGCGCTTTCCAAAGACGCCGCGCCCGCGCTTTCGAACGAAGAGATCCTGCGTTACAGCCGCCACCTGATCATTCCCGAAGTGGGCATGGAGGGCCAGCAGAAGTTGAAAGCTGCCAAAGTGCTGTTGGTAGGCGCTGGCGGTCTGGGCGCGCCGCTCGGGCTGTACCTGGCGGCGGCCGGCGTGGGGCGCATCGGCCTGGTGGATTTCGACGTGGTCGATTTCACGAATCTGCAGCGGCAGGTGATCCATTCGACCAAGGACGTGGGCCGCAAGAAGCTCGATTCGGCGGCGGAGAAGATGCTGGCCATCAATCCGCATATCTCGATCGACCGGCACGAAGTCGCGCTCACGAGCGAGAACGCGCTCGAAATCCTGAAGGATTACGACATCGTGGTGGATGGCACCGACAACTTCCCCACGCGCTACCTGGTGAACGATGCCTGCGTGCTGCTCGGCAAGCCGAACGTCTACGGCTCGATCTTCCGCTTCGAGGGGCAGGCCACCGTGTTCGCATACCAGGGCGGACCGTGCTACCGCTGCCTTTATCCCGAGCCGCCGCCTCCGGGCCTGGTGCCGAGTTGCGCCGAAGGCGGCGTGCTGGGCATATTGCCCGGCACCATCGGGCTGATTCAGGCCACCGAAACCGTGAAGCTGATTTTGGGCATTGGCGAGCCGCTGGTGGGGCGCCTGCTGCTCTATGATGCGCTGGGCATGCGGTTCCGCGAGCTAAAGCTACGCAAGAATCCGGAGTGCCCGGTGTGCGGCGCGCATCCCACCATCACGCGGCTGATCGATTATCATCAATTCTGCGGGGTGCCCCGGCAGGAAGCCGCGCCCGCCCAGGAGGCCAAGGTGAACGACGGCGAAATCGACGTAACGGAGCTGAAGCAGAAGCTGGATCGCGGCGACCAGTTCGTGCTGCTCGATGTGCGCGAACCGCACGAGTATAAGATCGCCAGCATTCCCGGCGCCAAGCTGATTCCGCTGGGCGAGTTCTCGAAACACGTGGGCGAGTTCGATAAGGACGCGGACATCGTGATTCACTGCAAGAGCGGCGGCCGCAGCGCCAGGGCCTGCGGCATCCTACGCCAGGCCGGCTTCGCGCACGTCCGCAACGTGGTGGGCGGCATAACGGCATGGTCCGACAAAGTCGACCCGAGCGTGCCGAAGTACTGAGGGCAGTGGCGTAACGACCCTACCGACCGCTCCCTGTGGTCGCGGCTCCGATGCGCCCAGAGCCGAGATCGTAGGGCTCCGATGCGCACCAGCGCGTGCATCACGCCAAAAACTACCGGCGCAGCGCCCACAGCAACAGAGAGAGCGCCACGCTCAGCAGGATGCAAGTGGTCAGCGGAAAATAGAAGCTCGAATGCTTGCCCTGGATGAGGATGTCGCCGGGCAAGCGGCCCAACTTGAAGGGCAGCCGTCCGGCGACGCGGATCAGCACTCCGGCCGCGATCAGCACCACGCCGAGCGCGATCAATACGCGACTGGCTCCCATGCTCTCCAGTGTAGTTCCCTCGTATTCGGTAGCGCCGCCGGCGTATTGTGTCACGAACACCGGCGGCGAGACCGCCGGCGCTACCGGACACCTTATTCGTAGCGGTAGAGCAGCACTCGCAGAACGGTATTCGGGCGCAGGGTCAGGATCTCGCCTTGCCCTATGTCGTCGCCGCCCAGTTGCCGGATGATCGTCCACTTACCGTCCACGAATTTGCCTTCCTGCACGATCCCGAGCCCAACCGTCGCCGGCCCGGGCGTGTTGGCGGTGAATTCGAAGCGGATGCCGCCGCCTCCCAGGTAAAACTCGTCCGCTCCGGATTCGACCACGATCGCGGCTGCCTCCATGGGCGGTGGAGTGCCGTCTGGCCGCCTGCCCACAGCCTGCGCCGGCGCGGCTGGCTGCGCTGGAGTGCCGGGTTGAGCCGGCTGCTTCGGCTGAGGTGCAATCGGAACGCGGCCCCTCCCTATGTACGCCGCCGTCAGCGTGTAATTCCCCAGCTTGAATTGCGCGGGCGCATCGCCCTGGTTCAGCCGCACGGCCGTAATCGAGTCTTTCCCCTGGTGCGCCGAGACTACCGGCGCCATGCGGGTAATCAGCCCGTAGGTGGCGGCCAGCTCGCTATCCGCGCTCACGCTCCTCTCGATGAAGAAGGGCGAGAAGCCGATCGCACCGTACTTGCCGAAGGCCACCAGAGCGTTGGCGGGGTTGTCGCTGGTTTCCGGAATGAAGAACGGGTTGCCGTTGCGCGTGAACCGGTCAGCCACCTGGTCGAAATACTCCAAGTAGAGATCGGGCGCCAGGATGTCGATGGCGGGCGCCGCGGCACGCCAGATATCGGCCACCTGCGGCAGCGGGCCGCCGCACGGATACGTCCCCGGCCACGCCATGTTCGGCTGCTGGAGCCACGCGTTCACGTACATCGGAATGTCGTACTCCGCCTTGCCCTCGGCGGTCACCTTGCCGACATACAGGGCGTAGTTCCACGCCATGAAGATCTCGTCGACGGGCCAGTGGAGCTTGCGCCAGCCGGTCTCGTACTCTTCCTTGCTCAGCGGCGGGCTGGTGGTCTGGATGGGCATCTCGACGCTATCCGGCTTTCCCGGCCCGAATACTTCCTCCCACGTGCCGGCGGTTTTGAATCCGTTGGCCGCCCACACCTCGCGCAGTTCCGGGGCGAGTGTGTCGCGGTGCATCTGTAGATAATCCATCAGTGCCTTGGGGACCGGGCCGGCAAACGCCTGGTTCGCTGCCGCGGAGCGGTCGCGGGAATCGCGCAGCACGCCCACTTCGTTTTCCACCTGCATCATGACCACGGTGTGCTCGCGGCCATCCACTTCCTTGATGTGCCGCATCAGGGCACGATAGGCGCGCGCGTCGGCGTCGCGGCTGGCGTCGCCGAAGGTGCTGAGCAGTTCGATGCTCCTGCCCCCTTGGATGCGGATGCGCGGGAACCGTTGGTAGTCCTTCTTCACCCAATAGGGAGCGTAGCTCGAAAGCCCGTTCTTCCAGCTTCCGAACCACAGGAAAACCAGCTTCAGACGATTGCGCCTGGCTTCCTGAATGAGACCATCGACCAGAGTGAACTCGTATTTGCCTTCCTCGGGTTCCACTTGCGCCCACGATACGGCCGCCAGCACGCAGTTGAGGTTGCCGGCCACCAGCCGCTGCCAGATGGGTTGCATATTCTCCAGGCTGGTAGCGGTGTTGTTGCCGAGTTCTCCGGCAAGCGCGAGGAACGGCTTTCCATCCACGATCAACTGCGTTGCGGTTCCCTGTTTCCGGAGGTGGGGAATGTCCGAAGCGGTCTGCGCGTAAGCCACGGCCGCGGTCGCGGTGGCGTAACAGGCCGCCGCGAAACCTGCAATCGTTGTCAGTTTCATTGTTCGCTCTGGTCCCGGCGTCATCCATCCCAACGTGGACCGGAAGACGCAATCGACACCAACTGGAATTGTCGCGCATTTCCCGGCAAGCTGGCGCACGGCCAACCGGGGGAGTCCGGGGATCAACGGGATGACCGTGGATGAATTAACTGTGAATTCGAGGGTGCCAGCGCCACGTTGGCAGGGTGAACTGTGAGAAATGCGGTGTTAGATAATGCTGGAATGCCGCTTGAAAATCAACGGCAGATTCTGCGAGAACGCCGACCGCGCCAGCACCATGTCGCAGCCCGCTTCCTGCGCCTGCTGCTTGAGCTCGGCCTGCACGTGCGACAGGTAGCCGATCAGGCTGATGCCTTTGGTTTCCGCCTTCCCCTTCAGTTTGCCGATCAGCTTCAACGGCTGCAGCGCCTCGAAGTTCAAGTCGAAAATGATCAGCGATGGCTTCTGCGCCGACACCGCTTTTTCCAGCAACTCCTTGGGTTCTTTGACGAACTCCAGCGCGAGGCCCGCGCGCTTGGCTGCCTCGGTGAGTTTTACCGAGAAAAACAGATCGCTGACAGCGGCCAGGACTCTGTTCGGTTCCTGCTTCTGCATCATGATTGTACTTTTTCTTAATTTGCTCGCTAATACAGAACAACTTGGTGGGAATCCCAATTCTAACACGACTCGGCTCGCCCTCCCGCTCTCGTGTGGCCGCGGCTCCCGGCTGTTACAATTCTGTCTGACATGTCACTCGTCGTAGTTGGTTCGGTTGCGTATGATGGCGTGGAAACGCCGCACGGAAAGGTGGACCGGATGCTGGGCGGCGCGGCCACCTATATTGCGCTCGCGGCGGCTTACTTCACGCCGGTGAAGCTGGTAGCGGTGGTCGGCGACGATTTCGCGCCGGAGGATGGCGCGCTGCTGGCCTCCCGAGATATCGACCTGGCCGGTCTCGAGCGCGTTGCCGGGGGCAAGACGTTTTTCTGGGCCGGCGTGTATTCCGCCGACATGAATGACCGCACCACCCTGCGCACCGATCTCAACGTGTTCGCCGATTTCGATCCCAAGCTGCCGGAATCGTATCGCGGCGAACCGTACCTCCTGCTCGGCAACATCCAGCCCGCCTTGCAGCGCGGCGTTCTTTCGCAGATGAACCAACTCAAGCTGGCGGGCGGCGACACGATGAATTATTGGATCCAGGACTTTCGCCAGGAACTGCTGGCGACCATCGCCCAGTGGGACTTTCTGCTGATCAACGACAGCGAAGCCCAAATGCTTTCGGGCTGGCGTAATCTGCGCCGCGCGGCGGCTGCCATTCAGGCGATGG
Organism: Bryobacterales bacterium; assembly: GCA_003142185.1. Taxonomy (GTDB): domain Bacteria; phylum Acidobacteriota; class Terriglobia; order Bryobacterales; family Bryobacteraceae; genus Bog-375. The sequence goes on from PLOR01000118.1 coordinate 117,457, forward strand.
GCCCGCGCACGTTGGTGATCAAGCGTGGTGAGTATGGCGCCGTGCTCTTCCACGGCGACGATCACTTTATCGCCCCCGGCTATCTGCTGGAGGAAGTTTTCGATCCCACCGGGGCGGGGGACAGCTTCGCGGGAGGCTTCATCGGCTATCTGGCGGGCCAGGGCGTCGCGGCCAAGGACGCGGACGTAGCCACGCTGCGCCGCGCCGTGATCTACGGTTCCGTGATGGGCAGCTTTTGCTGCGAGAAGTTTGGCGTCGATCGCTTCCGCTCTCTGACGCGGGAAGAAATCGACGCCCGCTTCCGGGAGTTCCAGTCCTGCACCCAGTTCTGAAATCGGGAACGTGGAAGGGCGCGCTGGCCGCCATCGCGCTCGCGGCGCTGGCCAGCGCCGTTGCCATCGCATTCTTCTATTCACATGGCTGGCTGCTTTACTATGGCGATGCCGAATCGCACCTGAACATCGCTCGCCGGATATTGGATTCCCAAACGCCCGGCTACGACCAACTGGGCACGCCGTGGCTGCCGGTGCCGCATGTTTTGATGCTGCCCTTCGTGACGCATGACGCCCTGTGGCGCAACGGTCTGGCCGGCGCGATTCCATCGGGCATTTGCTTCGTAATGGCGGGCGTGTTTCTGTTCCTGGCGGCGCGGCGTGTGTTTGGCGGAGATGCGCCGGCCTTCGCTGCCGCGGCGGCGTTCGCGTTGAATCCGAACGTGCTCTACCTCGGGTCGATTCCCATGTCGGAGCCGGCCTTCTGGGCCGCCTGGATGGCGCTGCTCTACGCGACCGTCCGCTATCGCGATACCAGTGGCTGGGGCGCCGTGGTGGGCGCGGGCGTGGCGGCGTCGATGGCCGCACTCAGCCGGTATGAAGGATGGTTTTTGATTCCGTTCGTCGCCATCTATTTCGCGCGGCGCAAATTCAGCGCGGGCGTGGTCTTCGGCGTCCTCGCCAGTCTCGGCCCGCTGTACTGGTTGGGGCACAACTGGTGGCTGCAAGGCGACGCGCTCTACTTCTTGCGCGGCCCGGGTTCGGCTTTCGCCACACAGGGGGATGCGCCCTATCCCGGCAAGGGCGATTGGTGGGCTGCGCTCTTCTATTTCCGGCAGGCGGCGGAGCTTGGCGCCGGACCCGTGCTGGCGCTGGCCGGGTTGGCGGGCGTGGTGGCTGCGCTGGCCAGACGCGTCTTCTGGCCGTTGCTGCTCCTCGCGCTGCCCAGCGTGTTTTACGTCTGGAGCATGCACAGTTCGCGCACGCCCATCTTCATTCCCACGCTGTGGCCGCATTCTTATTACAACTCGCGTTACGGCTTGGTCGCCATGCCGATGCTGGCATTTGCCGTGGCCGCGCTGGTGGCCGTAGCTCCGCGCGGCCTGCGCGCCTGGTGCGCGGCTGCGTTGGCGCTGGCGTGTGCCGCGCCGTGGCTGCTCCAGCCACAGCCGAAGAACTGGGTGACCTGGCAGGAGTCGCTGGTCAACTCCGAGGCGCGGCGCGGTTGGACGCACCAGGCCGCCGAATTCATGGCCTCGCATTACGTCCACGGATCGGGTATTATCACAACGTCCGGGGATATTACTGGAATTTATCGCGAGGCCGGAATACCGCTGCGCGAAACCCTCACCGGCGATAATGGCCTGCCCTGGCTGGCCGCGGTGAAACGCCCCGACTTGTTCTTGTGGCAGGAGTGGGCCGTGGCGATGGCCGGAGACGACGTCGAAAACTCGATTCAGACCGCCTCGCGTTATGGCATCCGCTACCGGCTGGAAAAAACCGTTCTTGTGAAGGGTGCGCCGGCCATCGAAATCTATCGGCGCACGGGAGGCAATCATGGTACCTCATGAAAGAGTAACGACGGCTTTTGAATTGCCGGGCTTCCGCATCAAGCGGAACCTCGGCGTGGTGCGCGGAATCATCGTCCGCTCGCGCTCCATCTTCGGCACCATCGGCGCGGGCCTGCAAACCATCGTCGGCGGCAACATCTCGATATTCAGCAATCTCTGCGAGCAGACCCGCAACCAGGCTTTCGACCTGATGCTGGAGCACGCCGGCCAGTTGGGCGCCAACGCCGTGATCGGCGCTCGCTACGATGCCACCGAGGTGATGCAGGGCGTCACCGAAGTGCTGGCGTACGGCACCGCGGTTGAGGTCGAGCCGCTGCCGTAATGAACCGCGCATCGGAGCCGCGACGATAGGGAGCGGTCACGGAACTGCCACAATGACCATACCCTTCACCAAGGCGCACGGCGCGCAGAACGATTTCCTGCTTACCTGGCGGCGCGATGCGCCCGGCGGCGGCTTTCCGGCCATCGCGCGCGCCATCTGCGACCGGCACACTGGCATCGGTGCCGATGGCTGGATGCTGATCGATCCGCCGCAGGACGCGCAGGCGGACGGCGGGATCGAGCTGTATAACTCCGATGGCAGCGCTCCCGAGATTTCCGGCAACGGCACGCGGTGCGCCGCCGCTTTCCTGATTCATCACGGCCACGCCACCGACTTGGTCCGCATTCGAACCGGCGCGGGTGTCAAGACGCTCCGGTTATTGGAGCGCGCGGGCCCGGAATTCATGTTCGAAATGGATATGGGCCGCCCGGCGATCCTGGCCGAACGCTTCGCCCTGCCGCTTGCGGGCGGTCTGCGGGACGTTACCCTGATTGACGCCGGCAATCCGCAATGCGCCGTCCCGGTGGGCGATTTCGATTTCGATTGGCGCGCCATGGGAGCCGAGATCGAGCGCCATCCGCACTTCCCCAACCGCACCAATGTCTCGTTCGTCAAACCGGTGGATGCGCATTCGATCGACGTTCGCTTCTGGGAGCGCGGCGCGGGCGAGACGATGAGCTCGGGAACCGGGTCGACTGGCGCCGCGGTGGCCGCTGTCGAGCGCGGCATGGCGCAATCGCCGTTGCGCGTCCTTACCCCGGCGGGGCCGCTCGACATCCGCATCGAAGAAAGCGTCTTCCTGCGCGGCCCGGCGGTGCTGGTGGCGGAGGGTTTCTTCTTTGCCGTGTGAGAGAATAGCGGTTGGATGCCCGAAACTCTGCTAGCCGATCACCCAACTGCTCAAATCCTGCAGCATAAGATTTTGGAGAAGCGCGCCCGCGTGGGAATCGTGGGACTCGGATACGTCGGATTGCCGCTGGCGGTGGAGTTCGCCAAGGCCGGCTTTTCCGTAACCGGAATCGACATCAGCCAGGAGAAAACCAAAAAGGTCAACGCCGGCGATTCCTACGTGGGCGATATCCCCAGCGCCACGCTCAAGCCGCTGGTCGAAACCGGCAAGCTGCGCGCCACCACCGATTTCTCCGCCGTGCTCGAGCTCGACACCATCAACATTTGCGTTCCGACGCCGCTCAGGAAAACCAAGGACCCGGACATGAGCTTCATCGTGAGCTCGTGCCAGGAAATTGCCCGCCACTTTCATGCGGGCCAATTGGTGATTCTCGAATCCACAACTTATCCCGGCACGACGGACGAGGTCGTGTTGCCCATCCTGTCGAAGTCCGGCCTCGAAGTGGGCCGCGATTTTTTCCTCTGCTTTTCGCCCGAGCGCGTCGATCCCGGCAACCTGAAATTCCAAACCGTCAATATTCCCAAAGTGGTGGGAGGCTGCACTCCTGCCTGCACCGAAATGGGCCGCCTGTTATATGCGCAGGCCCTGGAACAGGTAGTGCCGGTGAGTTCCACGCAGGTGGCCGAGATGGTCAAGCTGCTCGAGAACACTTTCCGCATGATCAACATCGGCCTAGCGAATGAAATCGCGCTGATGTGCGACCGCATGGGCATCAACGTGTGGGAAGTGATCGATGCCGCGGCCACCAAGCCTTTCGGCTTCATGCCGTTCTATCCCGGTCCCGGCCTGGGCGGCCACTGCATCCCCATCGACCCGTTCTATCTTTCCTGGAAGACCAAACAGGCCGGCATTGAGGCGCGCTTCATCGAGCTGGCCGGATACATCAACGGCCAGATGCCGCATTTCGCGGCCGACAAAGTGCAGAATGCGCTGAACGATGCAGGCAAGCCGGTCAAGGGATCGCGCATCCACGTAATGGGCGTGGCCTACAAGCGTAACATCGACGACATGCGCGAATCGCCCGCGCTCGACGTGATCCTGCTGCTGGATCGCCGCGGCGCGATCGTCAGCTACAGCGACCCGTACGTTCCCAAACTGCGCCTGGATGGCTTGCAGCTCGATGCTCAACCCGAATCCGCCGCCGCCGACGCCGATTGCGTGGTCATTATCACCGACCACACTGGTTTCGATTACCGGGCACTGGTCGAGCGCGCGCCGCTGATCGTGGACACGCGCAACGCACTCAAAGGGTTCACCTCGCCGAAAATTGTGCGGCTATAGAGCGTGACGCCGTGGCGCGGGCTGTCAAGCCTGCAGCGTCGAGATTCGTCTCGACGTTGCTTGGCGGCGGGGCAGCGAACGTCACAAAGAAATGTCGGCACGACTGCCGACACAGCACGCAAGACTGCGCGCGCGACGATTCACGCGCGTTCCAGTTTGTAAACCGTGATCTCCGGCGGCGCACCGATGCGGATGGGCACGCCGATGGTCCCGATGCCGCGATTCACGTACAATTGCCCGCCCGGCCTCCGGAAGAGACCGGCCACGTAGGGCGTCGCCAGGCGGCTGGGAGCGATCTCCGGGCTGATGAATTCGAGAGCCGCCTGCCCGCCGTGCGTGTGCCCCGCCATGCTGAGGTCGATGCCCAGCGCGGCCGCGCGGTCGAACGTGTCCGGGTTATGGCTGAGCAGGATGTTCACCTTCCCGCGCGCGATCAGGGGCTCGATATTTCCGAGGATGTGGCTCACCGGCGCGGAAGGGCCAAAGCGGTGGCGGCTCTGGAAGTCGACGCCGATCAGGTTGAACCAATCTCCCCCCATGGTGATGGCGACGTTTGCGCCGCGCAGCATGCGGACGCCCCTCGCGGTGAACAAGCTGCTGATTGAATCTTCGACTCGCGCCCACGCGTCATGGTTGCCCAGGCAGGCATAGACGCCGAAGGGCGCGCGCAGCCCGGCCAGCGCATCCACCACCGCATACTGCGTTCCCGCGTCGAAGGTGACGTAGTCGCCGGTCAGCACGATCAGGTCCGGCTTCTGGTCATTGGCGATGGCGGCGAACTTGCGAATTTGTTCTTCGGGCATGAACGGCCCGATGTGGATATCGGAGAGCTGCGCGATCCGAAAGCCGTGAAACGCGGGCGGCAGGTTGGCCAGGCGGATAGGCCGTTCCACCGTCTCCAGATTCAGGCGACCGTAGAGCAGGCCGTAAGCGCCGCCCAGGAACGGAGCGGCGGTCACCACGCGGGTGGTCTGCGCGAGGAAATCGCGCCGCGCCGGCGATGCGATTTCGGCGCTGCCGCGCAACCGCCGGATCACCGCGCGCACGCCGGCCAGAATCGCAAACGGAATCGCCAGCAGGAATCCGACCAGCGAACTAGCGATCCACCAGGCGAACGGTGCGGTCAGCAGCGCATCGCGCAGGGTCAGGTGCACCGGGTCCGGCCGGCGCCCGACCTCGCGCACAGTATACGCGAGCATCGCCACCAGAATCGTGGGAATGGCCGCGCACGCGAGGCCGCGAAGCGTGGGGGAAGAGATCTTCCGCCGCGCCAGCCGCACTCCCCGCCATCCCCAATACAACTGGGAAGAGCCGAGGACGAGAAAAATGATCGCGAAAAAGGACATCGGAAAAGAGAACTATGGCCACGGATGAACACCGCTAAACACAGATCGAAGACAAAGAGTCTTATCTGTGTTCATCCGCGGCTCGAAATCGTTTAACTAGTGGTCGCGCTCCGTCACCAGGTCGGTCACCGCCATCAGGGCCCGCTGGTAAGCGGATTCCGGAAACTCACTCATCACCTGCCGCGCCCGTTCGGTGAACGTCTGGGCGCGCTCGCGAACCCGGTCGATGCCGTCGTAGCGCTCCACCAATGCCAGGATCTGCGCGAACGGCACGCGCTGGTAATTCCGTTGTTCCAGCACCGTTTCCACCAGCCGGCGTTCGGCGGGTGTAGCGCTCTCGAGCGCGTAAACCAGCGGCAGGGTGACTTTGCCCTCGCGTAAATCGCCACCCACCGGCTTGCCCAGCACATTCTCGCGGGCGGTGAAATCCAGCACGTCGTCGATCAACTGGAACGCCATCCCCAGGTTCCAGGCGAATTCGCCCAGTTTTTCCTGGGCCTGGGCATCACTGTGCGCCGACACCGCGCCCAGCCGAGCGCACACCGAAAACAGGCGCGCCGTCTTGCGGTCCACCAGCTCCATGCAATCGGCTTCGGTGATATCGATGCGGCCGATGCGTTCGAGCTGCAGCAGTTCGCCCTCCACCATCATTTGCGTGAGGCCGATCAGCAAATCGAGAATCAGGAAATTGCGTTCCCGCAGCGCGATCTGGAAGGCCTGCATGTACAGCCAGTCGCCTGCCAGCACGCAGGTGTGATTGCCCCACTTGACGTTGCTGGAAGGGCGGCCGCGGCGCGTTTCGGCTGCGTCGATGACGTCGTCATGCACCAGGGTTGCGGCGTGGAGCAACTCGACCACCGCCGCCATCTGAATCGCGCTGGGTCCTGCATTGCCGTGTCCCACCAGCTTGGCCGACATCAGCAGCAAGGCCGGGCGCAGCCGCTTGCCGCCGGCCGATTGCAGATAGCGCCCGATGGCGGTGACCGCGTCCACGGAAGCCACCGACTCGGCGGAAATCTTCTTCTCCACCTGTTCCAGGTCGTTCTGGACCAGATCGAAAATCCCCCGCGCTGCCTGGGCCTGCCCCAGCTTGCCTAAATTCATGTTTGGTTCCCCAGTTTAACCGTTTGGAGTCCCGCCCCGCAAACAGAGCCGCTCGAAATTGGCCTTCGTCCGCGCCGCGATCTCCTCAACCGGCTGGCCCCGGACTTGGGCCAGCCGGCGCGCGGTCTCCACCACAAAGGCCGGCTCGTTGCGTTTGCCGCGATGCGGCACAGGCGCTAGGTAGGGGCAATCGGTCTCGAGCAGCAGCCGGTCGGACGGTGTGGTGCGCGCCGCCTCGCGCACCGGTTCCGCTTTCGGAAACGTCAGCACGCCGCCAAACGCCAGGTGGAAGCCGGCGTCCAGCGCCTGCCGCGCCTGCACGGCATCGCCCGTGAAACAATGCAGGATGCCTTCGCCGCGCCACTCGCCACGGAGAATTTCGAAGGTATCGTCCCAGGCCTCTCGCGTGTGGATGACAATCGGCAGCCGCGCCTCGGCTGCTATTGCCAACTGCCGCGAAAACACCGCGCGCTGCACATCGCGCGGCGAAAAATCGTAATGATAATCGAGACCGATTTCGCCGATCGCCACAACCTTTGGATGCGCCGCCAGCTCGCGGAGACGCTCGAAAGTTGCCTCAGTCGCTTTCGAGGCATCGTGCGGATGCACACCCACCGTGGCCAGCACGAACGGATACTCGCCAGCCAGCCGCACACCGGCCTCCAGGTCGGGCGGCCCGCCGCCGGTGCCGATCGCGAGCATGCGTTCCACGCCGGCGGCGCGGGCGCGTTCGATCACCGCCGCGCGGTCTTCATTGAATTGGGCGTCGTCCAGATGGGTATGCGAATCGATCAGCCTCACTTGAGGCGCGCCCCCACCGGGATGTCCTCGTGGAAGCCCGCCAGCACCGGCTTGCCGCCTTCCACCGACGCCGCCACGATCATCCCATTCGACACTACCCCGCGCAGTTTCCGCGGCTCCAGATTGGCGACGATCACCACCTTGCGGTTCACCAATTGTTCTGGCGTGTAGGCCTCGGCGATGCCGGCGACGATGGTGCGCGGCTCGGCTTCGCCGATGTCGACTTTCATGTGCATTAGCTTGTCAGCGCCCTTGACGCGCTCGGCGGAAAGGACTACGCCCACGCGGAGATCCACTTTGCTGAAATCGTCGATGGGGATCTTCGGCGACGCGGGCGCGGCGGGGGCGGCTGGCGCTGGCGTTTTGCCCATCATCACGGCTTGCTCGGCTGTGACTTTCTCTTCGAGCGCGCGCATCTGCTCGATGGCGGGCTTGGCCTCGATGCGTGGGAACACGGGCGAGACTTCGCCGATCTGCTGGCCGGGCGGCAGGCCGCCCCATGCGAGCGAATAGATACGGACGTCTTCGATCGGCTCCTTCATGCCGAGTTGCGCCCAGATCTTCCGTGCGGACTCGGGTAGGACTGGGGAGACTAACGCCGTGATGATGCGCAGAGCTTCCGCTGCGGTGTAGAGAACGCAGTCGAGATTCGTTTGCGACTCCTGGTCCTGCTGCCGAGCAAGTTTCCAGGGCTGCTGGGTGACGATGTACCTGTCAATAGTCGAAATCAGCGCCCAGATTGCTTCCAGACCCTTGGAGAACTCAAAGCGGTTGAAGGTCTGCTGCACAGCTACCATGGCGTGGACCGCTTGCGGCTTGAACCCTGTATCGGCCCCGGCTGGCACCACGCCCTTCCGGTACTGATGAATCATCGTCAGCGTCCTGCTGGCGAGATTCCCGAGGCCGTTGGCGAGATCCGAATTGTAGCGGCCGATCAGCGCATCGTAGCTGAAGCTGCCGTCCTGCCCGAAGACGACCTCGCGCAGCAGGAAGTAGCGCAGCGCGTCGGCGCCCATCACCTTCTGGATCGGTTCGGAGCGCACGATGTTGCCGCGCGATTTCGACATCTTATCGTTCTCGAACAGCAGCCACCCATGGGCGAAGATTTGTTTCGGCAAAGGCAGCCCGGCCGCCATCAGGAACGCCGGCCAGAACACGGCGTGGAAACGCACGATCTCCTTGCCGATCAGGTGCAGGTCCGCCGGCCACAACTCTTCGCCGTCGACAGTCTTGCCGGCGACAGCGCTCATGTAAGTGGTCAGCGCGTCGAACCACACATAGAACACGTGCGGCGCTTCGCCGGCCACCGGGATGCCCCACTTGATGTTGGTCCGCGTGATCGAAAGGTCGGTTAAGCCGCCCTTGACGAACGAAATCACCTCGTTGCGGCGCGTCTCCGGTTGAATGAAATCCGGCTGCGAGTGGTACAGCTCGAGCAGTCTGTCCTGGAACGCCGACAGCTTGAAGAAGAAGTTCTCCTCGGTGATCGATTCGGTGGGCCGGCCGCAATCCGGGCACGGGTCGCCGGGCTTGGCGTCGTTCACATAGAGGTTGTCGAAGATGCAGTATTGGCCGGTGTAGGAGCCTTTATAGATGTAGCCGTTTTTCCGGCAGCGGTCGAACAGGTCCTGCACCACACGCGCATGTTGCGGACTGGTGGTGCGCTGGAAATAGTCGATCTGCAGGCCGAGCATTTGCCATTGCCGCTCGAACTCGGCCGCGATGACATCGGTGAACTCCTTCGGCGTTTTGCCGGCGCGCTCAGCGGCGCGCTCCACGTTCACGCCATGCTCGTCGCTGCCGGTGGTCAGCACGGCATGATAGCCCTGCATGCCTTTGAAGCGCTTCAGCAGGTCGGCCACGATGGTGGTGTAGGCGTGGCCGATGTGCGGCGCGGCGTTGACGTAATAAATCGGGGTAGTGAGATAGTATTTCATTTTTGCTGGTTCAGGTAAGCGGAATTCGCTTCCGCGATGATGTGCTTCAGGGCCACGCCGGAGGCGAGTGCCAGCTTGCGGCAGTCTTCGTACTCGGGCGTAAAATAGCCTTCGCTGGTGACCTTCACGCGCACTTTGCCGTATTGCGTTTCCACTTCCCGCAAGGTGCGCGCCTGCACCCGCCGTTCAGCGGAGTAAAAGCGCAGTCCGATCGTCGAAGTCTCCGAAAAAATCAACTGGGCGATGGCTTCGCGGTGTTCCGGTTTGGCGATCACGCGCAGCAAGTGGCCGGGGCGGCCCTTCTTCATGATGATCGGCTCCAGCGATACGTCCAGCGCGCCGAAATCCCACAGCCGGTCGGTCGAGTAGGCCAGCACCTGCGGATTGAGATCGTCGATATTGGCTTCGATCACGCAAACCGTGAGCGCCTCTTCGGCGCCGGTGGGTTCGCCCAGGATCACCCGCAGGACGTTCGCCTGGCGCGGAAAATCGCGGCTGCCCGCGCCGTAGCCGGTGCGCACCACTTTCATCGCAGGCAGCACGCCGAAGCGTTTGGCCAATGTCACCGCAACCGCCGCGCCGGTAGGCGTGGTCAGCTCCACCTCCGGGCCGCGCGCGTAAATCGGAACGCCCTCCAGCAGCCGCGCCGTCGCGGGCGCCGGAACCGGCAATAGCCCGTGCTCCGTTTCCACCGTGCCGCTGCCCACATTGAGCGGCGACGACAGCACCGTATCCACGTCGAGCAGATCGAGGGCCAGGCAAGCGCCCACGATATCGGCGATCGAATCCGAGGCGCCCACTTCGTGAAAGTGGACTTTTTCGATCGGCACCTGATGGACTTCCGCCTCCGCTTCGCCCAGCCGCCGGAACACGGCAATCGCATTCTGTTTCGCGCGCGGCGGCAACTCGGCCTTTTCGATCATCTTGACGATGTGGGACAGGTGACGGTGGACCTTCGCTTCTTCCACCGCCACGCGGTAATGGGTGGCGCCCAGGCCGTTGCGCTTCACCTTTTCAAATGACACCACCGCGCCCGCGTCGAGCGAGCCAATCGCCGCGGCGATGGCTTCCGGATCGGCGCCGGCATCCACCAGCGCGCCCACCAGCATGTCGCCGGCGATTCCCGAAAATGCGTCCAGATAGCAGGTTAGAGGCACAGAATTTCATTGTAGCGGGTAAGCGAGACCGCACACCCTCGCGCTACCCACCGGCCGCGATCAGCCAGCCGGCGACCAGCGGCATCACGAACAGCGCGCTATCCACGCGGTCGAGAAAGCCGCCGTGGCCGGGCAGCAGGGCTCCGGAGTCTTTCACTCCCGCACCGCGTTTCATGGCGGATTCCACCAGGTCGCCGAGTTGGCCCGCCACGTTGGCCAGCGCGGTTAGCAGCACAGCCTCGGCGATGCTCGCGCCAACGAAATGCCACAGGTAAGCCCCGGCGAGCAGTACGGACGTGGCTACCGAAGCCGCCGCGCCTTCCCAGGACTTCTTTGGACTGACGCGACCGGCGAGGCGGTGCCTGCCAAACGCCTTGCCGATGTAATATGCGCCGATGTCGCCGGCCCAACTCACCAGCAGCGCGTACATCAGCCAGTGCGGGCCGAAACCGCGCAGCACCACCGCGCATCGCCAGCAGCCGAAAATGTAAATCAGGCCGAGCAGAAGCAGGGATGTGCGCGGCAGCGCGTGCGCCAATTCTTTCGAGCGCAGCGCCAGCACCAGCGCCAGCAGCGCAACCGCAGTCACTACCAGCCAGGCGTTGGCATAGGGGACAACCAGCAGGAGCAGACCCGCACCATAGCCGAGCACCCCCGGTGCGCCGAAGCCGTAGTCTGCCGCGATCGAATCGTACTCCCGGTAGCTGAGCACCGCCGCCAATGCGAGCACCGCTAGAAACACATATTGGTTGGCCCACAGCACCGTGTAAACAACCAAAGGGATGAGCAGGGCTGCGGTGAGAACCCGCTTCATGACGAGCCGAGCGCGGGAATCAAGGTCTCGTCGGACGGCGCGTCCGCGGCGCCGGCGCGCAGGCCGCCGTAGCGGCGCTCGCGCTTCTGGTACGCCACCACCGCTTCCAGCAGGTCGGTGCGCGTGAAGTCCGGCCACAGCGTCTCGGTGACGTACAGTTCCGCGTAGGCGATCTGCCACAACAGAAAATTACTGATGCGCATTTCGCCCGAGGTGCGGATCAGCAGGTCGGGGTCCGGGCACGCAGCCGTGTAGAGGTTGGTGGCGATCAGATCCTCGTCCATGCGGAGCGCGGCTAGCGAACCTTCCAGGCGCGCCATCTCCAGCACGGCGTTCACCGCGTCCACGATTTCCGCGCGCCCTCCGTAGTTGATCGCCAGGTTCACCAGCAGGCCGCGGTTGTTGGCGGTGGCTTCCACCGCCGCGTCCAGTTCGGCGCGCACCGGCTCCGGCAGCGCTTCCAACCGCCCGATGGCTTGCAGGCGAATGTCGTTCTTTTGCAGCTCGGGCAGCTCCTGCCGCAGGTAGTAGCGCAGCAGGCGCCACAGGGTTTCCACTTCGTGCCGCGGACGCTTCCAGTTTTCCACCGAGAACGCATACAGCGTGAGCGCTTTCACGCCCAGCCGTGCGCAGGCTTCCACCGTCGAGCGCACCGGGCCGATTCCCGCCTTGTGGCCCGCCACACGCGGCAGCCGCCGCCGTTCGGCCCAGCGCCCGTTGCCGTCCATGATGATGGCGATGTGTTCCGGCAGCCGCGCCGGGTCGATGGCCTGCGCCAGTTCCCAGTCGCGATCTTCCGGCCGCAACGTTTCCAGAAAGGCCTTCATGGCAAACCCTAATGGTACAACACCATAGTATTGACAAGGCACTTGGCCGCGCAAAGCGGGTGAGGCAGGTCACCGACCTGCCAACGGTTTCCGTACCACGCCGGCGCATTCTTCCACGGCAATCCTGGGACGATATAATTCCCTGTGAGGACGGTCGAGAAGTGGCTGCGATGTGGCGCGGCAACGGGCCGTCGAAGGAGAACGGGATGAAAGTCGGAATTCTTGGGTCGGGCGGCGTGGCAAAGGCGTTGGCCGGTGGCTTCCTGAAGCATGGCCACGAGGTAATGATGGGCACCAGGACGCCCGCCAAACTAATGGAGTGGGCAGCACAGAGTCCCGAGGTTAGCGTCGGCAGCTTCGCCGACGCGGCGGCATACGGCGAACTGGTCGTTCTGGCGGTCAAAGGCAAGGCAGCGGCGGAAGCGCTTCGTTCGGCGGGCGCAAAGGCCCTGGCGGGGAAACACGTCATCGACGCGACCAATCCCACTGAAGACGCGCCGCCAGTCAACGGTGTACTGAAGTTCTTTACCAGCCTCGATGAATCTCTCATGGAGCGGCTTCAGCGCGAGTTCACCAGCGCGAACTTCGTCAAGGCATTCAATTCCGTCGGTGTGGCCGCAATGGTGAATCCGCAATTCAAGGGCGGCAAGCCAACCATGTTCATCTGCGGCAATAGTGAAACGGCCAAGAAGTCCGTCAGCGGAATTCTGGATGAGTTCGGTTGGGAAGTGGCGGATATGGGCAGCGCGGAGGCCGCCCGCGCCATCGAACCCCTGTGCATGCTCTGGTGTATCCCGGGCTTTCTGCGCAACGACTGGATGCACGCTTTCAAGCTGCTCACTTAATTCAGCGGTTTGCCGGCGCCTTCTTCCACCGGATACCCCTGGTCAATCCAATCCGCCTTGAAGTTGTCCGGCACATACAGCGCCCGGACGTGCGTAAAGCCCATCTGCCGCATCAACTCCAGGGCCGGGCGGATATTGGGGCAGTGGTCCCATGGGCAGCATCCGCAGTAAAGCACGATCTCGCGATCGTGCGGCAGCTTCGCGGCTTCGGCCTTCAGCAGATCGAGTCCTTCGGGCCGGTTGGCGGGGCCGGCGTAGATGGCGCCGGGAATGTGCTTGCTGCGGTACATCACGTTCGGGCCGACCTGAAGAACCACAACCGTGGCGCGGTGGCCCGCCAGTTGCCCTGCCAATTCTTTCGGCTGAACCACCGCCAGATCCGCCGCCCATGCACCTGCCAGCACCATCAACGCAATACACAAAGAACGTCGCATCCCCTCACTGTAGCGCCGAAGCGCCGCCTGTGAAACGGCAGCCCACTTCCGAGTGCCGCCGCGCGTGGTTTAATAGAGGTTTCATGTATCGATCCCTAGGTTTGCTGTCGCTACTGGCTTTGGCAGTTGGCTGCCTCAATGCCGCGCCGCCCGCGGCCTCGCTGGCGGCGGCCCGCGCCGCGCTCGGAGCGCTTCCGCTGCGGTTCGAGGCGAACCAGGGGCAGTGGAGTCCGGACGTGCGCTATCTGGCGCGCTCGGGCGGCGTGAAAGTTGCGCTCACCGATCGCGGCCCCTCGGTCGGCCTGCCCGGAGCCGGACGCGTGGACCTGGTGCTTGAAGGCGCAGCCCCGCCTCGCATTCAGCCCCTCGAACCGCTCGCCGTTCGCACCGATTACTTCATTGGTCCCCGCTCCAACTGGCACACCGGTGTCACCAGCTATGCGCGGGTGCGTTATTCGCAGGTGTACCGGGGCATCGACGCCGTCTACTACGGAAACCAGGGCCGCCTGGAGTACGACTTCCTGCTGGCGCCGGGCGCCGACGCCGGCGCCATTCGCATGCGGTTCCGCGGCGCCGATCGCCTCCGTATTACGCCGGCCGGCGATCTGGAAGTCGAGGCCGGTGGGGCCACCCTCATCGAGAAGCGCCCCGCTGTGCGGCAGGGCGATGTAGCGATTGCGGGCCGATACGTCCTTCTTGCGCGCGACCTGGCCGCTTTCCGCGTCGGCCGCTATGACCGCACCCGCCCGCTCGTCATCGATCCGCTGCTGGTCTACTCGACTTACATTGGCGGGTCTGGCGATGACCAGGTGAACGCCGTCAGGCTGACGGCCAACGGCTTGTTATACGTCACCGGGTCCACCAACAGCGGCAACATGCCGTTCATTAACGGCGCCTACTCCAACGCCCCCCTCCCGGGAGCGACTAATATCTTTCTGGCTATTCTCGATACCAGCGCGGCGGGTGGATTCCAGCCGACTTATTTCGGTTATATCGGCGGATCCACAGCCGATATACCGCTGGCGATGGTGCTCGATGCGCAGGGCGACGTGTACCTTACCGGGACCACCACTTCCCTCGATTTTCCCATGGTCGGCAATTCCATCCTGGCCACCTTTCCCACGATCTCCACTTCCGGTGTAATCGCCAACACGACTGGTTTGACGCAAGCGTTCGTTCTGGAATTGAACCCCGCGCTGTACGGCGAGGTTTCGCTGCTCTACACCACGTTTCTCGGTGGCACTCAGGGCAATACTTCCGGCAATGCCATCGATCTGGATCAGGCCGGCAACATCTACGTCGTCGGCACCACGCTGACCGGCGATTTTCCGGTTACCCCCAACGCATACCAGACCTCGCTCTGGGGAGGGCAGGATACGTTTCTCATCGAGTTCAACACCAGCACCGCCGCTCCCTTCTATGCCACATTCCTGGGCGGTGAGCTGGACGATGACGGGCGCGCCGTCGCGGTCGCGCCAAACGGCCTGGTTTACATGGCCGCCTCCACCGAATCGACCGAGTTTCCGATGGCCGGATTTTCTTATCAAGGCAGCCCGGTGGGAGGGTATGATCTGATCGTCGCCGTGCTAGATCCCACCCAGTTCGGAACTGAATCGCTGATCTACTCTACTTATTTGGGCGGCTCGGCCAGCGAAGAGGTGCGCGGGATGGCGGTGGACGGGAACGGTGACCTTCTGTTAACCGGCTACACCCTGTCCAGCGATTTCCCGGTAACCCCGGATGCGGCGCAGCCGGCCTACGGTGGTAATGGCGATATTTTCGTTTGCGTGGTAAACCCGTTCACCCCGCAGTTCTTACTCTATTCGACTTTCCTGGGCGGTTCGGATGCCGACGTGGGTTATGGCATCGGCGCCGATGCCCAGAATAACATCTACGTCACCGGCTACACGCTTTCGAAGGATCTTCCGGTCACGGCGAACGCGCCCGAACTCCTCTATCCGCAAGGCGTCGATATCGTGGCGGCCAAGGTGATACCGCACGTGGCTGGCCCGAGCGGATTTGGCTACGTCACCTACTTCGGCGGATCCAGCATCAACAGTGGGCAGGCGCTGGCGGTGGCGCCGGATGGCACCCTCTACGTGGCTGGCTTCACTGGCGGCGTCCTCACCACCACCAGCAACGCTGCGCTAGGCTCCTATGGCGGCGGCGTCACAGACGGCTTCCTGTTCGTTCTATCGCCGTAAGCGTGGCGCACGCACTTGATGCGGGCCGCATCGAGACTCTTCTGGATCGACGCCGGGTACGCCGGGTGGCGGCCAGAATGTCGGCACACTAATCGTGCTATTATTCTAAAGGACTTCACTGTGGCGTCCCAGGCACGTCCTCCTGACGCGAATTAACCCTATCAATGAATTTACGTTCTCTTTTTAGCTTGTTTTCTTCGGATCTCGCCATCGATCTAGGCACGGCGAACACCCTGGTTTATGCCCACGGAAAAGGCATCGTTGTCAATGAGCCATCCATCGTAGCCATCAACAAGTCTACCGGCGAAGTGGAGGCGGTCGGTAAGGAAGCCAAGGAGATGCTGGGGCGCACTCCGGGGAACATCGTCGCCATCAAGCCCATGAAGGATGGCGTCATCGCCGATTTCAAGGTCACCGAGCGCATGCTGAATTACTTCATTCAGAAAGCGCATGGCCGCAAAATGCTGGTGCATCCCCGCATCGTGATCGGGGTTCCGAGCGAAATCACCCAGGTGGAAAAGCGCGCGGTGATGGATTCGGCTTATCGCGCCAAGGCCAGTGAGGTGCACCTGGTGGAGCAGGCCATGGTGGCCGCCATCGGCGCCGGGCTGCCGATTACCGAACCCTCCGGCAACATGGTTGTCGATATCGGCGGCGGCACTACCGACGTGGCCGTGATTTCGCTTTCCGGCATTGTCTACTCGCGCTCTGTGCGCGTGGCTGGCAACGAAATGGACGATGCCGTCATGCAGTACCTCAAGCGCAAGTACAACCTGCTGATCGGCGAACGCACGGCGGAAGCTATCAAGATCGAAGTCGGTTCCGCCTTCCCTCTGGAAAAGCCCTTGACCATGGAAATCAAGGGACGCAATCTGATCGAGGGTGTGCCGCGCACCATCACCATCAACGATACCGAGATTCGCGAAGCGCTCTCCGAATGCGTTGCCACCATCGTCAACGCCATTCGCGTGGCGCTCGAACGGACCCCGCCCGAGCTCAGCGCCGATATCAGCGACCGCGGCATCGTGCTCACCGGGGGAGGCGCCCTGCTCAAGAATCTGGACAAGCGGATCCGCGAGGAAACCGGCCTTCCGGTTTCCATCGCCGACGACCCGCTGGCGTCGGTTGTGCTGGGCACCGGCCGCATGCTCAGCGATTTCCGGCTGCTGCGTAAGATTTCGATAGACTAAAAGAGACGCGGCGCGCGCCTATGGAGTCGTTCGTCAACCGTTACCGCAACCTCACCATCCTCCTGCTGGTGATCTTCGCTCAGTTTCTGCTGTTGGCGGTACAGGTGAAAAACGATCAGGACGTGCGCATCATCCGCGTCTGGACCGTGACCGCCGTCACTCCCTTCGCACGCGTCGTGGAGTTGCTGCGCGGCGGCAGCGTCGGCTTCTTCCGCAACTACATCCTGTTGCACGACGAAGACGCCGAAAACCGCCGGCTGCGCGAACAGGTCGGCCACCTCAAGCTGGAGAACATTTTTCTCAAAAACGAACTGAACACAGCCGAACGCGCCAAGGCGCTCGGCGTGTTTCAGGCGCGCATCCCTTCGAAGACACTGGCCGCCACCGTGATCGGCACCGGCGCCGACTCCAACGCCAAGGTGGTTTACGTCGACACGGGAAGCACCAGCGGGGTCGAGCGCGGCATGGCCGTGGTGACGCCGGACGGAATCGTCGGCAAAGTAATTGCCGCCTACCCGACTGCGTCGGAGATCCTGCTTGCCACCGATGCCGATTTCGCCGCCGGCGTGGTTTCCCAGGATGGCGGCGTCCGCGGCACTCTGAAAGGGCAGGGAACCCCGCTGCTGAAAGTCGACTACGTGCCGATTCAGGAGAAGGTGCAGGTGGGCCAATGGTTTTACACTTCCGGCGACGACCGCATTTTCCCCCGCGGCTTTCCGGTCGGCGTGGTGCGCAGCGTGCGCGACGCGCAGCCATTCAAGGAGATCCTTCTCGACCCGGTGGGGCTGCAGCACGGCCTCGAGGATGTGCTGATTATTACCCAGGGCGTGCATCAGGATATCCCGCTCACACCCGTCGCCGACCAGCCAGTGTACATCGCGCCTCCGCCGCCGGATGAATCCAAACCCGCCGCGCCCAGCGCCGGAGCCGCACCAGCCTCGCCGCCGATCACCGAAGCAGACAAGTTGCGCCTGGAATACCAGGCTTCCGGCGAAGCGCAGGGCCACAAGTTCGGTTCTGGAGCGTACAGCGAACCCAACTTCAGCGGGATCGGTACAACTTTACCGCAGAAACCCGCGCCGGCTGCCGCCACGCCGGCTGCCGTGCCAGCCGCCGCCGTGCCGGCCGCCGCGAGCCCCAAACCGGCCACCGGCGCTACCACCAAGACCACCGAAGTCACCCGCCATTCCAACCAGGCCAACGGCGAGCCGACTGGGAGCACTAAGAGATAATGGCGTACTCCTCCGGGCGCATGATGCTCAGCCAGAGCGATGGCCCGGTCTCCCGCTTTCGCGCCTGGGTTTTTATTGTCATCCCGCTGCTGGCCATCCTCTTTCAGGTCTACGTTCGGCTGTATTTCCCCATTCTCAGCTTCGTGGAGATGCCGCTGCTGGTGGTGGTGTATCTGTCCCTCACGCAGCGGAGCCAGGTCGGCGGCATCCTCACCGGAGCCCTGATCGGCTTGGCGCAGGATTCGCTCTCCAAGAACCCGCTCGGCATGTTCGGCATCTGCAAGACGCTGGTGGGATATTTTGCCGCCTCGGTCGGTGTGCACTTCAATGTGGACAACACCGTTATCCGATTGCTGCTGTCGTTCTTTTTCTATATCTTCCACCAGTTGCTGTATTGGGTGATGCAGCGGATGCTGCTCGCCCAGCAGCCCGCCTTCGATTACCAGAGCTGGCTCCTGTTCGGCGCCCTGAACGCCGTCGTCGGAGCGTCTCTGTTTCACTTCCTGGACAAGCTGCGCGCCGCGGCGTGACCGGAGCGGGGTATGCGCAGTGCGAGTTTCTGCTGCGTGCTAACATCTCGGCCGACGACTCCGATGCCTGTGTTCAGCATCAGCGGCACACCGGCGGCCCTGTGCCATCTTCGCTGATCCTGGTTCTGTCCGGATTGGGAGCATTGCTTCTTTTCGTCGCCGGCAGGAAGTTCGCCGCGCGGTAAAGTAACCGGGCAAGCTAAAGCATGCCCCACCTTGCTACGATAATTACTTGTCAGGTCTCGGGCTCCGTGCAACGGGCGGCTGCAAACCCCGCCAGGTCCGGAAGGAAGCAACGGTAGCGGTGTAGTTCGTGTGCCGCGGATCACCCGGGGCCTGGCATTTGGTCCGGGCCGTGGCCGGATCGCCCACCCCATGTACCAGGTCATCGCCCGCAAATACCGGCCGCAAACGTTTCACGACGTGGTCAACCAGGAGCACGTCAAGACCACCCTCGAAAATGCTATCGCCCAGAACCGCATCGGCCACGGCTACATTTTCTCCGGCCAGCGCGGCACCGGAAAGACCACCGTGGCGCGCATTCTGGCCCGCTGCCTGAATTGCGTCGAAGGCCCCACCGCAACTCCCTGCGGCGTGTGCGCGAGCTGCCTGGAGATTACCTCCGGCGGCACCGTGGACGTGATCGAAATCGACGCCGCTTCCAATCGCGGCATCAACGAAATGCGCGAGCTGCGCGAGAATGTCCGCTACCGGCCGGCGCGCGACCGTTACAAGGTCTTCATCATCGACGAAGCGCACCAGATAACCAGCGAGGCTTTTAACGCGCTGCTCAAGACCATCGAAGAGCCGCCCGAGTGGGTGGTGTTTGTGCTGTGCACCACCGAGGCGCACAAGATCCCGGCCACCATTGCGTCCCGCTGCCAGCACTTCAGCTTTCGCTCGGTGGATTTCGAGGATCTCATCGCACGCATGGCCTGGATCTGCGGTCAGGAAGGCATTGAGGCCGATCCTGAAGCGCTGGCCGTACTGGCGCAGGCGGGCGAAGGCAGCGTGCGCGATTCGCTTTCGGCGCTCGACCAGGCCATCGCCTGCTGCGGCCAGAAGCTCAACGCGGCCGCCGTCCGCGCGCTTTTAGGCGCGTTCTCGCTCGAATCGCTGGGTCAGGTCACCGCGGCGCTGGCCGATAGCGACCCGCGCCGGATGCTCGAGGTGGTCGACGAGCTGGAGCGCAACGGCCACAACCTGCAGCACTTCAGCCGCGAGCTGGCGCGCTACTTCCGCAACCTTCTGGTGGCGCGCATCGCGGGCTCCGATACGCGGCTGATCGCCGCCAGCGCCGCCGAGCGTGACCGGCTGGCCCAGATCGCAGCGCGTTTTTCCGAAGAGGACTTGACGCGGTACCTGCACCTGACGCTCGAATTGTTTCGCGATTTGCAGTTCTCGCTGCAACCGCGCTTCCATCTGGAAATCGGCCTGGTGCGGCTGGTGCACGCGGGGCGCCTGTTGCCGATCGAACAGGCGCTCGCGGAGCTGGGCGGAACCGAATCGCGTCCCGCTCCGGCCGCCGCGCGTACCGGACCGCCGCCGCGTGTCCCCGCTGCGCCATTGCGCACCGGTCCATCGCCATTCGAAGTCGATCGCGCCAAGAAATCCGGCCTTCCCGAGCCACAGAATTCCGGCGCCAACGCGCTGGCCCCGGCGCCGTTACCTGATGCCGGTCCCGGCGAGCGCCTGCACGCCTGGCTCACCGAGCACGGTCTGACGCACTTGGCCGACGCCGTCGAGAACGCGCGCATCACCATCGTTGGCGGCGACATCCAGATCCTGGCGCCCAAGTCCTATCACCTGTATTTGAAGGACCGCAGCTTCGCCGAAGCGCTGCGCGCGGTTTTCTCCCGCCCGCTCAACCTGAAGCTGTCTGCCGGCGATTCGCCGGAAGCGGCGCCGCCGGCAGCGCCAGCCTCGGCCGGGCACGCCGACGAGGCCGCCGGCCGCGCGCTGGCCAACCAGGAGGTGCAGCGCTTCCGCGAGGTCTTTGGCGGCGAAGTCCGCCGCGTTCGCAATTTGAAGGAGCAGCCCAAGTGAAATTACCCGGCAACATGCAGCAGATGATGCAAAAGGCGCAGCAGATGCAGGAGCGCCTGCAACAGGAAATCGCGCAAATCAAAGTGGAGGCCACCGCTGGCGGCGGCATGATTACGTTGACGATGGACGGGCAGAAAAACCTGCTCAGCGTCAAGATCGATCCCGAGGTTGCCGGCGACGTGGAAATGCTCCAGGACATGGTGCTGGCCGCGCACAGCGAGGCCCTCAAGAAGGTCGAGGACGAAACCAAGCAGAAGATGAGCGGCATGCTCGGCGGCCTCGGCCTGCCTCCCGGTATGTTCTGACGATGCCCGATTTCGCCGAACCGCTGGCCCGCCTCATCACCGAATTCAAACGCCTGCCGGGCATCGGGCAAAAGTCCGCGCAGCGGCTGGCTTTCCACGTCCTCCGCGCCGGCCGCGAAGACGCCGAGCATCTCGCCCAGGCTCTCCTCGACGTCAAAGACAAGCTCGGCCTGTGCCGCATCTGCAACAACATCAGCGATAGCGACGTGTGCTCTTATTGCGCCGATTCCAATCGCGACCCCAGAGTCGTCTGCGTGGTCGAGGAGCCGCATAACATCATCGGCATCGAAACCACCCGCCAGTTCGAGGGCCGCTACCACGTGCTGCATGGCTCGCTCTCGCCGCTGCGCGGCATTGGGCCGGAATCGCTCAAGCTCAAGAACCTGGTGGAACGCATCGGCGAAGGCGAGATCCAGGAAGTGATTGTGGCGACCAACCCTACCACCGAAGGCGAAGCGACCGCCGTCTATCTGGCGCGCCTGTTGAAACCGCTCGGCGTCAAAGTGACCCGCATCGGCATGGGCATCCCCGTCGGCAGCGATCTGGAATTCGCCGATGAAGTCACCATCTCCAAAGCCATGGAAGGCCGCCGCGAAATGTGAGCCGAGGGGCTTCCCTGTCCCGCACCTAGCGAGCGATGGTGAGGCGGTAGAGTTCCCCGGTGGCGGCCCAGTAGATGGGGCCGGCGTGTGGCTTAATCCAGGGCTCGAAGAGTGGCGCGTATTGTTCCAGGTTGGTGGCCGTCTGGGCGTGCAATCCTCTGAGGCCGCCGCCGAACGTTTTTTGAAAGATCGTCTCCCCGCCCGGTTCGCGCAAAACGCGCACCTCGATGGACAAACTCAGGCTGTCGCCGGTCTGGGCGACGCAGGCGGATGCCGGCTGCAGTTCGACCCGCAGCAGAGCGTCCGCGTCCGCGGGCTCGCCCACCAGTTCCACCAGGTTGCGGCCGGAGGATTGCACGTAAGCGCCAAATGCGCGGAGAAACTGGTCGGGGAGATGGAAGCCATCCACCATCCGCGCCGCCTCCTCACGGGTGGCGAAACAGGAACTGACCAGCATGATGGGCGACCACTTGACGTCGAGCGCCATCTTCGGCCGTGGCGGCGCGGGGAGCAGCTTCAGCGTTGCCTGGTGGTTGCCGTGGCCCACCGGAGAGAACAGCGCCAGGACGTAAGCGGAGGCTCCCTCGTGGTCGCGTGCCGTGGCGTTGGCGCCGCGGCCCAGCAGCAGCTCGACGGTCGAAACCTGGCCGTGCTGTGCCGCCAGCATGAGCGCGGTTCGGCCGTTCCGGTCCACCGCTTCCAGGTCGGCGCCGTCGTCCAGAAACGCCTTGACCTGGCCATTGCGCCCGCGCAGCGCCGCTTGCAGGAGATCTACGGAAAAATCCTGGTCTTGGCCCTGGCCGAGCAGGGCCGAGGCGCTCAACAAGACCGCCGCGAAAAATCGCATATCTTCACACTACACCGGCAGCCGTGGCGCAGGCTGTCAGGCCGGCTGAGCCGAGGGTCGTCTCGGCTTTTCTTTCGAAAAGAGCTATAGGCACGCGGACTCTTTCCGGGTATGCTGTCACCATGCGAACAATCATCTTATTTCTCGCTTCGCTCGCGATCGCCGCGGCGCAGCAAACCCGCGTGGTCACCAGCCATTCGCCGGGCGATGCCAAACCGAACGATCCCAAAGTGCCCGACGTCTATTCGGTGGATGCCGGCAAGTTTGACCGCGTGCTGATCTTCCGCTTCAAGTACCAGGCCGATCTGCTCGCCGGGCTGGAGCAGATGGTGAAGCAGAATCACATCCAGAACGGCGTGATCCTGGCCGCGGTTGGGTCGGTGACCGGCTACCAGGTACACCAGGTGGTCAACGGCACGTTTCCATCCAAGATCATGTTGGAGCAGATGGCCAACGGTCCTGCCGATCTTATCAGCATGAACGGCTACATCATGAACGGCCGCCTGCACCCGCACATCACGCTCGCGACACCGCAGAACGCCTTCGGCGGCCATCTGGAGCCGGGCACCAAGGTTTTCACATTCGCGATTGTGACGGTAGGCGTGTTGCCCGACGAGCTCGACCTGAGCAAGCTCGACGACAAGGATTACCGGTAATGCGCGGGCGGTCTGCTCGCGACATTTCGAGCCCGAGTTTTGCGAGGCTAATCGTTTCGACGGGACGGGCCAAAAGCCGGATCTTATCGGGAGTTTTGAGACAGACTTTTGCGACTCTGGAAAGGCGATTCCGCAGGCTTCGCGCGCTGTCGCAAAACTTACCCTTTATGAGACGGCCCGCCGGTCAGAAGATCGGCTGCAGAACCATCCGGCCATACACGATGAACGCCATGAGGAGACCCAGCACGCCGCTCAAGATCATGGGCGAGACCTCGCGGTACTTGACGTGCACCCCGACGAACACGAGGCTCTCGACCGCCAAGACCGTGGCCGCCAGGATCGTCAGCGGCGGCTGCCAATGGAACGCGGCGGGGACGATGAGCCCGAACGTGCACACGAGCTCTAGGATGCCCAGGGTCATCCAGGCTTTCCGCGGCAAGGCGCCAAAGGACGGGACGTCCTGGCTTACCTTGTCGAACATGAAGACCTTCATGACGCCCGACGATCCGTACAGGAGCGCGGCGAGGACTTGCAGGACCCATAACAGTATGTTCATCGTGTGCCTCTTCCCGGTCTCCGCGTCGACGCGCGCAGGGCGGTTTCTCCCCGCGCGATCCACTTTCTGAGCTCAGATCTGGTGACCATGGATAATGATAATTCCCCATCGTCGCACAGAGGGCACTTTATAGGACAGCCTCGGCGGCCGTATCGCCCTTACCCGGCTAACTTCAGAAGCATGAACACACCCACCAGCACCACCACGAAAACGACGGCGATGATGATGATGTGCGTGCTGGTGAGGGCGTCCGGGTTGGGCGCCGTGGCCTGCGGCGTGGCTCGGACGGCGACCGCATCGAGCGGGGGCAGCTTCGCCTCCACGGCGGCGCGTGTCTTGGGATCGTAGATCTCGGCCGGAATCACGTTGTCGAGCTGGACCAGTTTCACGGAGCGGTCAATATAGCCGAACGTCTCGCTGGCCGTATTGATCTGCCGCATCTTACTGAGATCGTCGAAAGCCACGATGAGAGCGCCGGGTTGGATGCGGGCGGTGACCACCGGCCGGGAATCGGCGCGGGCGTCTTCGTAATACACGGGCACCGGCTCGGTAGCGATCACGCGGAAGACGCGACCCATCGGGTTGCCCCGGTTGAGGGAGTCCAACTCGTCACGCGCGCCTAGGCCGGGTGCGTAATCCACCAGCTCCATGGCCACGCGCGCACTGGTGTAGCTCCTGCCTTCCTGAACCGCCGCTTCGAGCGCCGGCATGGCGGCGGCGCCCCCGAAAGCCAACAGCCGCTGGATGCGGTCTTCCAGCTTCGGATGGGTGGCCAGCAGGCTGTCGCTGAACCAGCTCTTGGCCATGGCCGGATCGGCGAAATAGAAATGGCTGAACGCCGGATTGGAATTGGGCTGCCCGGAGCCGGCGCCGCCGATCTTGGCCAGCGCGCGCATCAAGCCCTCTGGAAAACGGGTCAACAAAGCGGCATCGGCATCGGCCAGATACTCGCGTTCCCGCGAGATAGCCGCCCTTACCAGCGTCCCCAGCACAGGCGCCACCACCAGGATGTAGAGCGCCAGCGGCGACATCGCAAGGTCAGTCAGATTGAGGCTGCGCCGCAAGAGTGAGAAACCGGACGACCGGCCCGACAGCTTACGCCGGAACGTAAGGTAAGGGATGCGCAGGAACAGAGTCACCGAAGCGGCGATTGTGTTCAGCCGGATGTCGCGATTGCCGATGTGCGAAAGCTCGTGGGCGAGAACGCCTTCGAGCTCGCGCCGATCCAGCAGTCTCAGCGCGCCGCGCGTCACTGCCACCACGGCGTGTTCCGGGCTCATGCCAGCGGCAAACGCGTTGGGCGTGCTGGTTTCGATCACGTAGAGCTTGGGGGTGGGAAGGCCGGCGCCGATGGCGAGGTTCTCGAGCAAGCGCACCGCCTCAGCGTCGCCGCTGCCCGCCGGCCACGCCCCGGCCTCGCTCAGCAGCTTCGCAACGGGCGATCTGGCGATGCCCCAGAATAGCAGGACCAGCGCAGCCGTCACCGCTGCACCGATGACCAGCATCATCTTCAGCATCAGGTTGGGATCTTCCGCCGCTTCCCGTTCGGCCAGGTCGGCGCGCTCCTTGGCGATGCGGCTCTCGACACGAGCGTCGAAGTCCAGTCGCTCCTCATCCGGAATCTTCGAGCGCAACTCCTGCAAGCTCGCTTCTTCCCGGTCGATGCGCGCATGCATGGGCTTCGTAGGCGGGCTCACCTGGCGCATGATGCCAAACGAAACCCCGTAGCTGATGCCCACGATGAAGGGCACCAGCGCGACGACCGAGAATGCCACCAGCAGCACGCTCTTGCGCCGGTTTTGCGCGATGCGGTTGTACACCAGCACCGGCTGGCTAAGGGCAATCGGGGGCGTCATAATTATGCGGTCGTGAAGCTGACCTTCACATCCTGTCTGGCCGTTTCGTCGGTATTGAAGAAATCCACCGGAAGGAAACCAAACCAACCGGCGAACATGTTGCCGGGGAAGGTCTGGATGCGGGTGTTGTAATCGAGCGCGTTCTGGTTGTAGAACTGGCGCGCGTAGGCGACCTTTTCTTCGGTGTCGGTGAGGTCCCCCTGGAGTTGCCGAAAAGAAGCCACGGCCTGTAGCTGCGGGTAGGCTTCCGCCACCACCATCAAGCGTCCCAGCGCTGAAGTCAGCGTCTGGTCGGCGGCCGCCACCGCGGCCGGGCCGGTGGCTTTGGCCAGGCTGCCGCGCGCCTCGGTAACCTCGGTGAAAACAGAGTGTTCGTGCGTGGCGTAACCGCGAACCGTCTCCACCAGGTTGGGAATCAGGCTCGAACGGCGTTTCAACTGCACGTCGATTCCCGACCAAGCCTCGCGCGTACAACAACTACCGGCAGCACCGCAGCCATTGCCGGGGCGGAAATGTCCACCATCATAAGAGTAACGGCGTGCAAACAGGGACCTCCCTTCGGAGCGGATTGGCTCCAAATTGTTAATCCTGCTCCACGCCGGTCGCGGAGTCACTACTGATTTTTGTTAACGGCCGTTTACTGCCAACCACCCGGGTTTTCAACCGGCGGGGACTGTTGCACCTGTCGCTCTCGGTAGGGGCCGGGCATGCCCGGACTTGAACACCCGCGCCCTTTTTACACTTCGCTCGCCGGTTTTGGTGTACACTAGAACTGACGTTACTTGCGCTTGCATCTCATTTCTCACAACCCGCCGCTCGCGTCAGGCGATTTCCAACGCCCGGCTGCGGCTCCTTCCATTGGCCAGCAATCTCTTAATCACCCATAACGAATGTATCCAAGAAATTTCCCCCCTCGCAGGCAAAACCGCAGAGAAAATGTGAATGAGTTCATCCGCGCCCGCGAAGTGCGCGCGGTGTTTCCGGACGGCACGAGCGAGGTCATGCCAACCGCGGCGGCCCTGCGCAAGGCCCAGGAATTGGGTCTCGATCTGGTGCTGATTGCGCCCACGGCGGTGCCTCCCGTGGCCAAGGCCGTCGACTTCGGCCATTATCAGTACGACCAGAAGAAGAAGCAGCACGACGCCAAGAAGAAGCAACACGTCGTGCTGGTGAAGGAACTGAAGTTCCGCCCCAACACCGACGACCACGATTACGACTTTAAGAAGAACCACGCGATTCGCTTCCTGCAGGACGGCAACCGGGTCAAGGCGGTCGTGCAATTCCGCGGCCGCGAGATTGCCCACGCCGATTTAGGGAAGAAGCTGTTGATGCGTTTTGCCGGCGACCTGACGGCGTATGGCTCGGTCGAAGGCATGCCCCGCTTGGAAGGCCGCAACGCGCACATTCTGATCAGCCCGGTCAAAGCCGCCGGAAAAGCGGCTACCGCCGGTCCGCCGCCGCCCGCGCATATGCCTCCGCCGCAGTCTCCGCCCGCGCCACCGGCGCAATCCTAGCGGTCCTCTTTCTTGCCAGAACGCTAAGGTCTCGTCCTTCCGTCACGGTCGATTGCGTCCGGCGTAGAGTCGACAGCCCGCCGTGCTTCACGCGGCTTGATGAGCACGAGATAGCCGTGCGTAAAGGTGGAAGGGCAAGGACCGAAGGAGCAAGTGTTTTCGGTGGGACTGCTCTGTGCGCCGGAGCCGGTGCTGCCGGCGACGCGAATCGTCGTGCCGGGGCGGCCGGCGACGGTGGGAGCCGAGCCGGCGTAAAGGTAAGTCGAAAACTCCAAGGCCGATCCGGTTGGATCGAACGCCGAGACGAACGAAGCGAATTGAGTATCCGCCGGAGCCGGTTCCAGGTTTCCAAGCGGCGGGAAATCCTCCGAATCGGTTTCTCCGGTTACATAAACCCGGCCCGCGGAATCGAGAGCGATGCTGGTGGGGCGGTCATAGCACGACCCTCCGAGCAGGGTCGAAAACAGCGCGGTCTTGCCATCCGGGCTGAGCTTGACCACGAAGACGTCGTCCATATACCAATAATAAAAACTGCCGATGAACCCGGTGGCCAGCGAAAAGGCCGGAAACGCGCACCCCGCGGCGAGGGTCGACTGATATGCGTCGGGCGTAACGGGAAAATCGGTCTCGCTGGTGTTGCCGGTGAGGTACGCGTTGCCCGCTGCGTCCACGGCAACCGCGACGCCAGCCTGGTTGGACTCGAAAAAATACACGCCGGCGCTCCCGCCAGACACGCCGGTGCTTCCGCCAAAATAGGTCGAGTAGATCACACTGCCGGACGGAGCGAGCTTGAGAACGAAAGCCTGAGGCGTACTGGGGCCGTTATCGCCCACCTGGAACGCGCCGGGGGTGACGGGGAAAGCGCCGCCGGTGGTGCCCGTCAGTGTCACGTCGCCCGAAGGATCGATGGCGATGCCTTTGCCGTTTTTGTCGAAGACCGCCCCGACGTTGGCCGAATACAGCAGCCGCGCGGCCGATGGATCGAGTTCGCTCACGAATCCGAAAGGCTGATAGGGAACCGTCTCGGGCGCGGCGGTTGTGAAAGGAAAGTCGATCGAGGTCCAGGCGCCGATCAACCACGGATTTCCTTGCGGGCCAACCGCGATTCCCAAGCCTGTATCGTAGCTGGAGCCACCCAGGTAAGTCGCCGCCAGCAGACGACCGTCATTCGAGAATTTCGCGCCGAACGCGTTTGAGGTTCCGCGGAGATTGCCATCGAATGCGCCTGGCGTGACCGGCAGATCGTACGACGAAGTGCTGCCGGCGATCCAGATATTGCCCGAGCTATCGAGTGCGATGGCCTGTCCCGTATCGTTTCCCATGCCGCCGAAGTAGGTGGAGAAAACCAGGGTTTTGCCGTCGGGCAGGAACTTGGCGACGAATGCGTCCGAGGTGATCGGAGCGATCGCGTAAACCAGGCCGGCGGAAGAGGGCGCGAAGGCGGTCTGAATGTCGCGGGAAACGTTCGTGGGGCTCCAGCTTTGGCCGCCGTCGGGGCTGTGAAACGCCCCGGCCAGCATGTTCTGCGGGTTCAGCGGATCCACGGACAGGACGCTTAATACGTCGGCGGGGCATGGGTTAGACGTCCAGGTGTTGCCGCCGTCGGCGCTTCTCCAGAACAGGACGGTAGGGGTTGGACTGTCGCTGGCCGGACCAAGTCCGTACAGGACCCCCGAAGTCTTGGGGTCGGGGACGATGCAACAACCGAAAAACGGAATGTCCAACGGGGTCCAGGTGGCGCCGGCGTCGATGCTTTTCTGCACGCCGGTTCGGGTACCCGAATACCACGGGCCGTAGATAATTCCCGGCGCCACAGGGTCGAAGATGAAGCTCCCGCCCTCCGTCGTGTCCTGCGGCCACGGCAAGCTGGAGAGCGTCCACGAAGCAGCGCCGTCGGTGGATACGTAGCCGGCGTCGCCCGCCCAGGCGTACACGACGTTCGAGTGAAACGGATCGATGGTGACCGATTCGATGTACCCCTGCGCCGGCAGACCCTGGCTCGAATTCGTCCAAGTTTGCCCGCCATCCACGCTCTTGAATACACCGCCGGTTACGGAGGCGCTCGCGTAAACGGTCAGCGGTTGCCGCGGGTCGATGGCGAGCGAGGTGAGGTAGGTTTGCGACGAAGGCAAGGCGATGGTGACGCAAGCGAACTGCCGGCCGCCATCCGTGCTTTTGCAGACGCTGCTCTGGGAAGCTACATAGACAATTTGGCCGTTGGTGGGGTCGGCCGCGATCGAGATCGGATAAGTGAACGGATAAGTGGCGTTCGCAAACAGCGTCTGGAGCGGCTGCCAAGTTGTGCCGGCATCGCTGCTGAAGATCAGTTGCGTGCCGCGGTTAGCGCTCTGAAAGGCGTTGGCCACGGGGAAGTCGAAAGAGGTTGTGGTGCCGGTGACGTAAATATTGCCGATCGAATCCACCGCGGCGGCGTTGATGGAATCGTTGCCGGAACCGCCGAAGGTGAAGGCGGCGGCGGACTCGCTCGAGAAATCTCCGAAACGAAGGTCGGTGCGCGAACCCTGCGCAAATCCCGGGAGCACCATCAGCGAGGCCAGGAGGATAACCCGCGTGTGCATACCGATATGGTCCCACCCATCCAGGCAACCCGCAATGGAGACGGCCGTGTCAGGTGTCTGTCTCATACCGCGGGTATCCTTGGGGACAAGAAATAGGGGATTTGGGTAACGCATCGCATCGACGGGTAGATCCTCGCCGATTAGCTCGACCTTGCCCAGTTTATAGAGTGCGCCTTCCGTGATGGCTACGTTCACCGAAACTCCGGCGGCCGTCCACTGCGTGACAGGATGGAAAAATCCGGTCTCGAACCGGGCCTGGCAGTCCAGGGCTCTCACATCAAGCCGCGGCGGGTTGTCCGGCGGCGGGTGACTGGTTGTGTGCTCGCTGTTTTCGATGCGATTGCACCCGCTGGTGAATGGGTGTTCTCCCTTGCTGTCATTGCGCTTGCCAGGAGGGCAGCGAAGGCTACCGATATCAGGCGTTTTTGGTTGTGCGGCGACCCGCGCTACAATCGCTTCTTATGAGGAGGCTGCCGTGGAATCCTTCCCCACCCATAGCCGTTGCCTGCGCCGTTGTTGGGCTGGCGCTGGGACAGAGCGGACCGCCGGCTCCGCCACCGGCTAAACTCCAAGCTCTGATCATCACCGGCCAGAACACCACTAGTCACGACTGGCGCTCCACCACGCCCATGCTGCGCAAGATTCTGGAAGACTCGGGCCGATTCGAAGTTCGCGTCACCGAGGAGTTTCGCGGCGCCGGGGCGGACACGCTCGCACCCTACGATGTCGTGGCAGTGAACTACTACGAAAGCAAGCGCGCCAATCTGCGCTGGGGCGATTCCGCCGACAATGCTCTTCTGAACTTCGTCCGCGGCGGGAAGGGTCTGGTGGTTTATCATTTTTCGCTGGCCGCGTTTGACGGCTGGACGGAGTACGAGAAGATCTGCGCCGGAAACTGGCGCCCCAACAACGGCCACCATTCCGCGCGCCACGACTTTACCGTCACCGTCCAGGATCGTGACCACTCCATCACGCGCGGCCTCAATACCAACTTCGCCGAGGCCAACGACGAGTTGTACGCGAATCTGAAGTGGCAGGCGACGGGAAGCTTTCACGTCCTGGCCACGGCCTGGGACGATCACTCCCTCTACCGGCAGGGCGAGAAGCAGCCCCTGGAGGGGCCCGGCGCCGCCGAACCCATGCTATGGACCGTGGATTACGGGAAGGGGCGCGTGTTCGTCACCGCGATGGGTCACGACACCGAGGCGATGAAAAACGTGGGATTCGCGGTCACGTTGCAGAGGGGCACGGAATGGGCCGCCTCCGGGAAGGTGACCATCCCGGTGCCGCCGGAGCTAAAGTAGCCAGCGACCTAGAACCGCGCCAAAACGATGCATGCATCGTCCGCCAAAAATGGCTTCCGATAATAACTGTTAACGCCGTCCCGAACCGGCAGAGCCGCGTCGTTCGTCCTTTGTCAAGCCACGGGGCTAGTTGCTCGCGAGCGTCTGCGCGAACACCTCGGTGTCCACGTTTCCGCCAGACAGAATCACCGCCACTCGCCGGCCTTGCATTCGGTCCCGTTCCTGGAGCAGTGCCGCAAGCGCAGCCGCGCCGGCGCCTTCGGCGACATTGTGAGTGTCGGAGAACAGGTGCCGCATGGAACTCCGGATCTCGTCTTCCTCTACTGTGACGATGCGGCTGACACCACCGAGAATGATCTCGATAGCCGCCGGGTCCGGCACACGGCAAGCCATGCCGTCGGCAATAGTCTCCCCAGCATTGGCAGCGATCGGGCGGCCGGCGGCGAATGATTGGGCGTATGCGTCGGCGCGTGCGGCGACCACGCCGATGACTTCGGTTCCGAGACCCAGCGCATTGCGCGCGGCTACCACCCCGCAAATTCCGGAACCCATGCCAATCGGGACATACACAGCATCCAGGTCGGTAACAGCGTCGAATAGTTCGAGCGCGTAGCTCGCCACACCGGCAATCAGCGTGCTGTCGAAGGAGCGGACCAGGTGCAGTTTCTTAGCCTCCGCTAGTTGGGCCGAGTGCTCGTAAGCCTCCTGAAAGTCTGCGCCGTATTCGATCAGTTCCGCGCCCAGCGCGCGCATCGCGGCGTTTTTCTCGCGACCGTTGCCGTATGGAACCACGATGACCGAGCGTAATCCTATGCGGCTCGCCGCGAAAGCCACACTCTGGCCGTGATTTCCACGAGTTGCCGCGATCACCCCGGTCACGTTTGGTTCGCGCCGCCGGAGCGAATCCATGTAGACTAGACCGCCGCGCACCTTGAACGCGCCCACGGGAGAGTGATTCTCGTGCTTCACCCACGTCTCCGCTCCGACGCGGGCGCTGAGCAGGGGCCACCGGATCTGAGGGGTCGGTGGCATCATGCGATGTACAAGTTCCGCCGCGGCCTGGAGCGAAGTGAGGGAAGGCAGGGTCATAAGAGCACGCTTTTGACCATTCTAAACAATGCCCACACCCATAACGCACTCCACAAAGGCTGACTGCCCGGGACCAGATGACGGCTAAGGCGCTATTTCACCGTCGTTCCGCGATGCATCAAACAGCAAACCGTGGGTAGGCATAGTTCCGCCGGTGAAGGCCAGACGCTTTTTCAGCGACGGCAACAAATCAATTCCTCGACCCGGCAGAGTACCCCTGCCATACATATTCCAGAGCCTCGGGCAGAGTTTGTTGTTTCACGGCGCGGTCGGTGTGCCCAGCGTTACGCGCAAACACAAACTGATAGTGATAGCCCTTGGCGGCCAGCGCTTTGGCCATGTTCTCATTAGCGACCACCCAGTCGTGCATGTTGTCGCGCATGACATTCGGATTGAAAAGGTCCCTGTCGCCGACTTCCATCCAGATGCGTAGCGGTTTGGTCGGCGTGTTGGGAATGAGGTGTTCATGGAACTCCCAGGCGCCGTGGGGAGTCTGGGGGTTTGGCGGCCACTGCTGGTTCACGTAGGTTCCTGAGTAGGTGAGAATGCGGTGGTAGAGCTCTGGGTGATACCACGCCATGATCAAGGCGCACGAGCCGCCGGAGCTGCCGCCCATCGTCGCCCGGCCCTCCGGATCTCTGGTCAGTTTCACGTTATATTGCTTCTCGACAAGAGGCAGCACTTCTTTCTCGACGAACTCCGCGTATAGGCCTGACATCGTGTCGTACTCCAGACCACGTTCGCTTCCCTGGGCGTCGCCGCTGCCGTTGCCTATCGAGATGGCGATCATCACGGGCACCCGGTGCTGGGCGATCAGATTGTCCAGGGCCGTGAACAACGCCCGGTCAGGTCCGTCCGCCCCGACGATAAACGGCGCGGCCGTGCCGGGGACGTATTGTTTGGGGACATACACAGTCACCCGGCGAGTATAGGGGACGGGGTGGCTGGTGGTGACTACCATCTTGGCGGGGTCTGTGGAGTCTGCCTGGCCAAAGGTGTTGGCCTCGCGAGCGATACCCGGATAGATCCTGCCGTCGGCCGATTCCATGGTGAAGAGGAAGACCGATCCCTGCGGCACGCCTTCCTGCGCGGTCATCTCCGGTGCGGGATTGTGCGTTGGGCCAAGGATAAAGTTTCCGTCGATCTTTGCCGGAGGGTTGGCGCCGTCAGGTAAGTCTGTCGCCGCGACATAGCCGGGTGTGTTGGGATCGCGGGTCGGCGGCGCCGGGCGTGCGGCCGCGGTCGGAGCTTGGGCCATGAGCGGATCTAACCCAGCCATCAGGCTGATCAGGAACGCGACGACTAGAACACGGAACATCAGGAACTCCTTTTCCTGTTGGTGATGTCAATTACAATACAACGGAAAGCTTTCAAGACACCGGTACCAGCAGAGCTTCACTGGCGAATGCCGTGATTTTCTCTATCGTACCCTCAAGACTGGTCGCGGCAAGCGTGGAATCCTGCCAGATACTCTCTGCATGCCTCCATGCTCCTTCGCGGAAGTCCGCGAGGTCCCAGGAAGCGAAGAGATCTTCGAGGTGCGAGACGGCAGGAAGCGGGTCGCCAAGAAGACGAACGTTGAGATTCTTCTTGGCCATGTCGATGAGGCTGTCCAACGTCGCATTGAGCGCCGTGTAATCGTCGTACTGCGGTGTCCCGTGCCGGGGTACGGAATTCCTGGCCTTGCAGTTAGCAACGATGGCAAGCGGCAGGTCGTGGTTGATATGGGCATTCATCCCGGCCAGAGCGAACTGAATCCGGGATATTTCGGTTTGGCCGCGACGCAAAAACAGGGCCTCCCAACTGCCGGGGCACGGCGCGCCGGTGAGCGCGGCATAAAGCGAAGTGAAGTACAGCGACGCGAATTGGACATCGAGTTCAGCCAGCCAGGCGGTGTCGTTGAACCCTCCGGCATTGACGCGGTTTTCCACCGACTGCGTCACGGCAAGGTAGAGCCAGTTGAACCATTTGAGGCCGTCGCCGTCTACGCACGTAGCCTCGATTGTTTGCAGAACTTCGAGCACGCCGGGAATTGACTGCGGCGGCGCTTGAACCGCGGCCGCGGGCTGCGCGTCGTAGGGGAACATTGCGGACTATTATAGACCCTGACGCGTAGGATACTGCGGACTCCTTCTTTCTTCCGCGAGAAGATATTCCTCAATTTGTGTCTGGCCTTCGTGTTTCGCCATGCGCCGGTGGCGGGTCGTTCTTAGGACCGTGCGACCGAGTTGGTCAGATGAATCTTGGCCCAGCGACTGAAGTCGCGGCCTTGGACGGCGCCGCGAGTAGTGTACTATGACATTAGCCTCTGTCTCCGGCCTATTCCCTGTCGAACGGTCGCCGGTTCAGGCGACCTCGTGGAATGTGTCCACGCCCGCCCAATCCGCCGATCACCCGGTGCCGGCGCTCTTCTGCGATTATGAGAAGCGTCCGGGTCGGTGGCAACAGCAACCTAAGTAGCCGGCATCCGGAAAATCCATGGCCATTCACGTTGCACTTCATCATGAGACTCTCTACCGGTACGACCGGCGGGTATCTCTCGGACCTCATATAATCAGGCTGCGTCCGGCCCCGCACTGCCGCACGCCAATCCTCGCCTATTCGTTGAAAGTGCTTCCCAAGAACCACTTCATCAACTGGCAACAGGACCCGCAAAGCAACTACCTTGCGCGGCTGGTTTTCCCGGAGCCGGCCACGGAGCTACTCGTGGAAGTCGATTTGGTTGCCGAAATGGCGGTATACAATCCGTTTGACTTTTTCCTGGAGCCCCAAGCGGAACAATACCCGTTTTCTTACGAAGCTTCGGCCGCCCGCGAGTTGCGCCCATTTCTCGAAACCGAGCCAGCCGGGCCCATGCTTTCCGCTTTTCTCGCCAGAGTGCCACGCGTTGCCACCCGCACGATGGATTTTCTGGTCGGCCTCAATCAACTGGTGCAAAACGAAATCGGCTACGTCATTCGCATGGAGCCTGGCGTGCAGACTTGCGAGGAAACTCTCACTCTGCGCACCGGCTCATGCCGCGATTCGGCCTGGCTGCTGGTCCAGATCATGCGCCACCTCGGACTAGCGGCCCGCTTCGTTTCCGGCTATCTGATTCAACTCGTGGCGGACGTGAAGCCGCTCGAAGGACCGGCCGGTCCCACCGCCGATTTCACGGACCTGCACGCGTGGACCGAAGCGTATCTTCCGGGCGCCGGATGGGTTGGATTCGATCCCACATCCGGGCTGCTGGCCGGCGAGGGGCATATCCCGCTCGCCTGCACTCCGGACGCAAGCAGCGCAGCACCTATTTTCGGCCTGCTCGAACCCTGCCAAACGGAATTCCGTCACGAAATGACGGTACAGCGGATTTACGAATCTCCCCGCGTCACCAAACCATATACCGACCGGCAGTGGCAGGCAATCGAAAAGCTCGGGGCTCGGGTGGATGCCGATCTGCGTTCCGGAGACGTGCGGCTTACCATGGGTGGCGAGCCGACTTTCGTTTCTCTCGACGACGCCGACGGAGCCGAATGGACTACCGCCGCGCTGGGGCCGGTGAAACGCCAGCGCGCGGTGGAACTGCTGGGCAGGCTGCGCCAGCGTTTTGCTGCCGGTGGCTTGCTGCATTTTGGACAGGGGAAATGGTATCCCGGTGAGCCGCTGCCGCGTTGGGCATTCGGTTGCTACTGGCGCAAGGATGGGGTTCCCATCTGGGAAGACGCCAGCCTCATCGCCGAGGACGGCAGAGATTACGGTTACACGGCGGAGCATGCGCGGCAGTTTCTGGAAGCCCTCACGCGCCGTCTCCAGGTGGATGCCCGATTCACCATTGCCGCATACGAGGACGTCTTCTATTATCTGTGGAAGGAACGCAAGCTGCCGATCAACGTCGATCCGCTGGATTCCAAGCTCGCAGATCCGATCGAGCGCGACCGCCTGGCGCACACCTTCGAACAGGGCTTGGGCCAGGCGATCGGCTACGTCCTTCCGTTGCGCCGCAGCCCGACCCGTTCGGGTACGCCAGGCTGGACCAGCCAGCCCTGGTTCCTCGCCTCGAAACAGATGTTTTTAATCCCAGGCGATTCGGCGATGGGATACCGTTTGCCGCTCGAATCTCTTCCCTGGACCAAGCCGGAAGATGTGCTCTATTCCTACGAGCCGGATCCTTTTGCAGAGCGCAGCCGCCTCCCGGCAAGGCAGGAGCGCAAGAGCTATCTTTTCGATGCTCCTTCTGTTCCGGACCATCCCGTTCCGGGTGCGGACAAAGCCGAACCACCGGAGAAGGGCAAATCGGCGGCCTGGATCACACGCCCCGCCCTCTGCGTGGAAGCGCGCCAGGGCAAGCTGTTCGTCTTCATGCCGCCGGTCGAGTATCTCCAGGACTATCTCGATCTGACGGCCGCCATCGAAGATACGGCCGCGCATCTCAAAATGCCCGTCCTCGTGGAAGGCTACGCGCCTCCGTGGGATCCCCGGATTGCCGTGCTGAAAGTGACGCCCGATCCCGGCGTCATCGAAGTCAACATCCATCCGGCGGCGTCCTGGGACGAGCTTACGGCAAACATCACCTCGCTATACGAACTCGCGCGCCAAAGCCGCTTGGGCACGGAGAAATTCATGCTGGACGGACAGCACTCCGGCACCGGCGGTGGCAACCACGTGGTCATCGGCGGCCCAACTCCCCAGGACAGTCCCTTCCTGCGGCGCCCCGATCTGTTGCGAAGCCTGATCGGTTACTGGCACAATCACCCATCCCTGTCGTATCTGCTCTCGGGATTGTTCATCGGTCCCACCAGCCAACATCCCCGTGTGGACGAGGCGCGCACAGATGCCATCTACGAGTTGGAGATCGCCTTCGACCAGATCCCGGACAAGGATTCTCCCGCGGGCCCGCTATGGCTGGCCGATCGCGTGTTCCGGCACCTTCTGACCGATCTGGCGGGCAACACGCATCGCGCCGAGTTCTGCATCGACAAGCTCTACTCGCCCGACGCCTCCGGATCGCGGCTCGGCCTGCTGGAGCTGCGGGCTTTCGAGATGCCTCCGCACGCGCAAATGAGTCTCACGCAACAGTTGCTGGTGCGGGCGCTGACGGCGCATTTCTGGGAACGTCCGTACCGCCAGGAACTCGTGTGGTGGGGAACTATGCTGAACGACCGCTTTATGCTGCCTCACTTTGTTCAACGAGACTGGGAGGACGTGATGGCGGACCTGCGCGAAGCCGGTTTCGAGTTTCAGACAGAATGGTTCGCCCCGCACTTCGAATTTCGATTTCCGCTGATCGGTTCGGTAACCAGGCAGGGCATGCGGCTCGAGCTGCGGCACGCGCTGGAACCGTGGCACGTGCTAGGCGAAGAGGCTTCCGGCAGCGGGACCGTCCGCAACGTGGACTCGTCGGTCGAGCGGCTACAGGTGAAAGTGACCGGAATGAGCGGCCAGCGCTTTTTGGTGGCTTGCAACGGTCGCCGGGTGCCGCTCCATGCCACGGGCGAAAGCGGCGAATTTGTGGCGGGGGTGCGTTATCGCGCGTGGCAGCCGCCATCGTGCCTTCACCCGAACATCCCGGTACACACGCCCTTGGTGTTCGACATCGTGGATACCTGGTCCGGACGCGCGATCGGCGGCTGCACGTATCATGTGACGCATCCCGGCGGACGGGCCAACGAGCAGTTCCCCGTCAACGCTCAGGAGGCAGAGAGCCGCCGCCTGGCCCGGTTTCAGGATACCGGCCACACGCCGGGTATGACGGCTGTGCCACCGGAGGAACGCAATCCCGAATTCCCGTTCACGCTGGATTTGCGGCGTGAGAGATGAACGAAGCGAGCAGCCCCGGCTTTGCATCCGGGGCCTCTGCGCGATCGCTCAACATCTCCTCTAGAACAGGTTCCAAAGGTATTGCGTGTAGACCTCGTGGTGGTACTGCACTTCCGGCGCCTTCACGACGGTGCCGAGCGAACGCGGGCAGCGGTCCGCGGCGGCCCTTTTCAAATCGGCGTACCGGCCCTTCACATCCTCGCCGAGAAGCTTGGTGGTCCACTCCGACTTGCTGAAGTTCTCGATCGCATCGTAAATGTTATCCGGCAGGTAGCGGGGCGCGTTCCGCAGATTCTCGATCTGCGCGATGTCACCTTCGATGCCGGTCCTGAAGATCCCGTACAGCACCAAGTATGGATTCGCATCCGGAGCAACCGCGCGAACTTCCAGCCGGGCGCTACGGGAATTCCCGAGCGGGATGCGAACCATCGCGCCGCGGTCCACTGCCGAAGCCTTGAGCTGGTTCGGCGCTTCGAAATGCGGGTCGAGCCGGCGATAGGCATTGACGCTGGCATTCATCAACAGACAGAGATCGTTGCCGTGCGTGAGTATCCGGTCGACGAACTGCCAGGCAAATGTACTGGTTTTTTCCAGGCCCTCCGGATCCCAGAACAGGTTCTTCCCGTCCTTGGTGATCGAAACGTTGGTGTGCATACCGGTGCCATTCACGCCCACGATCGGCTTGGGCAGGAAGCATGCAGTCAGCCCCATTTTCGTCGCAATCTGGCGGCAGATCAACTTGTAAATCTGGATCTGATCGGCGGCCGCCAC
Organism: Bryobacterales bacterium; assembly: GCA_003142185.1. GTDB lineage: Bacteria > Acidobacteriota > Terriglobia > Bryobacterales > Bryobacteraceae > Bog-375. The sequence continues at coordinate 156,155 of PLOR01000118.1, forward strand.
CACCTCCGCGTAGCCGTAGTTGATCTCGAACTGCGAGGGAGCGACCTCCGGGTGGTCCTTTTCGTTCTGGAAGCCCATGGCCCGTTGCACTTCGGCGGCCGCGTCGATAAACAGGCGGAGCGTATCGCCCGGCAGTGAGTGATAGTAGCCGCCATTACTGACGTACTCGAATTTGCCCGTTTCGTGGTAGCGCCGCTCGGCGTCGACCCCCTTGAAGACGAAGCCTTCAATCTCGTCGGCCGCGTTGAGAGTGTAACCATCCTTGTTGTAGACCTCGTTGGCATAAGCCTTCAGAACGGCGCGAAGGTCCGCGGGATAGGGGCCTCCATCCTTGCCGATGACCTCCCCGAAGACCATCACCTTTCCCCCGCCGAAAACGTCGGCCGGCCCCCAGTAGAAGGCGGACCAATCGATTCCCAGCCGCAAATCGCTCTCTTTCTGCGCCGCGAAGCCTCGAATCGAAGAGCCGTCGAAGGTCATGTTGTCCCAATTCTTGATGAGGAACTTCTTATCGTAATCGAGCATGTGCAGCCGGCCTTCGAGGTCGCTGAACAGCAAGGTCACGGCCTTGATTCTCTTCTCGTCCGTCAGGTACTTGAGGCGCTCCTCCTGAATCTGGTGTATCGGAACGCGTGTCATCCGCTGCTCCTTGGCACGCAAGTTCAGTTCTTCCAATTCGGCATAGGGGAGCCGCAAAAAGTCTTGTAGGTCGTTGCTCATTTCTCTCCTTATGGCTGGGGTTTCCAGGTATCTTATTCGATCGGAAGTCTACGGGGACCCAGGCGCTGTTTCGCGGACAGACGGCCGCGCCCGACGGAAAGTGCAATCCGCTCAATTTCGATTTCTATATTGTCGACGCAACACGCCATGTTGGCAATGGTTTCGCCGATAGATTTTGTTAATGGGGGTGAATGGCCCTGCTTGGCCAGACCATGCGGGCGGCAAGAACGGCTGACCGCGTGAAGCAGATGATCGGCCGAGCCAGGGCGCGGGACACTCAGTGGGTCGGCAAACTGATGAGCATCTTCGAGCCGGGTGCGGAAGTTGTCCGCAAGGGCAAGGCCAGCCTTACCCACTGAGTTCGGCAAATGAGTCGCTTACGGCTCAATCACGATCTGCACGGGGTTGCTGTCCTGGCCGTCGGCGCTGACGTGCAACTCGGCGGTGCCGGCGTTGGTGAGGGCGGGGAGTTGCGCTTCCACCAGGTAGAAACCGATGTAGCCCGGCGCCAGCGTGGCGCGCGTCACTTGGAGCGGCGCTCCATCGAGAAAGACTTTCACGGCCGCAACCACCGCCGGCGGATCTTCGAGCGGGGCCAGCATCCCGGTGGGCCAGTTGGGCTGAACCCTACCCAGGCCGGTGACCAGAATCTTCACGCGCCCGTTGGAATGGGCGGGATTGCGCGCATCGAGCGGCAGGTCGCTGTCGGCATCGAACAAAGCCGGGGCGCCATCGCGTGAAACCAGGATCCCCGGCGAAACCGGCTGCACTGCGAGTGGAATGGTGAAACTGCCGGCCGCGGTATCGAGCGCCAAGCCCACGCTCGGACCGACGGCTTCGAACGGAACCTGCACTTGCGACTCGCCCTCCGCCGCGGCCAGCACGGGGAATTCCAGGTTGGCGCCGGTGGCGCGGCTCACCTGCGCTCCCACCACGCTCAGCAGCGAACCGGGCGCGGCCGGCCGCGTGCTGAAATCAGCCGCATTGACGATGCGCGGGGCCCGCGCGCGGTGCGGCGCCGCGGTGGCGTATATACCGTAACCGTCGAACGCGGCGTAGAGTTGGACGCCCGCCGGATCCAGGCGCACATCATAGGCCGTCGCCGCCGGCAGGCGCGCCGACAGGTTGACCCAATTCACCGGATTGGCGCTCGCGTTTTCCAGGTCCGCCACGCCGTAAAACACGCCCGCATCGGTCGCCACATAAATCGCGCCCGCAGTGCGGTCCGCGGTGACCGCGTGCGCCGGCCGGTTGGGCAGGTTGAAATCGAGGGCGTCCCAGAAGCCTCCGCTGTTGGTGGTGCGCAGCACATGGGGCCCGGCGCCTGAAAGCGCCGCCAGCGCGATGCGTGGCTCGGCAGGGTCGGCGAAGATGCGCTCGACATGGCCGCCGCCGGCCGGCCACGCCGGGGCAGGGAAAGTGCGGCCGCCATCCACCGAAACCCAGATGCGGCCGTCCGCCGAACCAGCATAAACCGTGCCGCCCGACTGGCCCACAGCGGTGATCTCAGTCTGCAGCCGGCTCGAATACAACTCCTCCAGCAAGGCATCGGACGGGCTTGCGTCCACCGGTTGCCATAGCGAGCCGCTCGGCGGCAACTCCAGCGTGCCCAGGTTCTCCACCTCGACAATCGTCCCCGACGTTCCGGTGACCGTCGAAAGGATGCGGCGCACCGGAAGATTGGGCAGCCCCAGATTCAAAGCCGACCAGGAAAGGCCGCCATCGAGCGAACGCCACACGCCAAAGTCGTTGGCCGCCACCAATTGATCGGTGTCCGCCGGCGAAACCGCGATGCTGTTCACGCCATCGCCGATCACCGACCGTGAGCCGAGCGCGGTCAGGTTGCGCCAAGCGTGGCCGCCGTCCTCGGAGCCATAGAGCTGTCTGCCCAAACCAAAGATTACATTGGGATTGGAAGACAAAGTGACGATTCGCGCGGAGGCTTCCGGCAGACGTGCGGCAGTGGCTCGCCGGTTGGCTGGCGGGTCAGCCGCGCCCGCCATCGGGCTCCAGGTTTCATAATCGGCGGTCTCGAACACCGCGCCCGAAGCGGCGCGCGCATATAGTACCCCGCCGCCGGGAGCGAACCAGACCTGGTCCACTGGGCCGGTGGCAGGGCCGGCCAGTTGCAAATCGACCGAGGCACTCCCTACCTTTCGCCATGCGGGCGCCGTCTGGGCGAACCCAGCCGGAACGGCAAGAAAAACCGCGACGGCGCAACAAATTGAAACGCGGAGTGTTCCTTTATGACACACGGGCAGTTCCATTTTAGCTCAAGTCCCGATCCAGAAGAATCATCAAATGGCTGATATCACTCGATTTGTGACGCATGCTTCCTTCCGGCACTATATGTGCATTGCAAGTTTGGTGCTAGACTTTAGGAGAAATGGCTAGGGGCGCTGGTTTCGAGTTTTCGTGTCCCGAAATCTGATATGGTCCGGCGCTTGAAGCACATGCGGTATCGGTCAACGCTGCTGCTGGCGGCCACCGTCGTTGTGTCGCTGGCATCGCTCCATGCTCAGGACGAGAGTGCGGCGACAGTCCTGGTACAACTGAACCGGGTGTCCGTACTGGACAATGCAGGATACCTGCGGCCGCTCGCCGTCGGCGACCGGCTGCGCTTGCACGAAACCATTGTTACTGGTCCTGAGAGCTTCGCCCGACTCCAACTCTCTGACGGCAGCACCTTCGATGTGTACTCGAACTCGAAGGTGGTGTTCCGTGAAACTCCCGGCATCACCGACTTGCTGGATCTGTTCATTGGACGGGTGAAGGTATTCATCGAACATTCCAAGGGGCCGAACCCGAAGGACGTCAAGACGCCGACGGCCGTGATTTCCGTGCGCGGCACGGTGTTCGACGTGGAAGTGCAGGATGCCGAGGGAACCACCTTCGTCACTCTGGATGACGGTTTGGTGGACGTTCGCAACCTGACCGCCCCAGGCCCGTCCGTGCTCCTCAAGCCAGGCGAGTCCATTCTCGTCGAACCGAACATGCCGTTGATCCCGCAACAGATCAACCAACACGCCGCACTTCGCCTGGTCTTGAAGGCCGCCGAGCAGGCCATGGCACAAGTTTTGCTGGGCGGGCACGTCGGGCCGGGCATCGGTTCCGGCGGCGGCATCGGCGCGCAAGGCGACAAGGGCAGGCCCGGCGGCACCACCGGCACTGGCACGGGCACTGTCAACGGCCCTGCTACCGGAACCGGTACCACCGGCGCGCCCGCCCCACCCCCACCTCCCCCCGGCCACTAAACTCGCTTGCCGCAAATGGCTCCCTCGGTTGCTGTCCCTGGCGCGCGCACTCGTGCGTGCCTTGGCGAGAGCAGACGCATCCGGGCGCTTCTTGCACCACCTTTGCCCGGTTCGGGCACGTGGCAGAATGGACTGAGCGAAGGAGATGTATGACGAGACTTTGGGCGGAATGTTGGTTTGTGATCGCGCTTGCGCCGTGGCTGCTTCCGGCGCAAGTTCACAGCGCCGTTTTCGATGTGAAGAGTTATGGGGCAAAGGGCGATGGCAAGGCGCTCGATTCGCCCGCCATCAACCAGGCGATTGAAGCCGCGGCGGGCGGCGGGACGGTGCACTTTCCGGCGGGAACCTACGTGACCGGTTCGATTCGCCTGCGTAGCAATCTTGCGTTGCAATTCGAGCCTGGTACGACGCTCGAAGCATCGGCCGATCCGGCGGCCTATGACGCAGCCGAACCAAACCAGTGGGACCAGTTTCAGGATTTCGGCCACAGCCATTTTCATAACAGCCTCATCTGGGGCGAGGGTCTGGAGAACGTTTCGATCCAAGGCCCCGGCTTGATCAGCGGCAAGGCGCTGGCCCGCGAACGCGGCGCGGCCGGCGACAAAGCCATCGCTCTCAAGCTCTGCCGCAAGGTAACGCTGCGCGATTTTTCGATTCTCTCCGGCGGACACTTCGGCATCCTGGCCACCGGCGTAGACAACCTGACGATCGACAACGTGACGATTGACACGAACCGGGACGGGATCGATGTGGACTCCTGCAGCAACGTGCGGATTTCCAATGCGAGCGTCAACACGCCGAACGACGACGCCATCGTGCTCAAGGGCACGCACGCGCTCGGCTTCGCGCGTCCGACGGAGAACGTGACCATCGTGAACTGCCTGGTGAGCGGTTACGACATCGGATCGCTGCTGGACGGCACGTACAAGCGGACGGTCAAGCAGGCGCCCGACCGCGACGGCCCCACGGGGCGAGTCAAGATCGGCACGGAATCGGAGGGCGATTTCCGGAACATCACAATCGCGAACGTGGTCTTCGACCGCTCCCGCGGCCTCGCCCTGGAATCGGTTGACGGGGCGCATCTGGAAGATATCGCAATTTCGAACATCACCATGCGGGAGGTTTCCAACGCGCCGATCTTCATTCGGCTCGGCAGCCGGATGCGCGCTCCGGAAGGAACCGCGGTCGGTTCGTTGCGGCGAGTGAACATCAGCAACGTGGTGGTGTACGATGCCGATCCGCGGTATGGTTCGATCATCAGCGGCATTCCCGGCCACGACGTGGAAGATGTGAAGCTGAGCGATATCCGTATCCTCTACCGCGGCGGTCTGACGCTGGATCAGGTCGCGAAGCAGCCGGCGGAACTAGTGAATACGTTCTTCTTCAGAGCCACGGGCGGCGTGCCACCGCGCGAACCGTACGCGACGCCGGAGCGTGAAAAAGAATATCCCGAGCCCTCGATGTTCGGTATGCTGCCCGCTTACGGCTTTTTTATCCGCCACGCCACGGGAATCGAACTCAACAATGTGGAAGTCGGTTACATGAAGGAAGACCGCCGGCCGGCATTTGTGCTGGACACGGTCAAGGGGATCGACCTGGAGCACGTCAAGGCGCAGAAGGCGTCCGGCGTTCCGACGATTGTGTTGCGGAGCGTCGAGGATTTCTCGGTTTATCGTTCGTCGGTGCCGGACGCGCACGTGGATAAGGCGGATCGCAAAGAGATGTGACGGGGACTCAACTGCTGCGTTGGTTGGCAGGCGAAAGCGCCTGCCCCACTTCGGCTCGCAAACCCGGAGCGAATGCGCCTAGACCGCGTACCAGCGGCGGGTTTTCGTTCTTGGCGCGAAGGTCCGCGAAAGGCGCTGTCGCGCGGGTGTCGAGGAGGGCATGACGATGACGGGAGCGGTTGTCTTCTGCTCGCGGGGAACGCCGTCCGATACAGGCCGGCGGATCAGGCGGGTGGTCAAGGTCCGCTCGATATGGGCCACTTCCGCACGCTCGGATCGCGTGGCGAAGGTCGAAGCCGTGCCGCGCGCGCCGGCGCGGCCAGTGCGGCCGACCCGGTGAATAAAGTCTTCCGGGACTTGCGGCAGATCGTAGTTCACCACGTGGGAGATCCCTTCCACGTGAATTCCGCGGGCTGCCACGTCGGTCGCGACCAGGACGCGGTACTGCCCATCCTGGAAGCCGCGCAACGCCTGGTTGCGTTGGTTCTGGCTGCGGTCGCCGTGGATGGCGGCGGACTTCACGCCTTCGTGCGAGAGCTTCTTCGACAGCCGGTCGGCGCCGCGCTTGGTGCGGGCAAAGACGAGAAAGGAACCCGGCTCTTCGCGCAGCATGGTCTGCAGCAGGCCCAGTTTGCGATCCTGCTCCACTTCGTAGAGATGCAAGTCCACTTGCTCGACCGGCTTGATGGTGGAACCGACTTCGATACGGACCGCGTTGCGAACCTGTGTCGAGACCAGGTGCTTGACGGAACTTTCGATGGTTGCCGAGAACATCATCGTCTGGCGATCGGCAGGCACAGCCGCCATGATTCGTTTGACGGTGGGCAGGAAGCCCATATCGAGCATACGGTCAGCCTCGTCCAAGACGAGTATGCGGACCTTCCCGAGATCGACGAGTTGCCGGCTGAGGAAATCGCAGAGTCTGCCCGGCGTGGCGAGCAGCACTTGCGCGCCTTGTCGAATGGAGTTCAATTGGGTCCGCTCGCTGACGCCGCCGACTACAACCGTGGCGTGTATTCCGGTGCCGGCGGCCATTTTGACGAACGTTTCGTGAATCTGCATGGCGAGTTCACGGGTAGGAGTCAGGATCACGCTGCGGATGCCGGCTTGAGGCGGCAGCTTGCCGAGGAGGTGGATCAAAGGCAATACAAACGCCAGCGTCTTGCCGGTGCCGGTTTGCGCGGTGGCAACCAGGTCGGTACCGGCCAGCGCGGGCTCGATGGCCTGGGCTTGCACGGGAGTTAGTTCGGTAAAGCCATGCTTCGCGAGATTACTCTTCAGCAGGGCAGAGAGGGGGAGTTCAGAGAAATTTTTCATTGAGTCGTTAATTGTTTGAGGAGGAAAACCGGCGAGCCGACTACCAATCAGGGGAGAAGGGGTTGCGGATCAACTTCCAGCGCTTTCAGTGTACCATACCCGCGACGCCGAGTTATGGAGAGCTATAGAGATTACGGGGAAGCGGGCAAATCTGATACGATAACCGCCGATGGCGATTCGAAAAGTTACGATCCTCGGCTTACTCATTGCAGGCGCGGCGTTGCGGGCGCAACCTCCCGCGTTGCCGCTTCTCACCGACGCCACGCGCACCCAGTTGGCCTACACGCTGGCGCACTACACCAAGTATGAATACAGGATTCCGATGCGCGATGGCGTGCGGTTGTTCGCCGCGGTCTACGTCCCGAAAGACGCGACGGAGGCGTATCCGGTCATCTTGATGCGGACGCCGTACAGCGTCGCACCGTACGGCGCCGACAATTACAAGCCGCAGGTGGGTCCATCATTTGCCGCGGAGAAAGAGGGCTTCATTTTCGTCTACGAGGATGTGCGCGGCCGCTACATGTCGGAGGGTACGTTTGTCGACGTGCGCCCGCACAAGACGCATTACGAAAGCCGGACGGATACCGATGAGAGCACCGACACCTACGACACCATCGACTGGCTGGTGAAAAACGTTCCGAATAACAACGGAAAGGCCGGCATGTGGGGGATCTCCTATCCGGGCTTTTTCGCGGCGCACGGTTTGATCGATTCCCATCCCGCCTTGAAAGCTGTTTCGCCACAGGCGCCGATGGGCGATGTCGGGAATGGCGACGACGCGTATCACAACGGCGCGTTTCACCTGGCCGCGAACTTTCGCTTTTACTCGAGCTTCCTGCCGCGCAAAGGGGATCCGGAGCGGCCGCAGCCGGCGCTTGGCTTCGAACCTGGAACGATGGACGCCTACGATTTCTTCCTGCGCATGGGTCCGATTTCAAACGCCAACGAGAAGTATCTCAAACACAGGAGCGCCTATTGGGACGACACCGTCCAGCACACCAGTTACGACGAGTACTGGCAAGCGCGGGCACAGGCGCCGTACATGAAGAATGTGACACCGGCGGTGATGTGGGTGGGAGGCTGGTTCGATGCCGAGGATCTCGCCGGACCGTTGAAGCTGTTCCAATCGCTCGAGAAGAATGGCGCCACCGCCCCGGATACTTTGGTGATGGGCCCATGGCGGCATGGCGGCTGGGCACGCGATCCAGGGGATACGCTGGGCAATTTGAACTTCAAGGCCAACACATCCGAGTATTTTCAGGAGAACATCGAACTCCCGTTCTTCATCGAGAACCTGAAGGGCAAGGGCAACGGGCTGAAAGCCACCGCGGATGGCAGCGTTCCCAAGGCGATCGTGTTTGAGACGGGACGCAACCAGTGGCGCCGTTTCGACGCCTGGCCGCCGAAGAACAGCGCGGTGCGCTCGCTCTATTTCGATGAGGCTGGCAAGCTCTCCTGGAGCGCGCCGGCCGCGACCGGCTTCGATGAGTATCCGAGCGATCCCAACAAACCGGTGCCCTCGACGGGCGAAGTGGCTCCCGGTATGGGGATGCCAGTGGATTATATGACGTTCGACCAACGCTTTGCAGCCACGCGGCCGGACGTGCTGACCTACGAAACGGAGCCACTCGACCACGACGTCACGATCGCCGGGCCGATCACGCCGGTGCTGCGGGTATCCACGTCGGGCACGGATTCGGATTTTATCGTGAAGTTAATCGATGTTTACCCGAACGATTTTCCCGACCCGGATCCGAACGTCAAGGCCGTCTACATGGGCGGCTACCAGCAGCTTGTGCGCGGCGAGCCGTTTCGGGGTAAGTTCCGCAACAACATGTCGAAGCCGGAGCCATTCACGCCGGGCAAGCCGGAGAAGATCGAGTTCTGGATGCCGGATGTGTTGCACACGTTTCGCTCCGGGCACCGCATCATGGTGCAGATCCAGAGTTCGTGGTTCCCGCTGGTGGATCGGAACCCGCAACAGTTCCTGGATATTCCGAACGCCCGTCCGGCGGATTTCCAGAAGGCGACGGAACGCGTGTATCGCGGCGGAGCGGACGGATCGCATTTGAGCGTGCCGATAATGGAATAAGCAGCGGCGAGGCGCTTCGCGGGAACTGAGAATCTGAGAATGCCAATCACAGCATTGTTTCTCGATGTCGGCGGTGTTCTGCTCAACAACGGGTGGGATCATCATGCCCGCAGACGGGCGGCAAAGAACTTCAATCTGGAGTGGGCCGAGATGGAAGATCGGCATCGACTGACCTTCGAAGTCCACGAGGAGGGGAAGATTACGCTCGAGGAATACTTAGGGCGGGTGGTCTTCTACCAGAAGCGGCCCTTCACGCGGGCCCAGTTCCGGCGTTTCATGTTCGCGCAATCGAAACCTTACCCCGAGATGATCGAGTTGGCCACTCAGCTCAAAGTCCTGCACGGACTGAAGATCGCCGTGGTCAGCAACGAAGCGCGTGAAGTGAATGCGTACCGGATTCGAAAGTTCAAGCTGGACAAATTCGTGGATGCGTTTATTTCCTCCTGCTTCGTCCACGTCCGCAAACCCGACACGGAGATCTTCCGGCAGGCGCTGGACATCGTGCAGGCCCCAGTCCGGCAGGTAGTTTATGTCGAAAACACTCCGATGTTCGTCGACGTCGCGGAAGGCTTGGGGATTCGAAGCATTCTTCACACGGATTACAGGTCCACCTGTGCGAAACTGGCTTCATTTGGATTGCGCTAACCTATGCGAGGGTGGCCGGCAAACTGGCGTCGAAGAGTCTCGACGCGGCACGCAACGTGTGTGCGCCACAAGAAGCAACTCGTGAGCCGAAGGGATGAAGATGAAAATCAACACAAAGGATTTCCGTGTGCGGCCGGGCGAAAAGGTCGCACTCAAAGAGTGGCCGACGATGGTGAAGCCATTTTACAAGTCGGAGAAACAGTATCGCAGACTCCTGGAAGAACACGTGGCGGAGTTGAGCTCCCGGCAGCGCCTTTACTACGCGTCCAAGCGCTATGCGATGCTGCTGATTTTTCAGGCGATGGACGCCGCCGGCAAGGACGGCGCGATCCGGCACGTCATGTCCGGAGTGAATCCGCAAGGCTGCCAGGTTTTCAATTTCAAACAGCCTAGCGCCGACGAACTGGAACACGATTTTCTCTGGCGCACGACGTGCAAACTTCCCGAACGCGGGGAGATCGGCATATTTAACCGTTCCTATTACGAGGAAGTGCTGGTTGTTCGGGTGCATCCGGAGATTCTCCGCAGCCAGGGGCTTTCGGAAGAGTTGCGCGACGAGAAAACCATCTGGAAGGAGCGGTATCGCTCGATCGTGGATCTGGAAAGCCATCTTTATCGTAATGGGACGCGGACCATCAAGATCTTCCTGCACTTATCGATTGATGAGCAACGAAAGCGATTTCTCGAGCGCATCGATGAGCCGGAAAAGAACTGGAAATTCAGCATGGCTGACATTCACGAGAGGGGATACTGGAAGCAATACATGGAGGCTTATGAGGCTTGCCTGACCGCGACCAGCACCCATCACGCGCCCTGGTACGCCGTACCCGCCGACGACAAGGAGAATGCCCGGCTGATTGTTTCCCAAATTGTCCTGGATACACTTAGCGAACTGAAAATGGCATATCCCAAGACCACCGAGAAACGCCGGCAGGAATTGAAAGCCATCCGCAAGCTGCTAACGTCGCGTTCGGTCGCCCGATAAGCGATGAAGTACGGCTTTTCCAGGTTCGCGAGCTGCGGCTCCTTCATCGAGCGGGCCATTTCGTCGCGCATGGCTCGCATGAGGACGTCGTCCTGGGCCCGCATAGGGAGAGCGGCGACAAAACAACACAGCAGCATTGCGATTCGCATACTTACTTGCCTCCCTCAAACGGCGCGGGCAGAATCGGAATGCGGTCCTGCGATTTGCTCTTCTTCTGCGATTCGATCTGCGAAATGAAAATGCCGGGCGAGACCGCGGACACTGGAACTCCGCCCGATTCGGCCCCGCAGATAGCCGGAGCGCGGCCTGAGCTATGGATGACCTGAATTCCCCACCGATCATCAAACACAGTCCACTGCGTAGGATTCCCGATCAGTCCACCGATAGCGCAAAAGCGCTGCCGCTTATCATCAGAGCTGTCGTCGAAGTATGTCCGATGAGCATCATCGAATCGACTGTAGCTGATAATCTCAGCTGGCTAACCCCGTTCGCGAAAATGGGGCCCAAACGCCCACGATGTCCCGTTGGAGGAAACTCTGCCATCTGCGGATGCTGGCCGAGAGCCGGTGTCCGAGAACACCATTCCCGAGGCCCGATCCGGTAGTTGGACGGAAGGGCTGTTATCGTCAGTTGTCGGTAAACGCGGGGCGACTTTCGGCGACCCAAAAATGGCAGAGCGTTTGCCGGAGACAACGCTGTATTATTCACTGATGCCCAACGATACCTTGCTCGATGCTTAGGGTGCCTTGAAGATACACGCAACGGCTGTAAAGAAGAACGATGCCAAGCCAAAGAAAGAAGCCCACAGTGCCATTTGCAAGAGATCCAGGCCCATTCCGGCGTGCGGGTACGTGCGTACAAACCAAGTGTAGATCCCTGCGATCAACAGCGATCCAATCACGCCCACAAACGCTTCCTTCATGTGACGATTCGTGACTTTCGCAGTCCACCTAGCAGGCCCTCCAGACCTCTCGAGGTAAACCAACGTCCCGAGAAATGTTACGAACGCTACAAAGGCAGCAGCATATTCGATATCCGGTTCGAGATACGGCGAGGGCCTGAACCACCGTGGCGTGACGGTAAAGAACCCCACGATGGCGGGGACGAGTCCCACCAGCTCGATAATCTTCTTGATCCTGTCGATCACGGTTCACCTCACCGTCCGGTCAATCGCGGAGGCGTCCGGAATGTTGGGACCAAGACGATCGCGGACGTTCCTTTCGGAGATAGTTCTTGGATTCTCACCGGCAAGCGCACGTCTAGTGGAAACTGGTCGCTGGTCGCGGTGGCGTTTCGCGTTTCGTCTTTCTTCAGCACCAATCGTCCGTCGCCCAGTTCTTTGAGCGCCGCAGGATCTATAGGCAGATCTACAACTACGTCCGAAGGCGAGAGATTCGTGAGGGTATATGTGATCAAATAGCCCTTCCCGGTCTTGAGGAGTGTTGTCGAGACGCGGACGCGAATGGTCGTGGCTTTAGCCCCCTTCGATGCGTCTCCGGCAAGGATGAATTCCGAATCCAGTTTCAATGGAGTGCCGGCGACGAACTCTCGCGGTGTAGCAAGCCGGCCGGCATAGACGAATGTCGAAATCGAGGACCGATCGCGCGCGAAATAAAGAGGCCCATCGCGATCAATACGTCCGAACGCGTTGCCCTGGCAAAGGTATGCGATGTTGTCTGGCCTCAAGGCGTCCACACGCATGGAGCCTGCTTCCCAATCGATGTTCCTCGCACCAGAAGGGTCGACGTTGATTACATAGTTCGAGATGTTGAGCAGGTCCGGCCCGGCGTCGTCGGCCAAAGATCCCCATTCGACAATCTTGTTGCTCTGATGGCGCGGTGGAAGGCTTCCGGATGCCGCCCAGCCGCACAGCCTGATCTGTGCATTCGCGTTGGCAGGGCAGCAGAGCCACATCGTGACCACGGCAAAAAGACGAGTCGTCTTCGCCAGCCTATTGAGCAGCATTAGCTGCTTGCTCATGATGTCTCCTTCAGAAAGGCATCCATAACGGACCAAAGGTATCACAAGCAGTTCCGAGATGCACGAGTCGGGGTCGGTTGACGGAACCTCGCCGTCCCAATGACGGCGTCAGCGTACCGGCTGCTCTCCATCCATGAGGATGCGAGGGAACAGATCGCTATGGGAGCGACTACAGCCGATTACTACGGCGATCATTACGGCAGAACTGGCTCATTTGCCGTCTCAGTCTCGCGTCAACCACACAGCCTCTTCCTTGTTCAGCCCTGCGGTTTGCTCAAAACATCCTTCACTTCTTGGAGCAGCTCAGCCGCGGTATATGGCTTTGGGAAGACCTCAAATCCTTGCAGCGCTGCTCGATATTGAAGCCGTTCGTCATCAAGAAGCCCCCCCAGCATAAGAACCCTCATTGTCGGGCACTTCGTGCGCAGATACATAGCCGCTTCGTGCCCCGGCAAGCCCTCAACATAGGTACGGGTTATCAACAAATCAGGCGTGCACTCCGTCAACCGGTCTACCGCCTGCCCCAGGTCGCCGGTAGCCCGGACCGTGTATCCTTCCCGCTCCAATGTCTCCTGGAGAACGGAACGTACAACCGGATCAGAGACCAAGAGCAGGATGGTCGTCTTCATCAACAATTGTTCCGCCACGGTCATTCCTCTCGCCAATTACATTATGACGCAAATCGCGGAGAGTCCTTCAACAGCCCTCGCGATAGGTCCTGGGCCATGTGATACAGGTTGTTCCGCGGCTTTGGCGAGAAAGATTCCGTCGTGCCGCTGGCTCAAAGATGCAGAATCTGCCATGGCGAGTGCAAACTCCGCACCGGGAGGCGATCGTTAAAGCTGCATGCAAGAATCCCAGCCACTTACTTGACGAGGTGGCGGCCTTTATCGCCTGGAATCGGCCATCGGATTGTGCACTCGTCGAGATTACGGCGGTCCGGGGTCATCCCAGAGGAACATCACCGATCCGGAAAAGATTGGTCCGCCTCGTGCATGTGAAAGGTGGGTACAAGTCAGGGTACCCTAGTGAGTCTTTAAATGTCTACTCGCTATAACAACGGATTACGTTGCGAAACCTATCAATAAGCTGACGAGTTGCGCAATAGCGCCGCCCACGCTCATCGTAGTGCTGCGGAAGCCCGTGAGAAATAAGATCACCAACCCGGGCAAAAGCGCTTCCAGGCAGGTTGGCTCCGCGCCACGCACGGCTTGCGCGCCCGCCCAGGTGGCCTTCAGAAGTGAACAAACGAGAGGATCGGAATCCATGAAGAGCTTTTATCTGTCGTCTTTCCCAATGTGGGCCGTTATCTGTGCCGCGCTGCTGCTTGCACCCGGGGGCGCACTGCTGGCTGCCCAACAGCCTCCGCAACTCCCGCCTCCCGGTCAGGCATTGGCGCCCGGCCAGCTCGACGATTTGGTAGCGCCGATCGCACTCTACCCGGATCCGCTGGTAAGCCAGATCCTGGTCGCGTCTACCTATCCGCTCGAACTCGTCCAGGCCTCGCAGTGGCTCCAACGAAACCCGGGCTTCACGGGCGCTGCCCTGACGCAGGCGGCACAGCAGCAAAACTGGGATCCGAGCGTACAGGCATTAGTGGTCTTTCCGGACCTCGTCAAACGGTTGAACCAGGACATCACGTGGACGACAAATCTCGGCAACGCGTTTCTGAGTCAGCAAGGCGACGTGATGGACGCCGTGCAGCGAATGCGGTTGAAGGCGCAGCAGGCAGGGAAACTGTCCTCGACGAGTCAGCAAACCGTGAGCACCACGAACGACGCCGGGCAGCCCGTCATCGCGATCCAGCCAGCCAATTCGCAAATGATGTACCTGCCATACTACGACCCCACCTTCATCTGGGGACCTCCTCTGTACTATCCGTACGCAAGTTGGTATTACCCAGGCGATTACTTCGGCTTTGGCGTCGGCATCCCGATGGGATTATATTTTGGCGGTGGATGGGGAGGCTGGGGCGGATGGGGGTGGGGGTTCGGATGGGGCGGCCACAGTATCTTTGTCAATAACAGCTTCATTCACCGGTATAATTTCAACTCGAGAGGCAGCGCCAGCCTGAGTGGAAGAAGCACATGGGCTCACGATGCCTCGCATCGCGGTGGCGTGCCGTATTCGAACGCCGCCCTGGCCAACCGTTATCGAGGCAACGTGCGCCAGAATCTGCAAACTCGTGGATCGGCGGGACAGACGCAAACTCGAGGCGCCGCCCAATCCGGAGGCGAGCGAATGGGCAATCGGCAGATTTCGTCGAGTAATCCCGGCAAAAACCGTAGCGCTTTCGGCGGAGTTCGGGAGGGCAAAGCGGCGCGGGGGCAGAGCGACCATGGATATTCCAGCCTCGGGGCCGCCCGGAGTGGCGGCGGAGGATTCAGCCGAGGTGGCGGTGGCGGCGGCATGCGTGGCGGTGGCGGCGGCATGCGCGGCGGTGGCGGTGGCGGCGGACATCGATAGGAGCGGATCATGCGGAAAACCAATTTGATTGACTCGAAAGATAGCCCACGGCGGCTCACGCGGCTCGTGGCCGTCGGCCTAGTGGTGGGGACAGCTCTACTGCAAGCCGCGCCAAAGGACGCCCAGCGGACATTTGCGACCCCGCAGGAAGCCGTTCAGGCGACCATCGATGCAGCGGAGCGCAATGACACGGCGGCTCTCCTCCAGCTTTTCGGACCTGAGGGTAAGGACATTGTCGAATCCGGCGATCCGGCGGAAGACAAGGATCTTCGGACCGAGTTTGCGCGGTCCGCTCATGAAAAGCTCCAGATTGATCGAGACCCCTTCAGACCTGACAGGGTGGAATTTACGGTAGGGGAACAGGAGTGGCCGTTTCCGGTCCCAGTCGTTCTCAGGAGCGGCAGATGGCAACTCGATTCTGCCAGCGGGCGTGTCGAGATTCTCGCCCGCAGGATTGGCAGAAACGAATTAAATGCCATGGAGGTTTGCCGGGGCTACGCAGAAGCGCAAATGGAATACGCCGCGGCGGAGCACGACGGAGATCGTATCCTGAAATACGCGCAGAAAATCGCCGGCACACCTGGCAAGCAGGATGGACTGTACTTGGGTAGTGTTTCCGATAGTCTCGTTTCGCAACCTTTCGCCGAGGCCGCAGTCGCGAATCCGTCCGCAATGGGTAAGAAGGCGGAGCCTTACCACGGATACTACTACCGGGTGCTGAAATCTCAGGGGCCGGACGCTGCCGGAGGCGCCGTCGACTATGTGGTGAACGGTAAGATGATTGGCGGCTTCGCTCTGGTCGCCTGGCCCGCGGAGTATGGCGTGTCCGGAGTCGGGACGTTTATCATCAATCACGATGGAGTGGTTTACGAAAAAGATCTGGGAGCCGGAACGGCCGTGCAAGCCCGACAGATGACGCGTTTCAATCCCGACAAATCCTGGCAGCAAGTGGTCCTTGAGTAGCAACGCGCGCGTTCGAGCGGCGACAGAGGCGCTTCCGTTAATCCGGATGGTTTCGCCATCCGCGAGTTACACATACATGTTGCTAGAAGTCACGGTCGGAGAGCGTGAAGGGATCGGCATTCTGGATCTGACTGGACGTCTCACGCCCGGTCAGCAGGATCTGGAGTTTCGAAGTAAGTTGGACCGGCTGGTAAAGTCCGGAAAGATTCGTCCGGCATTGGGCCTCGGCGAGCTGCGCAAACTTGACACCACCGACCTTGGGACGCAACTCTTTGCCCTAACGACGCTGCGGAAGGCGGGTGGAAACGGTCCCCAGGGGACCGGCTACGCCGTCGCGACCCGATCGCCTGCGCGCATCTCGTCAAAAAACGGGGTGCCCTGCTGCTGCACACACTCGGCAGCGTAGAGGTACATCGCGGCCGACCATGTCTGCCAATCCCGCCCGCTGGGCTGACCGGTCTGCGCCTTGATCCACTCGTTGAAGCCCCACTCCGCCTCGTTTTCGTGCCACGGTTTGACCAGTTCGGTGAGCGCCAGCAGATTCCGCCTCGCCAGTCCCATCCGCCCCGCCGCTACGCATGCCGCGACATAAAAGCCGCAGACAAACGGCCAGACGCCCCCGTTGTGATACTCGCCGGGCCGGTTGTACTGCTCGTATCGCGGCCGCCAGTCGGGGTCCTTGCGCAAGATATACGGAAACAAACAAGGCGGCAAATCCACCGCCAACTCTCCACGGTCCCTCATAGAGTCGCACTCCGCTTCAATCCAATCCACCAGTTTTCGTGCCCGATCGGGTGAAGCAATCCCAGTCAGGATCGCCAGGCTGTTGCCCAGTAGGTCGAAACGGTCGCTGTTAAAGAGTTTGTAGGAGTAGAGCGCGTAATAGGGCTTGGATGGCACTACCAGACCCTCGTGCTCATGGGGGTTCTTCGCCTCGCCAAGAACCTCCAGACGATTCATCAACCCGCGCAACTGACCGGCGGACTCGTGCTCACCATAAAGAAGCAGATATGCGTAAACCAGCGTGTTCACGTACAGCCCAAAACCCATCACCCACTGCTCGTCACGCCAGTCGCTGGTCGGTAGTTGCGAGACCATCACCATGTCGTCAGGGCCCTGGTATTGCATCCACCTCAATGCGTCATGAGCTGCCCCATCGAGGAACTCCGGCTGGTTAGTCGATTTCCTGTAGAGTGCCAGGCCAAAGAGGAACAGCGGCGTCGTATCGCTGGCGCCACGGTCGGCCGGATCGTGCGCGAGTGATGGGATGTGGCCGTGCGGCGTCTGATTGGTTGCTAGCGCCACCAGGGTGCGCCGCAGCGCGTCCGCAAGTTCCTCGTTGCCGGTGGACAGAAAGCCAAGGGCTGAAATCATGAGGTCCCGTGTGTAAGGTTCCGGGTATCCCCACCCGGCGGTCCGGGGAAGTCCTTGAAACGGCCCCCGCGCGTTGTGGAGCAGGACGCGGAGGGCCGCTGCTTTGGCCTGGTCAATGGAAGCAAGCGTTTTCTCGTCCATAAGTAGGGCCAACCTTACTGTATTCCCAATCGGTCGGACACGATCTTCAGGAAACGCTTGGCTACCTGGCGATAGTCGAACAACTCTACTACGTGTTTCCGGCCGGCTTCGCCCATCCTCCGCCGCAGACCGCTGTCCTCGATGAGTGTCAGGAGGTACCTGGCGATGTCGGGCACGCTGGCGCGGTACTCCGCTGTTCGCGGCTTTGGAAACACGATACGGTGGCTATCGTCGATCCCGTGGCCTTCCCCGAAAACCGCCTCCCCGATCTTTCTCTCCTCTGCTACTTTCGCCAGGAATGCCGTTTCACCGTGGATCATCGTGTCGAGAAATGCCATCGCGCGGATCGCGATCACCGGCTTTGCGCAGGCACTGGCCTCCACGTGAATCATTCCGAAGCCCTCCAGCCGCGATGGAGCAGCGTAGATATCGCAGGCGGCCAACAAGTAAGGCATGAAGTTATGCGAGACCACGTTGGTGGAGTAAGTGACCTTCTTATCGATGCCCAGATGCGCCGCCAGTTCGAGGTCGATCACGTTCTGCTTCGCCGTGCGGGGCTGAGGCCAGACTTTGCAGACATATCTCCAGCCGGGCGCCTCGGCATCGATCAGCGCCAGCGCCTGCATGACCTCTTGGGCGCCCTTGGAAGCCGCGTCGCCGCCGACGGTCAGAATCATGATCTGGTCATCGGCCACTCCCAAAGCCTCGCGGATCGACCGGACCTTAATGTCATCGCGGCTGTGCGGCGTGAAGCGGTCGGTGTCGCAGCCCACCGGCAGCACCTCGATGTTGTCGCCTCTGATGCCGTCCCGCATGTAGGTCTCTTTCACCCAATTGGAGGTGACCAGCATCAGCGGCAGGGCATTCAACACCTCTTGGTGTGCCGCGATATAACCATCGGCCACGAGCCATGGGATTGCCGTCATGCCAAACTGCTGCGGGTGAAGAACCAGGTGCGGAATATGGCCCCAGAACCCTATGCCGACCACCACGTCCGGCTGGAACCAGCGGTAGTACCATTCCTTTTCCTGGGGCGACTCAAAATGCACTGGGTGGACATCCACGCCGATCTCGCGCAGGCCCCTGCACAATAGCTGACCCTGCGTCGCCAGGCCGGCGGCCGAAGGCGGATATTCGGTCAGCACAAGCACTTTCATGATGGTTGCTCCTGGGGAGCCACGCGCTTCACCGCTGCTGACGCGGAATCGAAGCACCAGAACCCTTCTTCTCGCGGAGTGGTGCGTGCTTCCCAACTGTCGGGCCGAAACCCGTAAAGATCCGTAATCAGCCGGTGCTTTTCGAGCCAGACTTCCTCTGTCAACACGTCCCGCCGGTCGGCATCGTCACGAACACGAGGCAAGTACGCAAGGTTCCCATCGTCATAGGCAAACAGCCACAATCGTCTTGTGTCGATAACGCCCAATCGCCAAAGCTCAACGACAGTTTGGCAGCACTCCGCATGTCGGCGATGCCGTGTATACTCACCATTCGGACCGTGGGTCAAAATCAGATTGTAGCGAGTTCCCGCCAGCAGCCGGGCAGTGGTCTCCTGAACTTGCTCGACGGGCAGCGGCGTCTGGTCCGGACCATCGTCGAGATCCGCCATCTCACCCTCCGCCCCCAATCGCCGTAAAACCCGGCGAAACCTCGGCGCGCGATCTGGATCTGCTGCTCTGCATAGAGTCACGATGCGCCAAAGGAACTCCGGATGGGT